>NZ_JAMDGS010000009.1:0-324650 GCF_028657055.1 Pseudomonas aphyarum
AATTTGTCGGGGTCAGTCCAGAGCGTGGGAACGATCAGAACAGACTCAGTTGTAGTGCTTTTTGCCCCAGGCGAGCAGCCCTTGCAGCAATTCCTTCAGCACCACCCGCGTCGGCTCCGCCAGATCGGCGCGGTAGCGGAACGGTTCGAACTCTTCCATATACGTGCACTGGCCCAGCTCCAGTTGCACGGCGTGGATGTTCTCGGCCGGGTTGCCGTAGTGACGGGTAATGTGGCCGCCCTTGAAGCGTCCGTTCAGCACATGGCTGTAGGCGTCGTGGCGGGCGCAGATCGCTTCCAGTTGCATGGCCAGTTGTGGATCGCAACTGGCGCCATTGAAGGTGCCAAGGTTGAAATCCGGCAGCTTGCCATCGAACAGGTGCGGGATGATCGAACGAATCGAGTGCGCATCGAACAGCAGCGCATAACCGAACTCGGCCTTCAGCCGCGCCAGCTCTTCCTGCAAGGTGCGGTGGTACGGCGTCCAGATCTGCTCCAGATACGTCGCACGTTCTTCTTTCGACGGCTCCTGCCCTTCCTTGAACAATGGAATGCCATCGAACAATGTCGCCGGGTACAGACCGGTGGTGGCGCCGGCGTACAGCGGTTTGTCGTCGGACGGCCGGTTCAGGTCGATCACGAATCGCGAGTACTCGGCCGCCAGGGTGCTGGCGCCCAGTTCGGCGGCGAAGTCGTAGAGCTGCGGAATGTGCCAGTCGGTGTCCGGCAGGCTTTTCGCGTCCGGGATCAACCCGGCCTCGACTGCCGGAGTCAGGCGCACACCGGCGTGGGGCATGCTGATCAGCAGCGGCACGCGACCTTGTTTGAAGTTCAGAACCTTATCCACAACCGCTCTCCTACAGACTTGATTCAACGCCGTGACGCACGACGCGTTTGTCCAGTTCACCACCGAGCCAGTAAGCCAGATCCGCCGGCCGGTCGATCTGCCAGGCGACAAAATCCGCGACCTTGCCGGCTTCCAGTGAGCCGTGGGTATCAGCCATGCCCAAAGCTTGCGCCGCGTGAATGGTGGCGCCGGCCAGGGCTTCTTCCGGGGTCATGCGGAAGCAGGTGCAGGCCATGTTCAGCATCAGGCGCAATGACAGCGCCGGCGAGGTGCCGGGGTTGAGGTCGCTGGCGATGGCGATTTTCACTTTGTGTTTGCGCAGGGCTTCCATCGGCGGCAATTGGGTTTCGCGCAGGAAGTAGAACGCACCCGGCAATAGCACCGCGACGGTGTCGGATTCGGCCATGGCGATGGCGTCGGCTTCGTCCATGAACTCCAGGTGATCGGCGGACAATGCGTGGTAGCGCGCCGCGAGGCTGGAACCGTGCAGCGACGACAATTGTTCGGCGTGCAGCTTCACCGGCAGCCCGAGTTTTTGCGCGGCGATGAACACCCGCTCGACCTGCCCCGGGGAGAACGCCAGGTATTCGCAGAACGCATCCACCGCATCCACCAGCCCTTCGGCGGCCAGCGATGGCAGCATCTCGGCGCAGATGTGATCGATGTAATCGTCGGCGCGGTCCTTGTATTCAGGCGGCAATGCGTGGGCGGCCAGGCAGGTACTGCGCACGCTGATCGGCAGCTCGGCGGCGAGGCGACGGATGACCCGCAAAATCTTGCGCTCGCTGGCCAGATCGAGGCCGTAGCCGGACTTCATTTCGACCGTGGTCACGCCGTCGCGCATCAGGCTTTTCAGGCGTTTGGCGGCGCTGGCGAACAGCTCGTCTTCCGAGGCTTCGCGGGTGGCGCGCACGGTGCTGGCGATGCCGCCGCCGGCCGCTGCGATCTCCGCGTAGCTGACGCCTTGCAGACGCTTCTCGAATTCGCCGCTGCGGTTGCCGCCGAACACGGTGTGGGTATGGCAGTCGATCAGGCCGGGGGTGACCCACGCGCCTTGCAGGTCATTGACCGCCGGGTATTCACCTGACGGCAATTGGCTGCGCGGGCCGATCCACTCGATGAGTGCACCGGACGTCACGATGGCCGCATCCTCGATGATCGAGTAGACGCCTTGCGCCATGGTTGCGACGTGGCAGTGTTGCCAGAGGGTTTTCACTGTAGGCCTCCGTTGGATTCTGTTTGGTGGGCAGCCTTCAAAAGCCCCCTCACCCTAACCCTCTCCCGAAGGGAGAGGGGACTGACCGCGTTGTTCTTTCGAGGTACATCGACCTGAAATACCGAGTCGAACTCAAGTCTGGAAAATCATGAAGATCTGCTCCCTTTCCCCTCTTCTCCGGATCTGTTTGGTGAGTAGCCTTCAAAGCCCCCTCACCCTAGCCCTCTCCCGGAGGGAGAGGGGACTGACCGGGTTGTTCTTGCGAGGTACATCGACCTGAAATTCTTGAGTCGAACTCAGGTTCTGAAAACGATGAAGATCTGCTCCCTTTCCCCTCTCCCCCTTGGGGGAGAGGGCTGGGGTGAGGGGGATCGGTTTCCCGGACGACAAAAATCCCCCTTGAAAAACGCTTACAAACTAGGCAGCAGTTTCGCCGGAACCAGTTCAGTCAGAACCCGCGAAGCCAGCAACTCGGTCGCCGCATTGATGTCCGGCGCAAAGAAGCGGTCTTTCTCGTAGAACGGCACTTCGCGACGCAGAATCCCTCGGGCCTGTTCCAGTTTGGCCGAAGTCTTCAGGCCGTTGCGCAGGTCCAGACCCTGCACCGCCGCCAGCCATTCCACCGCCAGAATCCCGCGCGTGTTCTCGGCCATTTCCCACAGGCGCTTGCCGGCGGCCGGGGCCATCGACACGTGGTCTTCCTGGTTGGCGGAAGTCGGCAGACTGTCCACGGAATGCGGATGGGACAGTGCCTTGTTTTCGCTGGCCAGGGCCGCAGCGGTCACCTGGGCGATCATGAAGCCGGAGTTCACGCCACCGTTGGCCACCAGGAACGGCGGCAGTTGCGACATGTGCTTGTCCATCATCAACGAGATACGGCGCTCGCTAAGGGAGCCGATTTCGGCAATGGCCAACGCCATGTTGTCAGCGGCCATGGCCACGGGTTCGGCGTGGAAGTTGCCGCCGGAAATCACGTCGCCTTCGGCCGCGAACACCAGCGGGTTGTCGGATACGGCGTTGGCTTCGACAGCCAGCACTTCGGCAGCCTGACGGAACTGGGTCAGACACGCGCCCATGACTTGCGGCTGGCAACGCAGCGAGTACGGATCCTGAACCTTCTCGCAGTTCTGGTGCGAGTCGGAGACTTCGCTGCGCTCGCCCAGCAGATCGCGGTAAGCGGCAGCGGCGTCGATCTGGCCTTTCTGGCCACGGGCGGCGTGGATGCGCGCATCGAACGGCGAACGCGAACCGAGTACCGCTTCCACCGTCAGACCGCCCAGCGCCAGTGCGCCGGCGAACAGGTCTTCACCTTCGAACAGACC
This sequence comes from Pseudomonas aphyarum, assembly GCF_028657055.1. Taxonomy (NCBI): domain Bacteria; kingdom Pseudomonadati; phylum Pseudomonadota; class Gammaproteobacteria; order Pseudomonadales; family Pseudomonadaceae; genus Pseudomonas; species Pseudomonas aphyarum. Next base: position 3,385 of record NZ_JAMDGS010000009.1, read on the forward strand.
GCGCAAAGCGAATGCGGTGGACACCTGAGTACCGTTGAGCAGCGCCAGACCTTCTTTGGCCGCCAGCGTCAGCGGCGTCAGACCGGCGACTTTCAGCGCTTCGGTCGCTTCCATCCACTCGCCCTTGTAGCGCGCCTTGCCCTCGCCCAGCAGCACCAGCGACATGTGCGCCAATGGCGCGAGGTCACCGGAGGCACCGACCGAACCTTTCAACGGAATGTGCGGATAGACCTCGGCGTTGATCAGGGCGATCAGCGCATCGATCACCACCCGACGGATACCGGAGAAACCACGGCTGAGGCTGTTGACCTTGAGCACCATGATCAGGCGCACCAGCTCATCGCTGATCGGCTGGCCGACGCCGGCGGCGTGGGACAGCACCAGCGAGCGCTGGAGATTTTCCAGGTCTTCGCTGGCGATGCGGGTCGAGGCCAGCAAGCCGAAACCGGTGTTGATGCCGTAGGCGGTGCGGTTTTCCGCGAGGATCTGCTCGACGCAGGCCACGCTGGCCTCGATCTGCGCGCTGGCGCTGTTGTCGAGGGTCAGCTTGACCGGGTTCTGATAAACGTCACGCAGTTGGGCCAGGCTCAGTTGGCCGGGGATCAGGTTCAGCGCAGTCATTTAAATGCTCCTTTTGAGGCATTGTTATTAACTACCAGTCGCTCCGGAGCATTCCGTTATCCGTCGCCTCTCGTCTTTTGGACGATCCGCGCCTTGGCACGCTGGTATGGGTAGTTGTCAGTGCAAATTCGGTAATGCGTTGTGCAGCAGATCCGTGTCTTTCAGAACGCTTGCGGCAGCGGCGATATCCGGCGCCAGCCAGCGGTCCTGATCGTAGGCCGGGACTTTTTCGCGCAGCAGTCGCCAGGCGGTATCGGTGCCCGCGCCGAAGCGCTGTTCCTTGAGGAATTCAAACGCCTGGGCCGCCAGCAGGTACTCGATGGCGAGGATCTGCGTGCAGTTTTCCAGCGCGCGGTGCAGCTTCAGCGCGGCGTTGGTGCCCATGCTCAGATGGTCTTCCTGCAAGCCCGAGGTGACGTAGTTGTCGAGCACCGCCGGTTGCGCCAACTGGCGGTTTTCCGCGCACAGCGACGCGGCGACGTATTGCACGATCATCATCCCGGAGTTCACCCCCGGATTGGCCACCAGAAACGCCGGCAGACCGCTGACGTGCGGGTTGATCAGGCGATCCAGACGCCGCTCGGCAATCGAGCCGATTTCGGCCATTGCAATGGCCAGCAGATCCGCCGCCAGCGCTACCGATTGCCCGTGCGGGTTGGCCTGGGACATCACCCGGAAATCGTCCGGCGTGCCCAGCAGCAACGGGTTGTCGGTGCAGCCGTTGAGCTCGGTTTCGATCTGTTTGATCGCGTGTTCCAGTTGATCGCGGGCGGCGCCGTGCACCTGCGGGATCGAACGGATGCTCAGTGCATCCTGGGTGCGAATGCCTTTGCTGGCGGCGATCACTTCGCTGCCATCGAGCAAGGCGCGCAGATTGACGCCCACCTGCTGCATGCCCGGATGCGGCTTGAGCGCGATGATCTCGGCATCGAACGCGGCGATCTGGCCGCGCTGGGCTTCGAAGCTCATGGCGCCGATCACGTCGGCCCATTGCACCAGACGCGTGGCGTCGGCAATCGCCAGGCAACCGAGGCCGGTCATGCACGGCGTGCCGTTGACCAGGCACAGGCCGTCCTTCGCCCCGAGCTGCACCGGTTGCAGGCCTTCTTCGGCCAGCGCCTGCTGCGCAGAAACCACTTGCCCGCGATAGCTGACATTGCCCACACCCAGCAGCGCGATGCCGATGTGCGCCATGTGGGTCAGGTAACCCACCGAACCCTGGGACGACACTTGCGGAGTGATGCCGCGATTGAGCAGTGCCAGCAGCGCTTCGACCACCCGGCGATGAATGCCGGATTTGCCGTGGCTGTAGTTGCGGATCGCCGAGCACATGATTGCGCGGGTCTGCTCATCGGCCAGCACCGGACCGACGCCGCAGGCATGGCTGAGCAAGGTGTTGCGCGACAGCTGGCTGAGCTGTTCGTCTTTCAGCGAGACGTTGCACAGCGCACCGAGCCCGGTGTTCACGCCATAGGCGCGCTCGCCGCTGGCGACGATGCGCTGGACGATGCCCTGCGCGTTTTCAATGCGCGCCCAGGTCTGCGCCGACAGCTCGAGCTGCGCGCCGTGACGGGCGACTGCGACCACATCCTGCCAACGCATCGGAGCGTCGGCGATAACGATTTTTTCAGCCTGGGACATCACTAACCTCGTGCGTACAACCTGAATATTGATGCAGCTCCACCGCCACCATCGCTGGCAAGCCAGCTCCCACAGTTTCCGTGGTGTACACACTATCTGTGCAACAACGCCTGACCCTGTGGGAGCTGGCTTGCCAGCGATGGGGCCAGTAAATTCACCGCAAACGTTTAAACCACCGCCGCCCGCCGCTGCACGAAGCGGTCGACATACTCGTCCGCCGGCGAATGCAGGATCTCTTTCGGCGTGCCGACCTGGATCAGGCGGCCGTCCTTGAGGATCGCGATGCGGTTGCCAATGCGCACGGCCTCGTCGAGGTCGTGGGTGATGAAAACGATGGTCTTGTGCAGGGTCTTTTGCAGCTCCAGCAACTGATCCTGCATCTCGGCGCGGATCAGCGGATCCAGCGCACTGAACGCTTCGTCCATCAGGATGATGTCGGTGTCTGCCGCCAGGGCGCGGGCCAGGCCCACACGCTGGCGCATGCCGCCGGAGAGCTGGTGCGGGTATTTGTTTTCGTAGCCCTTGAGGCCCACGGTGTTGATCCAGTGCAGCGCGCGTTCGGCGCACAGCTGCTTGCTCTCGCCGCGCACTTTCAGGCCGTAGGCGACGTTGTCGAGGACGGTCTTGTGCGGCAGCAGGCCAAAGCTCTGGAACACCATGCTGATCTTGTGCCGGCGAAATTCGCGCAGGGCTTCCATGTCGTATTGCAGGATGTCCACGCCGTCCACCAGGATCGCGCCGCTGGTCGGGTCGATCAGGCGGTTGAAGTGGCGCACCAGTGTCGACTTGCCGGAGCCGGACAGGCCCATGATCACGAAGATCTCGCCGGTACCGATGCTCAGGGACAAGTCGTTGACCCCGACCACGCAACCGGTTTCGTTCAGCACCTGATCCTTGGTCTTGCCCTGGCCGACCATCGCCAGGGCGTCCGAGGCGCGGTTGCCGAAAATCTTGAAGACGTTTTTGACTTCGATCTTGCTCACGGTTGCGTTGCTCATTTGCTCACCTCATGCCGTGGCCGACCATACGCCTGGGTAATGCGGTCGATGACCACTGCGAGAATCACGATCGCCAGACCGGCCTCAAGACCGCGTCCGACGTTGAGGGTCTGAATGCCCACCAGCACATCTTCACCCAGGCCACGGGCGCCGATCATCGAGGCGATCACCACCATCGACAGGGCCATCATGGTGGTCTGGTTGATCCCGGCCATGATGCTCGGCAGGGCCAGCGGCAGTTGCACGCCGAACAGTTGCTGCCAGCGGTTGGCGCCGAAGGCGTTGATCGCTTCCATCACTTCGCCGTCGACCTGGCGGATGCCCAGATCGGTCAGGCGGATCAGCGGTGGTGCGGCGTAAATCACGGTGGCGAAAATCGCCGGCACCTTGCCCAGGCCGAACAGCATCAGCACCGGAATCAGGTACACGAAGCTCGGCATGGTCTGCATGATGTCGAGCAGCGGCATCAGCACCGAACGCAGGCGATTGCTGCGCGCCGAGAGAATCCCCAGCGGTACGCCGATCAGCACCGAAATGACCGTCGCCACCATCATCAGCGCGAGGGTCTGCATCAACTTGTCCCACAGACCGACAGCGCCGACCAGGAACAGCAGACCGACGATCACGGCGGTGGTCACGACTTTGCGCGTTGCATGCCAGGCCACGACACCGACGATGGCCAGCATCAACCACCACGGCGCGGCGCGCAGCAGGCCTTCAAGATTGACGATGGCCCACAGCAGGGTGTCGGAGATATGGCGGAACACATCGCCGTAGTTGGTGACCAGCGCATCGACCCAACCGTTGACCCAGTCGGCGATGGAAAAGGTAAAGCTTTCGGGAAACATAAGCGGCTCTCAATCAGGAAACTCAATCAAGCGATTGCGGCGAACACCCCGGCCAGCCTCTCGGTTGGCCGGGAGGAATTCGACCTACAGCGCCGCGTCGATTTTCTTGGCAGCGCCTTCACTCACCCACGCGTGCCAGACCTCAGGATGTTCCTTGAGGAAGATTTTCGCCAGTTTTGGCGACTCGATACGTTCCTTCGCCATACGGCCCAGGTTCTGGTTCAGCAGGTCGATCGGCAGGTTGACCTTTTCCAGCACGGCCACCAGTTCCGGCGCTTGCTCGTGGAAGGTCTTGGACAGACCGACCTTGATGGTCACGGTCTTGTCGACGCCCGCTTTCTCTTCCAGTTTCACCGCGTCGATCTGCCCCATCAGCGGGGTTGGCGACCAGTAGTAGAACAGGATCGGCTCGCCACGCTTGTAGCTCGACAGCACGGCCGCATCCAGCGCCGGACCGGTGCCCGGACGGAAGTTGGTGTAGCTGTTTTCCAGGCCGTAGCTTTTCAGCATTTCGCTGTTGTCCAGCTCGCAGGTCCAGCCGGCCGGGCAGTTGTAGAAGCGGCCTTTGGAAGGCTCTTCGGCGTCTTTGAAGACAGCGGCGTATTTGCCCAGGTCGGCGATGTTTTTCAGGTCCGGCGCCTTGGCTTCGAGTTTGCGTTTGGCGTCGCCTTCGATCACGTAGCGCGGCACGTACCAGCCTTCGATGGCACCCACCACCGGGGCGCCGACACCGACGACCTTGCCGGCCTTCTCGGCCTTGTTCCAGACCTCGCTGCGGCCGACCCATTCTTCGGCGAAGATCTGGATGTCGTTGCTGCTCAGGGCGTTTTCCATGGTGATGGAGTTGCCCGGCAGGCTGTCGGTCTTGCAGTCGTAACCTTTCTCCAGCACCACTTGCAGAACGTCGGTCAGCAGCATGCCGCTTTCCCAGTTCAGGCCGGCGAATTTCACCGGTTTGCCGGACTCGCACCAGCCGGCGGCCTGGGTCGCGCCGGCGCTGGCCAGCAGGCCCATGGAAAGCAATGTGGTCAGCAGGGTCTTGTTCGATTTCATTGTTGTGACGCTCCTAATCATGAATTGGCTTACGGCAGTCAAGAGGCATCCAGCCCTGTCCACGTCCAAATCAGGCCTGCGCCGCAGCGCGACCGGCCCCGTTTGTTTTAGGTTGTACAACGCTGTCCTGCTCGACGGGCAGAATCAGTCGATCGGGTACGGTGCCGTGCCATTTTTTCGCGCAGACGTAGTACAGCGCTGCGGGCAACACGAGACCGATGATCCAGGAAATATCCACATCCCCCAGGGCCGCTACCAATGGACCGGTATAGAACTTGGTGGAAATGAACGGCAGTTGCACCAGCACCCCGAACACATAAACGCTGATACCGAGGATGTTCCAGCGGCCGTAGCGACCGTTCGGATCCGCCAGCGCCGGTACGTCGTAGCGCTCGCGGGTGATGCAGTAGTAGTCCACCAGGTTGATCGCGCTCCACGGCGTGAAGAACGCCAGCAGGAACAGGATGAAGGACTTGAACGCACCGAGGAATGAATGCTGGCCGAGCAGCGCGATCAGGGTCGCCGCGCCGACGATCACCAGCACGAACACCAGACGCTGCATCCGGGTGACCGTCAGGTGGCCACGGAAGCCGCTGATGATGGTCGCGATGCACATGAAGCTGCCGTAGGAGTTCAGGGTGGAGATGGTGACCTTGCCGAACGCGATGCTGAAATACAGCAGCGCGGCGGTGGCACCGGTCCCGCCCAGACCCACGATGTAAGCGACTTCATGACCGGCGAATTGCCCGTTGGCCGAAGCGGCCGCGAACACACCGAGGATCATCGCCACCTGCGCACCAATCACCGAACCGGCACCGGCGGCGAAAAAGGTTTTCACCGACGACACCTTGCTCGGCAGGTAGCGCGAGTAGTCCGCCACGTACGGGCCGAAAGCGATCTGCCAGGAGGCCGCGAGCGACACCGCCAGCAGGAAACTGCTCCAGCTGAAGTGACGGATTTCAAGAAGTGCACCGACGTCCACCTGACTCATCAGACGGCTGAACAGGTACACGAAAGCAATCACGCCAATGACACTGGCGATGCGGCCGATCCAGTGAATCACCCGATAGCCGAGCACCGTGACCACGACGATGACGCTGGCGAAAAGCAGGATGCCGACGGTGTCGCTGACCCCGAACAACTGGCCCAGCGCCTGACCCGACAGCACGGTTCCGGTGGCGGTGAAGCCCAGGTACATCAGGCACACCAGCACGATCGGGATCGCCGCGCCGTAGACGCCGAACTGCACCCGGCTGGAAATCATCTGCGGCAGGCCAAGCTTCGGCCCTTGCGCCGCGTGCAGCGCCATCACCCCGCCGCCCAGCAGTTGACCGATCAGCAGACCGATCAACGACCAGAACACATCGCCGCCCAGCACCACGGCCAGGGCCCCGGTGACAATCGCGGTGATTTGCAGGTTGGCACCCATCCACAGGGTGAACTGACTGAACAGACGACCGTGTCTTTCCGCTTCCGGGATGTAGTCGATCGAACGCCTTTCGATCAACGGTTTACTGCCTGCACGATCGGTGTTGCCCGCCATGATTCAACCTCTGTGGATTGTTTTAATTGTTCTGTCCGGTTTACTCGATTCCTGTGGGAGCGGGCTTGCCCGCGATGACGTCGGCACCTGCAACGTCAATTCCAGCAGTGCCGCCGCCATCGCTGGCAAGCCAGCTCCCACAGGTTCTTTATTTGCCGGTGATCATCGGCAGGTTCAGCCCTTGTTCCTTGGCGCAGTCGATGGCGATCTGGTAACCGGCATCGGCGTGACGCATGACGCCGGTACCCGGGTCGTTGTGCAGCACGCGAGCGATACGCTCGGCCGCTTCGTCAGTACCGTCGCAGACAATCACCATGCCCGAGTGCTGGGAGAAGCCCATGCCGACGCCGCCGCCGTGGTGCAGAGACACCCAGGTCGCACCGCTCGCGGTGTTCAGCAGCGCGTTGAGCAGCGGCCAGTCGGAGACTGCATCGGAGCCGTCCTGCATCGATTCGGTTTCACGGTTCGGGCTGGAGACCGAGCCGGAGTCGAGGTGGTCGCGACCGATCACGATCGGTGCCGACAGTTCGCCGCTGCGGACCATTTCGTTGAACGCCAGACCGAGCTTGGCGCGCAGGCCCAGGCCGACCCAGCAGATACGCGCCGGCAGACCCTGGAAGCTGATGCGCTCGCGCGCCATGTCCAGCCAGTTGTGCAGGTGGGCGTCGTCCGGGATCAGTTCTTTGACTTTGGCGTCGGTCTTGTAGATGTCCTGCGGATCACCCGACAGCGCAGCCCAACGGAACGGGCCGATGCCACGGCAGAACAGCGGACGGATGTAGGCCGGTACGAAGCCCGGGAAATCGAATGCGTTTTCGACGCCTTCTTCCTGAGCCATCTGACGGATGTTGTTGCCGTAGTCGAAGGTCGGCACGCCCATCTTCTGGAAGTCGAGCATGGCTTTGACGTGAACGGCCATCGACTGCTTGGCGGCCTTGACCACAGCGGCTGGCTCGGTCTTGGCGCGAGCGCGGTATTCGTCCCAGGTCCAGCCGGCCGGCAGGTAACCATTGAGTGGGTCGTGGGCGCTGGTCTGGTCGGTGACCATGTCCGGGCGCACGCCGCGCTTGACCAGTTCCGGAAGGATTTCAGCGGCGTTGCCGCACAGGGCGATGGAAACAGCCTTGCCTTCGGAGGTGTATTTGGCGATGCGGGCCAGCGCGTCGTCGAGGTCTTTGGCCTGCTCGTCGACGTAGCGGGTCTTGAGGCGGAAATCGATGCTGATCTGCTGGCATTCGATGTTCAGCGAGCAGGCACCGGCGAGGGTCGCGGCCAGTGGCTGGGCGCCGCCCATGCCGCCGAGACCGGCGGTCAGTACCCACTTGCCGGTGAGGTTGTCGTTGTAGTGCTGGCGACCGGCTTCAACGAAGGTTTCGTAGGTGCCCTGGACGATGCCCTGGCTGCCGATGTAGATCCAGCTGCCGGCGGTCATCTGGCCGTACATGGCCAGGCCTTTGGCGTCGAGTTCGTTGAAGTGTTCCCAGGTCGCCCAGTGCGGCACCAGGTTGGAGTTGGCGATCAGTACGCGCGGGGCGTTGCTGTGGGTTTTGAACACGCCGACCGGCTTGCCCGATTGCACCAGCAGGGTTTCGTCTTCGTTGAGGTTGGTCAGGCTCTCGACGATCTTGTCGTAGCACTCCCAGTTACGCGCAGCGCGGCCGATGCCACCGTAGACCACCAGCTCTTTCGGGTTCTCGGCGACTTCCGGGTCGAGGTTGTTCATCAGCATGCGCAGCGGCGCTTCGGTCAGCCAGCTCTTGGCGGTCAGCTTGTTGCCGCGGGCGGCACGGATTTCGACGTCACGAAACTTAGTGGTTTTGTTGTCAGTCACGAAAAAGACTCCTCAGCGATCAATTCAAACCAACCCTGGCAGTGGGCAAGCAGCCTGTGCGCATCAGTGCGCAACAAGCGAATCAGTGGACGCTGCGGAGAGTCTCGATCGACTCATACGCATACGTCTTTACTTGTACATACAAGCATATGCAATCGAGCGGCCAACTTGTTGGAGGGTCGTTCAACAAAAATCCCGGACAGGGCTGCAGAGCGCCTGAATCAAGGGCTCTGGCGTTCATGAAATTTTTCGTGGGGTGGATTGAGGGCGGCGAGAGATTGTTACGAAAGCGTGGTTTTGCGCCACGCTGGGGCGTTCGGTAACAAGTTGGTGCGCATTTCGGGAACGTCGGGACGAAAAAAAACCGCTGCTTTCAAAGCAGCGGTTTTTGATCGTTCCCACGCAGAGCGTGTGAAGGAATCAGCGCGGGGACAGCTCAATCACGCAGCAACCGGCATTGACGGCAATCTCGGTCAAACCGGTGTTACCGTCCAGTTGCAGGCAGTCATGACGGCCGAGTTGCGACGCACTGTCACCGACCGTGACCTCCAGCAGTTCACTGACGCTGAAGACCAGCACGGTGCTTGCCGAACTGAAAAACCGCTGTTCGCCGTCCAGCCATTGCAGGCGTGCGCTGTAACGCTGGGGCGAGTAGATCAGGTTGAAGTCGCGGATTGCGCCACCGAGCAAGGTGCAGGACACCTGGCTTTCGCCGCTGAAGGCAAACGGGTCGAGGGGTAACAACGGCCGGGTATCGTCGCCGTCGACACACAGGGTCATGCCGTCGCCCTGCAATACCGTGATCACTCGCTGATAACCGGCGAAGGTCGAGAAGCCGCCGGATTCGGCGATGTCGGCAATCGACAGGCGCCAGCCAAATCCGTCGAGACCGGCGCCGGCGTCACGGGTGATTTCCTCGGTGCTGCCGCCGCCGTTTTTCCACGGCATGCGCGGGTAGCCTTCGGCGCGTAGAACCTTCAACTCGCTCATTTATGCTCTCTATTTATGCTTTTTATTTATGAAACCGACCTTCCAGACGATGACGGGAACCGGGGTGGATCAGGCGCGCCGCTGTCACCGGCTGACGACCCGACCACGTACGACGGCGGATCAGCAGGCAAGGCTCGCCTTTCTCGATCTGCAGCAATTTGCATTCGGACGCTTCGGCGAGGATCGCTTCGACCACGTGCTCGCCTTCGGTCAGCGGCGCGACCTGGTTCAGATAGGCGTAAGGCGTTTGCAGGGTGAAGTCCTGCTTGAGGTATTCCGGGGCGACCAGCGCGTTGACGAAGCGGTCTTCGATCTGCACCGGAATGTCGTTTTCGTAATGCACGATCAGCGAGTGAAAGACCTTCTGCCCTTCGCGCATGTCCAGCGCCAGCGCGCGCTCGGAACCGGCGGCCTCTTCTTCCAGGGTGATTACCTGACAGGTGTGGCGATGGCCACGGGAGGCGATTTCGTCGGCGATGTTGTGCACTTCGAACAGTGCGGACTGGCTCTTCGGTTCGGCGACAAAAGTACCGACGCCTTGCATGCGTACCAGCAGACCGTCGGCGGTCATTTCCCGCAGCGCGCGGTTGATGGTCATGCGGCTGAAACCCAGCTGGCTGACCAGCTCGCTTTCCGACGGCACGCGGTAATGCGGCGGCCAGTTACCGCTGTCGATCTGCTGGGTGATCATCTGTTTGACGCGGGCGTACAAGGGCGCCGGACTGTCGCCCATGTTCGCGGCCAACGGGGAGACTGGAGGCGGAGTCGGCACGGTGGATCCCTGTTCATTGGATGAAAGTTGCTAGCTTGCCGGAGTTTACCGGGCAGGCAAACGTCTGTATATGTATATACAAATAACACACGATGGGGTGCTGAACCATGTCCGCCTTCTTTGCCGAACGCGCGCTGCTGCCTAACGGATGGGCCAACAATGTACGTCTCGAGGTCAGCGCCGATGGCGTGTTGACCCGAATCCAGGCCGATTCCACCGCAGACGGCGCCGAACGGCTGAGCGGTCCGTTGCTGCCCGGGATGCCGAATCTGCACTCCCACGCGTTCCAGCGAGCGATGGCGGGACTGGCGGAAGTGGCCGGCAATCCCAACGACAGTTTCTGGACCTGGCGCGATCTGATGTATCGGCTCGTCGGAAAAATCAGCCCCGACCAGCTCGGTGTGATTGCCCGTCAGCTGTACATCGAAATGCTCAAGGCCGGTTACACCTCGGTCGCCGAATTCCATTACGTCCACCACGATCACAACGGCCAGCCTTACGCCGACCCGGCCGAACTGGCGTTACGCATCAGCCAGGCGGCCAGCTCGGCCGGTATCGGTCTGACATTGCTTCCCGTGCTCTATAGCCACAGCGGTTTCGGCGGCCAGACGCCGAACGAAGGCCAGCGCCGTTTCATCAACAGCACCGAAAACTACCTGAAGCTGCAATCGCGCCTGCAACCGTTGCTGGCGCAGCAAAAGGCGCAGTCGCTGGGCCTGTGCTTCCACTCGTTGCGCGCAGTCACGCCGCAGCAGATCAGCGAAGTGCTGGCAGCCAGCGACAAGCAATGCCCGGTGCACATCCACATCGCCGAACAACAGAAGGAAGTCGACGACTGCCTGAGCTGGAGCGGCCGTCGTCCGCTGCAATGGCTGTACGAAAACACCGAAGTCGATCAGCGCTGGTGCCTGGTCCACGCGACCCACGCCAATCCGGAAGAAGTCACGCTGATGGCCAAGAGTCGCGCCATCGCCGGCCTGTGCCTGACCACCGAGGCCAACCTCGGCGACGGGATTTTTCCGGCGGTGGATTTTCTCGCTCAGGGTGGGCGCATGGGCATCGGCTCCGACAGCCATGTGTCGTTGAGCGTTGTGGAAGAACTGCGCTGGCTGGAATACGGCCAGCGTCTGCGCGATCAGCGGCGCAATCGCCTATATGGCGCGGATCAACCGATGGTCGGCCGTACGCTGTATGACGCGGCGCTGGACGGTGGCGCTCAGGCGTTGGGCCAGCCGATCGGTGCGCTGGAAGTCGGCAAGCGTGCCGACTGGATTGTGCTCGATGGCAGCGATCCGTATTTGGCCACGGCCAGCGGTGACGGGATTCTGAATCGCTGGTTGTTTGCCGGTGGTGATCGTCAGGTGCGCGACGTGCTGGTCAACGGTCAGTGGGTCGTTCGCGAGGGGCGACATGCCGGGGAGGAGGACAGCAATCGCGCCTTCACCCAGGTCCTGCGAGAGCTTTTGGGCTGACACAAAAAAACCTGTGGAGGGCGACCTCCACAGGTTTTTTGTTGCGCGTCAGTTGGACGTCTTGGCCATCTGCTGATCCGAAGTACGCCAGATCAGGCGCGTGGTGTCGTAACCCTGCTGACGCGCCTTGCTCAGCAGTTCCTCACGCACCACACCGTTGACGGTCGGCGTGCGGGACAACAGCCACAGGTAGCGACGACTCGGGTCGCCGACGAGGGCGGTCTTGTAGTCATCGCTGACGTACAGCACCCAGTATTGACCCTTCGCCACACCCGGAATCAGACGCGAGAACCAGGTATCGAACTCGACCCACAGTTTGTCGGTCTTGCCCGGCACCTGTGGATAAGCCGTGCCTTTGACTTCTTCCCACGTCCAGTCCGCCGTCAGGCAGCGGTTGTACACCGCGATATTGCCGTCTGGCTTGAGGGAATAACGGGCTTCGGATTGCGCGCAATTGCGCTGGAAATACATCGGCAGACGCGCCAGTTCGTACCAGGTGCCCTGGTAACGCTTGAGATTGACACTGTTGACCGTCTTCGGCGCCAGCGGATCTTCACCGGTCGTGGCGCAGCCGGCCAATACCAGGCCGGCAAAAAGGACAAGCAATAACCGCTTCATTGTTTTTCTCCCGTGGGCGCGTAGCCCCGGTTTACTTCAGGCCTTGGCCGGAAAACATCAGCACTTTGTCACCGGCGTACTGCACGCTGATAAAGCTGTTCTTGTCGCCCCAGGTGCAACTGGACATGCCGAGCGCGCCCGAGCAATCGGTGGGCTTGCCAAGCAGCGTCTCCACTTCGGCCTTGGCCATGCCGGCCGAGAGCTTCGAATAGTTTTCCTGATTGACCTTGCTGCATGCGGCCAACAGCACGCAAAACGACAGCAGGGCGATAGATCGCAGCGACATGGTGTAACTCCTGGAACGGAAGGGGGATGGCATGGCGCCAACCAGAAGCTTAGAAGAGAAAACCCCTGTCTGGTTCCCTGGGAGGCTGGCTATTTGTTAGCCCGCTCGTCCGGCTTTCGCCGGTAAATCAGACAGTTTGTAAGGCTATTGAGCATTTCGTCGCATTTCGCAAAAGGCGCCTAATCTTTGGCGCGCCGCGGTCGAAATAAGAGCAGCGCAAAGCCCGATAGTGTGGCAAATTGCCGCCCTTTCTTGACCAGCCCCTTCGCGGTAGCTCACTTAATGACCAGAAACATGAAATTCAGCCACAAGATCTTGTTGGCTGCCGCCCTCGTGGTGGCCGTTGCGTTCGCCTGTTTCATTTTGTTCAACGACTATCGCCAGCGCGAAGCCCTGCAAAGCAGCACCGAAGCGTCGATGCAGGAACTGGGCAGCCTGACCACCAGCAACATCCAGACCTGGCTGGAAAGCCGCATCCAGTTGCTGCAATCGATGGCGCAACAGGTTGTCGCCGACGGCAACGCCCCGGCCAGCCTGAAACGCATCATCGACCTGCCCGCCTACACCGGCAATTTCCAGCTCAGCTACTTCGGCGGCGCCGACGGCGTGATGTTCTCGGTCCCGGCCGGCAACCGCGCACCGGATTACGATCCGCGCGCCCGTGGCTGGTACAAGGCAGCCAACGCTGCGCAACAGACCATCGTCACCGAACCGTACATCGCCGCCTCGTCGGGCAAACTGGTGATCACCGTCGCTACCCCGGTGCAGCGCCAGGGCCAGATGATTGGTGTGGCCGGCGCCGACATTGATCTGTCGAGTGTCAGCGCGATCATCAACTCGCTGAACTTCGGCGGCCACGGTCACGCGTTCATTGTCGGTGCCGACGGCAAGATCCTGATCCACCCGGACAGCAAACTGGTGCTCAAGACTCTGGCCGAGGCCTATCCGAACGGTGCGCCGAAAGTCAGCCCGGGCCTGAAAGAAGTCGAGTTCGACGGCAAGACCCAACTGATCTCCTTCACCCGCGTCAACGGCGTGCCGTCGGCCGACTGGTACGTGGCGCTGGTGCTGGACAAGGACACCGCGTTCTCGATGCTCAGCGAATTCCGCACCTCGGCGCTGATCGCCATGGTCATCGCCGTGGTCATCATCATCGCCCTGCTCGGCATGCTGATCCGCGTGCTGATGCAGCCGCTGCTGACCATGGGCCGCGCCATGCACGACATCGCCGAAGGCGAAGGTGACCTGACCAAACGCCTGACCATCCACGGCCACGATGAATTCGGTGCGCTGGGGCTGTCGTTCAACCGTTTCGTCGAGCGCATTCACACCTCGATCCGCGAAGTGTCCTCGGCCACCGGCCAGGTCAACGAAGTCGCCCTGCGCGTGGTCGCGGCGTCGAACTCGTCGATGTTCAACTCCGACCAGCAGGCCTCGCGCACCAACAGCGTGGCCGCCGCGATCAACCAGCTCGGCGCCGCCGCCCAGGAAATCGCCCAGAACGCCGCCCTCGCCTCGCAACACTCCAGCGATGCACGCAGCCTGGCCGAAGACGGCCAGCAGGTTGTGGATAAAACCATCCACGCGATGCAGCAGCTGTCGGCGAAAATCAGCGACTCCTGCGGCAACATCGAAACCCTGAACAGCAACACCGTGAACATCGGGCAGATTCTGGAAGTGATCACCAGCATCTCTCAGCAGACCAACCTGCTGGCGCTCAACGCTGCCATCGAAGCGGCCCGTGCCGGTGAAGCCGGTCGTGGCTTCGCCGTGGTCGCCGACGAAGTCCGCAACCTGGCGCACCGCACCCAGGATTCGGCGCAGCAAGTGCAGAAGATGATTGAAGAGCTGCAAGTCGGCGCGCGTCAGGCGGTCGGCATCATGACCGAGAGCCAGCGTGAGAGCGAAAGCAGCGTCGGCATCGCCAACCAGGCCGGCGAACGCCTGGGCAGCGTGACCCAGCGCATCGGCGAGATCGACGGCATGAACCAGTCGGTGGCGACGGCGACTGAAGAGCAGACGGCGGTGGTCGAGTCGATCAACGTCGACATCAACGAGATCAACACGCTGAACCAGGAAGGCGTGGAGAACTTGCAGGCGACGTTGCGGGCTTGTGCGGATCTGGAGCAGCAGGCTGCGCGGTTGAAGCAGTTGGTGGGTAGCTTCAGAATCTAAAGATCAAGGGCTACCCCCTCACCCCAACCCTCTCCCCCAAGGGGGCGAGGGGGAAAGGGAGCCGATCTCCATGCCTTTCAAATCTGGAGTTCGACTCTGGGCTTTCAGGTCGATGTATAGCGAAAGTACAACGCGGTCAGTCCCCTCTCCCTCCGGGAGAGGGTTAGGGTGAGGGCCGGTTTTTGAGGTTGCCGAAAAACGCCCTAAAACCGCGAACCCGGCTCTTTCAAAAACGCCAACTCCTCAACCGTAGACTCCCGCCCCAACACCGTATTGCGATGCGGAAACCGCCCAAACCGCGCAATCACCCGTTGATGCCGCTCGGCATAATCCAGGTTGTCGGCAAACACCCCACGCTCCGCCTCCGGCTGTTCAGCCACCAATTCAATGAATCGCGAAACCGCTTCATTCTGCACCGCGAGGTTTTCGCAGTGTTCGAAGACGAGGTAGATGAAGAGTCGCTGAATCGGTTTCAACTGCCGATCGAAGTCTGCAGCAATCCCCTGAGCAACCAGTTTCTGGGCCCGTAGATCGCCGGAAAAAGCCTTGGGCGTATCGCGAAAGATCATTCGCGGGAGTTGGTCGAGCAACAGCACCACCGCCAGCCAACCTTCGGGACGTTGCGTCCACTCGGTCAATTCGCCGGCGAGGGCCTGATCGACAAAGACCCCGAAACGCTCACGCGCTTCGAGGTCCTGGCTGTCTTTCTTGCCGAACCACAACCCGCCCTGTTGCGCCGTCACTTCAGTAGCCGATTCGGAGTGACCGAACCACCAATCGAGCAACGGCTGCCAGGGCGCGTTCATGGTTTATTCCTTGTGGTAAGCCGTAGCGCGGGCGACTTCTTCTTTCGAGCCGAGGAACACCGCCACGCGCTGGTGCAGGCCTTCAGGCTTGATGTCGAGAATGCGCTGGTGACCGTCGGTGGAAGCGCCGCCCGCCTGTTCCACCAGGAACGACATCGGGTTGGCTTCGTACATCAGACGCAGTTTGCCCGGCTTGGACGGCTCGCGGCTGTCGCGCGGGTACATGAACAGACCGCCACGGGTCAGGATGCGGTGCACGTCGGCAACCATCGCCGCGACCCAACGCATGTTGTAGTTCTTCTTCAGCGGGCCTTCTTCACCGGCCAGCAGTTCCGAAACGTAGCGCTGTACCGGAGCTTCCCAGTGACGCTGGTTGGACATGTTGATGGCGAATTCCTGGGTGCTTTCAGGAATGGTGATGTCTTCGTGAGTCAGGACGAAGCTGCCCATTTCGCGGTCCAGGGTGAAGCCTTTCACGCCGTGGCCCAGGGTCAGCACCAGCATGGTTTGCGGACCGTAGATGGCATAACCGGCGGCAACCTGCTGAGTGCCTGGCTGCAGGAAGGCCTTTTCATCCAGCGCTTCGTTCTGGCTCAGGTATTCGTTCGGGCAACGCAGCACGGAGAAGATGGTGCCGACCGGGGCGTTGATGTCGATGTTCGACGAACCGTCCAGCGGATCGAATACCAGCAGGTAGGCGCCTTTCGGGTATTTGCCGGGGATCTGGTAGGCGTTGTCCATTTCTTCGGACGCCATGCCGGCCAGGTGACCGCCCCACTCGTTGGCTTCGAGCAGGATTTCGTTCGACAGCACGTCGAGCTTCTTCTGCACTTCGCCTTGCACGTTTTCCGTGCCCATGCTGCCCAGAACACCGCCCAGGGCGCCTTTGGACACGGCGTGGCTGATCTCTTTACAGGCACGCGCCACCACTTCGATCAGGAAACGCAGATCGGCAGGAGTGTTGTTGCTGCGGGTCTGCTCAATCAAATAGCGACTCAGGGTAACGCGGGACATGGACGGCTCCGGTGGAATGGGGGGCTAAAAACCCGCGCAGTTTACAGGGAGTCTGAAACCGTAGCGAGCAATGACGCCCGGTAACGTGCGTCGGGTGCAATTCCTGCTATCAGACGTGATCGAACCGAGAGAGTTCAGGCACCGGATTCAGCGTAGTTGGAAACCCGACGGGTGTAGAGGCCACACCCGTCTTATTCAAGACTTGGCCGGCGGCTTGCGCAGCAGACTGAAGGCCATCGCGGCCAGAAACAGCACACTGAGCAACAACACCGCCCACAGGCCGAACTTCTTCCAGTTGGTGTCCGCCGTGGCCGAGGTGGTGGCCGTCGAAGTCTGGGTCGCCAGCGCGTCGCCCTGCACCGTGGCCTTGCCCAGCGTGGCCAGTTTCTCCGGTTTGAAATCGGGGATCAGCGTGGTCAGCGGCAGGTTCGCCGTCTTCACGGTCGGATTGCCCAGCGCCAGGCTGTACGGCCCTTCACCACGGGCAAGGAAGATCACCTGAGTGGCGCGCACCGCGTATTTCATGCTCGGCGCCTGTTCGCCGAGACCACCGCCGCGCTCGTCGACCGTCAGTTTCAACTGCTGCACGGTCTGCCCGTAGAGCTGCAATTCGTTCTGCACCACGTCCTGGCCATTCTGGGTCAGACGATAGAGCAAGCCGCTGCTCAGCGGTTGCCACGGCAGACTGCTTTCACGACGTCCCGACAGGGTCACCGGTGCCAGGCTGTTGGCTTGCTTCAGCTCGACCTGCACCCGCTCGATGTTCAGCCCCATCGGCAACTGCCAGGTGTATTCCCCGGGCTTGCCGCTGCTGCCAGCCAGCGCCGGCGACCAGACCAATGGCAGCGGCAGGTTACGCGGGTCGCTGCTTTTCAGTTGTGCCGACGTCAGGACCGGCGCCGAGGCCGGCGAATCCCACAGCAGACGCAGATACCGCGCCGATTGCCCCGGCAGCGCCACTTCATGTTGCTCGACCCGTTCGTCGGCAAAGGTCAGGCGCGCGACCTGGCCTTCGCCCCAGGCTTGCCAGTGCTGCAAGTCGTCGCTGGCCTCGATGCTGAAACGCTGGAAGCCGTCGCGCTCGCTGGTCCAGTCGAGGATCAGTTGCTGCAACGGCGCCTTGATCGCGCTGGCGTCGAGCAACCAGCCGCGCAGCACTTCCTCCCCGGCTTCAAGCTGGCTGGACGGCTGCACTTCCACCAGCGTGCCGGTGGTGGTGGATTGCACGCGAACACTCGGCGCCCGCTCGGTGGCATCCGCCGAGTTGTACAGCGGGAACCACTTCACTTCATGCAACCGGCCGTCATCGCGGGTCTGCGCTGATTCCCGGGCCAGCGCATAGGCCTGCGGTTCTCCGGCGGCGTTGAACACCCGCAGGTCGCTGAGATCGGTCTGACGTGCCTGCAACTGCACACTCAGCGGCAGTTCGAGGCGATACCACGGGCCTGCGCCACTGACCGACAACGGCACCTGCGCGGCGAAGTCAGCCGGTTTTTCCAGGGCGCCGGCCGTCATGGCCACGCCCAGCAACAGCCACCCGAGATTAAGCTTGCGACTCAAGACGACACTCCTTCGGTTTCCGGGGCCGGTTTGTCCGCCGCCGGTACAGCTTCGACGCGTTTGGGCGGCAGCGGCGCAAAGTAGCCCACCACCAGCAGCAACACGCCGACGCCGATGAACGAGACGATCCGGGCCAGTCCGCCACGGTTGCTCAATTCGACAAAAATCAGTTTGGCCACCACCAGCGCAATCAGCGCCGCGCCGATCAGCCACACTTCGCGGCGATGGCGCAGGTGCCCGCCGATCATCAGGCCGAGCGCCATCAGCGTCCAGACGATGGACAGACCGGCCTGCACCAGCATCGATTCGAGCAGCAGATCGAGCTCGAACGGAATCCCCGCCCAATGGTGCGCGGCTCGGGTGACCAGCGCGGTGCAGAACGCAAACAGCGAAACACCGGCAACCAACTGCGTCGCGTAAGCCGCGTAATCCTGGCGGATCGACAGCTCGGCAACGGCGCTGCGCGACCAGACGTAGACACCGAACAGCGCAAACAGCAGACCCAATTCCAGCGGGTTGAGCAGCGGCACATAAGGCAGCGGCTCGGCATTGCCATCGCTGACGCCATTGGCCAGCCAGAACCAGACCAGCATCAGCACCGCCAGCGGCGCCGCCGCGTACAGGCGATATTCACGAGGGAACGCTGCCACCGGCCACGGCCACTGACGCGGTGCGGCCATCAGCAACAGATACACGCTCGGCAGAATCGCCCAGCCCAGCCAGCGCCAGGCGTTGTATTGCTCGGACAACAGCAGCAGGCCGTAGCGCAACTCCAGCGCCAACACACCGATCAGCAGCCAGCAACCGAGCACATGCGCCGTGCTCAATGCCCGCGCCGGCAACAACGGCGCCAGGCGTAGCAGGCTGATGAAATGCACAACGAACACCGCCGCCCAGGCCAGCCAGCCGAAATCCGCCGCCGGGTGATAACGCGAGTGCCACGCGCCGAGCAACACCAATCCGGCCGCCGGAATCAGCACGGTGCAGAGCAACCCGAGCGACGGCCATTTCAGGCGCAGGGCCAACAGCGTCCACAACGCGACGCTTAGCGCGGCCACCAGCAGCAACAGCGGCGCCTGCAGATTCAATGGCGCAAACCGCAGCACTTCGCTGATCCACGCCAGCGCCCACCAACCAGCGCCCCACACCAGCAACACTTCGGACAGTCGCTGCAGACTCAGCACGTCGAACGCCGAGGCGTGATTGCCCAGTTGCAAGCGCCACGCCCCGATCATCGCCGCCAGGCCCAGCACCAGCGGCGTCCAGAATCCGCCATGGGCCAGCGGTCGCAGACCTTCGCTGGACAACGGCCCGAGCAGCTCGGGGCCGGCCAGCAAAAACGCTGCGCCGCCGATCAGTTGCAACAGCAGACCGAAAACAAAACTCACGCGCTGCTGGAGGTACAGACTGAGCCAGATGATCAGCAAGCCACTGGCCGCCCACACCGCACTCGCGGTCTGCCACGGCAGCACGAACAACACCGCCAGATTGATCAGCACCAGACCTGCCAGCAGCACCACCGACAAACCGCGCAGCAGACGAACATCGCTGCGCACCATCTCGTCGCGCGCGGCCAGCAGCATGCCGGCGATCAACGCCAGACCGATCAACGAGGCGCTGAGCAGACCGCTCCAACCGGCGCTGAACACGGCCGCCGAATCCTCGCCCGCCCCTTGCAGGCGCAACAGGAATAACGCCCCGCCGAGCAATTGCACAGCAAACGCGGTGAACAGGAACGTGCGCGATTGCAGGCGTAAACCGACGAACAAGGTCACCAGACCGGCCAGCGCCCAACTGATCGCCGTGCCGTGGGTGAAGAAAAACAGCGGCGCCAGCAGATAGAGGAAGGTCAGCCCCAAGCACGCCAGCACCGGCAAGCCCTGACGTTCCCACGGTGAGGTTTGCTCCGGCGACGCCTTGCGCATTTGATAGAAGCTGAACAGCAACGCCGCGCCGAGCATCAATGCGCCAAGCGGCGCTCCGTCGAGCAGGCTGCTTTCGCCAACGCGCAACTGACTGAGAAACGCCAGCGCCGAGCCCAGTTGCAGCAGCAACGCGAAGGCCCGGGCCAACGGCCGTTGCTGACGCAAGCCCAGCCAGAAAATCCCTGCGCCCTCCACCGCCCAGGCGGCGGAGGTCCAGCGCGCATCCAGCCCCAGCGGAATCGCTAGGCTGGCGAAAATCACCCCGAGTGCCAGACAAGTCTCACCCAGCAACAACGCCCGGCCGCCCATCAGCACTTTGGCGAGGGCCATGTAAATCATGCCCAGCGCCAGCGCGCTGAACGCCGCTGCAAATTCCAGATGCTGGACCAGCGCGAATTGCAGACCGAAACCTACCAGCGGCGGACCGAACAGCATTGTGCCGTCAACGTAATCGCCCTTGCGCGCCGACCAGTGCAGCAGCGCCTCACGATCGTCGTCTGCCGGGGCGTCCGGCATGTCCAGCAACTTGCGTCGGGCGAACAGCAGGCCGATGGCCAGGTACATCAGGAAGAACAGAATCAGGAACGGCTCGGTGCTCCACAGGAGCTCCGGCGTGTACGAGCGCAGGCCCCAGGCGAAACCGATGCCGAAGGTGCCGGCGAAGCCGATCAGGTTGAGCAGGCGCCAGGCCTTGAACCAGGCGATGGCCAGGATGCCGGCGTTGAGCAGCGCGAAATAACTGAACAACGCGACATGGTTGCCGGCGCCGGTCGACGTCAGAATCGGCGCGGCGAAACCGCCCAGCGCGGCGACGCAGGCCAGCGCCAGGGAATCCTGGGTAATGGCCAGAATGGCCGAGAACACCGTCACCGCCACCAGCAATCCCAGCGCGGCAGACGGATCGAGCAGCGGGTGCAGGCGCATCGCCGCGAACACCGTCAGGTACAACACCGCAATCCCGGTGCCTTGCAGCATCAAGGCGTAGCTGTTGTTGCGATGGCGCAACCACCAGCCCAGCGCCAGCAAGCCCAGCGCTGCCGCCGCGACCCCGGCGTAACGCAATTCGATCGGCACCACCATGCCTTCGGTGGCGTAGCGCAGCAGGAACGCCAGGCCGAAGAACAACAGCACCACGCCGACCCGCAGCACGGTGTTGCCACCGAACAGCCAGTTGCGCGCAGCGCTGATGCCGCGCTCGATAAGGTTCGGGCCACGAGGTTCGGCGGGCGGTTGTGGTTCGCGGGTGACGGGCTCCGGGCGCCAGACATCGACCGGCAGCGGCTGGCCGGGTTCGCTGGCAGCGACGGCGACAGGTTCGAGTTCGGGCGGCAGCTCCCAGACCAGCTCGGGTTCTGCGGCAGCGGGTTGTTCAAATACCGTGACAGGCTCAACAACTGTTTCGCTGGCCGGCGCGAAACTCGGCGTCTCTGGCGAATGCACCGGAGCACCCTCCAGCAAAAACAGACGCTGTTCGACGCCCTGCAATGCGATCTTCGCGTGATCCAGCTGACGCTGTTGCTCGGCAGCCTGTGAACCGAGCCGGGCAATGCGCATCGCCTGCCCGATGGCGAGCCCCAACAACGCGCCCAACAGCGCATCGCTGAACGACTCGTCGAGCAGCCAGCCGAGCAGCAGCCCGATCAACATGAACATCCATTGCATGGTCGATATCCCTGAGCAGCCCCGTGGCGGGGCGGAACCAAGGCTCAGTATATCGGCCCGACCCAACAATCGTGGGGCCGGGCGCACATTTGTCGCTAAAAGTTACTCCAGTGCCTTCCAGATATCCGTGGCGTACTCGCGGATTGTCCGGTCGGAGGAGAACCAGCCCATGCGCGAGGTGTTCAGCACCGCCGAGCGCCACCAGTTGTTCGCGTCGTGCCAATGCGCATCGACACGCATCTGCGCATCCCAATAGGAGTCGAAATCGGCGCAGACGAAGAACCGGTCGTAATCCACCAGCGAATCGATCAGCCCGGTGTAGCGCGACGTGTCGTCCGGCGAGAACACCCCGCTACGAATCGCCTGCAACACATCGTTGAGGCGATGGGACGCAGCGATGTCCGGCAAGGCGCTGAACTCGTGGTTCTGCTTGCGCGCCTCGACCTGCTGGGCGCTGAGACCGAAGATGAACATGTGCTCGGCGCCGATGTTTTCGCACATCTCGACGTTGGCGCCATCGAGGGTGCCGATAGTCAGCGCACCGTTCAGGCCGAACTTCATGTTGCTGGTGCCCGAGGCCTCGAAACCGGCGGTGGAGATCTGCTCCGACAGGTCCGCCGCCGGAATGATGCTCTCCGCCAGACTGACGTTGTAGTTGGGCAGGAACACCACTTTGAGCAGGCCGCGCACGGTCGGGTCGTTGTTCACCACCCGGGCGATGTCGTTGGTCAGTTTGATGATCAGCTTGGCCTGGTGATAACTCGCCGCTGCTTTGCCGGCGAAGATTTTCACGCGCGGCACCCAGTCGATTTCCGGCTCGGCGCGGATCGCCTGATACAGCGCGACGGTGTGCATCAGGTTGAGCAACTGACGTTTGTATTCGTGGATCCGTTTGACCTGCACGTCGAACATCGCCGCCGGATTGACCGCGATCCCCAGCCGTTCATGGATCAGGTAAGCGAGGGCCTTTTTGCTGTGCAGCCGCTGCTCGGCGAAAGCTTTGCGGAAGGCGGGTTTTTCGGCGAACGGCTCAAGATCGAGCAGACGCTGTTCGGGGTTATCCAGAACATCTGCGCCGAGGGAATCGACCAGCATCGACGTCAGTTCAGGGTTGGCCTGGTACAGCCAGCGGCGGAAGGTGATGCCGTTGGTCTTGTTGTTGATCCGTTCCGGATACAGCTTGTGCAGTTCGGCGAACACGGTTTTGCGCATCAGCTGCGTGTGCAGCCCGGACACGCCGTTGACGCTGTGGGAACCGAGGAACGCGAGGTTGCCCATACGCACCCGGCGGCCGTTGTCTTCCTCGATCAGCGACACCGCGCGCAGCACGTCGAAATCGTGGATGCCCTTGGCCCGCAGCGAATCGATGTGCTGGGCGTTGATCAGATAAATGATCTGCATGTGCCGCGGCAGCATGCGTTCCATCAGCCCCACCGGCCAGGTTTCCAGCGCTTCGGGCAGCAGCGTGTGGTTGGTGTACGACAGCGTGTCGACGGTGACTTGCCACGCCGCGTCCCAGGCCACGTCGTAGACATCGACCAGTTGGCGCATCAGTTCGGCAACAGCGATCGAGGGGTGCGTGTCGTTGAGCTGGATTGCCGCGTGATCGCCGAGGGTCAGCACCGAGGTGTGCATGTTGCGATGACGGCGCAGCAAGTCCTGGAGCGAGGCAGCGACGAAGAAATATTCCTGACGCAGGCGCAGTTCCTGCCCGGCTTCGGTGCTGTCCGCCGGGTAGAGCACGCGGGAAATACTTTCGGCCCGGGCCACTTCGGCGACGGCGCCCAGGTGGTCACCGGCGTTGAAGCGCTCCAGATGCAGATCTTCCATGGCCCTCGCTCGCCACAGGCGCAAGGTGTTGACGCTCGCCCCGCGCCAGCCGACCACCGGGGTGTCGTAAGCAATCGCTCGGACGGTTTCGGCGGGCGACCATACCTGTCTGGATTTGCCGGCGATGTCAGTGACGGTCTCGACGCTGCCGCCGAAGCCGATGGTGTAGACGACCTCTGGCCGCTCGAACTCCCAGGGGTTACCGAAATCCAGCCAGTGCTCGGTCTGCTCCTGTTGCCAGCCATCGACGATGGCCTGGCGGAACAGCCCGTGTTCATAACGAATGCCGTAGCCGTGGCCGGCGATGCCGAGGGTCGACATGCTTTCCATGAAGCACGCCGCCAGCCGGCCGAGACCACCGTTGCCCAGCGCCGCATCCGGCTCCAGGATGCGGATGCGCTCCAGATCGACGCCCAGTTCGGTCAAGGCTTCACGGGCGACGTCCAGCAGACCGAGGTTACTCAGGCTGTCGTACAGCAGGCGGCCGATGAGGAATTCCAGCGAGAGGTAATACACCCGCTTCTGACCTTTGCGGTAGATCTGCCGGGTGTGGTCCATCCAGTGCTCGACCATGTGATCGCGCGCCGCCAGGGCGATGGCTTCGAACCAGTCATGGTCGAAGGCGTGATCCGGGTCTTTGCCCACCGCGTAGGTGAGTTTGGTCAGGACGGCGTCGCGGAATGCGGCCACCTCTGCTTCGCGAACTAGTGGTTCTTGAGTCATCGATAGGACCTCGAGCGAGCGGGGAATTGTCAGAGCCTAGACGGTCTGACCGACGGTAGGGGCTCTGGTTCGGCAGTTTTTCCTGAGAGTGAGACTTCGTCCGGCAATACCCTGGCGAATGCGGTAATGAATGCAGGGGCCGTGCCGAATTGTCGGACGATGTGGATTCATGAAGAAAAAATCTGGCGAAAGGTTGTTCAAAAATCCACCAGTCCCGGTATGATCGCGCGCCCTGATGCACACGCCTGGTAAACACCGATGATGAAGCCCAACCTGATCGCCGCAGCCGAGATCGACCGTCTCGATACCTGGGCCAAATATTCGGCCCCGATGTGCGGCTCGTGCGTTTCCAGCTGCTGCACGCTGCCGGTCGAGGTCAAGATCAAGGACCTGGTGCGCATCGGTGTGGTCGACGAGTTCGAACTGGGCGACCCGCCGAAGAACATCGCCAAGCGTCTGCAAAAAGAAGGTCTGGTCGAGCGCTTCAACCAGAAGTCGGGGATCTTCACCCTGCAGCGCATGAGCAACAACGATTGCTATTACCTGGATCGTAAGAGCCGCCTGTGCACCATTTATGACAAGCGCCCGGACACCTGCCGCAACCACCCGAAAATCGGCCCGCGCCCGGGTTACTGCGCGTACAAGCCGAAGGAAGTGGAGCGGGTGCAGAATTCGCGGTCGATCGAGCGCTTCTGATTTTTGCGACTGACTCAAGATCCAACCCCTCACCCCAGCCCTCTCCCCGAGGGAGAGGGAGCCGACCGAGTTGTCTTGCGCTATACATCGACCTGAAAAACCGAGTCGATTATGGATTCGGAACAGAACCATCCAGTCGGCGCATCTCTCAAACATCCCCCGATCAGTCCCCTCACTCTCCGGGAGAGGGAGCCGACCGAAGTGTCTTGCGCTATCCATCGACCTGAAAGAACGAGTCGATTATGGATTCGGCATAGAACCATCAGGTCGGCGTACTTCTTGAGCATCCCCGTATCAGTCCCCTCTCCCTCCGGGAGAGGGCTAGGGTGAGGGGGCTTTTCAGGCTCAGCACATTTCCCCGGACAAACAAAAACGCCCCCGGTCTCTCGACCGGGGGCGTTTTTTTCAGCCTTGGCTAAATCTTATGCCTTGGCTTTCTTGGCAGCGCGGGTACGCTCGCTTTCGTCCAGGATCTTCTTGCGAAGACGGATGGACTTAGGAGTAACTTCGCACAGCTCGTCTTCCTGGATGTATTCCAGAGCCTGTTCCAGGGTGAAGCGAACAGGTGGGACCAGAGCGATGGTTTCGTCTTTACCCGAAGCACGCATGTTGTCGAGCTTCTTGCCTTTGGTCGGGTTCACACCCAGGTCGTTGTCGCGGGAGTTCTGACCAACGATCTGACCGTTGTAGATCTCCTGGCCGTGTTCTACGAACAGCTTGCCACGAGCCTGCAGGGTTTCCAGGGAGTAGGTCAGTGCCTTGCCGGTTTCAACCGAAACCAGAACGCCGTTCTGACGGCCGGACATGTGGCCCGACTTCACTGGAGCGTAACGGTCGAAGATCGAGGTCAGGATGCCAGCACCGTTGGTCAGGGTCAGGAACTGGTTACGGAAACCAATCAGACCGCGAGCAGGGATGTTGTATTCCAGACGAACACGGCCTTTGCCATCCGGCACCATGTTGCTCAGGTCGCCTTTACGCAGACCCATTTCTTCCATGACCTTGCCCTGGGATTCTTCAGGGATGTCGATGGTCACGTTTTCGAACGGTTCCTGCTTCACGCCGTCAACTTCACGGATAATCACTTCAGGACGGCCCAGGGCCAGCTCGAAGCCTTCGCGACGCATGGTTTCGATCAGTACCGAGAGGTGCAGCTCACCACGGCCGGATACCTTGAACTTGTCAGCCGAGTCGCCTTCTTCAACGCGCAGTGCAACGTTGTACAGCAGCTCTTTGTCCAGACGATCCTTGATGTTACGGGAGGTCACGAACTTGCCTTCTTTACCGCAGAATGGCGAGTCGTTTACCTGGAAGGTCATGGAAACGGTTGGCTCGTCAACGGTCAGAGGCTTCATCGCCTCGACGTTGTTGATGTCGCACAGGGTGTCGGAGATGAACAGCTCGTCGAAACCGCTGATGCAGACGATGTCGCCAGCTGCAGCTTCTTCAACGTCAACGCGGTGCAGACCGTGGTGACCCATCAGCTTCAGGATACGACCGTTGCGGCGCTTGCCGTCGGCGCTGATAGCGACAACCGGGGTATTCGGCTTGACGCGACCACGAGCGATACGGCCAACACCGATAACACCCAGGAAGCTGTTGTAGTCCAGAGCGGAGATCTGCATCTGGAACGGACCGTCACGGTCAACAGCCGGAGGCGGAACGTGGTCGACTACCGCCTGGTACAGCGCGGTCATGTCTTCGCCCATGGCGGTGTGGTCCAGACCGGCGATGCCGTTCAGGGCCGAAGCGTAAACAACCTGGAAGTCCAGTTGCTCTTCGGTAGCGCCGAGGTTGTCGAACAGATCGAAGATCTGGTCCAGAACCCAGTCAGGACGCGCGCCCGGACGGTCAACCTTGTTGATGACCACGATTGGACGCAGGCCGGCTTCGAAAGCCTTCTTGGTCACGAAACGGGTTTGCGGCATAGGGCCGTCTTGGGCGTCGACCAGCAGCAGCACGGAGTCAACCATGGACATTACGCGCTCAACTTCGCCGCCGAAGTCGGCGTGGCCCGGGGTGTCCACGATGTTGATGTGGTAGCCGTTCCAGTTGATGGCGGTGTTTTTCGCCAGAATGGTAATGCCGCGCTCTTTTTCCTGGTCGTTGGAGTCCATCACGCGCTCGTCGTTGAGCTCGTTGCGCTCCAGGGTGCCGGATTGACGCAGGAGTTTGTCTACCAGGGTGGTCTTACCATGGTCAACGTGGGCAATGATGGCGATGTTGCGTAGATTTTCGATCACTTGTGTATCTCGATCAGAGGATTCGGTTTGCTGACAAGTCTTGGCAGCGATTGACAGTAGTGTCCGGCATGGCCGTTACAGCTTGACGGCGGTGTCGGGGGGCCGGTGACGCAGGCCACAGGCAAACAGCCCCGGGCACTTAGCTCGGTCGATAAACGCGCACATTGGCATGCCCCTCACTGAGCAAATGGTGGGCATGCAGGCGACTCATCACGCCTTTGTCGCAATACAGCAGGTACTGGCGAGTAGGGTCCAGTTCCTTGAAACGAGCGTTCACTGCGTAGAACGGCATCGTCTGTACCTCTATGCCGGCGAGTTCCAGCGGGTCATCCTCGGCGGCATCCGGGTGGCGGATGTCGATGACGATCTGACCGGCCAGCGCTTCGCTGACTTCTTCGATCTGCAAATCCTGGCCCAATTCGTCGATCACCCGATCGATCGGCACCAGTCTGGCGTTTGCGAGCGCACGCTCGAGCACCGCCATGTCGAATTCCTGCTCTTCGTGCTCGACCCGGCCACGCTTGGCGGCGGTCTTCGGGTTGACCGAGATGACGCCGCAGTATTCCGGCATGTGCCGGGCGAAATCACCGGTGCCGATCTGGTCGGCCGTGTCGATGATGTCCTGCTTGTGGGCGACGATCAGCGGTCGCAGCACCAGCTTGTCGGTGACGCAATCGATGACCGACAGGTTCGGCAACGTCTGGCTCGACACCTGGGAAATCGCTTCGCCGGTGACCAGCGCATCGATGTGCAGGCGTTCGGCAATGCTCGACGCTGCGCGCAACATCATACGCTTCAATACGACGCCCATATGACTGTCGTCGACCTTGCCGAGGATTTCGCCCAATACTTCTTCGAACGGAACACTGACAAATAGCACGCGTTGCGAGCTGCCGTACTTCTTCCAGATGAAATGCGCGACTTCCATTACGCCCAATTCGTGGGCACGACCGCCCAGATTGAAGAAGCAGAAGTGCGTCATCAGGCCGCGACGAATGATCTGGTACGCGGCAACGGTCGAGTCAAAGCCGCCGGACATCAGTACCAGCGTCTGCTCCAGCGCACCGAGCGGGTAGCCGCCGATGCCATTGTGCTGGCTGTGGATCACGAACAACCGTTTGTCGCGAACTTCGATACGGACTTCGATTTCCGGCTGTTTCAGGTCGATTCCGGCGGCACCGCACTCACGGCGCAGCTTGCTGCCGACGTATTTTTCGACGTCCATCGAGCTGAACGCATGCTTGCCCGCACGCTTGCAGCGCACCGAGAAGATCTTCCCGGCCAGCGCATCGCCGTAGTGCTGCTTGCACTTCTCGGTGATGTCGTCGAAGTCGCCCAGCGGGTACTCGTCGATCTGCAGAAAGTGCGCGATGCCCGGCATGCAGGTCAGGCGTTCGCCCATCTCTTTCAGGGCCTTGGGGTCGGTGACGCGGGTTTCCAGCTCGAGATTGTCCCACACACCGTTCACCACCACGGCCGGGTCCAGGTCGCGGAGCACGGTGCGGATGTTCTTGGCCAGCTGGCGGATGAATTTCGTCCGGACAGGTCGGCTTTTGATGGTGATCTCGGGGAAGACTTTTACGATTAGTTTCATGAAAACAGCGCGCGCAGGGCCAGCCGAAAAAGGGGGGCGCGGATTATAGCGGAAATTGCTCAAGGTTTAACCAGTTAATGTGCAGAAGGTTTTGCGCGCACCAAAACGGGTCATTTTTCGATTTGAGCGCTACATTAAAGGGCGAGATTTTCGCCTTTAAGGCGCTTTCGACCTTTAGAAGCGTGAATTTGGGGCAAAAAACCCATGCTGGGGCACTGGCATGCAATTTGCTCCCTTGTGAGGCAGGTTGCCTTGGCAGAGTATTCGCGCCGGCATCACCACTATTAAGGGCATCCACTACCCGCCCTAATTCACCCGGAGGACACTATGTCGAAGTCGGTTCAACTCATCAAAGATCATGACGTCAAGTGGATTGATCTGCGCTTCACGGACACCAAAGGCACTCAGCACCACGTGACCATGCCGGCTCGCGATGCGCTGGAAGACGACTTCTTCGAAGTTGGCAAGATGTTCGACGGTTCCTCCATCGCTGGCTGGAAAGGCATCGAAGCCTCCGACATGATCCTGCTGCCGGACGACGAAACCGCCGTTCTGGACCCGTTCACCGAAGAGCCGACCCTGATCCTGGTCTGCGACATCATCGAACCTTCGACCATGCAAGGTTACGATCGCGACCCGCGCGCCATCGCCCACCGCGCCGAGGAATACCTGAAGACCACCGGTATCGGTGACACCGTATTCGCCGGTCCAGAGCCTGAGTTCTTCATCTTCGACGAAGTGAAGTTCAAGTCCGACATCTCCGGTTCGATGTTCAAGATCTACTCCGAGCAAGGCTCGTGGATGTCCGACCAGGACGTGGAAGGCGGCAACAAAGGCCACCGTCCAGGCGTGAAAGGCGGCTACTTCCCGGTTCCGCCGTTCGACCACGACCACGAAATCCGTACTTCCATGTGCAACGCGCTGGAAGAGATGGGCCAGACCGTTGAAGTTCACCACCACGAAGTGGCGACTGCCGGTCAGAACGAAATTGGTGTCAAGTTCAACACCCTGGTGAAGAAAGCTGACGAAGTTCAGACTCTGAAATACGTTGTACACAACGTTGCCGACGCCTACGGCCGCACCGCGACCTTCATGCCGAAGCCGCTGTACGGCGACAACGGTTCGGGCATGCACGTTCACATGTCCATCTCCAAAGATGGCAAGAACACCTTCGCGGGTGAAGGTTATGCCGGCCTGTCCGACACCGCCCTGTACTTCATCGGCGGCATCATCAAGCACGGTAAGGCCCTGAACGGCTTCACCAACCCGGCCACCAACTCCTACAAGCGTCTGGTGCCAGGCTTCGAAGCCCCGGTCATGCTGGCCTACTCGGCTCGCAACCGTTCCGCCTCGATCCGTATTCCTTACGTCAACAGCCCACGCGGCCGTCGTATCGAAGCCCGTTTCCCGGATCCGGCTGCCAACCCGTACCTGGCCTTCGCAGCACTGCTGATGGCCGGTCTGGACGGTATCCAGAACAAGATCCACCCAGGCGACGCAGCTGACAAAAACCTGTACGACCTGCCGCCTGAAGAGGCGAAAGAGATCCCGCAAGTTTGCGGCAGCCTGAAAGAAGCCCTGGAAGAGCTGGACAAGGGCCGTGCGTTCCTGACCAAGGGCGGCGTGTTCTCCGACGACTTCATCGACGCTTACATCGCGCTGAAATCCGAAGAAGAAATCAAGGTCCGCACCTTCGTACACCCACTGGAATATGAGCTGTACTACAGCTGCTGATCCGGTAGCGCCGCGCTACGCGGCGTGACAAAAAGAGGCCTCCTTCGGGAGGCCTCTTTTTTTGGGGCAAATTCCGACAGCCTAAATCCACAAATCCGCGAGCAACTTGCGCAGCGTCCGGCATCAATCCTTGTGAACGGTCCGTAGCCTTTTCCTCCTACGACCATTCGAGGAATAACGCGATGAAGCACTGCCCCTTCAAGACACTGCTGGCCGCTCTGGCCGCTCTCACCCTGCAGGGTTGTACCTCTCCGGACGAACCGGAGCAGATAGAACGCAAGCTCTTGCTTGAAAGCCGCACGTCGTGGGATGGAACGCCCTATCTACGTTACCCCGACGCCGCTCCCGAGCTGTCGGTGCTAAAACTCAGGATTCCCGCCAATACCCAACTCCAGTGGCACACCCACCCGATTCCCAACGCCGCCTATATTCTCTCCGGCGAACTGACGATCGAAAGCCGGGACGATGGCCGCAGCCAGCGTTTCAAGCAGGGAGAGGCCGTTGCCGAGATGGTCGACCGCAGTCATCGCGGTGTCACCGGGGATGAACCCGTGGAGCTGGTTGTGTTCTATGCTGGCGGCGAGGGTATTCCATTGTCGGAGTGATATCCGCTGCTCACAGGACGTCCGAATGCGGTCATTGCTGTTAATTCTGCTGCTGGTTTGCGCGTGTACCGCATCAGCGCAGATCTACAAGTACACCGACGCCAGCGGCAACACGGTGTACAGCGATCACGCGCCGGACGGCGTGCAGGCGCAGCCGGTGGAGTTGCCGCCGCTCAACAGCGTCCAGCCTCAGGCACC
The DNA here is from genome assembly GCF_028657055.1 of Pseudomonas aphyarum. Lineage (NCBI taxonomy): Bacteria > Pseudomonadati > Pseudomonadota > Gammaproteobacteria > Pseudomonadales > Pseudomonadaceae > Pseudomonas > Pseudomonas aphyarum. The sequence continues at coordinate 34,823 of NZ_JAMDGS010000009.1, forward strand.
GGGCGCGCCCTCTTCAGACACCACCAGCCGTGAGCCTGCGCGCAATGCCTATGAAGTGCTCGAGCTGACCGGCTTGCCCACCGAGGAAGCCCTGCGCGCCAACAACGGCACCTTCACGGTCAGCGTGCTGATCAAGCCGCGCCTGCAACCGCCGCATCAATTGCGTCTGCTGCTCGATGACGCGCCTTATGGCCAGCCGAGCAACGTGCCGATCCTGCAACTGGTGAACGTCGACCGGGGCGAGCATCGGCTCGCGGTGCAGGTGATCAATGGCGAGGCGATCATTCAGCAGAGTCCTGCGGTAGTGTTCACCGTGCAGCGGGTGCACAAGCCATGACGCGGGGATTGATTGCCTTGTGCCTGTCGCTGATCGCGTTTGGCGCATCGGCCGAGGTGTTCACTTACATCGACGCACAGGGCAATCGCGTCTACACCGACCAACCGCGCGGCAACGCCAAGCGTGTGCCGCTGGCCACCAGCAATCGCATGGCCTCGAATCCGACCGTCGCCGCACCGGTCGCGCCGTCGAAGAAATCAGCAGAGCCGCCGCTGTTCCACTACGACATGCTGCGCGTGCTGATCCCCGAGCCGGACGCGACCATTCGCAGCAGCGCCGGCGAGCTGATCGTCAGCGTCACCAGCGAGCCGGGCCTGCAACGAGGTCATCTGTATCGCCTGCTGCTGGATGGCCAGGCCGTCGGTGAACCCGGTCTGAGCCCGGTGTTCCCGCTGAGCAACATCGATCGAGGCAGCCACAACCTGTCCGTCGAGATCCTCGATGCCCAGGGTCGAACCGTGGAGAAGACCGCCAACCAGCCGTTCCACATGCAGCGCATCTCCCTGGCACAGAAGCGTCAGGTCAAACCGTGCGTCAGCGCCGACTATGGCGTGCGCCCGGAATGCCCGCTGAAAGACAAACCCGCCGAACCGAAAAATCCTTTCCTGCGTTTCTTCTGACGCCGTTCAGCTTTGCGCACTATATTGGTGCAATACGCTGCACCGTACTCACATTCCAACCCATTTTGGTTCGAAAGTACCCGCCAGAGCGGTTCGACTGCCACGCAAACGAGCGTCAAACGCCCGTTTCAGGGGTTGAACGCTTCTTTTCGGAGCCTTGGTTTGGTTTTTGCATTTTCCTCGCATCAGCGCTGTATCCCTGCGCGCGCCATGCTCCAAAAGAGGTCCTCATGACCATCAGTGACGCACTGCATCGCTTGCTACTCGACAACCTGACCACCGCCACCATCCTGCTCGACAGCGAATTGCGCCTCGAGTACATGAACCCGGCGGCGGAGATGTTGCTGGCCATCAGCGGCCAGCGCAGCCATGGGCAGTTCATCAGCGAGCTGTTCACCGAGTCCACCGAGGCGCTCAATTCGTTGCGCCAGGCGGTGGAGCAGGCGCACCCGTTCACCAAGCGCGAAGCGATGCTCACTGCCCTCACCGGCCAGACCCTGACCGTGGATTACGCGGTGACGCCGATCCTCAGCAACGGCGCGACTCTGCTCCTGCTGGAAGTCCATCCCCGTGACCGCCTGTTGCGCATCACCAAGGAAGAGGCCCAGCTGTCGAAGCAGGAAACCAGCAAGATGCTGGTGCGCGGCCTCGCTCACGAGATCAAGAACCCGCTGGGCGGCATTCGTGGCGCCGCGCAACTGCTGGCCCGGGAACTGCCGGAAGACAGCCTGCGCGACTACACCAACGTGATCATCGAAGAGGCCGACCGCCTGCGCAATCTGGTCGACCGCATGCTCGGTTCGAACAAACTGCCGTCGCTGGCCCTGTGCAATGTCCACGAAGTGCTGGAGCGTGTCTGCCAACTGGTCGAGGCCGAAAGCCAAGGCTGCATCACGCTGGTGCGCGATTACGACCCGAGCATTCCCGACGTCCTGATCGACCGCGAACAAATGATTCAGGCGGTGCTGAACATCGTCCGCAACGCGATGCAGGCCATCAGCAGCCAGAACGAGCTGCGCCTGGGCCGCATCAGCCTGCGCACCCGCGCCATGCGCCAGTTCACCATCGGCCACGTCCGCCATCGTCTGGTGACCAAGATCGAGATCATCGACAACGGCCCGGGCATTCCGGCGGAACTCCAGGAAACCATCTTCTTTCCCATGGTCAGCGGCCGTCCGGACGGTACCGGGCTGGGCCTGGCCATCACCCAGAACATCATCAGCCAGCACCAGGGCCTGATCGAGTGTGACAGCCACCCCGGCCACACCACGTTTTCGATCTTTCTGCCACTGGAACAAGGAGCCACATCGACATGAGCCGTAGTGAAACCGTGTGGATCGTCGATGACGACCGTTCTATCCGTTGGGTTCTGGAAAAAGCCCTGCAACAGGAAGGCATGACCACCCAGAGCTTCGACAGTGCCGATGGCGTGATGAGCCGCCTCGCGCGCCAGCAGCCGGACGTGATCATCTCCGATATCCGCATGCCCGGCGCCAGCGGCCTGGACCTGCTGGCGCGGATCCGCGAGCAGCACCCACGGCTGCCGGTGATCATCATGACCGCTCACTCCGATCTGGACAGCGCTGTCGCCTCCTATCAGGGCGGCGCGTTCGAGTACCTGCCCAAGCCGTTCGATGTCGACGAGGCGGTGTCACTGGTCAAGCGTGCCAATCAGCACGCTCAGGAGCAGCAAGGCCTGGAAGTCGCCCCGACCCTGACCCGCACTCCGGAAATCATCGGCGAAGCGCCGGCGATGCAGGAAGTGTTTCGCGCCATCGGACGCTTGAGCCACTCCAACATCACCGTGCTGATCAACGGCGAATCCGGCACCGGTAAAGAACTGGTGGCCCACGCCCTGCACCGCCACAGCCCGCGCGCGGCTTCGCCGTTCATCGCGCTGAACATGGCAGCGATTCCGAAAGACCTGATGGAATCCGAGCTGTTCGGCCACGAGAAAGGCGCCTTCACCGGCGCGGCCAACCTGCGTCGCGGGCGCTTCGAACAGGCCGACGGCGGCACGCTGTTCCTCGATGAAATCGGCGACATGCCGGCGGACACCCAGACCCGACTGCTGCGGGTGCTGGCCGATGGCGAGTTCTATCGCGTTGGCGGGCATGTGCCGGTCAAGGTCGATGTGCGGATCATCGCCGCGACGCACCAGAATCTGGAAACCCTGGTTCACGCCGGGAAATTCCGTGAGGACTTGTTCCACCGCCTCAACGTGATCCGCATCCACATCCCGCGACTGTCGGACCGTCGCGAAGACATCCCGACCCTGGCCAAGCACTTCCTCAGCCGCGCCGCGCAAGAGCTCGCGGTGGAGCCGAAGCTGCTGAAAAGCGAGACCGAGGAATACCTGAAGAATCTGCCGTGGCCGGGCAACGTGCGCCAGCTGGAAAACACCTGCCGCTGGATCACCGTGATGGCGTCCGGACGCGAGGTGCACATCAGCGACCTGCCGCCGGAACTGCTGAGCCTGCCTCAGGACTCGGCGCCAGTGACCAACTGGGAACAGGCGCTGCGTCAGTGGGCCGATCAGGCCCTGGCGCGCGGTCAGTCGAGCCTGCTCGACAGCGCGGTGCCGGCGTTCGAGCGGATCATGATCGAGACGGCGCTAAAGCACACCGCCGGACGTCGTCGTGACGCTGCGGTCCTGCTGGGCTGGGGCCGGAACACCTTGACCCGCAAGATCAAGGAACTCGGCATGAAGGTCGATGGCGGGGATGATGATGAGGGCGATGAAGGCTAGAGCCTCGTTTGCTTGAAGACTTTAGCGCACTCGGGATCCCCCCTCACCCCAGCCCTCCCGAAACGTCGGACCGCCCGGAGGGAGAGGGGGCCGACCGAGGTGTCTCGCGCTCTGCATCGACCTGAATGTTCGAGTCGATTATGGATTCAACAACGCAACATCAGGTCGGTGTAACTCTTAAGTATCCCCCGGTCAGTCCCCTCTCCCTCCGGGAGAGGGTTAGGGTGAGGGGGCATTTCCAGATCCGCCCACTAACCCCGCCACACCGCCTACTCCCCACGACTGCACCACGACAATGCACCAAGGCCCGTAATCGCGCACAGCGCCACCCTTGCCTACCCCGTCGAAACTGCTGAAAAACCCAGATCCAAGATGCACAAAGGCCCCGTATTACGGGGCCTTTGTCATTGTGCCGAGCTTTTTTGTTTCAAAACGCGAAAACCTGGCACGCCCCCTGCAACAACTCCATCAGGTGATTCGATTCACCCACCCTTTCGGGGGCCTTGGTACAGGCAGGCCGGGGATTCCCCTCTTTACACCGGACTCGATGAGTCCACCCTTTTGGGGCCCTTGATACAGGCAGGTCAGGGGTTCCTTCTTTACACCGGCTCAGAACGCGATGCGATGAGCCCGCCCGTTTCGGGAACCTTGGTACAGGCAGGCCGGGGATTCCCTCTTTTATTGCTCCCGGAGATGGATCTCCAGCCGCCAGCGGTCATCGACCGCCTGGCCGGCCCAGTCGCCCTGCAGCGGCCGCGCCGCCACCAGCGTCAGCAACAATCCCCCGTCACTCAACCGCGTCCGCCAGTTCACGTCCTTGCCGTTGAACTTGAGCTGACCTTTCTGCGCCTTGCCTTCAGCCTCGAACAGCAACGCGAGGCTGCCATCGACGATCTCGCCGTGCAGCTTCGGCTCGTTGTTGAACCACACCGCCAGACCATCATCGATCACCTCGACCTGCTGCAAGACGGTCGGGTCAGGCGTGGTCAAACGGCCGATCATCAACCCGACCATCACACCGATGATCGCCAGTGAAGCCATCACCCGCGGGAATAGTTTCGAACGCGGATTCGCTTGCGGCGTAGAATGCGCGTCATCTTTACCTTCGGAGCCGTGCATGTTTCACGTCATCCTTTTTCAACCGGAAATTCCGCCGAACACCGGCAACGTTATCAGGCTGTGCGCCAACAGCGGCTGCCACCTGCATTTGATCGAACCGCTGGGCTTCGAGATGGACGACAAGCGCCTGCGCCGCGCCGGTCTCGACTACCACGAGTATGCCACTTTGCAGCGTCATGCCGACCTCGCCAGTTGCCTGGAAAGCCTCGGTCATCCACGGCTGTTCGCCTTCACCACCAAGGGTTCGCGGCCGTTTCACGATGCCGCGTTCGTCCCCGGCGATGCGTTCATATTCGGCCCGGAAAGCCGTGGCCTGCCGCCGGAAGTGCTCGATGCCCTGCCCGGCGAACAGCGCCTGCGCCTGCCGATGCGCGAAGGCTGCCGCAGCCTGAACCTGTCGAACACCGTGGCGGTGGCCGTGTACGAAGCGTGGCGGCAGAACGACTTCAAGTAACGCCATTCGATCGCCCAAGAAAAAAGCGCCTGTAACGGCGCTTTTTTCGTTGTTGCATCGACCGCTTACTGAACGGTCGGGGTCTCGCCGGATTCCTGCATGCGCTGCAGCTCTTGCGCGTACAGGGCGTCGAAGTTCACCGGGGCCAGCATCAGGGCCGGGAACGAACCGCGGGTCACCAGGCTGTCCAGGGTTTCGCGAGCGTACGGGAACAGGATGTTCGGGCAGAACGCACCCAGGGTGTGGCTCATCGAACCCGCGTCCAGGTTCTTGATCAGGAAGATACCGGCCTGTTGCACTTCAGCGATGAAGGCCACTTCTTCACCGTTTTTCACGGTGACGGACAGGGTCAGCACGACTTCGTAGAAATCACCTTCCAGGGCTTTCTGGCGGGTATTCAGATCCAGAGCGACCGCCGGATCCCACTGCTGGCGGAAGATCGCCGGGCTTTTCGGGGCTTCGAAGGACAGGTCGCGTACGTAGATGCGCTGCAAGGAGAATTGCGGTGCGGTTTCTTCTTCGCTGGCTGCAGTGTTCTGTTGGTCAGTCATCTCAGATCCTTTCTGATCTTGGGTCTTTTAGGGTTCTTGGTTTGCAGGTGCAGCAGTTCAGGCCTTGAGCAGCGCGTCGAGCTTGCCGGCGCGCTCCAGGGCATACAAATCATCACATCCGCCGATGTGGGTGTCGCCGATCCAGATCTGCGGCACGGACGTGCGTCCGGCTTTCTGGGCCATGGCGGCGCGCACCTGCGGCTTGCCATCGACCTTGATCTCTTCGAAGGCCACGCCTTTGTTCGCGAGCAGGTACTTGGCGCGCGAACAGTAAGGGCAGTAATCGCTGGAGTAGACGATGACGTCGCTCATGTCACTTCACCAACGGCAGGTTGTCGCCTTTCCAGCTGGAAATCCCGCCGGACAGCTTGGCGGCGGTGAAGCCGGCTTTCATCAGCTCGCGGGCGTGGGTGCCGGCGGTCTGGCCCAGGGCGTCGACCAGAATGATGGTCTTGGCCTTGTGCTTTTCCAGCTCGCCGATACGGGCGGCCAGTTTGTCCTGGGGAATGTTCACCGCGCCAACGATGTGACCGGCGGCGTAATCCTTGCTCGGACGGATGTCCACCACCACGCCGGCTTCCTTGTTGACCAGTGCGGTCAGCTCGCCCGTGCTCAGGCTTTTACCGCCGCCCTGCACTGTGTGCGCCAGCAGCAATGCCAGCAGTACGACGAAGATACCGACAAGAATGTAGTGGTTAGTGGCAAATTCAATCAGGTGAGCAACCATCGAAGGAGGTTCCAGGGCGTTAAAATGTCGGCCAGTATACACAGCCACTATGGTCGGCCAAACCCCGTCCGGCGGTGACGCGGTCGGAACTTCGCTTTAAACTCCAACTCCCTTTTCCATCGCCCTCTTCTTTATTAGCCACGAGTGGATTCCATGACTACCACGCCTAAACCTTTGGTCCTGATGATTCTCGACGGCTTCGGTCACAGCGACAGCCCCGAATCCAACGCCGTCTATGCGGCCAAAAAGCCTGTGCTGGATCGCCTGTGGGCCACCGTGCCGAACGGCTTGATCTCGGGCAGCGGCATGGACGTCGGTCTGCCGGACGGCCAGATGGGCAACTCTGAAGTTGGCCACATGAACCTCGGCGCCGGCCGCGTGGTGTATCAGGACTTCACGCGCGTGACCAAAGCGATCCGCGACGGCGAGTTCTTCGAGAACCCGACCATCTGCGCCGCCGTGGACAAGGCCGTGGCCGCCGGCAAGGCCGTGCATTTCATGGGCCTGCTGTCGGATGGCGGCGTTCACAGCCACCAGGATCATTTGATCGCCATGGCCGAACTGGCCTTCAAGCGCGGCGCCGAAAAGATCTACCTGCACGCCTTCCTTGATGGCCGTGATACGCCGCCGAAAAGCGCCGCGTCATCGATCGAACTGCTCGACGCGACCTTCCAGGCGCTCGGCAAGGGCCGCATCGCCAGCATCATCGGCCGCTACTACGCCATGGACCGCGACAACCGTTGGGATCGCGTGTCCCAGGCCTACAACCTGATCGTTGATGGCAATGGCGAATTCAACGCCGCCACCGCCCAGGAAGGCCTGGAAGCCGCTTACGCCCGTGGCGAGAGCGACGAATTCGTCAAAGCCACCAGCATCGGTGAGCCGGTAAAAGTCGAAGACGGCGACGCTGTGGTGTTCATGAACTTCCGCGCCGACCGCGCCCGCGAGCTGAGCCGCGTGTTTGTCGAAGACGGTTTCAAGGAATTCGAGCGCGCACGCCAGCCGAAAGTGCAGTACGTGGGCCTGACCCAATACGCCGCCAGCATCCCGGCCCCCGCAGCCTTTGCCCCGGGCAGCCTGGAAAACGTGCTCGGCGACTACCTGGCGAAAAACGGCAAGACCCAGCTGCGTATCGCCGAAACCGAGAAATACGCCCACGTGACCTTCTTCTTCTCCGGCGGTCGCGAAGAACCGTTCCCGGGCGAAGAGCGCATCCTGATCCCGTCGCCGAAAGTCGCCACCTATGACTTGCAGCCGGAAATGAGCGCGCCGGAAGTCACCGACCGCATCGTCGAGGCCATCGAAAATCAGCGCTACGACGTGATCGTGGTCAACTACGCCAACGGCGACATGGTCGGCCATAGCGGCGTGTTCGAAGCCGCGGTGAAAGCCGTGGAGTGCCTGGACACCTGCGTCGGCCGCATTGTCGATGCCCTGGAAAAAGTCGGCGGTGAAGCGCTGATCACCGCCGACCACGGTAACGTCGAGCAGATGGCCGACGAATCCACCGGGCAAGCGCACACCGCGCATACCACCGAGCCGGTGCCGTTCATCTATGTCGGCAAGCGCGACCTGAAAGTCCGTGAAGGCGGCGTACTGGCGGACGTGGCGCCGACCATGCTGAAACTGTTGGGCCTTGAAAAACCGGCGGAAATGACTGGCACTTCGATTCTGGTCTGATATCAAAAACGCCCTGTAATCAGCCTGAAACGGCTTTTTATGACGAACGCCTCAAAGCAGTTGGCTTTGAGGCGTTTTTTTTGCCGCGTCGGGCGGGCATACTAGGCCGTCCCTTACCCTGGTGCCGCCCGCCTCTATGCTTCGCGTCCTGATCGCCCTCGCTCTGACATGCCTGCTCCAACCGGCCTTCGCGGATGAGCGCGCGCAAACCCAACAGCAACTGGACGCCACGCGCCAGGACATTGCCGAGCTGAAAAAACTGCTGGGCAAGCTCCAGGAAGAAAAATCCGGCGTGCAAAAGGAGCTCAAGGGCACCGAAACCGAGATGGGCAAGCTCGAGAAGCAGGTCGAAGCCTTGCAGAAAGAGCTGAAGAAGAGCGAATCCGAGCTGCAGCGGCTCGATGCGGAGAAAAAAAAACTCCAGAGCGCGCGCACTGAACAGCAGCGACTGATCGCCATCCAGGCCCGCGCCGCCTACCAGAACGGCCGCCAGGAATACCTCAAGCTGCTGCTCAACCAGCAGAACCCCGAGAAATTCGCCCGCACCCTCACCTATTACGACTATCTGAGCCAGGCTCGCCTGGAGCAGTTGAAGAGCTTCAACGAAACCCTGCGCCAACTGGCCAATGTCGAAAAGGACATCGGTTTGCAGCAGGCGCAATTGCTGGTACAGCAAAGCGATCTCGACACTCAGCGCGAAGCGCTCGACAAGGTCCGCAAGGAACGCCAGCAGGCCCTTGCCAAACTCAATGACGACGTAAAAGCCCGGGACCAGAAACTGGCCGCCCGCGAGCAGGATCAGGCAGACCTGTCTAAAGTCCTTAAAACCATTGAAGAAACCCTGGCCCGCCAGGCTCGTGAGGCAGAAGAAGCGCGGCAGAAAGCGCTCATCGCCCAGCAGGAAGCCGAAAAAAAGCGCTTGCGTGAGGCCGAGGCGGAAAACTCCGACGCCCCACGCAAACCGGTCAGATCGACTCCCGGCGCCCTGGTGTCCAGCGGCGGCGAGACCTTCGGTGGCCCTTTTGCGTCAAGTCGGGGAAAACTTCCATGGCCGGTTGATGGTCGACTGCTGGCACGCTTCGGCGAAACCCGTGGCGACGATGCCCGTACCAAATGGGACGGCGTGATGATCAGCGCCTCCGCCGGCAGCCAGGTGCATGCCGTACACGGCGGGCGTGTGGTGTTTGCCGACTGGCTGCGCGGCGCAGGACTGCTGGTGATCCTCGACCACGGCAACGGTTTTCTGAGTCTTTACGGTCACAACCAGACGCTGCTGAAGTCGGCGGGTGACGTGGTAAAAGCCGGTGAGTCCATCTCCACTGTGGGTAACAGTGGCGGTCAGGACACACCAGCGCTGTATTTCGCAATTCGTCAGCAGGGTCACCCGAGTGATCCGGCGCAATGGTGCCGCGCGCAAGGATAGGCGTGAGTTACCGATATTAGGAGTTCGTTCGACATGCTGCATTTGTCCCGTCTTACCTCGCTGGCCCTGACGATCGCCCTGGTGATCGGCGCGCCTCTGGCGTTTGCCGCTCAACCGGCCCCGGCTGTCGCTCCGGCAGGCACTGCTGCCACCAGCAAGGCGCCGTTGCCGCTGGAAGAGCTGCGCACCTTTGCCGAGGTCATGGACCGGATCAAGGCCGCCTATGTCGAGCCGGTGGACGACAAGACCCTGCTGGAAAACGCGATCAAGGGCATGCTCAGCAACCTCGATCCGCACTCCGCCTACCTCGGCCCTGAAGATTTCACCGAGTTGCAGGAAAGCACCAGCGGTGAGTTCGGCGGCTTGGGCATCGAAGTCGGCGCCGAAGACGGCTTCATCAAGGTCGTGTCGCCGATCGACGATACGCCAGCATCGAAGGCCGGCATCCAGGCCGGTGACTTCATCGTCAAGATCAACGGCGCACCGACCCGTGGCCAGACCATGACCGAAGCCGTGGACAAGATGCGCGGCAAGATCGGCCAGAAAATCACCCTGACCCTGGTCCGCGACGGCGGCACGCCGTTCGACGTGACCCTGGCCCGCGCGGTGATTCAGGTGAAGAGCGTCAAGGCGCAACTGCTGGAATCGGGTTATGGCCTGATCCGCATCACCCAGTTCCAGGTCAAGACCGGCGAAGAGGTCTCCAAGGCCCTGGCCAAGCTGCGCAAGGACAACGGCAAGAAGCTCAACGGCATCATCCTCGACCTGCGCAACAACCCGGGCGGCGTGTTGCAGGCGGCGGTGGAAGTGGTCGACCACTTCATCACCAAAGGCCTGATCGTCTACACCAAGGGCCGGATCGCCAACTCAGAACTGCGCTTCTCCGCCACTGGCAAGGACGAAAGCGAAGCGGTGCCAATGGTCGTGCTGATCAACGGTGGCAGTGCCTCGGCCTCGGAAATCGTCGCCGGCGCCTTGCAGGATCAGAAACGCGCCGTGGTCATGGGCACCACCAGTTTCGGCAAGGGCTCGGTGCAGACCGTGCTGCCGCTGAACAACGACCGCGCGCTGAAGATCACCACCGCTTTGTACTTCACGCCGAACGGCCGCTCGATCCAGGCCCAGGGCATCGTCCCGGACATCGAAGTGCGCCGTGCCAAGATCACCAACGAGGCGGACAACGACTACTTCAAGGAAGCCGACCTGCAAGGTCACCTGGGCAACGGCAACGGCGGCGCGGACAAACCGACCGGCTCCGGCGGCAAGGCCAAGGCGATGCCGCAGGATGACGATTACCAGTTGGCCCAGGCCCTGAGCCTGCTCAAAGGCCTGAGCATCACGTCCGGCCGTTGAGGATGTCTTTGCGTTTCGTCTTTGTCCTGCTGTGCTGTCTGGCGGGCGCTGCTCACGCAGAACCTGCCAGACCAACACCTCAAAAAGCCTACCTGACGCTGATCATCGACGACCTGGGGCAGAACCTGCCCCGGGATCGCCGCGTGCTGGCCCTCCCCGGGCCGGTAACCACTGCGATCATGCCCGACACACCGCACGCCACCGAATTTGCCCGCGAAGCCCATCGTGCCGGCAAGATCGTGATCCTGCACATGCCGATGGACCCGGCCACCGGCCCGTTCGCCTGGCATCCCGAACTGCCCATCGAAGAACTCGAAAAACGCCTGAACGCTGCGTTTAAAATGGTCCCCTACACCGCCGGCATCAACAACCATATGGGCAGTCGCATGACCGCACAACCAGTGGCCATGGCGTGGTTGATGGGCGAGTTGCAGCGCCGCCACAAGTTCTTCGTCGACAGCCGCACCAGCGCCCAGACCGTCGCTGCGCAACAGGCGCAGAAGATCGATCTGGCAAGTGTTTCGCGGGATGTGTTTCTCGATGACGAGCGCACAGAAGCGGCGATCCTGACTCAGCTGCAGACGGCAATCAGCCTGGCGCACAAACAGGGATCGGCGGTGATGATCGGCCATCCTTATCCTCAGACTCTGGCGGTGCTGGAGCGCGAGCTGCCGAAGCTGAAAGCTCAAGGCATCGAGTGGATCGACATCAGGCAGATGATCAGTGTGCGCAGCAATCGCGCTACCGCTGCCCATGGCAAAGACGGGGTCTACCGGTAACAAGCTGTCACGAAGCGATAGATAGTTACCGCAAAGAGCACCCCGCAAACCCGGATATTCAGAGCTGTCGCGGCGCTATCGAGCCGCTTTCTCTGATCGGGACCCACCATGAATACCCAAATCAATCTCAAATCGCCCATTCGGCAAATGGAACCCATCGCAGTTGAAAACCTGCTGATCCATTTCACCACCGAGTTTCACCGGATCTGGGACAACACCGGCTCAAAGTCAAAACCCGGCAGCTTCTGGCGCCCGACCCCGGCCCCCGACCTGCTGCCCGGCTACTTTCCATTGGGCGATCTCGCCGTCTCGGGACGACACAACGTCAACGAACAACAGGTGATGGCAGTCGTCCGCGAAGGTGATCCGCAACACACCGACGCGGGCAAGGGCCCGGCCCTGAGCAGGCCCGAAGCGTACCAACGGGTATGGAGTGATGCAGGCTCCGGTGCCAATGGCGACTGCTCCATCTGGCAGCCAGTCCCACCGCAAGGCTATGTGGCACTCGGCATGGTGTGCTCCAACGACAACACCCAGCCTTCCTTCAACGCCGTACGCTGCGTAAGGGCCGACCTGGTGGTCGCCGCCAGTGCCGCAAGTCTGATCTGGAGCGACCAGGGCAGCGGCGCCGCGCGCGACTTCAGCACCTGGAGCGTCACGCCGCCGATCGCCTCCGCCGGGGAAATCTACTTTGCCCCCGGAACCTTCATCGGGACCAAGGGCTACGGCAAACCGGTGTCACCCGGTACTGCCTATGCGTTGCGGATGCCAATCCCGATTCAAGTGCAAACGCCACCGGCGCTTCCTGAACTCAGCGGGCATGATGCCTCTGCCGCCCTGCCACCAGCCAGGATCACACAGGTTGTGCGCCTGCCTTGGTTCGCGGTCAACGACCCGGCCCTGACAAGCCTGGCCCAACTACGTACTTCACCGTTTTACCAAATGGAAAGAACCGACCGTTACGTGCTGGTCGGCGAGGGCAAAAACAACACTGACGTAAACCGGGCTTTCAGGTGGAAGGCGCACCGAACCCAGTCTTCCGGGATGATCCGCCGCTTCACTCGCAACACCGGAATCGACATCGGAGTTCAATGGCAATCGGTAACCCCTGCGTCTGCAGTCATCTGCTCGGCCCGACTGGGCGACAGCTTCTGCAATAGCGATTCGGATACCGATGAATGGGTGAACTCCCTGGATGCGGAAGTCATTGCACTGGTGGGGCCAAACCGCTTTGCGGCGGTTTATCTGATGCAAAGCGACTACCGCGTATTGCGCGAAGATGGCTCGCAAGTGGAAGGCCATCTCAGCTTTACTGATATGGACAGTCTGCACCTGACTGACTGCCCGGTCGAACCGGAGCCGAAAACAGTGTCCGACACCGAGTCAGAAAAACAGACGCCTGCCGAGCCGGTGAAGCCGGAACAACTGCCAGCTGCGCAGCCGCAGAGTGAGCCGCAGCTTCCGACGGAATCGATGCCCCTTACAGGTACCGTCCCATGATCTCGTCAACCACGCCATCCTTGCGCATCTGATCGAGCGCAGTTTGGAGCTTGGCAACGGCTTCGTCCGGCACGTCCTTGTTCAGGGCCAGATACAGCTCGGCACTGTTGAAGCGCAGTACGGTTTTCAACCCGGTCACGCCATCCTGTCGCGCCAGATAACGGCCGGCAGGATCGCCGGTGGCCCACAGGTCGATCTGGCCGCTGACGAGCTTTTTGGCGTTGTCCTGATCGCGCAGCACCACCACCGGCTTCAGACCCTGCTTGGTCAACGTCTCGGCAATCGCATCGCCCTTGTAGGCGCCGATCTTGTACTTGCGCGCATCATTGAGGGTTTCGAGAGTGATCTTGCTGTCGGCCTTGGCCAGCATGACCCAGTCGTCCGGGCCGATCGGGCCGACCCACTTGAAGAGTTTTTCGCGATCCGGCAGGCGCGCCATGACGAACGCACCGTAACCGGGATTCTCCAGCGCCAGCTTGTAGACCCGCTCCCAGGGGAAGCGCAGGGTCAGGCTGTAAGTGATGCCGGCACGCTTGAACATCTCGCGCACGATGTCCGTGGCGATGCCGTTGATGTTTTCATCCTGGGCGAAATTCTTGCCGTTCTTCGCCATGTTGTACGGCGGGAAGTTTTCGGTGAGGAGCACCAGATCGGTGTCGGGACTTTCTTCGGCGTGGCCGGTGTTGATCAACAACACGGAGGCACTGGCGAGGGCGAGAAGCAGGCGTTTGATCATGTCGGGCTACCGAAATCCATGGCGTGCCCAAGAGTGCCTTGGGTACGCCATGCTGTCCACTGGCCTGTATGGATGTTTAACGCATTACGATACCGCGGTGCGCCATGTAGGCCTTGGCTTCCTGAACGGTGTATTCGCCGAAGTGGAAAATACTCGCCGCCAACACCGCGCTGGCGTGGCCTTCAAGGATGCCGTCAGCCAGATGCTGCAGGTTGCCGACGCCGCCGGAAGCGATCACCGGAATGCCCAGCGCATCGCTGATGGCGCGGGTCACGCCGAGGTCGAAACCGTTTTTCATACCGTCCTGATCCATGCTGGTCAGGAGGATTTCACCGGCACCGAGGCCTTCCATTTTCTTCGCCCACTCGACCGCGTCGAGGCCGGTCGGTTTGCGACCGCCGTGAGTGAAGATCTCCCAGCGCGGGGTTTCGCCCGGGCCGGAGACCTTCTTCGCGTCGATGGCGACGACAATGCATTGCGAGCCGAAATGCTGCGCCGCTTCGCCGACAAATTCCGGGTTGAACACGGCAGCGGTGTTGATCGACACCTTGTCCGCACCGGCGTTGAGCAGGTTGCGGATGTCCTGCACGGTACGCACGCCACCGCCGACGGTCAGCGGGATGAACACCTGGCTGGCCATGCGCTCGACGGTATGCAGCGTGGTGTCGCGGCCATCGACGCTGGCGGTGATGTCGAGAAAGGTAATTTCGTCGGCACCCTGCTCGTCGTAGCGACGGGCGATTTCCACCGGGTCGCCGGCGTCACGGATGTTCTCGAACTTCACACCTTTGACGACCCGGCCGTTGTCCACGTCCAGGCAAGGGATGATGCGTTTGGCCAGCGCCATGGTCAGTCCTCAGCCTTGGTACGAATCGCAGAAAGCTTGCGCTTCGGCGACGTCGAGAGTGCCTTCGTAGATCGCCCGGCCGGTGATTGCGCCGATGATGCCTGGCGCCTTGGCGTCGAGCAGCGACTTGATGTCACCCAGGTTGTGAATGCCACCGGAAGCGATCACCGGGATCTTCGTGGCAGCAGCGAGCGCAGCGGTGAACGGTACGTTGCAGCCCTGCATCATGCCGTCTTTGGCGATGTCGGTATAAACGATCGAGGACACGCCGTCGGCTTCGAACTGCCTGGCCAGGTCGATGACCTGCACGGTGCTGATTTCAGCCCAGCCATCGGTGGCGACAAAACCGTCTTTGGCATCGAGGCCAACGATGATCTTGCCCGGGAACGCGCGGCAGGCTTCAGCGACGAACGCCGGATCCTTCACCGCTTTGGTGCCGATGATCACGTAGCTGACGCCCGCCTTGACGTAGTGCTCGATGGTTTCCAGCGAACGGATGCCGCCGCCGATCTGGATCGGCAGGGTCGGGTAGCGCTTGGCGATAGCAGTCACCACTTCACCGTTGACCGGCTGGCCTTCGAAAGCGCCGTTCAGGTCGACCAGATGCAGACGACGGCAACCGCCCTCCACCCACTTGGCAGCCATGCTCACCGGGTCATCGGAGAACACTGTGGAATCTTCCATGCGGCCCTGGCGCAGACGTACGCAGGCACCGTCTTTAAGATCGATAGCGGGAATAATCAGCATCTGGCAAACCTTCAAATTTGAATGTTCAGCTTGGCTCGGAAATCAGTTTTTCTCGAGCGCCCACAGGTCGCTTTCGATGCTTTCAAACCGCTCCTTGAGGTGGGTCTGCACATCGAAAATCGCCCTGTTGTAATAGTGCGGAGCAATTTCGCGGGTAAACAGCTCAAGAATTTCCGCCGCCTCGAACGAACCCAGGTCCAGTTCGAAACGATCCTCCATGAACCGCTGAATCTTGCGGTTGGCCTCGTTCTCCTGCTCGGGAGTGAGGGTCAGGATCGGCGGCTTGGATTTCTTGACGGCCATTTACCAGCGACCGTCCCACGCCGCGAAGTTCTGCAGCAATTGCAGGCCATGGGTATGGCTCTTCTCCGGGTGGAACTGCACGGCGAAACGCGAACCTTCGGCCAGCGCCGCGGCGAAATCGACGCCGTAATGACCGCTGCCAACCACCTGCCGCGGATTACCGGCGGCGATGTAGTAGCTATGCACGAAGTAGAAACGCGCCAGGTCCGGAATGTTGTGCCACAGCGGGTGATCCACCGCCTGCTTCACTTCGTTCCAGCCCATGTGCGGGACTTTCAGGTGTTCGCCGTCTTCATGCAGGTCTTTGCCGAAGAACCTCACAGCGCCCGGGAACAGGCCGATGCAGTCGACGCCGTCGTTCTCTTCGCTGCTGTCGAGCAAGGCTTGCATGCCGACGCAGATGCCGAGGAACGGACGATCCTGGCTGACTTCACGCACCAGCGAATCGAAACCGAGGCGACGGATCTCCGCCATGCAATCGCGAATCGCGCCGACGCCGGGGAAAACCACACGGTCGGCTTCGCGGATCACTGCCGCATCGCTGGTGATCAGCACCTTGCCGGCACCGACGTGCTCGAGGGCCTTGGCCACCGAGTGCAGGTTGCCCATGCCGTAATCGATAACTGCAACCGTCTGCATTACAGGACGCCCTTGGTCGAAGGCATCTGGCCGGCCATGCGGTCATCCAGCTCGACGGCCATGCGCAATGCGCGGCCGAAAGCCTTGAACACGGTTTCGATCTGGTGGTGGGTGTTGGTGCCGCGCAGGTTGTCGATGTGCAGGCTGACCAGCGCGTGGTTGACGAAGCCCTGGAAGAATTCCTGGAACAGGTCGACGTCGAAGCCGCCAACGGTGGCGCGGGTGTACGGCACGTGCATCTGCAGGCCTGGGCGGCCGGAGAAGTCGATCACCACGCGCGACAGCGCTTCATCGAGCGGCACGTAGGCGTGGCCGTAGCGACGGATGCCTTTCTTGTCGCCAATGGCTTGCGCGAAGGCCTGGCCGAGGGTGATACCGACGTCTTCCACCGTATGGTGGTCGTCGATATGCAGATCGCCCTTGCATTCGATATCCAGGTCGATCAACCCGTGACGGGCGATCTGATCCAGCATGTGCTCAAGAAAAGGAACACCGATATTGAATCGGGCCTTTCCGGTGCCATCAAGGTTGATCGAGGCTTTGATCTGGGTTTCCAGAGTGTCGCGCTCGACAGACGCCTTACGTTCGGCCATCACCAGCTCCGCAAAATCATTGGGCGAAAAAGGCAGCCATTATAGGGGCGCGGGGCCGAAACAGAAACACGAGAGGTGGAATGACTGACGGATAGAACCCCGTGCTGTCGGGGATAGACATGTCCATACAAGCATTGAAAGGCGCTGATCGCTCCCACGCTTTGCGTGGGAGTGCAGCCCCGGACGCTCTGCGTCCACTTCGAATGTGACGCAGAGCGTCACAGGAAGACATTCCCACGCAGAGCGTGGGAACGATCAGGTGTTAACGAACTTAGTGGAACAGAACCGCCGTCTTCTGCAGGGTCACCCACACACCCCACGCCAACGGAATCCCCACCACCAGCCACGCAGCGATCGCCAATGGCTTGCTGCCCGGCGCGGCTTTCCACTCCAGCACGGTGCTGGCGTCAGCACCCTTGTCGTGGCCCAGCGCCTGTTCGGCAGCCAGTTCGGCGTCGGTCATGAAGTACTTGTCCGCCACCGGACGCACCAGCAGGTTGCACAGGAAACCCAGCACCAGCAGGCCGGCGAGGATGTACAGGGTGATGTCGTAAGCGGCGGCGCGCTCGACGCCGATGCTCAGCTGATACTCACGCAGATAGTTCACCAGCACCGGACCCAGCACGCCAGCGGCGGCCCAGGCAGTCAGCAGACGACCGTGGATCGCGCCCACCATCTGCGTACCGAACAGGTCGGCCAGATACGCCGGAACGGTCGCGAAACCACCGCCGTACATCGACAGGATGATGCAGAACGCCGCCACGAACAGCGCAACGTTACCCAGGTGACCGAGGTTCGGGATCAGCGCGTACAGCGCAAAACCCAGCGCGAAGAACACGAAGTAAGTGTTCTTGCGGCCCAGGTAGTCCGAGAACGACGCCCAGAAGAAACGGCCACCGATGTTGAACAGGCTCAGCAGACCGGTGAAGCCGGCTGCAATGGCAGCGATGGAAGCCAGTTGACCGGCATCCAGTTGACCGAACGGCAGATCGTTACCCAGCAGCTTGCCGCCGAACACTTCCTGCAACAGTGGCGAAGCCATGCCGAGGATGCCGATACCGGCAGACACGTTCAGGCACAGCACCAGCCACACCAGACGGAATTGCGGGGTTTTCCACGCCACATTCACGTGAACGTGACGGTGGGTGATCATCGCGTTCGAGGCTTTCTTCGCCGGAGCGGTCCAGCCTTCAGGCTTCCAGCCGGTTGGCGGCACGCGGTAGGCCAATGCGCCACCGATCATGAACACGAAGTAGATCGCAGCCATGGCCACGAAGCTCTGCCACACGCCCACGCCAGCCGGCGAAGCGAAATGGCTCATCAGAGCGGTTGCCAGCGGCGCACCAACCATCGCGCCACCGCCGAAGCCCATGATCGCCATGCCGGTCGCCATGCCACGCTTGTCCGGGAACCACTTGATCAGGGTCGAGACCGGCGAAATGTAACCCAGGCCCAGACCGATACCGCCGATCACGCCGGAGCCGATCCACATTAGCCAGATCTGGTGGGTATAGATCCCCAGCGCAGAAATCAGCAGACCGCCGCACCAGCACAGTGCCGATACAACGCCGGCCTTGCGCGGGCCTGCGTGTTCAAGCCAGCCACCCCAGATCGCTGCCGAGCAGCCGAGGAAGATGAAGAACAGGGTGTAGATCCAGCCGAGCATGGAGATCGGCCAGTCGCATTGCGACGAGAAGACTTGTGCGATGAAGCTCATGTCCGGTGCGCAAGCCACCGGAGCGGTCACGCCCAGTGCCTTGGACAGCGGCAACCAGAACACCGAGAAGCCGTAGGCCATGCCGATGCACAGGTGAATGGCCAGAGCGGCCGGCGGGACCAGCCAGCGGTTGAAACCGGGCTTGGCGATGATGCGTTCCTTGGACAGGAACCCGGGCTGATCGGCTTTGAGGCCGTCCGCCGTAATGGTCGTGCTCATTGTGTATCCCCCAATTATTAGTATGGTTCGCCAGCCACTGCTCACCCCCGGCCTTTATGCACGCAGGCATGACCGTTTTTTGCGGGTGAAGCTCCTTGAAAGCGCGACGTTAAGTCGCAGATGGGCGGACGAACGGGCGAAGGTTACCATTTGCACGTGACAGAAAAACCAAACTGATATCACCTTTTTTGAGTCATCTGATCTCCTGCTGCCGGGGAACCCCGATGCCGATCGTTGTCGAAGCGCTGTACATCGCGGTTCAGCAGGCTGCACGGGACACCGCAACAGCGTGGGGTGATGCAGCGCTATACTCCCCGGCTAAATTACGAATTCGACTACTTACAAGGACTCGCCCATGAAAGCGTTCGGCAAAATCCTGGGTCTGGTACTTCTCGGGCTGTTGCTGATCATTGTGGCGGCGGGCTTCGCCCTGACCCACCTGTTTGATCCCAACGACTACAAAGACGAGATTCGCCAGATAGCCCGCGACAAGGCCCACATCGAGCTGACGCTCAATGGCGATATCGGCTGGAGCCTGTTCCCGTGGCTCGGCCTGGAACTGCACGAGGCCAGCGTCGCGACCCTGGCCAAGCCTGCCGAACCATTCGCCGACCTGCAGATGCTCGGCCTGTCCGTGCGCGTACTGCCGCTGCTGCGCCGCGAAGTGCAGATGAGCGACGTGCGCGTCGAAGGCCTGAACCTGCGCCTGAACCGTGACAAGAATGGTCACGGCAACTGGGAAGACATCGGCAAGGTGCCGCCCAAGGCCGGCACCACACCAGCGCCGACCACCACAGCCGAAACCGCCCCCGAGGCCCCTGCGCAAGCGGAAAAACCGGCCCAGCCGATCCGCCTCGACATCGACAGCCTGACCGTCAACAACGCCCGCGTGGAATACAACGACGAGCTGACCGGCAAGCAATTCAGCGCCGAAAGCATCCAGCTGAGCACCGGCGCGGTTCACGATTCGACCAACATCCCGGTCAAGGCCACCGCGTTCCTCGGCACCAATCAACCAGTGCTGCGGGTGCGCACCGAGCTCAACGGCGAGCTGCGCTTCGAACGCGCCCTGCAACGCTATAAGTTCGAAGACCTGAAGCTGTCCGGCGAAGTTGCCGGCGATCCGCTGCAAGGCAAGACCGTGACCTTCGCCGCCCAGGGCCAACTGTTGCTGGACAAGGCCGCCAACGTCGCTGAATGGACTGGCATCAAACTCTCGGTCAATCAGCTGCGCGCCTTGGGCGAACTGAAGGCCAACGACCTGGACAAGACGCCACAGATCACCGGCGGGATTTCCATCGCCCAGTTCGACCTGGCGAAATTCGTCGACAGCATCGGCCAGACCCTGCCGGCCATGGCCGAAGGCAGCCTGAGCAAGGTTGAACTGGTCAGCCGTGTCGCCGCGACGCCGACCAGCGTGTCGCTGGACAACATCAACCTGAAACTCGACGACAGCAGCTTCAGCGGCCGCATCGCCGTCGAAGATTTCGCCAAGCAATCACTGCGGGCGACCCTCAAGGCCGACACCTTCAACGTCGACCGTTACCTGCCGCCGAAATCGGAAAAAGCCAACAACGCCACGCAGGTTCGTCAGGCCGAAGTCGCCAGCACCGAAGCCGATGCCATGGCCGGGGCCGGCAGCACACCGCTGCCGGAAAAACCGAGCAAAAGCGCCTGGAGCACCGAGCGCCTGTTCCCTGTCGAGCGCCTGAGCAAGCTCGACGTCAACGCCGACCTGACCTTCGGCCAGTTGACCCTCGACAAGCTGCCGATCCAGAACGCCGCACTGAAAGCCACCGGCCAGGGCGGCCTGCTGACTCTGGAGAACCTGCGCGGCGAGCTGTACAACGGCGACTTCGAAGCCAAGGGCACGCTGGACGCGCGCCAGACGGCGCCGGTGCTGAACCTGCAAACCCGGATCAACCGGGTGCCGGTGGAGAAAATCCTCGAAAGCCAGGGCAAGAATCCACCGGTGAAGGGTCTGGTCAATCTCACCAGCACCGTCACCGGCAGCGGCAACAGCCAGCAGGCGCTGATCGAAACCCTCAACGGCAACGCCAGTTTCGTGATCAACAACGGCGTGCTGCTCAACGCCAACCTTGAACAGCAACTGTGCAAAGGCATCGCCACCCTCAACCGCAAATCCCTGAGTGGCGAGCCACGCGGCAAGGACACGCCGTTCCAGGAACTCAAGGGCAACCTGACCTTCCGCAACGGCGTGGCCAGCAACCCGGACCTGAAAGTGCGCATCCCCGGCATGAGCGTCAACGGTGATGGCGATATCGACCTCAAGGTGCTGGGCATGGACTATCGCGTCGGCATCATCGTCGAGGGCGACACCAGCGCCATGCCGGACCCGGCCTGCCAGGTCGGCGACAAATTCGTCGGCATCGAATGGCCGCTGCGCTGCCGTGGCCCGCTGGAACTGGGCGCCAAGGCCTGCCGCGTGGACAACGAACGCATGGGCCAGGTCGCGACCAAACTGGCCGGCGACAAGATCAGCGAAAAAATCGACGAGAAACTGGGCGACAAAGTCAGCCCGGAACTGAAAAACGCATTGAAGGGACTGTTCAAGCGATGAGAGCGGAGCAGTTTTCCACGGCGGTGCTGGAATGGTTCGACCGCCACGGCCGCCATGATTTGCCCTGGCAACAGAACATCAACCCGTATCGGGTGTGGGTGTCCGAGATCATGCTGCAGCAGACCCAGGTCAGCACCGTGCTCAATTACTTCGACCGCTTCATGGCCGCGCTGCCGACGGTCGAGGCCCTGGCCGAAGCGCCGGAGGACGAAGTGCTGCATCTGTGGACCGGGCTGGGTTATTACACCCGCGCGCGCAATCTGCAGAAGACCGCGAAGATCGTCGTCAGCCAGTACGGCGGCGAGTTTCCCCGCGATGTCGAGAAGCTCACGGATTTGCCGGGCATCGGCCTGTCCACTGCTGGCGCGATCGCCAGCATCAGCATGGGCCTGCGCGCGCCGATCCTCGACGGCAACGTCAAACGGGTGCTGGCGCGTTTTACCGCGCAGGAGGGCTACCCCGGCGAGCCGAAGGTCGCCAAGCAGCTGTGGGCCAACGCCGAGCGCTTCACGCCGCAGGATCGAGTCAACGCCTACACCCAGGCAATGATGGATCTGGGCGCCACGCTCTGCACCCGCAGCAAGCCGAGCTGTCTGCTGTGTCCGCTGGAAAAAGGCTGCGAAGCGCACATGCTTGGTCTGGAGACGCGTTACCCGATCCCCAAGCCGCGCAAGGCCATCCCGCAGAAACGCACGCTGATGCCGCTGCTGGCCAACGAGGACGGCGCGATTCTGCTTTATCGCCGCCCGTCCAGCGGATTGTGGGGTGGCTTGTGGAGCCTGCCGGAACTCGACGACCTCGACGACCTGCAACACCTCGCCGCGCAGCACTCGCTGGAACTGGGTGAACAGCAGGCGCTGCCGAGCCTTGTCCACACCTTCAGCCACTTCCAGTTGTCCATCGAACCCTGGCTGGTTCAGGTGCAGGAAGCCGGCGGTCACGTGGCCGAGGCCGACTGGCTCTGGTATAACCTCGCCACCCCGCCGCGCCTGGGCCTCGCCGCCCCGGTCAAGACCTTGCTCGAACGCGCGGCCGCCGTCTTGAATGCAGGAGAGTCGACATGACCCGCACCGTAATGTGCCGCAAGTACAAAGAACAACTCGAAGGTCTGGAGCGCCCACCGTACCCGGGCGCCAAGGGCCAGGACATTTTCGAACACGTCTCGGCCAAGGCCTGGGCTGACTGGCAGAAACACCAGACCCTGCTTATCAACGAAAAACGCCTGAACATGATGAACGCCGAAGACCGCAAATTTCTTCAGGGCGAAATGGACAAGTACTTCTCCGGCGAGGAATACGCTCAGGCCGAAGGCTACGTTCCGCCCGCAGAGTAAACCCGCAAAATTGGGGCTCGGATCGTAAGCGACGGAATTAATTTAAGAAATTTTAAAAAAGTCGTTGACGTAAATCCGAAAAACCCTTTTAATGCGCCCCGTTGCCCAGATAGCTCAGTCGGTAGAGCAGGGGATTGAAAATCCCCGTGTCGGCGGTTCGATTCCGTCTCTGGGCACCAAATACCGAAAACCCTGAATCGCAAGATTCAGGGTTTTTTTATGCCTGCGATTTGATCACGGCCCGATCCCGCCCTGCTTGCAGGCCGGAATTCGCGATAGGTTGCTCAACCCTTACGGAAGAGGGTCATCCCCGCGATGAACCAGAAAAGAACCCGCATCCCCCTGCCCCATCCCGCGCCACCCGTAAAACGTATCGACTGGTTGATGATCGCGCTCGGCCTGGTGCTGATCCTGTGTATCGGCCTGATCGCCTATGAAACCGTGGACGGCCTGATTCAGGGACGCATCGGCAACATGGCACGCGGCAAACGCTTCGCCGTGTATTCGTTGACCACACAACCCGCCAGCTTCTGGTTTGCCGTCGCCGCGCATTGCCTCCTCGCCCTCTTCCTGTCAGGCGCCGCATGGGTATTGATCTGGCTGGGCCGCACGGCAAAGGTCGCGCCATCCCGGCGCGACCGGTAACGCCACTAGCTGTTGTCGTTCCAGTGGAACACCAGATTGCGCGCCGCACCGCCGCCAATTTCCGCCGCATCCCGGCGCGTTTCACCATTGCGGGTCGCGACGACCGTGTACTTGCCGGGCGGTAACTGCACGTAGACCAATGGCCCGGTCTGATTCAGCGTCAGCACGGTCTGGCCGGGGGCTTTCTGAATCATCACGTCGACATCGGCGGTGTACTGGTTTTGCATGCCGACGGCGAACGTCATGTGCAGGTTGTAACCCGCGGACTGCTGAATGGCTTTCGACTCATCTTCACCAATCCCGCCGGCCAGATAGCGAACACCGTTTTGCTCTTGCTGTTGAACCTGCACAGCGGAACTATCGATCGGCTCCAGACTTGCAGCCTGCGCCATGATCGGAAACAGCAGCACCGCCGCAGCGGCAACGGGCAGCACGAATGAAAGAACGCGTTTCATGAGGGCGACTCCCGGGCTCTCGCGGAACCCAATCGTTACCTCTTTTTAGATTTTGTCTCGCGGGGTGGGTTTTAGAACGATTGGGAGTTGTTTTGAATGCGAAAAGGACTACTGAAGTATTTCTCAGTCAATTCATGACGCACTGCGTCACGAATTGGCGAACGCCTAATCGAACCGTAAATCCGGTACGCACTGCGTACCAAGTCATTGCGTTACATCCCGCGTGAAGTTCATTCTCGACCCGTCCTAGCCAGGCTCGAAACCCATGAACCTACAAAGTGCGCCACTTCCACTTGGCCAAGCATCCGACATTGAAAGCGAGCCCTTCCACGAGCCCGCCGCCGACGGCTATCTGCTCGGCGGCTTCACCTGGCGTCACGCCTCTCCGGATCCACTGCGCCCGGTGGTGATCATCAATGCCGCCACGTCCGTGCGCTGCCGTCACTACTCGCGCTTCGCGGCGTACCTGTTCGCCAACGGCTTCGACGTGATCATTTACGACTACCGGGGTATTGGCGAGTCGCGGCCGAAGTCGATGAGGCATTTGCAGGCTTCGTGGACGGATTGGGGCGCGCTGGATTTCGAGGCGATGCTCAAACGCGCACAGCGGGAGTTTCCTGGTCAGCCGATCGATGTGGTCGGGCACAGCTTCGGTGGCTGTGCAGCAGGCCTGGGGGCGTCCGGAAAGATAATCCGACGACTGGTGACGGTCGGCGCGCAGTTCGCCTACTGGCGCGATTACGCGCCCGAGCACCGCTGGCGGATGTTCGGCAAATGGCATCTGCTGATGCCATTGGTCACGCTGTTGTGTGGCTACTTTCCGGGCAAACGACTTGGCTGGCTGGAAGACACGCCCGCCGGCGTGGTTCGCGACTGGAGCACGCCTGCCGCGCGTTATGAGCGGCGTCCGAGCGGTAAAGCGATGGCCGAATTACCTTTCGCCAACGTTCGGGCCAACGCCCTGGCAATCAGCATCAGCGACGACCCCTACGGCACGATTCCCGCCATCGAACGCCTGCTCGCTTACTTCAACAACGCGCAAAAGACCCACCTGCGAATCGAGCCGCAGGACATCGGTGAACAGCAAGTCGGACATTTCGCCTTTTTTCGCAGCGCATACCAAGCCACACTATGGCCCATCGCTCTGACCTGGCTGCAGACCGGCGAACTGGCTTCCGACACGCCGGGGCGCACAATCCCACGCAGCCAAGCCCTTTAACGCACCACGGAACACACACCATGGCTTCCGCCAACAAGCAGCAAAAACGCGCCGCCCGGGCCAAGACCAAGGCCAAGCAGAACCGCACCAAACATGCGGAAGCGCCGGTCGAGCTGGACCCGAACGACGACCGCATCGATTTCGAATCGGTGGACCTGACCGAACTGTTCAAGAAAATGATCGACGCCGAAAAGATCAGCCAGCAGGCCCTGTGCACCGCGTTCCTCGAAGACCCGCTGCTGGAGCTGGTGTACGAGCAGGAAGGCGAAGAAGGCGCAATGGACTTCATCCTCGCCGCGCTGATCGAGTACCGGCAGTGGTCCACCGAGACCGACGAGGCCGGCGCTTTGGCGTGGATCGAATCGCCGGACTTCCAGAAAGACTATGTGGCCGCGTCCGACGCAATCGCCGCACAAACCCAACAGAAAAACTGAGTTCCCATGGCATCCCTGAACAAGCAACAGAAACGCGCCAAACGCGCCAAGGCCAAAGCCAAGCAGATCCGCATGGTCGGTCGCGAACCTCTGGCGCAGGACGATGACCTCGGTCACCTGGCCGAGCCGATCCCGGAATACACTCTGGCGATGTTCAGCAAGATGCGCGACGCCGAAGCCGTCAGCCGCAACGAAATGCTGCTGACGCTGCTCCGCGAACTGGCGTTCATCATCGTCGATCATCCTGATCTGCTGGACATGGAAAACGCCGAGAACGAAGGCATGGCCGCCACTCACCTGGCCGCCGACATGCTGATCGACTACCGCATGTGGGCCGACGGCATGGATCGCGAGACCGCTCAGGCCTGGCTGAGCGAACCGGAGTTCATTAGCGATTTCGGGATTGCGCTGGACACCTACGGTCAGTCGGTGGATGCGCAGGAAGAGAAGAGCGAATAAACCGCTCGCAGTAACAAAAACGGCCGCTTGTCATCACTGACAGCGGCCGTTTTGCGTTACGTGTTGCGGATCAGTTCAGAACCGCTGTGCCACGCTTTTCCAGATTGCGGCGGCGGGCCACCAGCAGACCGGCAGCGACCACCAGCAGGCTGAGCAGGCCGGTCGCGAGGATTTCCACGCGGTGGGCGTCCTGGAACAGCATGATGGTCAGGGCCGCCACGATGAAGGCGATCACCGCGTAGGTCAGGCCCGGGAACAGCCACATGCTGAAGACGATTTTTTCGCCGCGAGCCATGCGTTGTTTACGCATGCGCAGTTGCGAAATCGCGATCACCAGGTACACCAGCAGCGCGATCGCGCCGGAGCTGGCCAGCAAGAACTCGAACACCGCAGCCGGGGCCACGTAGTTGGCGAACGTGCACAGGAACGCCGCGCCGGTGGACAGCATCACCGCCCAGTAAGGAGTGCCGCTCTTGTTGGTGCGGGTCGCCATGGCTGGAGCATCGCCACGCTTGCCGAGGGAGAACAGCATGCGCGAAGAGGTGTACAGCGCCGAGTTCAGGCAACTGGTCACAGCGACCAGTACCACGATGTCGACGATCATCTTGGCGTTAGGGATGCCCATGCGCTCGAGTACGGTCTGGTAGGAACCGACGCTGGCCAGAACCGGGTCGTTCCATGGCACCAGGGCCACAACGATGAAGATCGAAACGAGGTAGAACAGGCCGATCCGCCAGATCACCGAGTTGGTGGCCTTGGAGATCTGCTTGCCCGGGTTCTTCGATTCCGCGGCCGCGATGGTCACGATCTCTGTACCCATGAAGGAGAACATGGTGGTCAGGATCGCGCCCAGCACCGCGCCCATGCCGTTCGGTAGGAAGCCCTGGGTGTCGAAGATATGCGACACGCCGCTGACCTGGCTGTTCGGCAGGAAGCCGAAAATGGCCGCGACGCCAAGAATGATGAAACCGATGATCGCCACGACTTTGAGCAGGGCGAACCAGAATTCGAACTCACCGTAGTTTTTCACGCTGAACAGGTTGGTCACCGTCAGCAGCATGGTGATGATCAGCGCGAAGGCCCAGATATCCACGCCCGGGAACCACGCGTGCAGGATGGTTGCGGCGGCGTTGGCTTCCAGCGGAATCACCAAGACCCAGAACCACCAGTACAGCCAGCCGATGGTGAAACCGGCCCAGTGACCGATAGCGCGGTCGGCGTAAGTCGAGAACGAGCCAGTGTCAGGCGAGGCCACAGCCATTTCGCCGAGCATGCGCATCACCAGCACAACCAGCGCGCCAGCAGCGGCGTAAGCCAGCAGAACAGCGGGACCGGCGGCGGCGATGGCGTGGCCGGAGCCTACGAACAGACCTGCACCGATCACCCCGGCGATCGACAGCATGGTCACATGACGCGGTTTGAGCCCCTGTTCGAGGCCATTGGAGCTTTGGGTACTGCTCATTGAAACTACCTTTGCGAGGAAAGCGATTCAGTCCGGCCCGTCTGGTTTTCCTTCTCGTAAAAAGAAACCAACGGGGCGTTCCAGATTCTGCACGCAATAATTGCGCCAAAATGTTTCAAACTCTTCTGGCCTGCGGTTTTCAGCGCGACCGGACAGTCATCGCAAGTCCTTGAGAATACTGGCCTTTCGCCAAAGCGTTACCCTGCGACCCACTTTCTAAACGAATCAGCGCACCAGAAACACACTGAAAAAGTACGGGATGCACAATAAAAGGGCGAATGAGGAACGTTCGGCCGGTTAGCGCTTCCAACACCCCGCCAAAGGTGGCAACATCGCGCCTTTTTTTACGCGACACCCACGGGAATCCACGTTCAAACACCCGTTCGGTTGTTGATGGGGCGACAGTCTGCTGCGCCGATGCGACAACCTGCCACACGCCATCCGTTTACCGCCCGTAGCGCTGTTGGCTGCCATTGAAACGCTATGCTAGCTTGGCCGCCTCGCCAGGAAGGCCAACCAACAGCAGGAGCGCAACATATATGAGGAACGCACATGGCTGAGGCCACGCCCGCGCTTGAAATCCGCAACTTGCACAAACGCTACGGACAGCTTGAGGTGCTGAAAGGCATCTCGCTGACCGCCCGCGACGGCGATGTGATCTCGATCCTGGGTTCCTCCGGTTCCGGCAAGTCCACGTTCCTGCGTTGCATCAACCTGTTGGAAAACCCGCATCAAGGCCAGATCCTGGTCGCCGGGGAAGAACTCAAGCTCAAGGCCGCCAAGAATGGCGAACTGGTTGCCGCCGACGGCAAACAGATCAATCGCCTGCGCTCCGAGATTGGTTTTGTGTTTCAAAACTTTAATCTGTGGCCGCACATGAGCGTGCTCGACAACATCATCGAAGCCCCGCGCCGCGTGCTCGGCCAGAGCAAGGCCGAAGCCATCGAAGTCGCCGAAGCGCTGCTGGCCAAGGTCGGCATCGCCGACAAGCGCCACGCGTATCCGGCGCAACTATCCGGTGGCCAGCAACAGCGCGCGGCGATTGCCCGTACGCTGGCGATGCAGCCCAAGGTGATCCTGTTCGACGAGCCCACCTCCGCCCTTGACCCGGAAATGGTCCAGGAAGTACTTAATGTCATCCGCGCATTGGCCGAAGAAGGCCGCACCATGCTGCTCGTGACCCATGAAATGGGCTTCGCCCGTCAGGTCTCCAGCGAAGTGGTGTTCCTCCACCAGGGCCTGGTAGAAGAGCAAGGATCGCCACAGCAGGTGTTCGAAAACCCGCTTTCGGCGCGCTGCAAACAATTCATGTCCAGCAACCGCTAACGGAGCTACCCGCATGCAGAACTACAAAAAGGTCTTCCTGGCCGCCGCCGTCACCCTCGCGTTCAGCGCCGGTGCCATGGCCGAGACCCTGAAGATGGGCATCGAAGCGGCTTACCCGCCGTTCAACAACAAAGACGCCAGCGGCAACGTCGTAGGCTTCGACAAAGACATCGGCGACGCTCTGTGCGCCAAGATGAAAGTTGAATGCTCCGTGGTTACCTCGGACTGGGACGGCATCATCCCGGCCCTGAACGCCAAGAAGTTCGACTTCCTGATTTCCTCGATGTCGATCACCGACGAGCGCAAGCAAGCGGTGGACTTCACCGACCCGTACTACTCCAACAAGCTGCAATTCATCGCGCCGAAAAACGTCGACTTCAAGACCGACAAGGCTGCGCTGAAAGGCAAGGTGATCGGCGCTCAGCGCGCGACCCTGGCCGGTACTTTCCTGGAAGACAACTTCGGTGACGACATCACCGTCAAGCTGTACGACACCCAGGAAAACGCCTACCTCGATCTGACGTCCGGTCGTCTGGACGGCATCCTCGCCGACAAATACGTCAACTACGAGTGGCTGAAAAGCGACGCCGGCAAAGCCTACGAATTCAAGGGCGACCCGGTGGAAGAAAGCGACAAGATCGGTATCGCTGTACGTAAAGGCGACCCGATCCGCGAGAAGCTGAACGCCGCGCTGAAGGAAATCGTTGCCGACGGCACCTACAAGAAAATCAACGACAAGTACTTCCCGTTCAGCATCTACTGATCCTGACCTGCCGGATCGGCGCCGTTACATGACGGCGCCGATCCCCGGCCTTGCCTGCCGCGATTTGAAAAGAAATCCATGATTATCGACCTCTACGGATTCGGCCCGGCGCTCTTCGCCGGCGCGCTGATGACCGTCAAACTGGCACTCTCGGCCCTGTGCCTGGGGCTGGTGCTCGGTCTGCTCGGCGCCTTGGCCAAGACTTCCCCGTACAAGCCGCTGCAATGGCTTGGCGGAACCTATTCGACCCTGGTGCGCGGTGTCCCGGAATTGCTCTGGGTGCTGTTGATCTACTTCGGTACGGTCAACGCCATGCGCGCGCTCGGTGAGTTCCTCGGCAATCCCGAACTGGAACTCAGCGCCTTCGCCGCCGGCGTCATTGCGCTGGGCCTGTGCTTCGGCGCCTACGCCACGGAAGTGTTCCGTGGCGCGATCCTCGCCATTCCCAAAGGCCACCGTGAGGCCGGCGTGGCCCTGGGCCTGTCGAAATGGCGGATCTTCACCCGACTGATCATGCCGCAGATGTGGCGCATCGCCCTGCCCGGCCTGGGCAACCTGTTCATGATCCTGATGAAAGACACCGCGCTGGTGTCGGTCATCGGCCTGGAAGAAATCATGCGCCACGCGCAGATCGGCGTGACCGTGTCCAAGCAGCCATTCACCTTCTATATGGTGGCGGCGCTCATGTACCTGTGCCTGACCGTGCTGGCGATGATCGGCATGCACCTGCTGGAAAAACGCGCCGCACGCGGCTTCGCGAGGAGCGCTCAATGAATTGGGAAGTCATCATCAAGTGGCTGCCAAAGCTTGCTCAGGGCGCGACGCTGACCCTGGAACTGGTGGCCATCGCCGTGATCGCCGGTTTGCTGCTGGCGATTCCGCTGGGCATCGCCCGTTCTTCGAAGCTGTGGTACGTGCGCGCTTTGCCCTACGCCTACATCTTCTTTTTCCGTGGCACGCCGTTGCTGGTTCAGCTGTTCCTGGTCTACTACGGCCTGGCGCAGTTCGATGCAGTGCGTAACAGTTCGATGTGGCCGTACCTGCGCGATCCGTTCTGGTGCGCCACTGCGACCATGACCCTGCACACGGCGGCGTACATCGCCGAGATCCTGCGCGGCGCGATCCAGGCGATTCCGCCGGGCGAGATCGAAGCGGCGCGGGCGCTGGGCATGTCCCGGCCGAAAGCGCTGTTCTACATCATCCTGCCGCGTGCCGCGCGCATCGGCCTGCCGGCCTACAGCAACGAAGTGATCCTGATGCTCAAGGCCAGCGCCCTGGCCAGCACCGTGACCTTGCTGGAACTGACGGGCATGGCGCGCACGATCATTGCCCGCACTTACTTGCCGGTGGAGATCTTCTTCGCTGCCGGTGTGTTCTATCTGGTGATGGCTTACGTGCTGGTTCGCGGCTTCAAGCTGCTGGAACGCTGGCTGCGCGTCGATGCGTGCCAGGGACGCTGAATCTTCCGACGTGTTGACGGGCGAGGCCCTACTCGCCCGTTTCACGGCACTGGATACATTTCTCACAACGCATCAGGCGCTGTGGAAACCCCGCCCGTTCACTCATCTGCAACTGCCTTGGGAAGCGTCCTACCCGGAGCTGGCCTTGTGGCTACGCAGGCGGTCGCTGGAAGATGCGGAAAACGCCCACAACCAACCTGCCGAACTCTTGGATGCGCCGGAGCCATTTGCTTCATTGGCGGCGTTGTCGCTTGAGTTGAGTGCGGTGGGTGAACTGCCTGCGCATTCGCTGGAAGCCGCCGGGCATCGTCTTAATGTCGATGTGCCGGGGCGCAAATGGCAGCAGATCGAAGCCTTCGCCAGCCGCTTGTCGTTTGCCACGCAACCGAAGCACTGGCTGGATTGGTGTTCGGGAAAAGGGCATTTGGGTCGGCGCCTGCTCGGCGCTGATCAGCAGCTCACCTGTCTGGAATATGACCCGGCGCTGGTTGCCAGCGGTCAGGCGCTGAGTCAGCGTCATCACCTGCATGCGCTGCATGTTGAGCAGGATGTACTCGCGGCGAACACCGCTTTATTGCTGAGCCCCGAACACACACCTGTTGCCCTGCACGCTTGTGGTGATCTGCATGTGCGGCTGATGCATCTGGCCACCGCAGCTGGCTGTCGGCAATTGGCGATTGCACCGTGCTGCTACAACCGGATCAGTCGCACTGAGTATCAGGCGTTGTCCTCCGCAGGATCGCGATCAGACCTACAGCTCTCGCTGGAAGATCTTTCACTGCCAATGAGCGAGACCGTCACCGCCGGTGCCCGCGTCCGACGTCAGCGTGATACCTCCATGGCCCGGCGACTGGCCTTCGACCTCCTGCAACGGCAAGTGCGCGGCGTCGACGAATACCTGCCAACGCCTTCTCTGCCCAGCGCCTGGCTGGACAAACCGTTCGCCGATTACTGCTGCGATCTGGCAGCGTTGAAAGAGTTATCCACAATCGGCTCGCCAGATTGGGTCGCACTGGAAGCCGCCGGTTGGCAGCGGTTGGCCGAAGTTCGCAACCTGGAATTGCTGCGTGGATTATTCCGACGGCCATTGGAGCTTTGGCTGAATCTGGACCGGGCACTTTTCCTCACCGAACAGGGATACGTCGTACGCTTGGGCACCTTCTGCGAGGCGCCGCTCACACCGCGCAATTTCCTGTTGCTGGCCGAACGCGTTTAATCTTTCACAGCCTGTGGATAACTCTGTTGATGGATTTATCGTGGATCCAATATCCACGGCTGTTTCAGGCCATTAACAGCGCTGGTCATTTTTTGTTCACATAAATAAAAAACCGGCAAAACAGGGATTTGCGACTCAAATGAGAACCCGTCCACAAAAAGCTGCCTAAGCGCGCCCTGTTCAAAGCCTGTTGTGCATAAGCCCTCGACCAAAAGGACATAACCGCCGAATCGTGGACGCGGGCAATGGAAAATTGCGCCGGCCAACCACCCTTGCTATACAGGCTCACACCGTGCCGGCAGCGCACGCACGAACAAGAAGAAACTGACCGACAGGGAGTGACCGTGACGTTCATCTCTTACGCACAGAATTTCGAAGACATCCGCCTGTGGCGCGCCCTCAAGTTCTTTGAAAACGGCTTCTACATCGATGTCGGCGCCAACGACCCGATCCATGATTCTGTGACCAAGGCGTTCTATGATCGCGGCTGGAGCGGCGTCAACGTCGAGCCGATGCAGAACTTCCACGACGCCCTGCGCCAACAACGCCCGCGTGACACGACCCTGCAATGCATCGCCAGTGATGAGCCCGGCGAAGTGACCTTCTACGGCATTCCCGGCACCGGCCTGTCCACCGCCGACCCCGTCACCGCCCAGGAGCGCCGCGACCTTGGCCTCGACGTGCGCAACCTAACCGTCAAGGCCCGCACCCTGACCTCGATCTGCGAAGAGCACGCAGGCGGCCGCGAAATCCACTTCCTGAAAATCGACGTCGAAGGCCACGAAGAAACCGTGCTGCGCGGCATGAACTTCAGCCGCTTCCGACCGTGGATCATCCTCATCGAAACCCCGTTCGAGCGCGACCACACCTGGGAACACCTGATCACCGACGCCGGCTACACCAACGTCTGCTTCGACGGCCTCAACAGCTACTTCCTGGCCGACGAACACCTGAACCTCAAACCCGCCTTCGACATGCCGCCCTGCCAGCTCGACAACTTCCAGCTGTGCCTCGGCCACCCCTTCGCCCACCCCGTCAGCCCCGGCGAAGCCGACGCCCTGGCGCAAATCAGCGCCGCCACACAACGCGCCGAACACGCAGAAGCCCAACTGCGCGCCCTCCAGAACAACCGCGCCTGGCGAGCGATCCAGAAACTGCGCAACGTCCTGCGCCGAGCCTGATCGGAGCCCGCGCAAAAATAGTCTGAATTCAGGGGTTTACAGAAGCAACCGAGCCGCTATAATCGTCGCCCACACGCCGGTATAGCTCAGATGGTAGAGCAACTGACTTGTAATCAGTAGGTCCCGGGTTCGATTCCTGGTGCCGGCACCATATAAATCAAAGGCTTGCAGCGATGCAGGCCTTTGTTTTTTGCTCCACACGTAACAAGCCACGTAACAACACGAGGCTTACCTCCAGATCTCGTGGCAAACCCTAGTCAACCATTTCAGGGAACGATGATGGAGCTACCGGTTGGTGCACCCCCTCCTGCGGAAGATGACAACGGTGTCTCTGGCGAACAGCAGCCAGGCTCATCCGGCAATGTCGCGCCTACTCCCCCACCACTCGAAGGTGATCTCTTACCGCGCACCTTCATGGGTGTGATTACCGGTAATCCAGAAACCTTTGGTGGGCCACAAATGGCCGCTGTCATGGCTGCGATGATCAGCGATGCTTCCTATGACAAAGCGCAAGCACGTCTATCCGTAGATGCAATCCAAGCGAAACTTGATAGCGCTAACGCCGAGATCAGTGACTGGAAGGAGAAGTATGGGAGGTTAGAAGAACGCTTGGACTCTGCTTCAACACTAGGCACCATCAAAAAATCATGTACTTTTTTTGGGACTATTGCAGTCGGCTTTGCGATCGAACTTTATAAATCCCACTACACCATTTCGGTTTTACTTGGCTTGTGTGGTTTGGGCATGCTTTCGATAAACCTGGTGCGAGGTAAGAGGTCATGATCATCCCACTTATTCAGGATCTGCAGATCGCAGAGGTTCAGTTTCACGGTATTCCTAACCAAGAGCGCATCGCTATCTACGTGCATAAATACTGTAGCTTGGCTGAATACTGCTTGATGCTCAGCATGCCGTCTGTTGAGGGAGTACCCCTACCAGTAAAAGATCAAATGCTGTGGTTCGGCACAGGATTCGTTAACCCGGGGGACTGGATTTTCGTTTACACCGCTGCGGGTCATACCACGATTTTACCTGGGCAGATTTCGGCTGGAACTACCTTGCAGCCTCGAATCATCAGTCTTCACTGGGGCAAAGATCACACCATCTTTCAGAACCGTGCATTGAACCCTATGCTCGTGAAAATCGGAGCGGTTGCTGGGCCACCTCAGCCAATGCCCGCTTATCAGGGCAATTTAAGCAACAAGTCTCATGGATTGCTTTCCTGAACCCATCTGGGCCTACGCACGTCGCAAAGGGCCCAGATCAAAATTCGTGGCCCCTCGGAAAAAGAGTAATAAAAGTGATATGCCTGTCGAAAACCCGCTGTAAGCCATGCTCCGTAAGGCTTGTAGCGCTTCTTGGGAAAGGTGATATCTGAGTAATATCGAAGTAATCGTATTACTCTTTTACAAGGTGATATCTCAAAACCACGAAACCCAATGAAACCGGGGGGTTGGCGGAAGTATCACTTTTCATATCACTTCATATCACTTTTCCATGTGATATCTGAACCCCAGTAAAACCGGGGCTTCCAGAGCACTTTCCCGCCGTATTACCTTTATTACTTTTTTTGAAAACCCCACCCTGTGTCTGAGATTGAATCTCATCTACATGACGTATTCCCGCTCCCGGTTTAGACTGGCTGCAGTCCCCAAAACTGCCAGGAGTACACATGCGCCAACTGACCAAAAACCCAGCACTCCCGATAATTGAAGTATCGAAGGAAGGTCGATATTGGCGGGTGGATTGGGATTACCAGGAAGCGCCCGAAAGCAAAGTCTTGACCGACAGAAAAGAGTTTTTGAACGGGTATATCAGCGGTCTCCTTGACTCATTCGGAGCTTCCGCAGGCGAAGTGGCTCTACCCTCTGCCCGTACCGGCACAGTCAAAAAGCTGAGTGAGGAAACAGCTCAAAAGCTGGCGAAGCTGCTTACCGACCTTCTGCACTCGCACGTCAAAGCAGAACATCGTCGACTATTAAATGCCGCCGAAGTCAGTGAGTTCATTGCAGGAGCGGGAGTGAAAGAGCCTGCAGTCGGTTGATACTGGTGCAACCCAAGCAAGACGGGGGCTGAAAGCGCTTACGTCGCCATGCAGCGCAGATTGCACTGCTTCTCTTTTGCCGATCTGCGTTGAAAATGAAAACTTGAATTCCCTTCGCTTTTTCGACGCATCGCCCTTATAAACCGGGCCTTTCACAATCATTACCCTCTGCTGCCAGCCACTGCACTTTATGCAAGCTCATAGCAATTCTCTGCAATTCTTTTCACTTAGTGAAATTGCCAAGCATCCCACAGACCCCGCAGCGGCCTTGGGCGGGGCTAGGGTTTGCGCCACCCCGCTGTGTTGCACAAAAAAAGGACACAAAGCCCGTCGGCGGGAGGGGGATAAGTGCTTTTTTCATCATGTTTTTTCCGTGTGTCCGCTTTCGGGATGCCGCTTTTGGCCGATTGCTGCCTGCAAAGACGATATTAGGATTGCCGTATCCGCATAATCGCATCTGTGATCGCTTTTGCATTTGTGTCTAAGGTCTCCATAGCCATCACAGCGTTATCTGCAACGACTGCTGCGCCACTGGATGCAAGCCAAACGGCAACCTCCTCGATTGCCGCCGCCAGTGCATGCTGGTTGTGCAGGAGCAATGTCAGGGCGTCAGCAGTGGCGATATTAGAAGATGAGTTATTTGGCATGCGATCCATCCTGGAAATAAGGGTTTCGCGAAGCCTAGCTCATGCGGCCGCAGCAGAGAGGCTTAGATACCGCATGCTTAAAAATTGCTACACCGCGCAGATGATTTGAGACTTTAGCCAATCAGTTGGGGCGGGAGGCGGGCTACTGCTTCCATCCATCATCGGAGCCAGCCAGCGTCTGCTTTCGGCCAGAAGCGGACGCTCGTAGGTGACTGCTTTCGCCCCATCCACTCTAAGCTTCTGGCTATAAGCAGTTAGCGCAAAGGGAGGCAGTTATTGTGTTATCGATTTCAAATTTGTTCCGAGAAGACTCGCAATATTCCTAGCGGCTATGAAAGCAGTAGCGTTCCCCGGTGGAGGCGTCGGCCCATGAGTATGCGTAGCGAGTTGAGTATTCATTTCCTTTAGCAGATCCAGCGCCTCACACACGATCTGGAACAAGTTTAAGTCTGCAGACCCGATCCAGCTTTTCGGAGCCTGCATACGCTGACCGATACCGGCCACACTTTCGCGTAGTCCCTCTATCCTCTCCCGCATATCGCCGCCTACCGTGGCATTGTGCTTCTGAGCCACAACAAGGTTCAGATCCCGACCGGTTGCTTGGTGCAGATCATCAACTGCCGCCAAGCTCGCTGATCCGCCCGACATCAGTTTGAGGGCGCCCAGCGCCTCGATCGTCTTCACACCACCCACCGACTCGGTTGAGTGGTCATCAACCGCTCGCGTGTGGCTTTGGAACTGCTCGCGGTTGTCCAGGGCTTCAACCTCGCGTTCGATCGCTTGATCCCGGATCTTCCCATCAGTCTGGCGTAACCAGTTACCGTCCGCGTCGACGCGCTGCTGTGCAGTGCCACTGTGCTGCCACACCTGGTCGCCTTTCGGCACCTTGGGCATGCTCAGACCGTGGGGCAAGATCGATTGAATATAGGGCTTGTTCGGCAGGCCGTAGGCGAAGCACACCACAACGCGCGTGCCTTCCTCCGGAAAGGCATAAATGCCCATGTCCTCGCCCCCCGTAGGCAACGGTAGCGGGACACCGGTAAGCGTCGGGATGGCCGGATCTGGCTCGTCATCGGCGCCCAGGACTTCAATGTCGACCGCGTAGCGCGGACGGAAGTCGTCGCAAATCCCAGCATCAGCCGGAGCATCAGCCACGGCGATGACGCGGGCGAAGCGTGGTAGGTGGTAACCACCAGTGAGTTCGGGGAACTGGCGCTCTACAGCGCGGCGGATTGCGTCTTCCATCGGATGGCCATCTGGTCATTGGCGAGCGCCACGCTGGTGATGCGCTCGCCGTTGTTGATCGTTGCACCTGGTCGCAACCCGGGAAGGGCCGCGATCATCGCGCTCTGGTTGCCCTGGTAGCCGTCGAACAGCTCCGTGGGGATCTGCAGCGCCGCCCGGGCGCCAAAAAAACTGTCGGCCCAGC
This sequence comes from Pseudomonas aphyarum, assembly GCF_028657055.1. Classification (NCBI taxonomy): domain Bacteria; kingdom Pseudomonadati; phylum Pseudomonadota; class Gammaproteobacteria; order Pseudomonadales; family Pseudomonadaceae; genus Pseudomonas; species Pseudomonas aphyarum. The sequence continues at coordinate 72,570 of NZ_JAMDGS010000009.1, forward strand.
TGCCGGCGAACACTTCGCCGTTGCCCAGCTGGTGCCAGGTGAAGTCGGGAATACTGAACACGCGGGCCAGGCTGTCCATGGCCTGGTATCCGGCAGCAAGGCTGTAGAAGTACGGCGTCTTCACGCCGGCGTAAGGCCGATCGGGAACGCGAAATCGCACGCCCGTCTGCTCGCTGATGGCAGCCAGCACTGCGCGCAGATCGACATGGCGCAGGTTCAACGGCAACGGGTTGGCCAGCACAGCAGCCAGCTCACGGCAGAACAGCACCTGCTCTTTGGCATTGGCGGCGGTGCAACGCTCGACATAGCCGATGAAGTGGCGCTGCAGCGTGCGGTCGTTGTAGCCGATATCCAGCATCACCAAGCCTTTCAGCGGCTCAGCAGACTGAACGGTGAAGTTCGCCCGCCCTGGACTGGTGGCGTCCAGCCGAACGTCCTCCTTGACCAGGCGAACAGGCGCGCCATTGATCGACAGAACCTTGTGCAGTTTCACGTCTGCTCACTCCCCAGCCACTTGTCCACGCGCCCCAGCACCTTCTCAAAACCGGTCAGTTCCGGCTTGTCGCTCGAACCTGAGCCGCCCCCACCTTCGCCCACCGCGCTGCCCGGGGCGCCCTGGGCGTCGACCTTGTTGCCGGCGCGTCGACCCTCGACCTTTTCCGGGTTCGATTCGCGCTCGCTGAGGGTGAATTGCACCAGCCAGGCTTTCAGGTTGTCCGCCTCCCGGGCGCTGACTCCTTCGGAGAACTCCACCTGGCGAACACCGAACGCCTCGGCGGTATCGTTCACGACGCGGTACAGATGCAACTCCCCGCCGCTGGCCGTGGCTTCGGCCATGCGCATCAGGTCAGTCAACTGCACCCGATCAACAAACGGGATCATCAGCGACACGGCCAGCGTCTTGGGCTTGAACCCCTTGTGCGCTTTGTCGGTGTTGCTGGTCTGCCCCGACATGTCGCCGCTTTCGATGCGCAGATTGCCGGTGACCTTGAGGTTTTTCCCCTGGACTTTTTGCCCGTCGAGTAACAGCGTCATAGGCCCACCAGCTCCTGTACAAAACTCAGACCTTCCTTGGTGCCGACCAGCAGCATTCCCGCGCACTGCACCCACTCATGCCCCGGTGCGTCGCCGCTCAGCAGCTCCTGGCGCAGCTCGCTGGAGTTGCCGGGGCCGATCAGTCGTGCGCAGATGCTGACATCCGGATTGCCCTCGGCCAGTAGGTTTTTCAGGTCGGCCAGCTGTTGATCTCGGCCCTGTTGCTGGGCGACCTTGCGAGCGGCCAGCGCTGCCAGATCGCCCAGCGGCGAACTGTCGGCGGCGTAGCCCTCCAGCACGGCCAACTGGCCAGCCATGGACTGTTTCGCGGCCTTGACCACCGTGCAGCGCTCCAGCGGCAGCGTCTGCCAGCGCGGGAGTGGGCCGGCGCCGGGGATCTCCCACTTGTCGCTCTCAAGTTTCATCAGGTGCTGGGCGCGCCGCTCCGTGCGCACCAGGTCGGGAATCGGCAGTAATGCGTTGAATCGGGACAGGCCACTGGCCAACTGTTCCAGGCGCGTGCCCAGGAACAGAATCGACAGCGCGTATTGCGGCCCCGCCGGACGCCCGGAGTCGGTCGCGTCTTCCAACTTTCTGGCCAGGTGTTCCAGGACGTTTGGCGCCGACAGGAAACGCTGGTAGCCCGTGCCCTGGCCGATGCCGCTCTGGAATGGCGTCACTACCAGGCACGCCGGCACCTGGCCCAACTGTTCAGCCAGCGCAGCCCGACCGGCTTCAATGGCGCCTTTCGCGGCATCGCCGACCGGCCCCGGGTTGGTGCTGGCCAAACCTTCCAGACCTGCCACCCGCTGGGCGGTGCTGACCAACTCACCCGTGGCAAGATCCTTGGCGGCGGACAGCCCGCCCATCCATTGCGTGGCCTGTTCTGGCCAGCGCATCGTCACCGGCGCCCAGCTCATGCCGGCGGCGTCCAGGTGATGGCTTTCATCGCCTTGAGGTCTTTGTCTTTCAGCGCGCCCGCCACCGCCTGACGCAGCGTCTCGGCCTGTTGCTGCGCCGCCTGCCGAAACCGCACCAGGTCATGACTGACCTTCTGTAGTTGGGCGATCGTGTGCGATCTGAAAGCCAGAACCTGGTCGGCGTCGTAGCATGGATAGGTGTCGTCCATCCCCAGCAACACCTGACCGTTCAGGTTCACCTGGTCATCGATTGCACTGCTATAGCGGTACACATCGCCCAAGGCGCTGGAGTTGAATCCGCCGGCAATGTACGCCGCGCACTCGGCGTTGATCGCCTGAAGCTTTTTGTACTGGAGCGCAGCCAGCACGGCATCGATGTCATCGACCCATTGCCCGTCCTTCCAGACCTGGTTCGGCCCGGGCTTTTTCATGGTGAAGCCTGCCGGCACCGGTTCGAAGCCTTCCAGAATTCGCGGCTCGCCGGTGTCGGTGCTGTACACCGCCACGCCGCCGAAGTAGTCCACCAACTGCCAGGCTTTACCATTCCACCAGGCGGCTTTGTGTTCTGGGATCGCCGGCGGCGCAGTTTCCACACAGCCGCCGGGGATCAAAAACACACCGGGTTCCAGCGGCGATTCGTCAGCCCTCACCGCACCAATGAAGATGCCCAGGTGGTTGGTCTGATAGACGAGTTTTTCAGTCATGCTCGATCTCAATACTTGATGCAGAAAAGTAGGGCGACGTTCTTCGGCCGGGTTTCGGTACCGCCAGCGGCTCCCACTGTCACGCCGTGGGTGTGCGCCCCACCGGGGTTGACACCTACGTTGTGCGCGTGGGCGTCTGCCCAAACAATGCCCACGGTGTGTGCGTGATTGCCCTGGTAATCCGTGCGATAGGGACGGTTATCCGCGCCCTGACCATAGGGCAGTTCTAGGGTCACCAAATTCCCCCCACCCGTAGACGCACCAATCGAAACACCAGCGCCGTTGTCGACGAAGCGAAAACCATGGTCATGATTGCCCTGTGCGTCCGTCCAAGCTCCGTGGGTGTGGGCTCCCTGGGCATCTGTCCATGCGGAGTGCAGGTGGTCGCCAACCGCTGTAGCCGATGCGGTATGCGCGTGGGAATGGATCATCATGTCCTGGAAGGTGCCGAACGCTCGGTTCGGGTCTACACCACGTCCGTCGTCCCAACCTCTTAGGAACAAGCCGCGCATGTCGGGTAAGTTAAAAGTGGTCGATCCGTCACCTGTACCGTAGTGCGTGGCGATCCGTGCAAACAAACCCGCAAAGGCGGTGCGCGAAATCGCGGCGCCGTTACACGCCAACCAGCCCGACGGCGGGCTATTCATGCTGAACGAAGCAACCATGCCCGTCAGCGATTCGCCGACCTGCTTTTGAAGCTTGTTCAACGCGGCCGTGGTGGCAAGGATTTCGCTGCTGTTGGTGGTCGGGTCATCGCTCTTGGCGTTGGGCAGGTTGCCCAGATCCACGTCTTCTTTGGTCGTACCCCGGGCGCGCAGGTTCGCGTAATCACCATCACGCGCCGCGAAGTGTTGGATCAGCGGCCCGGAGACTGACTCGGGCTGACGTGCGTCCCAGAAAGCCGTTGGCGATGTGTAAAAGGCGATCGGCACGCAGTAATGGCGAACGCCGGCCGAGTCGGTGTAATCGGACTTCTCGCCGTAGACGACTTTCCACTTTGCCACCCGATCGTTCAGCTGTCGCTCCAGGCAGACGTCGAGGGTGATTGTCCCGGCAGGAATGACACCGGTGAACGGCCACGGGGTTGTCATCGACACCCGAATGCCTTCGATGTACGCCGTACCGGCTCCCAACTGAAACCCGTTTTCGCTCTTTCCAAACGCCAGTGCGTTGCCGAAAAAACAGGCACGACCGTACATTTCACGATTGCTCAGGCGCTCGCGCTCATCAATCCCGGCCAGGCGCACAGTAAAGTCATGCTGCCAGGTACTGGCATCGATGGTGATGCCGGTAAGCGCCTGGGCGCCGTCGAACGCGACCAGAAAGTTGCGAGTGACGTTGTTGCCGATCTGCAGCGGCGGGATGTTCTTGCGCTTCTGCTGCAGCGGGACGTAGGAGACGGCAAACAGCAGGCCATCCGCGTCCTCGAGGCCGACCCAGTTGAAGTCCCAGTCGCCGATGTCGGAACCGAGCTGGGCGCTGTAGACAACTTGGTTCGGATTCACAAATCCCCGGTTTTCCTCGGGGATGTCGTAGACCTGGACAATCTGGCCCGTCGGCGGCTTGCCAGCGGCGCGATCCACCGGCGTTTCGGGATCAAGCCCGGGCACGTTGGCGAAGATGAATTTCGTCACAACCAGGGGCTTTTTCTGGCTTTGTTTCAGGGCGATCTGGCTTTCGCCGGCCAAAGTGATACTGGCGCTCACGGTGCGCTCCTACAGGCTGGCGACCAGCGTCTGCTGGTCGTCGTTGAAGTCGATCAGGCCGATTTGCAGGCCCACGGGGGTAATGGTCACGAAGTCATAGCGCCGGCAGGTGCGGCCGTACTGCTGAATCAGCACACGCAGCAACTCCGGATTAAGGGACAACTGCGCATTGCTGAACTTGAGCAGCACCACGTCCCAGTCACGCCCGGGCTGGCGTTCCTCGATCTCGACGTAGCCGACGCCCAGGCGCTCGAAAATGCGCTTCATGCCGGCAGTGCTGCCGGCATCCACCGAGTTGATGAAGGCGAATTTCACACGCAGGCGGAACAGCGCTTCCGGTTCACCGGTGAAGCGCGTCACGTCACGCTGCCAGGCCCACAGTTCCAGAATGGCCAAGTGGCAGGTGTCAGGATCGATCTGCAGATAGGGCCAGCGTAGCCAGCTGGTGACGGTTTCCCACCAGGACTGTGCAGCGGCCAATAACTTCGACAGCTCGGTGCCGCCGAGCCAGAAAGGCAACTTGAGCTTGGTCATTGCGCCGTCACCTTCAACTGGCCCAGGCGCGGAATGTTCAGCCCGCTGATGATGTCCTGACCGGGTAGAAACCGCAGGGACGCGATGTCCTCGAACTGCTGGTGAATCTCTTCACTGAGCCGGCTGTAGCTGAAACGCGATTGCGGATAGGTCAGCGTCGGCTGGTAGTCCGTCGCGGTGCTTTCGCGAAACGCAGCCCGCACGAACAGCTCCACTTCTTTCACCAGGGCGGCGATCCGCTCGGCCCCTAAGTTGGGCTTGGGCCACAACCACAGCGTCACGGTCGCCGGGACTTCGGGCATGACCATGGCCAGCAGATCGTCGCCGTGGCCGTGGTTGCCCTGGTCGCGAATGTGCGCATTGATTTGCTGCAGGTAGGCGTCTGCCGGCACACCCGCTTCGAACAAAATGTAGGCGTTTGCACTGCCCGGGCCACGGGGCGCGCCGTGTTCGAAATACACACCATCCGGCCGCACGCCCGGGAAGGCGGAAATCATGGCGCGATACACCGCGTCGGTGTGCCACTGATTGACCGCCGAGAACTGGTTACGCACTCGCAGGCGCAACTGGTCGTTCGGTTCGGGATCGGCTCCTGGGGATTCCAGCCAGCCGTCCTTGTTCACCACCTGCACGATGCCAGGGATCGGCACCGGTAGGATCGCGTAATACCCCGGTGCCAGGTTGAAGCCGCTGCCCGCCTCGATCGCCTCGACCGGAACGTCCAGCTGCAGCTGGCCCTGCTGGAATGTCGCCGGCGCCGTGGTAACCAGTTTGTAGACGTTGCCATTGATCGCGGCAGACTGCACCACGATGCCCTTTTCCATCTCCAGCACGCCGTCCGGAATGGCCCGAGTGAACAGCAGTTTTCCCCGGGCCTTGGTCGCGCCCTTGCGCTCGACGTTCACTGCCCAGGCCAGCGTATCCAGCCAGGCGTCGACCGCCGTTTTCACGAAGAAGTTTGGCAGCACGGTCATGCACAGGAAATCCAGCAGCCACAAAACCGGCTTGGTCACCAGCGCGGTCATCACCCGCCAGAACGGCGAATAACTGCTGGTGTTGGCCACTTTCGCGCCCTGGGCTTCAACTTCCTTTTCCCACTCAGCCTTCAACGCCGCCTCAGTGGTCGGGATGCCGGCATCGGCGATCACCTTTTTAAAATCGACGCTCACAGACTTACCTCGATCGATCCGAATTTGATGGTTTTGGCGGTTACTAGGTACACACCTGGCGCCTGCTGAGTGATGCGCGCCGTTCCCGGCACCAGGCGCACATCTTCTTCAACCAGCAGTTCCATCTGCTGGATGCAGTCGCGCTGACGCAGGCGATCGCGCTCGGCCACCAGCGTCACCAACAGTCCGCTGTCGCGGATCATGTGGGCGATGTCCTGGGCGATGCAGGCGCGGTCATCCACCAGCAACGGCTGCTGCGATGGATCGAGCACCAGGTCGTTGCCGACGATCAGCAGATCCACGTACTCGCTCATCCGCCCACCGCCATGGCGACCATGTTTTCCATCTCCAGCGGGGTCATCGGCTTACCGGTGTTGATGGTCACGTTTTCCACATGCGTGCCCTTGCTCTGGCTGCTGTTGTTGTTCTGAATGCTGGTCAGCAGGCCACCCGGCGGCACTGCAGACGGACGCGCCGGCGACAGGCTTGGAATGGCCGCATTGATGGTCTGTTGGGCTTTCTGCGCAGCGTTGGCGGTGTCGGAAGCACTGGCAGCGGCGTCGACGCCTGGCACCTCGGGCATACCGCCGAAGCGCGCTTCGATGTTCACGCCCGGGATGCTGTTCAGCAGCTCGATCACGCCGTTAACGGCCTTGGTGAAAATGCCGACGATGCTGTCCCACGCGGCCTTGGCCATGCCCGACCAGCCGCCCATGGAGTTAAACCAGTCGGACAGTTTCTGCAGCTTGTCGGCGACGAACTGGAACGCGGCCGTGTTCATCAGGGCGCTAGTCCACTCCTTCCAGAAGTAGACCGCCGCCACAATGATCGCCACCAGGGCGACGATCCCGACCACGATCCACACCACCGGGTTGGCCAGCAGCGCCGCGTTGACCAGCCAGATCGCGCCCTGCCACAGCATCATGGCGCCGCGAATCAGCGCCAGGCCAGCGCTCAGCGTGTAGATCACGGCGACGTAAGCCAGGATGGCCAGCTTCTGCAGGATGAACACCGCGACGGTACGCAGCCCCATCAGTTGGAAGACCTTCCAGACGGTCAGCATTCCCAACCAGGTCATGCGGGCAATGCCCACCACCATGGTCAGCGCCGACATCGCGGCGACGATGCCCATGATCGTCAGCGCGGTGATGCCGATCACGCGGGTGATGTTCGGGAACAGCTGCGACCAGCGCACCAGGGTTTTACCGATGTCCACCATCTTGGCCATGAACGGCGACAGCACCGGGATCAGCACCTGACCGAACACCACGCGCATGACTTCGACCAGGGACGCCCACTGTTGCCACGGGTCAACCATCGCCCGGGCCATCTGCTCGGCGTTCTCCAACCCGCGCACCTTGCCCAGCTGCTCGATGCCGTTGCGCAGCCGATCGGTGTCCTTGGCCAGCGCACCGATCACCTGGGCGCCTTCGCCGCCGAAGGCCTCCATCAGCTTGGCACCCGCCGACGCACTGGTCAGATCGCCGAACTTGCCCTGGAGCTTGTCCAGGATGGTCATCATCGGCAGCATTTTTTCCTGCTGGTCGGTGAACTTCATGCCGAGCTTTTCCGAGGCGGCGCCGATGTTTTCGAAAAACGCCTTATAGCGTCCGCCGGCGTCGCCGCCCTCCATGGTGCTGCTCAGCGTGCCGATCACCGCCATCTGTTCAGCCAGGTCGACGCCGGAAGTCGTGGCGATCGCCCCGGCCTCCTTGAAGGCGTCTTTCATGGCCGCGCCGCTGGTGCGGAACAGCTGCACCGCCAGCGCGGTCTGGCCGCCGAGTTTTTCCACCCACGCGCCCTTCCCCATCGCATCGGCTTGGGACTTCTGCAGGTTGTAGAGCGTGCCGACGTACTCGCCCATCGTTTCGGCGTCGGATTTGGTGGCCTTCGCCAACAGGTTGCTGGTGTTGGTGAAGGTGGCCAACTGGTTGCCGGCCAGCCCCTTAATGGCGCCCTCGATCAGGTACGCGGACGCCACAAAGTCCTTGGCGTTTTCCCCGTAGTTCACGGCGAACTCCAGCGACTTGGCATTGAGCGCAGACAGCGCGTCCTCGGCCACGCCCAGCGATCGGACATCGCCCAGGGCGCGATTGACTTCCAGCGCCGGTTCCATGGATTCGCGAATGGCGACCACGCCCGCCGTCAGCCCGCCAAAGCCCAGGCCGATCGTCTTGATGTGCTTTTCGCTCTGATCGGCAAGCTCGGAAAAGCCCATTTTCACCTTGCCCAGGGGCGCGGTGACCTTGTCCTGCAAGCTGAGAATGAAAGCCAGGCTGGCGCTACGGTCTGCCAAAGTCGTTACCCGTTCAGCGCAAGGGCGATGCCGTTAGCCACGGCAAATTCCATGCGTCTCCAGTGTTCGTCCTCCAGCCACTTGGCCGTCCCCATCGCCTCGGGCGTGGGTTCGGCACCAGGTAGCCAGCGGTTCGTCAGGGCCATCAACTGGCCCAGGCCGTTTTCGCTCAGGCGCTCAGCGTGCTCGAGCGCTTTTTTACGATCACCTCAACGTTGGGCGCGTATTCCTCCAGCAACGCGCCGGCCAGCTGCATCACCATCACCGGGTTGGCCAGCAGCGGTTTCAGCGTGGCCTTTTCCTCTTGCTTGACGGTGGTCATCAACAGGTTGTTGCCCGGTGCGACCTTGTTGGTTTGGGTCAGGGCGTTGAAGTACTTGGTCACGTCCGCCGGCGTCAGGTTGAAGGTGAATTCGTTTTCGCCGACTTCCAGGGTGATTTCGGTGTTTTGTTGGCTCATGGGGTATCGCTCTTTTTGAGGTTGGGAAAAGTGGTGTCCTGGGGCGCCGGCGATCGCCGGCAAACGCCCAGGGCGTATTGCTGCAGTCCGACGATCATTTGCCGGCTTTTGGCGAGTTGATCTCGGAGGGTGAAATAATCCGATCGAGCGTCTGCTGAGAGTTCGGCGCGTCCTGCATCAGCCACGCGGGCGGTGCCGGCGGTGGCGGACACAGATCCGGAGGCGGGACAGGTGGCGCGGACGAGCAACCGGTCAGAGCCATCGCCAACAGCGCGGCGCAGGCGTTCGTTTTCATTGCGTGCATCGGTCAATTCCTTGGTGTTTCGTTGGTCGATCGCGTCCCGCTCAGCGAGCATTTCGCCGCTGATGCGTGCCGCTTCGCGCAGGCCGCTGGCCTCCCATTTGGCGCTGTCGCGCTCGCGCCTGGCTTCGTCGCGCTGGCCTTCGAGCGCGTCGAAACCGATCCAGGCGACCAGGCACAGCACGACCAGGAACAAGGCTTCGCGCAGCATCACAAGCCCTCCGCACACAGCCGGAACTCGGCCAGCCGGCGGTTGTGCAACCCAGGCACAAAGCGCTTCTGGCCCTTGGCATCCGTCACAAAGGCCCATACCGGCGTCTTGCCGTCCGGCGCCCAAGCCAGCGCTTTACAGCCCTCGGCGATGCGACCGGCGTTGATAAGCGCGACTGCTCGACTGGCGCAGGTGCTGGTCACGCCGAAGTTGTGGCCGTGACTGGTCAGTGCGTCGAACGTGTTCTGGCCCACCTTCGGGTTTGTGATGCACTCGGCCAGCCGCAGCTGCGTTTTGCGGATCACCAGCTGCTCCACCTCGGCGCATTTGGCGGGTGACCAGTAGTCGCCGACTACGACCGGGTACGGGCTCGTAAACCGGGTGATGCCTTTGCAAACCGTGGGAAGTCCGCCAGCGAGCTTGTCCGCGTAAACGGTGTTCTGGCCGTTGCCTTCCCAGGTGCCCAGGAAGATCACCAGCGGCGTGCTGGCCAGCGCGATCAAACCGGCGGCTATCCGCCCGCGCAGGCTCATGGGAACCACACGCGCAGCAGTGCCGGCACGACCATCTGCAGCACGGCGCCAACCAGCGTCAGAATCGTCAGCAAGCGCCCGACCTTCGAGCCGATCACGTTGACCGCAAGGGTCAACGCCTGCTGGCCCTTGTTCAGTTCCTTGAGCTGGCCAGTCATGTTTTCGAATTGCTGCTCAAGCTTGGTCACGCGAGTCGGCACAGTGTCGTGACGACCTTCAAACTCGTTCATGCGGTGCTCGATCACGGCAAGTTGCCGCTCCAGCGTTCCCAGACGCGAAGTTTCAGTGGTCATCGGCGTTTACTCTTCTCGACGTCCGTCTGGCACGGGACGCACCGGGTTATGCCACCGTGCGCCTGGCGCGCCGGCGGGATTGGTTTGTCGCAGTCTTGGCAATGGGTCAGGCTCGGCCCGACCGGCACGGGCTTGCTCAACTGGGCCTTGATCGCCTGGTCACGTTGGCGTTGCTCCAGCTCCTGGGCACGGTCGAACCAGTCCACCATCAGCGCAGCCCCTCAATCTCGGTCGCAGCCAGGTACGGCACGCCGTTGATGTGGATGAAATCCGGGCTGGTCACGTCGAACGGAACCTTGTGTTTGCTCTTCTCGCCGCCCTTCGGATCGATCGCCAGCAGGCTGGAGAGCTTCACCTTGCATCCGAAGGCTTCCACCCGTAGTTCCTCGTCTTCGCCGGCCTTGGCGAAGAACACCGCGTCGAAGGGTTTGAGGCCTCGGAAGCTGCCCGCCGATCGCGCCGCGTCGATCAGCAGATTGAAGTTGGTGGTATCCAGCTCGAATTCGCCGGCAGCGGCCACGTCACCGTCCACAGTGCCGTCTGGCACGCCCCGGGTTTGGGCCACTGCTGAGTTGTCGGTGATATCCAAAGTGCAGCTTTCGACGTGCAGCGCGATATCGCCCAGGCTCACGTCAAAGTTTTTGCCGCCAATCTTCGCCATGGGGCGTTACTCCGTTTGGTCAGTGGAAAGATCCAGGGCGATGTTCGCCGTGAGGTCTTTCGGGCAGTTGTGGGGTTTGAGCTTGATGTAGGCCGCGACCTTGGTTTTGGTCAGCCAGGTCAGCACCAGGTCGCCGTCCTTCGGCGGCTCGATGTCGCCGGGGAACACCTGGCCCGCAAACGTGGTGGACTTGGCCATGGCGCGCAGCGGCGCCATCAACTGGTTGGTGTTGACCGCCATGCTGTTGGGGGTGTTGTTCAAGCGGCGATCGGCGACGCGACGAATCAGCAGCGGTCGGATCTGCCGAGCGGCCTTGTCGGTGATGCGCAGGTATTCCACGACCTGAAAGTCACTGCCGGCGGTGTCCAGCATGTTGCCGTCGCCCCAGTACACGCCCGGGTAGTCGGGATAGGTCTGCGAAACCGAGTAGCGCGCCCGATCCAACTCGCTGCGCACAGCCGAGGTCAGCGGGACTTTTTCGCCATCGATCGGAACAGGGCCGAGGCCCAGCACGGCACCGGTGGCCACGCGCATCGGGCTGTCAGCGATGCTCACTGATGCGTTGGCCAGGCGACCGGCCAGCACGCCCAGGTCATTGCCGTGCAGCTGCGGTACGACCAGCACACGCGGCGCGGCCAGGTTGGCCAACAGCGCTTTGCGTTCGCTGACGTACTGCGCCCAGTTCTGTTCGGCGGTGATACCAGGTGCGGACGCCATTACGAACACGCGGCGTCCGTAGGTGTTGTTCAGGGCGATCGCCGCGTCATGCATCGCCGACAGCTCGGCGGCAGCGGTCACCGGCTTGGTAATCACCACGGCTTCGACGGAGGAGCCCTGCTGCTGGGCTTTCTCCAACGCCTCGTCCCATTTGCCCTCGGCGCCGATCGGAGCCGCGACACACGCCCAGCGCTGGCCACCGTTGAGACGGGCAGCCGTGATTTGGGTTTTCAGGTCGCTGGCCGGAACGCCCAGTTCAGCGTCCAGATCGCTGTCCGTGTTCAGCGGGAGGATCTGGCCGACGTTCTTGCCGGCGGGGCCGATGAACAGAAAGTAACGCTCAATCTCGCTCACAGGCCCTTGGCCCAAGTTGAGATTGTCGACGGTGACTTGACCGAGTGCCATGCAGTGCCTCGTTAGCGTGGTGAAGTTAGGATTTGTTGCAACACCTGGCTAATCAGCAGGTCGGTGTCGCGTTCGGTTTCGGCGCCGATGAACTGGCGTTTCGGGAGCGTGATTTCCCAGCTCTGCGCACCCGAAGACTCGCTGCGCTGGTCGTCCAGGATGCGAATCAGCAAACCGGCCTTGGCGTAATTCACATGCTCTTGAATCCACGCCACTGACGGCCTGGTCAGGGTCTTTTTGCCGGCCTGGCGCACGCGAAAACCCAACCGACGCAAGCGCTTGGCCTGTTTCTCGGTCGCGGCTAGACCCGGCGGGGTTTTGTTCCAGCGGCGCATCTGCGCGGCGGTGCGGCGCTCGCTGACGCCGTAGTGCTGCTGGGCGGCGACCCATCGGGTCAGAGCGTTTTTCCAGCCCAGTTCCGCTTCATCAGCGCTCACGCGGGTGACCACCATCAGCTTGGCCAGGCCGGCTTCCATCTTCTTTTTGCCTTTGCCGTCGCCCTGACGCGGGGCGAACGCCGAACCGTCCAGGTTCTGCTGGGCACGCTGACGCTTGCGGCTCATCGTCCGCACACGCTTGGTCACCTGGTTCAGCAAACGCCGGCGCAACTGCGGCGGCAGGCTTAGCAACGCCAGTTGCTCGCGCACGCCCAAGCGTCCGCGCACGTCGAGTTCGAACGTGCTACGCCCCGCCATTGGTGGCCACCTCGCCGCGCTCGGCGATCCAAAGATCAAATGGAACGAACGCCCAGGTCTTGCCGAAGGCCTGAATCTCGCCGCCCGGATCTTCTGAGAGATACTGCGGCTCGACGAATTCCAGCGTTACTTCCACGTCGAACAGATCGCTGTCCAGGGGCTCCACGGCGAATTCCGGCGCCGGCAGTTCATGGCGGTCTCGATCGGAGTCGTAGTTCTCCAGCCAACTGCCCACCAGGGCCATCATGCGGGCGGGATGGGCCGCGAATCGCTCCAGGACGATCACGGCGCGATAGTGCATATCGGCAAAGTGCATGCCGTCGACGTCGGGTTTCCAGATCAGCGACAGCTTGACCTGCTCCGTCCAGCTGTCGAGCTGTTCAGGCTCGACCAGGCGGCGTTCCAGTAGGTAGGCGGTCAACGCCTGCAGCTTGGTCATAGCAACTTCGCCGTGATGCGCCCACGGCCCTGCAGGGCGCGCACAGCCTGCTGACTGAATGCCAGAAACGTGTCTTCACGCTCCGGCGCTTCCTTACCGGTGTTCTCGGCGCTCTCGCGGCGGGTCACGGTCGCGAACTGCTGCAGGGCGCTGGCCTTGGCGCGGCAATAAACGGCGCGCTTGTACAGCTTGGCTTTGAATGCACGCTCAGGCAGCAGCATCGGATCGGCTGTTTCCACGGCGACGATGCCTGCTGCAAGCCAGCTGGTTTTGAGCTTGGCCAGGTCGGTATTGACCTCGGCCATCGCGATAAACAAGGCGTCGGTCAGCAGGTCGCCCAGGAACTCCGCCGGAAGGCGATAGCCCTTCTGGAACTCGGCCACGGAGAGGTTCGGCCAGAAGCCGTCGTTCTCGATCGCCTGTTCCACGATGGTGGTGGGTTTCCCGGAAAAGCTCATTGCTGACCGCTCGAATTAGGGCGGGGAGACTGTTTTTCGTGGGGCTGTCCATGAATGGCAGACACACGTCCACAGTTCCCCGCTGGGGGGGTAGTCGGTTATTGGGCGCCGTTGACGGCGGGTGTTTGTTTGGCGATCGCTTTGCGGCACTTCGCAATGCGCGTTTCGTTGCCGGCTTTCGCGTACAGCTCGGTGGAGCGCTCCAGGTGCTTGAGCGCGGTATCCCACTGCTCAGCCTCCATGGCGCGCATGCCGATCAGCTTGTGGAACTTGCTCGGGATCTGTTCGGGCAGATCCCATTCACCGTCGACACGCGGCAGCAGGTTGGTCAGGTACGGCTCCGGGCTGCGCTCCGCGTTGTACTCACGGAAAGCCCAGTCGATCACCGCGTCGGCGACGAAGGTCTGCACGTCACGCTTGAAGCGCTCCGGCATTTCCTGCCCCTGCTCGATCGCGAAGTCCGCCAGTTCCAGACCGTCTTCGAATTGCTCGGTGTCGAACAGCCAGACCATCACCTGCACCAGGACGGGGTTCTGCATTACCAGGCCCGAATCCATGTAGCGCTGGATGAAGTCCTGGTATTTGGGCAGCAGTTCCTCACGCTTGAGTGCCTGGCGTCCGGCCAGTCCCTTGATCGCGCTCAGGCGCTCCAGGTCTTGAGCCATTGCCGCCTCCTGCAACTGCAGATGCTTTTTGGCATTGGCCGGACTGCTCAAGGCTTCCGCCGGCGAATACGCCAGCGGTGCCGCTGCAGCGGCAATCACTGCAGCGCTACCCAGGGCCAAAGTGCGGCGCTTGTGGGCAAGGGCCAGGCTCATGCGACCAGCTCGACGTTTTCGGTCAGGGCGATTTTCTCCAGCTGCTCGATCACGTAGCCCTCGTTTCGGCTGTTGTAATCCTCGACACGGGAGCGTTTCGGGTTGTCCACGGTTTGCTTGCGCCAGCTGGTGTCCTGGAAGTACAGCGACAGGTTGTCCCAACTGGTGACCAGCACACCGTTGACCGGGAAGAACGGAACGCTAAAGCTCGGCAGACCGCCGTAGGTGGCAATGACCTGGGCGTCCTCGATGCGTTCTTTCTCGGTCGGGGTGTCGCCCTGCTTGGCGTACAGCTTGGCCTTGTCAGCGGCCAGCAGGTCGGTGCCGATGATCGCCACCAGGTCGCCGCCGTCGCGCAGGCGTTCGTCCACCATTTGCTTGGTGTCGTGCACCAGGGCGTCGAGGTTGGCGTAATCACCGTTCGGCCCCATGGTGACCTTGCCAGGCGTCTTGCCTTCCTTGAGTACCTGCTGCGGCGCCTGTTCGCGCAGTTGCTGTAGCCAGCCTTTGTTCACGTCCTGCAGCATCGGATAGGCGCCGATGTCGGTCTGTGCTGCCGCGTGGGTGCCGTGGAAACCGACCATGATGCGATCCAGGGCGATTTGCTTCTGCACAGCATCGGAATAGCGTTTGTGGAAGTCCGGGAATTTGGCCCAGGCATCGATCTTCGCGTAGGGCAGGCCCACGTCCGATTCGGTCGACGACAGTTCGTAGGTGCTGTCATCGAGCGCGGACGCATCTTTTGCCTCGCGGTCGGTGGTCTTGGTGTTGGTGCGACCAGTCACCGGGCCGGATACGCCCAGGAAAACCTTTTGACCCTTGATCTCGCTCACGCCGATGACGTTGATACGCGAGAGGAAGTCCGATTTTGCCGTGATGGCGTCGTTAAGCTCTTGGGCTACTGACGGCTCCACGCTGAATTGCTTGCTGGCCAGGTCAACGCCGTAGGTTTCGGCGAGAGCAAGTTGCAGCTCGGCGTACATTTTCGCGCCATAGGCGCTCAGGGAATGAGCAGCCATGGTCAGAGTACCCGTGGTTTGGATTTGTCAGTCGGGCCGGAATTGCGCGGCAACTGACGTCCGGTCGGGGTGTTCTGCAGCGCAGTGAATTGCTTCTGCAGGCTGGTCAGCGCTGCAAGCACTGCCTTGTTGCCGCCACCGTTGCGCTTGAATTCGCGCTGTTCCTCGGCAGTGGTGACGATCTCGTCGACAGCCGTACTCACGTCATCGATCGGGGCCTGGTCGGGTTCCGGTGCGTCTTCGGCTGCAGGCTCGATCACGGCCTGAATGCCGGCAGCGACGACCAGCAGCTGGGCCAGCAGGGCTTTCAAGGCCGTTGCGGTAGCTTCATCCATTGGGGGTTTGCTCTCGGTTGGGGTTTGCGGGGTGGTTTCGGTGGGCGTGTCTTCAATGCCGAAACGCTTGAACAGGCGGGTGAACATGGCGGCAAGGCGCCCGATCTCGCCCTGCGGCTCGGTTTCGCGCAGGGGGCCGAGTTCTTGCGAGGCGGCGTAGTACGCGGCGCGGCTGGTGCGATTGGAGAAATACAGCTCTTGCGTGCCGAGGCTCGCCGGCGAATCTGTCACCGCCAGGCCAGTCAGATAGGCCTTTCCGCTGCCGGCGAAATTCGGGGTGATTTCAATGCTGCTGAACAGCTTCTGGCCCTGGTCGTTGAGGTACAGAAGGCGATCGTTCGGTTTCAACTGAGCTTCCAGCGCGATCTGGCCAGGTTCCAGATCCTCGCCCTCTTCAACCAAGCGCACGGCAAAAACGGTGCCGTGGGAACCCGGCCAGCGTTCGTGGTCGCACCAGATCACCGCCGTGTATTTGGCAGGCGTGTAGGTCTCGGCGATGTCGCGCAGTTCCTGGGGCAGGATCTCGCGGCCATCGACGGTCGGGCCGCTGGTGGCAACACGTTTCCAGTAGGAGACAAGGGAACGGGGCATGGTCGGTAACTGCGCTCAATCGTTGAATGAGCCGCCACGATAGGGAGCCGATTTGCCCCAAACAAACGGTTGGTTTTCGGCGTTCTCCTATTTTCCGGATATAGGCGAATGCCGGGATTTAACCCCGCGTTTCCAGCGTTTTCGCCGCATAGACTGCGGCACATGAACTACCCGACCGAAGTCAAAGAAGCCGCAAAACGCCTATACCTGCGCCGCTGTTCGGTGAAGGAAATCCAAGCGCATTTGAAGCTGCCTAACATCCGCATCGTCTACTACTGGATTCGCCAAGGCTGCTGGGACGAGATGCTGACGGACGAAGAACCGTTGAGCGCCGTCAACCGACGAATCACCCTGATTCTAGAAAAGATCGATCCGCTGACTGATGCCGAGCTGAAAGAGTTGGAGCGGCTAACAAGCCTGCTGGAGCGTTTAAAAAAACTGGCAGCGAAACCCGCGCCGACTGAGCCGTCAGATCGTCCAGACGGGCCTCGCGAGCGTCCACAAGGTCAACGCCGTGAACGTGGCGAGGGCGGCGGCAAGAAGCGCGAGAAAAAAGCGAAGAACGATATCAGCGGCCTTACCGAAGTGGACTTCCTGGATAAGTTCATCTCGAAAATGTACGGCTACCAGAAAGAGCTGTTCGAGGCGAAACAGAACCCACTTACCCGCCGTGTCCGGAACATTCTAAAGAGCCGTCAGGTCGGTCTGACCTACTACTTCGCCGGCGAAGCGTTCATGGATGCCGTGTTGAGCGGTGACAACCAGGTGTTCCTGTCGGCCAGCCGATCGCAATCCGAGATTTTCCGCAGCTACATCATCCAGTTTGCCCAGCAGTGGTTCGGCATCGAGCTGACCGGCAACCCGATCACCTTGAGCAACGGCGCCGAGCTGCGTTTCCTCAGCACCAACAGCAGCACCGCCCAGGGCTACCACGGGCACGTCTACGTCGACGAATACTTCTGGATTCGCGACTTCGAAAAGCTCAGCACCGTCGCCAGCGCCATGGGCACCCACAAGAAATGGCGCAAAACCTATTTCTCGACGCCCAGCGCTGTGTCGCACCAGGCGTATCCGTTCTGGTCGGGCGACGAATTCCGTAACAGCAAGCGCGGCAAAAAGGCCGGCGGCGAATGGCCGAGCGAGGCGGCTTACACGCAGGGCGCGCTGTGTCCGGACGGTCAGTGGCGCAAGACGATCACCCTGGACGATGCGATCGCCGGCGGCTGCGATCTGTTCGACCTGGAACAGCTGCAGCTGGAGTACGACGAAGACAAATTCCAGCAGCTGTTCTACTGCAAGTTCATCGACAGCACCCAAAGCGCATTCAGCCTCAAGGATCTGGAGCGCTGCTACTCGGATCTGTCGTTGTGGGAGGACTACAACCCGGATCTGGAGCGCCCGTTCGGCAACAGCCCGGTCTGGCTGGGCTACGACCCGAGCCGCACGCGCGACGACGCCACCTGCGTGGTCATCGCGCCGCCGCTCGAACCCGGGGCGAAGTTCCGGATTCTGGAAAAGCACAGCTGGCGGGGCCACTCGTTCACCTACCAGGCCGCGCAGGTCAAGAAGCTGACCGAGCGCTTTAACGTGCAGCACATCGGCATCGATGTCACCGGCGTGGGTTACGGCGTGTTCGACCTGGTGCGCGACTTCTACGCCAAGGCCACACCGATTCATTACAGCCTTGAGGCGAAAAACGCCCTGGTGTTGAAAGCCCAGGACACGATTCAAGGCAGTCGTATCGAGTGGGACGCCGGTTGGACGGACATCGCCCAGGCGTTCCTGACCATCAAGCGCGGTGCCACCAACAGCGGCCAGATCACCTACAGCGCATCCCGTACCGAAGCCACCGGTCACGCCGACATAGCCTGGGCGGTGATGCACGCCCTGTCCAACGAACCTTTGAACACCAACAAGCGGCGCCGTAGCCGCTACGTCACGAGTAACCAGAACAGCCATGGCCAACCGCAAACGCAGAAAGCACCACGTAGCCCAACCACAGCAACAGCCAATGCGCTCGTTTACGTTCGGGGAGCCGGAGCAGGTGCTGTCCGGCAACATCGGCGAGTACGTGGGTGTGTTTCCCAGCGACGACGGCAAGATCTACAAACCGCCGGTGTCACGGGCTGGCCTGGCCAAGCTGTTGCGCGCCAACGCGCACCACGGCGCCATTCCGAAATTCAAGCGCAACCTGTTGCTGCGTGAGTTCATCGCCTCGGCGGGCTGCAGCACGGAGACGATGGGACGCGCCGGACTGGACTACATGGTGTTTGGTGAAGCGTACTTCTACAACGACACCAACGCATTCGGCCAGGTGCTGGAGCTGCAGCACCTGCCGGCGATCAACATGCGCGTGAAGGTCGACGGCGGCTACGTGATGCTGCTGCCGGACAACAAGGAAATGGAGTTCGAGGCGCGCGAAATCTCCCACGTCCTGGACTACGACGTGGAACAGAACATTTACGGGATTCCGGACTACCTGGGCGGCCTGCAGGCGTTGCTGCTGAATGAGGCCGCCACCCTCTTCCGCCGGCGCTACTACAGCAACGGCGCGCACGCCGGCTACATCTTCTACACCAACGATCCCGACCTGACCGAAGAGGACGAAGACGAGCTGCGCGCCCAAATCAGCGCCAGCAAAGGTGTGGGCAACTTCCGCTCAATGTTCGTCAACATCCCCAACGGCAAAGAGAACGCGATTCAGATCATCCCCGTGGGTGACTTCCAGGCGAAAGACGAGCTGGAGAAAGTGAAGAACATCACCCGAAACGATGTCATCGCGGCCTGGCGGATGAACCCCGCGCTGGCCGGCATAATCCCGGAGAACACCGGCGGGTTTGGCGACATTGAAAAGATCGATCGCGTGTACACCAGCAATGAGATTCGACCGATTTGCCAGCTGTTCGATCAGCTCAATGACCGGTTACGCGAAGACAGGCGCTTTAGCTGGAAACCTGCACAAGATGCAGTGGATGCCACTGCATGAAACACCTTTTGGAGCGAATGCCACTACAAATTGTGGCAATATGTTGGCGATCAGCTGCCCCTGGGGAGGGACACTATGAGAGTTGTTTGCAAGTGCGGCCACAAGGGCCGAATTGCTTCACGGGAAGAGGTAACAACGGAGTTCGTGAAGCTGTATTGCCAATGCCTGGACGCGAGGTGCGGGCATACATGGGTGTCGAACCTGACGTTCTCACACACGCTCAGTCCGTCTTCGCAGACCTTCGAACGCATGTTGATCGATCGGTTTCGCGAGTTGCCCCGGGCAAAGCAGCGGGAGCTTTTCGAGCAGTTGGGATCGCAGGCGGTGGCGTGATGCACAAACCGCCGACCCAATTGCCGGCGATCGGTTACAGCGAAATCAATCAGAGGTCAGGCGACTGCCGACTCTTCGGGAACCGTGGCTAACGCCTCAGTGAGGCGCCGTAATTGTTTTCGATCTTCCTCGGTTAGCTGACGATAAAGTGCCACCAGACGACGTTCGATTTTCGAAAGCGCATCCCATTCCAACTCGCCAGTTTGGAAGTGTTCATTACCTGTTACCGCGCGATCCAACATGCTCACTACTCCATAAAAGTGCATTGCTGGATCGACGTTATCGGGGCTGCGAAAAGCTGTAAAAGGGAGCGGGCTCAAATGCACTACAACGCATTTCCAACTTTATTTTTGTTTGGCGACGTCATCCGCGATCGCTTGCAGAAAGCGACGCACAGATTTTTGGTCTTCGGCCGGCATGCTCCGATAACGCTTAATCAGTATTTCCTCATCCTCGCTCAAGCCCCCCACAGGGGCGGGAGTTCGTTCGCCTGTGATGACGTAAAGAACGTCAAGACCCACGGCATTCAAGGCTTTCAAATAGCCCGTATCGGGGCGACGCTCGTCTCGTTCGTAGCTTCCCTGAGTGTTTCGAGTTACGCCGCCTATTTGAGCCATTTCCTCTTGTTTGAGGCCGAGTCGAACTCTTTCTTCGCGCAAGCATTCGCCCGCACTCACCTCCGAGATTTCTCCCGCTGACAAATTTTTCAAACTCTAGCCCCTTTACAGGACAAATAAACTGGTCATAATCGGCGCCGTACAAACACGAATCTACACGAACGCACACGAGCGAACACTATGCCCGCCACTGTTACAGCCGAGCAAGCCCGCGAGGCGCTTGATCGCAAGGGGATAAGCATTGCCGAGTTCAGTCGAAAACATGGACTGAATAAGAATTTGGTCAGCGACCTTTTAGCCGGTCGCAAAAAAGGTCGCCGTGGGGAGGCACATCGCGCCGCGGTACTGCTTGGAATCAAAGACGGCGAAATTGAACAGTAGTGCCACGGCTCAACAGGGAAAAGTAGAAGATGAAAAGTCTGATCCTAGATACCCGCAGGGAAGTTACCAGCGAGATTATTCGAACCTACGCCGGTGGCCGCGAGGCTGCAGCAAACCGCTTGGGAATGAAGCTCAAAAAGTTCGATAACCATGCCTACGAAAACGCTGGATGCTCGCCCCTCAGTGATGTGCAGATATTCATGCTCGAGCAGGAAAGCGGCACATACCACTTGGCGAACTACGTCGCCTCGATGTACGGGGGACGCTTCATTCCAATCGCCGACCCGGAATCACTGGATAACGTTGAACTTTATGCGCGCTCCTTGCAGGTGGCAGCGAAACGGGGTTGCGTTGACCAGGCTATTGCTCAAGCACTTGAAGACGGATCAATCAGTGAGGAGGAAGCCGAATTGATTCTGGACGCCAACAACCTGCATCTGGCTGCGCGTCACGCCGAAGTATTGGCGGCGATCGCCCTCTACCGCGAAGGGAAAGCCCAATGAGCAACATGAACGCAGTACAGGATCATCAGGACATGCTCAAAGCTACTGCGCTGCTTTTTCTTGAGCGTCACCAATGCGAACACCTCAGCGACGACCAGCAGCTGTTGAAACGCGCAGTCCAGCACCTGGTTGCGGACTTTGACGTGCTGACTCCTACCGCCGAAAAAATGGTTCACCTGGCCTATAGCGATCTGTCTGCAGTAAGCGATCGGCAGCGTCTGGATGTTCTGACCAGCACGCCTACACACACCGTTATCAACGATACAGGCACTGGTGAGGTGTGGGCCATCCCCGTCAGCCTGATCTATGAGCGAATCCTGAACGCACCGGACAACGGGCGTTTCCGCATCACCACTCCGTAACACCCAACCAACAATTCCTCCCGATCCCCCATTCCCGTGGGTTTGGGTGAGCTGCGCCCGAAATTGAGGTTTGACGATGGAAAACGCTCTGAACATCAACGCAAAACTGCCGCCAGATCAGGCTCAAGCGCTCTTGGCCAACCTGCGTGAACAGTACCGTCTCAGCCTCAATGACCTTTGGTACGCAGACCAATACCGCTTCATTCCCGAAGGCCTGCGCCATGGGTCGATTCTCACGAACGATCCCGTAATGGCCGCTCGAAAACATCTGATCGGCGCCCTCGCCGGTGCCCTGACTCAAAGCCTCAAAACAGTGAAAAAACCATGAGAGATGATCTCCGCGACGACGTCCTGAAGCGCCTGGAATTCGATTACGGCCTGAAACACCGCTCGGGAACCGTTTACATGCGCGGCGGCGAGTGTCCGAAGTGCAGAAAGAAAGAGCTGTATTCGCGCCACGACACGCCATGGCTGGTCATTTGCGGCCGGCCTGAAAAGTGCGGCCACACCATGCACGTCAAAGAAATCTACGACGATTTGTTCGAAGACTGGAGCAAGCGAGCGCCGGCGACGGACAACGCTCCAACAGCCACAGCTCGGGCATATTTAGAATTTGGTCGAGGATTCAACATTGAGTTGGTCGCGGGCTGGTTCACACAAGAAACCTACTACTCGTCCCAGCATAACGCCGGCAGTGCCACGGTGCGTTTCGCTTTGGAGAAAGGCGGCTACTGGGAACGCCTCATCGATAAGCCGGCGCGCTTCGGCAAGATGAAAGCTCGCTTCGCCCCAGGTGATAGTTACAAGGGTGTGTGGTGGTGTCCGCCCTGTGTTGATCTGCTTGAAGCAAAAGAACTCTGGATCGTGGAAGGCATCTTCGACGCCATTGCCCTGGTGCATCACGGGATTTCCGCCGTATCCGCCATGTCATCAAATGCATTCCCGGCTGACTCTCTGCAGGCGTTGGTCACTGCGCGCCCGGGCAATCTGCCAAAGCTCGTCTGGGCGCTGGACAACGAACCAGGCGCACACGCCTACACCAAGCGTTGGGTTCGCATGGCCCGTGAGTTGGGGTTTACCTGTGAGGCCGCGCAGATCCCTCAGCGGGACAACCGGAAGGTGGATTGGAACGACCTTCACCAGCGATGGCAATTCCTGGACGAAGGCGACAAGCGCGACGCCCAGTTTGAAAAAGACATGACAATTGCGCGGCATCACGGCGCCCTGCTGATTGCTGAGAACGCCACCGAAAAAGCACTGGTGATGTTCGATTGGAAGCGTCGGAGCGAATTCCATCTGGAGTTCGGCAATCGCCTGTATTGGTTCAAGCTTGATCTGGAGAAATACAACAAGGCCATTCAGGAACTGGAGGAAAGTGAGCACCACGACGATCAGCAGCTGAACAATAAACAGATGCGGGCGAAAGCCATGCAGCAGTGCGGTGCGCTGCAGCGCATCGCTACCTGCAATCCGAAAGCCCTGTACTACCAGGAAAACAAACTTACCGACGAGTCCTGGTACTACTTCCGGATCACTTTTGCACACGACGCCGCACCGATCAAAAACACGTTCACCAGCGCTCAGATCGCGTCATCAGCCGAGTTCAAAAAGCGTCTGTTGGGCATTGCTCCGGGCGGAATGTTCACCGGCACAACTCAACAGTTGGACGCGTTCATTGAGGAACAAACCGACGCCCTCAAGACCGTTCAAACCATCGACTTCACGGGCTACACCCGCGAACACGGCGCTTATGTGTACGGCGACGTGGCGGTACGCGACGGGAAAATCTTCAAACTGAACGAAGAAGATTTCTTCGACATGGATCGATTGAGCATTAAAACGCTCAGCCAGTCCGTGACCTTGAACCTGAACACTGACCTGGAGAAGTTCGACACGGAATGGCTCGACATCATTTGGCAATGCTTCGGTGCCAAAGGACTGGTCGCCCTCGCTTTCTGGTTCGGCTCTTTGTTCGCTGAGCAGATCCGGCAGCACCAAAAGAGTTACCCCTTCATGGAAATTATCGGTGAGCCAGGCGCCGGTAAATCCACTCTGATCGAATTCCTCTGGAAGTTGTGCGGGCGCCTCGACTACGAAGGTTTCGACCCCACTAAGGGCACCCCCGTTGCTCGGGCACGAAACTTTGCCCAGGTCGGGAATCTGCCGGTGGTGTTGATTGAATCTGAGCGTGAAAAATCAGATGGAAGCCAGACCCGCCAATATGACTGGGACGAACTGAAGACCGCCTACAACGGCCGCAGCGTTCGCTCAACCGGTGTAAAGAACAACGGTAACGACACACGAGAACCGCCCTTCCGTGGTGCAGTGGTCATCGGGCAGAACCACGCGGTGAACGCTTCTGAACCGATCCTGCAGCGCCTGGTGCACATCGCCATGACGAAAGACGGGCAGACCCCGCAAACCAAGCTGCTGGTTGAAAAACTTGAGCGTATGCCCGTCGACCGTGTGAGCGGGTTTCTGCTCAAGGCAACCACGTCGGAGTCCGCCGTGATGGAGACCATCCGCTCGAAGGTTCCGACCTACGAACAGACATTGCTGGCCCTCCCTGAGATTCGCACCGTCCGGATCGCAAAGAATCATGCCCAGTTGCACGCGCTCGTAGACGCACTGGTACACGTCGTGCCTCTGAAAAAGCACCAGCTGGAAGCCACACACGCCGAGATCCAGAACATGGCCAAGGATCGCCAGTTGGCCATCAATGCTGATCACCCCGTCGTCGTCGAGTTTTGGGAACTGTACGAATACCTAAACAGCGCTGCCGGCGGACTCAACCACTCACGCAATGACAGCTTGATTGCGGTGAACCTCAACGACTTCGCCAAAGAAGCCGCAGAGAAACGCCAGAAAGTACCAGACATGACCGAGCTGAAACGCCACCTGAAAACCAGCAAGTGCCCGAAGTTCGTGGAGACAAACAGAACCGTTTGCTCTGCATGGGAGTTGGACGCTGCAGACAAACCGAAAACCGTGCGCTGCTGGATTTTCCAGAGCGCTTAACGAAGTGGTGCCGAGGGGTTGCAGCCCCTCGACACCTACCACCACTGAGGGCAACACGATGAAAGCAAAGCACTACAGCGGTAGCGATTCAAAGGCTAACACACAGGGCGACGTCGACACTCAATCAGCCCGGCACCTAATGGCGATCCGGATAGTCGGCACAGCTTTGTTCGATTACCAGATCACCAAAACAGACGAAGCGCGGATCCGCCTTGAGTGCTTGGCCACCTTCGCCAAACAGCAGGGCGATATTGATGCGGGCGAAGCAGCCATAGTCGCCCAACTTCTGGCCAGCCATGCGTCGTCGAGGGCAAGTTTATGAACGATGGCAAAACCCTTCGGGAGCGGCCGGCGATGGCCAGCAAACGATTGGATCTGCCAAACATCTGCGACATCTGCGGCAAGGCCAGATCTACCCGAAAACATCAAAAATGCAGCCGTATTCGCCAGCATCGAAAGACTGAGGAATGGGCCGCTGTAATGGCTGAAAAGGCTGCAATCAGAAAAGCAAAGGAACACCGTTATGTTTAAACGCCGTGAACAAGCAAGACCAGAATCAAAGGCAGTGTTTTCTACTACGCTTCCAGGTCTGAGGGTTGTACCGTGAGCCAAGCAACAACAGGTATTTTGACCTTTCAAGATCTGCAGCAAATAACCGGCTACCAACGTCGCTCGGATGTCGAACGGTCACTAATCGACCAGGGCGTGAGGTTGTTCCGTGGCAGAACAGGACCTTGGACAACTCTCGATCTGATTAACCATGCCGGCGGCGTCTCGTCGCCCAGCGCTGAAAGGTACGAGTCCGACATATTATGAGGCGAGCGAGGAAGCGAAAGCACAATCCCCACATCCCTGGCCATGTCGATCAGGCCGCCCTCCCGGCGGCCATTTACTTCGACCATCGAGGCAGTGGGGTTTGGTACACCCTCCACTATGACGAGACTGGTAAACAGCGCCGCAAGAACGTCGCGCCCGCAGACGTTTCCCTGGCAGAACTACACCGGATCATGGACGAGACGTCCAACGTAGACCGAGGCACCCTTCGCTACATCTGCGAACAATTCCACTCGAGTGACCGTTACAAGAAGCTCTCGCCGAAGACTCACGACGACTACTGCTACTCGCGCGACGTGTTGCTGAGCATCCCCACTAAATTGGGTAAACCGCTGGGCGAACTAGCAGTGAAGAAGTTCACTGCCGCCCTAGTACAACGTATTGTCGATCGGCTCGCGGACGAGGGCACTCCGTCGAAAGCTGCACACGCCCTGCGCTATCTGCGCCGCGTTCTGCAGTGGGGACGCAACCGCGGATTTCTGGAAGTGAATCCGGCATTTGGCATCGAGGCACCGATTGAGCGGAAACAGCGCCGACTGCCAAGACAAAGCGTGATGGATGTTCTGATCGATCTTGCAACAGCCCGCGGACGCTTGGCACGCAATGAGCCAGGCGGCTGCCCAGAGTATCTGGCCAGCGTTATGGAGCTCGCCTACCTTTGTCGCTTGCGCGGCATCGAGGTGGTCACCCTCACCGACGCAAACGAATTGAACGAGGGCATCCTGACTAATCGTCGCAAAGGCAGCCGCGACAACATCGTACGCTGGACACCTCGTCTGCGTGCGGTGTGGGAGGGTGCCAAGGCTTTACGTGCGAGGACTTGGGAGCGTCGGAAGACAGCGATTCCCATTGCACCATCGAAGCGTTTCATTATCGTGGCTAGTCACGGAGGGCCGCTTAGAAAGACAAGCCTTGATACTGCTTGGCAACGCTTCATCACTCTTGCGATGACGGAAGGAAACATTGACCCGGAGGATCGATTTGCGCTTCACGATTTGAAGCGTCGTGGCATCACCGACACCTCAGGGACTCGAGCTGAAAAACAAGAAGCTAGCGGCCATCGTGACCCCAAAATGATGGACATATATGACTTAAGTGTTCCTATCGTCGCCCCGGCCGCCGATTGTGTAACGCAAACTTAACAGTAAAAAAAGCCCTCTTGATTGCTAGGCTCTCCAATCAAAGTGGCTAACATATTTCCAAGGCCATGATTTTGTTGATTTTTTTTAGCTACTCATAGCGATTTCTGAGCAATTTACTATCATCACCGCCAATCCAGCGTTAAGCCGATGTTGGGGGAAAAGCTCATGCCGGCCACCTAAAACGGTTCACGAGATTTACAAAAAAATGTTTACTTTGGTGTATAGTTTCACTACCAAGCACCTTTCCTAGGTTCGGATTGCACACAATGACCACCCGTACTGGCATCCTCAAAAATTCTCCGCTCACTATGGTTTTCGCCTCCGTAAGGTTCACTCCTTGGCCCGTTCTGGGCAAGAGAATCGACGAAATCCAGAACGATTTGAGAGACGTCCTACCTCTAATGCATCGCATCGAGGTAGAAGCTCCTGAGGGTATGCCAACTGCGATGTTCAGCAGTGAGGCATGGATGCTTATCTCGCTGGACAAAAGTTATGGCGTCCAAATAACGAAAGATCAGCTATTGATATTTTGCCCCAAATATCATCATTACGATGACTTTGAAGCAAAGATAGACAGAGTTCTATCCACTCTTCTCACGCATATGAAGTTTATGAATGTTTTGAACATGGGCGTAAGATTTATTGACCATGTAAAACCAAAACAAGGCGAAAAAAGCTCTCACTACATTTCAGAGAAGTTTTTAGCCCCGAGCATTGAAAATTACAACACCCTCGGCGGCCAGTTCTTCAATGAATATTCCTGCGATAACCACAGGATAAGAGTCAATGTTCTAAACATGCCTGGCGCGCTTCCTGTACCACAGGATGCGATACCTGTTTTAGCAATATTTAATGGCATTGAAGCACCACTTAAACTTGAGCAACTAAAGCCTGAAGAGCTTCTAGTCGACATGGATGCGGTGACCATGTTCCCAAGCGCTGAAAAGTTAGCAAAGGAAACGATCATCTTCGAACTACGTAAACTTCACACCGTTGCTAATAACTTCTTTAGACATACTGAAATGTTTAGCGATCATGCGTTTAAGGTTTGGAAAGGAGAATCCTAATGCTTTGTAACGCAGAACCAGTGATTCAACAACACTCAATGCCTATCAGCATGATGAGTGCAGGCCGCTCTTTTTCTAGTTCCGCTTCCTCTATGAGAATTAGAATGAGCGAACAGCGCTCACTCGGCCTGATACCTAAAACATATGCTTCTATACAGTCGCTTATGGGAGAGTTGATCGATCGTAGTTTTCCCGCAGGTTTAACTGGATACGTCAAAGAACCACCTCGCCTTGTATTAACTATAGACGGCAACGAGTCCATCACCTTGGACAGCAGTGCTATTGAAGTAGGCAAGGATTTAACGAATGAAAAAGCAGATATCGCAGACGTTACTTTTAAAACACAACTAGAGACTTTCCAAGCGAAGCTAGGGCTTTCGATAACTCAAATTTCACAGTTTTTTGGAGTTACAAGAAAGTCTGTCTATGACTGGCTCGACGGCACGGCCCCTCGAAGCGCGAACAGCAATCGCCTGAATGTAATAGCTGCGATCATAGAGGCCAATGAAGACAAAGCCAATCTGATGCGCTTGAAAGGAGTATGGCTAACGCCCATAAATGGAAAGTCTTTTATGGATGTTATCTCCGATGAAACCTTGGATGATGAAGGGAAAATTTTTGCCGCTTCCTCTAAGCTCGACGAGCTTTTGCCGAGGCTAGTAGTTCAAGAAAAGATGAGCAGAACCCATTTAGGTAATGCTCATGCTTCTGACATTGATCGGGTCGCAGATCTTGGCTAACTACGATATAGATTTGGCAACCTCGATTAAGAGTGCCGGATGGTGGCAAGGCTCTGTAGTCTCCGAAAAGAGACTACAAGCCCCGTCCACTGAAGACTCAGGTGAAGGTTGGTGGATCGTCGCCTCACAAACTTGCAATTTGTACAACCCAGATTTCTGCAAGATCCCAGTTGTAGAGCTGATTTCCGCTCAGTTGATTCAGAAGCTCGAGAAGTCGTACTCTAGGGGAAGTAACCCCCGTACGCTCCACGTGGAAGCAATAGGTAACGGCTCCACAGTCTATTTTGAAGTAGACATCCAAAAGCGCATCTGGTTAAACCGAGCCGAGTTGGCATCCATCGGTAGCCCAGATTACGAAGTAGTAGATTCAAGCAGAGATAGTCCAGACTGGGCGAATACACAGTGGTTAGATAATTTTGCCGGATGGATTGCACGCAGCTATACGCGCGTGACCCTACCTGACGAATTCAATTCGATTTTGAAAGACAGCAAGATTCAAGACGTGTTGGATGGCAAGCTAATGCGGACCAACAAACTTTACGGTATTTATTTAAATATCAGTTCTGCAAGTGAAGAAGAGTGGACTGGTAACCTAGGCCTGATGCCACCGCCATACTTTCTTGAAATCTCGCTTGTGACCGATGAAGATGAAGACCCTGAGCCGATTGTAGCTGCTCTCAAAAAGTCATTGTTCGAAGACAAGATCAGCACGAAGGTTTCTGGAGATGAAAAATTATCGCGTGCAGATGTAGCCGGGCGCTGCGGCCTAACAATTAGGCCAGCTGGCGTAACTGGGCGAAACATCGCAGACACCTCGCTTCTTGAGATTAAGACGAGTATCAGGTACACGCTAAACGATTTTCTTTCTTTATCCGGCGATTAGGTCTGAAATTACCTGCCGGAAAGCATTTTGGACAGCGTAAGAGCGAGCCCCGCACCACTGCAGGCATTACTCCAACCAATGCCTGCTACGTAATAGGAATCCGCTTAACTCCTTGATTTATAAGGAATGAACAGATGACTTGTAATCAGTAGGTCCCGGGTTCGATTCCTGGTGCCGGCACCATACAAAACAAAGCCCCTGCAGAAATGCAGGGGCTTTGTTGTTTCTGCCTTACGTAAAATTCGACGTAAATTACAAATCCTCCTCATACCCGCACTCAAGTAGCGATTCCGTACATCGTTTCGTCATATCCCGCAAACTCTATGGCAACCTACCTTCTTCAAAAGAGGATGCAGGCATGACCAGTCTTGTTCATGAGCTTCAGTCAGACGCGTTAAATGAAGAAGGCGTTTCAATTCTTAGCCTGCTTAGAAAGGCTAGGGTGGTCTCGATAAAATTAGGTGTCACCACTATCGACCAGTGGTTAGAACACGAATTGAGCGGCTACCCAACGCGCGGTTCAATTCCCGAATATCGCCATATTGTCGGAAGTCCCGTTTGTCGTAATCCGTATACAGGCTGGATGCCGCTCGAAGTCAGGGGTGCTCAAGCGCAGAAAATGCTGAGTGAGCGTCATCTTCATCAGCCAATGGGAGAACTTTGTCAGTTCGCTGACAAGGACGCAGGGCAGTCCATACTCTTTATGTACCCTGCAAAAATTGCCGAACAAATCATGAACGGTATAGACGGTCGCTTTGAGCCTGCTCTTGAAGTAGGAGTTACGGTCATTCACGGCATCATTGCTACGGTCCGCAACAAGATTCTCGACTTCGCACTTGAACTGGAAAGGCAAGGCATCCTCGGAGAAGGCATGACATTCACACCGACAGAAAAAACGGCAGCGAGTAACATTTCCTACAGCATCAATATCGAAAATATGTCGGGCTCCCAGCTTCAACAGGGAACAACCGCCTCGACCCAAACCTATACACATTCCGCCGATTTCAGCGGGATATCGGCCTTCGTTGAAAAGCTGCTGCCCGCCCTAGGCCAGCTAAGCAACTCGACAGATCGCGACCAGCTCCAAAGCGATTTAGAGACGATCCGCAGCTTGTTGAAAGCTCCAACGCCAAAAATCGGGATGATTCGGGAGTGTCTGAACTCCGTCAAAACAGTCCTCGAAGGAGCAGCAGGAAATATCGCTGCAGAATATTTGCCGCTCCTGCCTGCTCTTCTTGCTTCACTTCCTTCCTGATACTACGGGGCTAAACTGGGCGGAAGCACTTTGTAATCCGCTAGTCTTGCCCCGTCCTTCAGCCTTCGCGGAGAGCGACTTCTCCGTAACGCGCGAAGCCTTAGACTTCATCTGACGTACGGAGTCCAGCAAGTCCTTCTGAAACTGCTCCAGTTCATCGACCATCGCTATCTCATCATTCAATTACTTTTCTCCAACGCTCAGCTGATAAAACTACGCAGCCTCAACCGAAAGCAAAATCCGGCGCCCAAGCTGCTGCAACGCACGCTCGACATTCTCGATCTTGGAGTGATGCAGGAAATCGACTAACCGATCTACCTGGGGTCGTTGCACTCCCAAGCGACGTGCAAGCTCAGCCTTGCTGACTCCAGACTCCAAAAGCGTATTCCACAACCCAACCTTTGCCGCAGTCAGTGCAGGCAGACGCAACACCGCGTCACTATCCTGCTCTCCCGCATCACCTGTTGGAATCAACCGGCGATCATCTACGTAAATCGACAGAGCCGTCTCCATTGCATCAATGGCGCCGTCGAGTGCTTCCTCAAGGGTGTCGCCAGCGGCGTGCATCTCTGGAATTTCTGCGCAGGACAACCAGACACTGCTCGGCTCCTCGTGGACTTCCAACGCATATTCGAACATCACGTTTCCTCTCTTGGGGTACAGCTGGGCCTCAATCCTTGAGGCCCAGCTGTTTGATTATCGATTTTCTCAACCCTTCGCCCATCTCCTTGGCTCCGTGGTCGGGAAAGACAGTTGATCTGCCATTCAAAGAAACCTTGAAATGGCTGCCCTTGCCGGTTTGGAACTCGACGCCTTGAGCTTTCAACCATCGCCGAAACTCGCTGTACTTCATGTGCATCACTCGCTGTTTCGGTGGAGCGAATGTGCAACATATCTGTTGCGCATGCAACATAACTGTTGCACCGCACATCTGGAACATCGCCAGCCTCCGCCACCACCTGGCCACGATTGCGCCCAACCCTCCCCCACGCTACCGTCAATCCCGTCGCTGCCAATTCAGCGACCGGGCCTGAGAACCCGCGTAAGATGCAGGCGCACCAGCGCCCCAACCCACGTTTGCCGGCGTTTTTTTGTGCCTGCATTTCCGTGCAATGGCGGCTGTGCGTGGGAGGTCTTCGGGCCTGCCGGGTTCCTGTATCTCCGGTTTCTCAGCCTGCGCATAGCTGCCACCCTTTCGCCTGAGAACGAATTGGCAGCCCTCATTTGATACAGGGAGTTTCACAAATGATTAGCATCGATCCGTCCAAAGTCTGCCCGTTCCACCAACCAGCAAACGGTAGGTGAAGCCATGACCCATCCCCACGATCTGAAAACCCTCGGCCTCACCCATTTCTTCTTCCAGTCAAACCACGCCCTCTTCCGCACCAACCCCGGCGTCCCGGTCGTCACCGCCCTCTCCCACGCGTCCCATCTGCTGCACATTTCCAAACTGCTTACGTCAGATACTTCCGCCGCCAACGACCCGGAACTCCACGCCTGCGCCTCGCAATATTTGCAGGAGTTGAGCAAGGCGCTGGTCGATGACGCGGTCAAAGTGTTGAGTCCCGATCCATAAACCGTCGCCCACAAAAAAGCCCTCGCATCGCTGCAAGGGCTTTGTATTACCACATCAATCAGTGCCCAGCGCTCTGCCCGCCATCCACATGCAGAATCTCGCCAGTCACAAAATTCGCGTTATCGAGATACACCACCGCCTGCGCGATATCGTCGATCTCCCCCATGTGCCCAACCGGATGCAGCGCGCCCAGTGCCGCGTGGGTTTCCTCGCCATGCATCGGCGTTTTGATGATGCCCGGCGATACCGCGTTCACCCGGATTCCGCGTTTGGCGTATTCAATGGCCAGGGATTTGGTGGCGGCGTTAAGGCCGCCCTTGGTCAGCGACGCGAGGACCGAGGGCACGCCGTCGATGGCGTGGTCGACCAGGCTGGTGGTGATGTTGACCACGTGGCCCTTGCCCTGTTTTTCCATCTCGGCGATGGCCAGTTGGGTGATGTAGAAGAAGCCGTTGAGGTTGACCGACAGCACCGCCGCGTAGTCTTCCGGGGTGTAGGCGGTGAACGGTTTGGCGACGAAGATGCCGGCGTTGTTGACCAGGGTGTCGATGCGGCCGAAGCGTGCCACGCTTTCGCTGATCACGCGCTGTGCGGTGGCCGGATCGCCGATGTCGCCGGCGATGGTCAGGATCTGCGGGTCGTTCGATGGCTTGATCGAGCGCGAGGTGGCGACGATGTTGTAGCCCAGTTCACGGAAGGCCTTGACCATACCTTCGCCCAGACCTTGGGAAGCACCGGTGATAACGACGGTTTTTTTCGAGTTGCTCATGATGAAATCCTCAATCAATAAGTAGGTGTTGAATCAGGCCGCAGCCAGTTGTTTCAGCATTTGTTCGTAGTACTCGACCGATTGCGAACCGGACACCAGGTGCTTGCCGTTCAGGATCAGCGCGGGCACCGAGTTGATCCCGTGCAGCCGGTGAAACGACTGCAGTTGCCGCACTTCGCTGGCGAATTCGTCGTTGGCCAGCACCTTGCGGGCCCTCGCCGCATCCAGTCCCGCTTCAGTCGCCAGACGGATCAACGTCGGGTGATCGTTGGGGTTGTCGCCGTCGCGGAAGTAAGCGCGCAGCAGGATCTTTTTCAGTGCGACTTGCCGCCCGTCCTGCGCCGCCCACATCAGCAGACGATGGGCGTCGAAGGTGTTGTGGAAATGCGTGCGCTTCTCCAGGTCGAACTCGAAACCGATGGCCTTGCCGCGTTCGATCTGCATCTTCTTGCCGGCGGCGACGTCTTCGGCGGTGCGGCCGTATTTGCGCATCAGGTGCTGCACCGCCGGTTCACCTTCGGCGGGCATGTCCGGGTTGAGTTCGAAGGGCTTGTAGGTCAGCTCCACCGAAACCTCGCCGGCCAGATTGCCGATCGCCTGCTCCAGCGCTGTCGCCCCGAGTGCGCACCAGGGGCACACCACGTCGGAGACGAAATCGATGGTCACGGTCGGGGTCATGACTGGCCCCGTTCCGCCAGTTGTCGGCGGTATTCGGTGGTGGTGATGCCGGCGTAGCCCCAGTTATCGGTGTCGACTTCTTCGATCACGATGTGGGTCAGGTCCGGGCGTTTGTTGAGGACACGTTCCAGGGTTTCAGTGATTTCGGCGATCACCTGAGCTTTCTGCTCACGGGTAACACCGTCGCGGGTGATGCGTACGCTGACAAATGGCATGACGACGACTCCAGTGACCTGCCCTCGGGATGATGGTCAGGTGTTGGAGCTCAATGTAGGCGTGCGGTGGGAGAGGAAAAAGTAGGGGTGGGGTACTTCATTTGTGAGGTGGTGTAATGAATCGCCTGTAAAAATCGCGCCAAAATTCCTTTGAAAAATCCGCAGACGCACCCAAACCGTGCACTTTTTTTGACCCCAATCACCCCCACGTCACCAAAAACCCCGATCCTGTGTCAGCCTCCAGCCATCGGCGGGGACATCAATTCGCTACTAATTGCGCGACAACTATGCTCAGGTACAGGAATATAGCCGGCAAATGGCGCCGTTCAGGCCGTCACGTACACAACAATACCCAGCCCACTTCAGAGGGCATTACCCATGGATAGCAGAACCTTACGCAACCTCATGCGCATCGTGCAGACCGGCTCGTTGTCGGCCGCAGCCGAGCATTCGTGCCTCACCGTGCAGGCCCTGGCCGCACAGCTGAACAAGGTCGAAGAGCAGTTCGGTTTCCGCTTGTTTAGACGATCCAACAAGGGGCTGACGCTGACGCCGCAAGGCACGGAGCTGACGCCCTATATGGACCGAGTGCTGATTGCCACGCGGCAGATGGAAGAGAAAGTCGAGGCGCTGAAGGTGCCGGGACAGCGCACGTTGAAAGTGGCGTTGAACACCACGCTGGACCCGGACTTCAACCGGCGATTGATCGGACGCCTGATCGATGTGTTTCCCGACTACCAGATGGAATTCAGCTACGCCGAGTCGATGGAAAACCTCAGCAAGCTGAAGAACGAGGACTTTGACCTTGCGGTGCTGATCGGCCCGCAGCGTCCGGGTCTGCCGAGCATTGTCCTGCCTGAAGTGCAGGTGCAGGTGGTCGGTGCACATTGCGGTCAGGAGAACGATCCGCTGACGTTGCTTGGTAACAAGTTTCAGGTGCGTCCCGCAGAAGATTGTCCGTATTCCCACAGCTTTTTGCGTTTTCTCGACGCCGGGCTGGGCAATCACGAGAACAGTCAGCGGACGATCTACTCCTGCAGCGAAACGCTGACCCTGTCGCTCATCACCCAGATGGACGCGGTCGGCATGGTCTCCCGCGAGGCCGCGCAGAAGAACGGCCTTACGATTTTCCCCGGGTTCGAGGATTTCCTCGAAGTGCGCCTGGCGGTGAACAATCCGGATCTGTCCGGCCAGGCGTTGAACGACGTGGTCGATCTGCCGCTACATGAACGAGCCGAGCGCAATGTACGCAGCCGTCCCAACCGCCACACTGAGAAAGAGGTTTTTGCTGAAATACGCACATAACAGCGTCGGAATCGCTGCATAGAACTCCGGGCGATCGAGCTGTATGTGCTGATCCTTGATCAACAAGGGTGTCAGGCTGATCGCAGCGACGATCGCCACCGGCAGGTATTCCAGCGCCCGAGCGACGAAGGGCGGCCAGTGCTCGGTGTTGACCTGCAACGGCAAGGCCCGTGGCAGGAAGGTCACGGCCATCATCAGCGCGACCACCAGAATCAGGAACGTTTGGTCAGGCATACACCCACTCCGCAGCCCACAAACGTGGCGATGAAAACGTTGAATGGCGAGCTGCCCACCAGACTCAGTGCGCCCATGCAGACGACTGCAGCCAGAGCGGCGATGAGTTTGTTGCGGGTGTTGCACAGTGAGACCAGCACGTAGAGCATCATCGCGGTCAGCGCGTAATCGAGCTGGTATTTGATCAGGTGCGACGCGTACTGCGCGCACAGGGCGCCGAGCAATCCGCCGATCACCCAGGAGGTGTGGCAGAACAGGTTGAAGCCGATCAGATATCGGATATTCACCGGCGCCCCGGTGCCCAGCTTGACGCTGTGGAAGGCGAACGATTCATCGGTCAGGCCGCCGGCGTAACACCAGCGCTCCATGCGGCTCAGGCCCAGCGCCCGCAGGGCTTTGGCCATGTAGACCGACATCAGCATGTGCCGCGCATTGATCAGAAACGTGGTCAGCACGATGGTGGTCAGCGACGCCCCGCTGCTGATCAGCGCCAGCGCAGCGAATTGCGAAGCCCCCGCATACACGAACAGACACATTGCCACCGGAAGCCACAGCGGCAGCCCGGCGTTGACGGCCATCAGCCCGAACACGAACGACACGGTGAAGTAACCGGCCACCACCGGGCTGGCTTCGGCAAAGGTGCGCGATGGCTGACGGTCGACCATCAGCGGCGCACTGCCGGATGTTTCATTCATAGATCCCTCTCAAATGTCCGCTCGCCGTGAGGTTCGCAAAAACCCTGGGCCGTCCAGAAACGCTTGCCCGCGAGGTTAGCATCGTCGACGAACAGAAACATCCGCAGCACACCGACGCGTTTCATGTCGGCCGACGCCGCTTCCACCAGTCGCTGGCCGACACCCTGGCTGCGATAGCGCAGGCTGACCGCCAGATGGTTGATGGTGCCGCGACTGCCCAGCATGCCACCCAGCACCGCGCCGACGATTTCGCCTTCAACATCGAAGGCCAGATACGCCGTGGTGGTTTTCTGGATCAGCACGCCGCGCAGGCATTTGGCGTCCTGCCATTCGCAGAACGACACTTCGTCGAACTGGCGGAAGAAACGCTCCATGCGCTGCGCGTCCTTGGCCGTCGCGCGCCGCAGCACCACCGGCGTCGAGCATTCGACGCCGTCGATTTGGGCAATCTGATTAGCGAACAATGTCGAAAGCGGTCCCGGGCCGCGAGAAAGAAATTGCCAGGATCTGCCGGTACGCCATGGCATGGGTATGGGTGTTGCGTGCCGGGGTCACGTAGTGGCGCATGTCGCGGTCGAGGAAGTAAGTGGTGTCGAGGATTTCCTGGTAGGTGGTCGACGCCAGTTGATGCTCGTGGATGTCGTACAGACGACTCTCCGCACCCTCGACATTGTTGCGGCCCCAGAAGTGCACGCCGCTGAACGGATAACCGTCGCAGTGAATCCCTTCCGGAGTGATTTCCAGTTGTTTGCCGGGTTTGATCTCGATGCGGATCTGATGGATCTGGCACTGCCAGATTTCATCGTGCAGCTCTTCCGGCAACACGCTTTTGTACACTTCGAAATCGGTGTCGATCAGGCTGCGCATCACCGGCGAAGTAATCACTTCATCGGAGAAGTCCTGGAAGTGCCGCACAACGCCGCCCACGTAGGCATTGTTTTCCTTGGACTGCACGTACGCGCGATGTTCCAGCTGCTTCAGTTCGCGAGTCTTGGGGTTGTACTCAAAGTCGCTGTAACGACGGTAACGCATGCCGGCTTCGGCCTGACCGTAGTAACTGTCAGGCTCCATGTTTTCCCAACTTTTGGTCAGTCTGACGAAGTCGGCGAAATGACCGTAGAGATTGAAGTCAGCACCCTGCACATTGGCGTACTTGTCGCGCCGTAGCGATTCGCCCACTTCTCTGGTTAAAACGATCATTACCAAATTCTCCGCTGCATTGAGCGGCCTAATCTATTAGGTGGAGAATTTGCGTCCATGAGAAAGAATTTCAGGCATTTAAAGCCCCGTTTGAAACGCGATTTGAAACCGCTTGAAAGTGCATTTCAAATGACAAAAACACGGGTTTTTATGCTGTTTTTTTCAAAAAACGTCAAAAAAAAACCCCGAACCAGTCGGGGTTTTTCTGTCGCATTTCGCGGGTTCAACCGATCATCAGAAGATGTTGATCGGGTAGTCCACGAATACACGTACTTCGTTGCCGCTACCGTTGTAATCGGCAGACTTCTGCGAAACGCGCAGAATCGAGCTACGCAGCTTCACGCTCAGGTCTTTGGCCGGGCCACTTTGCACGACGTACTTGAACTGGTTGAAGATTTCACGCTCGGTGCCGCCGGTGCTGGTGTCGGTGGTGATGTTGTCGCCACGCACGTATGCAACGTTGTAGCTCAGACCCGGCACACCGAAAGCGCTGAAGTCCAGGCCATAGCCCAACTGCCAGCTGCGCTCGTCTTCAGCGTTGAAGTCCGACCAGTAGGAGTTGGCCAGGTAGATGGTGTTGCCACCGTCACCCTGACGCGCGCCGGCGTTCTGATAGCCACCGTACGGGTAGCCGAGGTTGCTGTCGCCGGTGCTGCGCTGGTGAGCCACAGTGAACGAGTGCGGGCCAGTGGCGAAGGTCGCTGCCAGGCTCCAGATCTTGTTGTCCTGACCGCCAGTGTTCTTGAACTCGGCGTAGGACTTGTCCAGCTTGGTGCGATAGCCGTTGAAGTCCAGGGTCAGGGACTGATCTTTGTCGATCGGGAACACGTAGTTGGCGTTCACGTACTGCTTCTTCATCACGTCTTCGACGTCGGAAGCGTACAGCGCTGCCTTGAATTGTTCGGTGAACTGGTAGCTACCGCCCAATACGTTGATGGACTTCAGGCCACCGCTGTCACGGCCTTCAGCGCTCTTGCGCGATTCGGCAGTGAAACGACCGGCGTCCAGTTGCAGACCTTTGATCTCTTTGGAAGTGATCAAGGTACCGGTGTAGCTTTCCGGCAGCAGACGCGAGTTGTCGTAGTTCAGCACCGGCAGGGCCGGCATCTGGTCGCCGTAGGTCAGCGTGGTGCTGGACACACGGAATTTCACGGCTGCGCCGCCCTTGGACAGATCGTCAGCCGCGTTGCCGCTGTCACCCTGTTTGAAAAAGTCGATACCGCCAGCGCCGCTGCGGCCCTTGCCGCCGTCCAGACGCAGCGCGTACAGACCGAACGCGTCTACACCCACACCGACGGTGCCTTGGGTGAAACCGGACGAGAACGTACCGATGGCCGCCTGGCCCCACTCGGCCTTGTCCTTGTTGCCATCTTTGTAATCACGATTGATGTAGGCATTGCGCAGCAGCACTTTGAGGCTGCTGTCTTCCACAAAACCCTTGGACTCGGCCTGGTCGTTAGCCATGGCCGAAGTGGCACTCAACATCCCCAGTGCGATCAGACTGATTCGCTTGTTCAACATTTTGTTTTCCTTATTACGGGTTGAAACGCGCTGTGTCGAACGGCTGAAACGGCGCTTATTGCACTCTTTTATTCACCCCGAAACAAAAAGACCCGCTCAAGACAATGTCATGGCGGGCCTGCTCCTAATTTTGAGTCATGGCGGTTAGCCACAGGCGTTGGGCCGAATCGTAGCCGCGCCCTCAACAATGTGTCAATTTCAAGAATCGTCTTTAAATAGGCGAAAAACGTCTAAAAAAAGTAAATTTTGCGATGGCTTCGTGCACGGAATTGCCCGCAGTCAGGGATTTTGATGCGGGATTACGCGCAACCGTCGAGGCCACAGACTGGCAGGGTTTCAGTCCCTGGTGCAGGCGTAAACGACTCACTCAACCATTGGGCGAAGGCTTCTGGTTTGCCCAGCCACGGCCCGATATCAACCAGTGTGAATTGACCATCCTGTTCCAGTGCAAAAGTTGGAAAACCCTGCCCACCAACTTTTGCCAACACGGCGCGGCTGTTCTTTATATGTTGTTCGGTGTCGACGGACTGCACGGCATTCAAGAACATATCGGCGTTGTAGCCCTGCTCTCCCGCGTATTCCACAAGCACACTTTCGTCGGCAATTCGCCGCCCCTCGACATAGTGCGCAGTCTGCAAACGGCCAAGTAGTTCCAGGCCACGACCGTCGATTTTTTCCGCTGCCATCACAGCGGCAATCGGTGGTACCGAATCAAACACCGCCGAGTGATCGCGCAACAAGCCTTCGAAATAAGCTTCGCCAAAGGGCTGACCGGTGTATTCGGCAATGCGTCGGTCGTGAGGCATCACGTAATTGCGCAGTTGCGGTGAAACGTTCTGGCGGTTGGCGCCGGTCATCATGCCGCCGGCGTGGGCAATCACCGGCAGCACTTGTTGTGCGGCCTGCACCAGTGGTTTGGCGCCATAGCACCAGCCGCACAGCGGGTCGTAGATGTAATGAAGAGTCATCGGAAAGCTCCGGTCAGAAGGTGGAAAAATGATGTCGGCACATTAGTCCCTCGATCGTTGCTGAAAAACGCCGGAATGGCTTTCAGTCTGTTTCGGCAATCGGTCAAATGCGGTCGTTATCTGCCCCGGTACAAATCTGAAATAAATTGACACAATCAAACCGCGGAACCTTTCAGGAATAATTAACGGAAGTAAATGCAAAGCATTACCATTCGCGCGCTCGAATTCTTCCACCCTTTCGGATGCGCTTTTCAATGCCTGCCCCGTTCCGTCTCACGCCCGTCACGCTTGGGCTTTCTGCCTTTTTGTCTTCCGGTTTCGCTTACTCCGCGACCGAGCTTCCCGCCACTTCGATCAGTGCCGAAACCCAGGCCGACGACCCGCGCGTGAAGGTCAGCAACACCGCCACGCGCACCTCAACCCCTGTACGTTACGTGCCCCAGGCGATCGACTCGGTAAAGACCGCCAACTTCGCCAACTACGGCACCAATGACCTGGGCGACGCGTTGAGCGGCATGCCCAACGTCAGCAGCGGCGGCGACACGCGCTTCGACAGCCTGCGGATCCGAGGTTTCGACGCCAGCAACGACTTCTATCTGGACGGCATCCGCGACGACAGCCAGTACAAACGCGACCTGCACAACATCGAACGCGTCGAAGTGCTCAAAGGCCCTGCCGCTGTGTTGTACGGCCGTGGCAGCCAGGGCGGGATCGTCAACCGCGTCAGCAAGGCACCCGAATTCGGTCGCCGCTCGACCATCGAGGCTCAGGGTGGCAGCGAAGATCTGCGAAGCCTCTATGCCGACCTGAGCACCGACCCGAGCGACAACATCAGCCTGCGCCTGAACATGGG
Organism: Pseudomonas aphyarum; assembly: GCF_028657055.1. Lineage (NCBI taxonomy): Bacteria > Pseudomonadati > Pseudomonadota > Gammaproteobacteria > Pseudomonadales > Pseudomonadaceae > Pseudomonas > Pseudomonas aphyarum. The sequence continues at coordinate 113,005 of NZ_JAMDGS010000009.1, forward strand.
CAACATGGACGAAAACAGCTTCCGCGACGGCGTCAGCGGCAATCGCCAGCTGTTCGCACCGTCGATGAGCTGGCAGCTCACGCCTGACCTGAACTGGCTGGTGCAATACGAATACAGCCGCTACAACCGCACACCGGATCGGGGTATTCCCGGGGTCGGTGGACGTCCGGCGGATGTCGGCCGGGACACGACCTATGGCAACGATCACGATTTCATCGACGACAAAACCCAGTCCCTGCGCTCGAAGCTGAGCTATGAAATCAACGATAACTGGCAGCTGCGCCACACGCTCGGCGTGTTCAAGCTCGACAGCGATTTCGACAACACCTACCTCACCGGCTACACCCCGGCGACCAAGAAAGTCACCCGCCAGCACTGGCAGCAGGACCTGACCACCCGCAACGTGTTCAACAACGTTGAGCTGGAAGGCGGATTCGAAACCTTCGGCCTCGAACACCGCTTGCTGACCGGCCTCGAAACCGGCAGTCAGCGCCGCGACCCGACGCTGTACAACGCGGCCACCGGCCGTGGTACCCAACCGGTGCCGTCGCTGGATCTGTACACCCCCAACCGCGACCTGCGCCACACCGGGCGCATGCAGGTGTCGAGCAGCAGCCACACCGAAGTCGAAAGCCGCGCGGTCTATGTTCAGGATCAACTGCGCCTGAACGATCAATGGCAATTGCTGGCCGGTCTGCGCTACGACACCTTCGATATCGAGTCGACCAACAAACTGCGCAACATCTCCGAAGACCGTGACAGCCACAGCACCAGCCCGCGTTTCGGCGTGGTCTGGACGCCACTGCAGAATCACTCGTTCTATGCCTCGTGGACCAAGACCTTCTCGCCGGTCGGCGGTGGTCTGATCGGCATCACCCCGGGCGCGGCCGGCAATACCAATGACCTGAGCCCGGAACTGACCAAGCAGAAAGAAATCGGCGTCAAGAGCGACTGGCTCGACGATCGCCTGAGCACCACCCTCGCCGTCTATGAGCTGGAACTCTACAACCGTCGCACCACTGATCCAAACGACCCGACCCTGACCGTGCTCAGCGGCCTGCAACGGTCGCGCGGGATCGAGCTGACCGGTACCGGCAAGATCGTCGGCAACTGGTATGTGCGCGGCGGCGTTGGTGTGCAGGACGCGACCATCGAGAAGGACAACAACGGCCTGGAAGGCAAACGCGTAAACAACGTGGCCAAGCGCAACGGCAGCCTGTTCCTGACCTGGAAACCGGAAATGGGCTGGTATGCCGAAACCGGCCTGACCCTGGTCGGCCAGCGTTATGCCGACAACGCCAACACCACCGTGCTGCCGGGCTATGGCCGCTGGGACGCACTGGTCGGCTACCGCCACAAGGACTGGGACCTGCGTGGCGCCCTGAACAACATCACCGACCGCGAGTATTACTCGTCGGCCACCAGCGCCTTCCAGATCCAGCCGGGCGCACCACGCAGCCTGGTGGTCACCGGCACCTACAGCTTCTGATATCGCGCCCATAAAAAAAGCGCTGCCATCCCGGCAGCGCTTTTTACAATCCTTGTTTGTTCTTCTTATCCTTCCATCACATCCCACAGTGCTTCCAGTTCGGCCTCGCTGAACAGGCCAGCGGGGTAACGCTCGATCATCATCCGGCGCGGATCAGGTTCCCTGATCTGACGCGTTCCATTGGACTTCAACCAGTGCGCGACAATCTGGAGCGACTCACTATTTACCGCCATGGGATGCAACGTCCGCTCGCTGATTACGTTCACTTCGGCGTTCATTTCAGCGCTCTCTCCCCGTTCGTGAGCGGCTAAGTTATCCAAGGTTTATGACAGAACTGTTGAAGTTCTCCCCCCTCCCTAGTGCGCCATGAGCGATACAAGAGCTATGCCAACATAATTAAATTGCCGACCAGCGGACATAAAGAAACCCGCAGTCCTGACGGGCTGCGGGTTTCTCTTCAAGCGTGGGCAACAAATGACTGCCCGGTCGATTTTCCAATCAACTCAAGCTGTTACATCCGCACTCACTCTTTGTGCGGCGCGGGCTGCTGTTGGGTAAGGCAGTGAATGTTGCCGCCGCCCAGTAACAGTTCGCGACCCGGCACCATCACCACTTCGTGTTGCGGGAACAGGTTCTGCAGGATCTCCCGCGCCGGCGCGTCCATCGGATCGTCGAAGCTTGGCGCGATGATGCCGCCGTTGACGATCAGGAAGTTCACGTAGGAACCGGCCAGGCGCACGCTCGGGTTGCGCTCCTGAGTGCCGTCCACCGGGTCCACGCCCGCGCACTCTTCTTCAGTGGCAAACAGCGGCCCCGGAATCGGCATCTTGTGCACCGTGAACGGGCGGCCCTTGGCGTCGGTGCTGCTTTCCAGCACTTTCATCGCGGCCTGGCAGCGCGGGTAGTTCGGATCCTGCGGATCGTCGGTCCACGCCAGCAGCACTTCGCCCGGACGCACGTAGCAGCAGAAGTTATCCACATGGCCGTCGGTTTCGTCGTTGAACAGGCCATCCGGCAGCCAGATGATCTTGTCCACCGACAGGTTTTCGCTGAGCACCGCTTCGATTTCTTCGCGGCCCAGGTGCGGGTTGCGATTGCGGTTGAGCAGGCATTCTTCGGTGGTGATCAGGGTGCCTTCGCCGTCGACGTGAATCGAGCCGCCCTCAAGCACGAAACCTTCGGTGCGGTAGCGTGGGCTGCGTTCGATCTCGAGGATCTTGCCGCCGACCTGAGAATCACGGTTCCACGGCGAATACAGACCGCCGTCAAAGCCGCCCCAGGCGTTGAAGTCCCAGTTCACACCGCGCACTTCACCGCTGTTGTTGATCACGAAGGTCGGGCCGCTGTCGCGAACCCAGGCGTCATCGCTGGACATCTCGACCACGCGGATATTCGGCACGTCGAGGCGAGCACGAGCGTTTTCGTACTGGCCGGCGGACACCGCCACGGTCACCGGTTCGAAACGCGCAATGGCTTTGGCCACGGCGGCGTGAGCGGCCTGCGCCGGTTTGCCGCCCAGGCGCCAGTTGTCCGGACGCTCGGGCCAGATCATCCAGGTCTGGGTTTGCGGTGCCCATTCGGCCGGCATGTAGAAGCCATCGGCACGTGGTGTGCTTTTCAATGTGGTCATGTCGATCAGACTCCAGGGAACCGTCGAGGTTTTTCAACGCGCCGTACAGGGTTGGACGACGGACTATGGCGACTTTATAAACGATAAATATCGGCTTTAGAAGCCACAAAGAAAAAATAATCTCAGTTTAACCCGACAAATACCGATACAAATCGGTATTTGTCGGGTTCGCACCGCCTCAGAGCCCTTCTTCCAGCACCTTCGCCAGCATGTCGACAAAGAAATCCACGCTCTGACGCGAGGTGACCATCGGCGGCTTGATCTTCAGGACGTTCAGATAATCGCCGGTTGGCTGCATGAAAATCCCCAGCGCCCGCAGGCGATCACACAGCAGCGTGGTTTCCTCGGTCGCCGGTTCCAGGGTTTCCCGATTGCGGATCAGCTCGACCCCCAGATAGAACCCGGAACCGTGCACCGCGCCGACCAACGGATACTGATCGATCAACGCCTCCAGCCGGGCCTTGAAGTGAGCGCCGACCACCTGGGCGTTTTCCCAGAGTTTTTCTTCTTCCATGACGTCGAGCACCGCCATGCCGATCTGGCAGCTCACCGGACTGCCGCCGGCGGACGAGAAGAAATAGCCCTCGGCTTCCAGCGCTTCGGCGATTTCCCGGCGGGTGATCACGGCACCCAACGGCTGGCCGTTGCCCATGCCTTTGGCCATGGTGATGATGTCCGGCACCACGCCTTGCTCTTCGAAGCCCCAGAAGAAGTGGCCCATGCGCCCGTAACCGACCTGCACTTCATCGGCGATGCACACGCCGCCCCGGGCGCGCACCATCTCATAGACTTTTTTCAGGTAACCCGGCGGCAGCGAGATCCCGCCCGCGTTGCCGTAGACCGGCTCGCAGATGAACCCGGCCAGTTGGCGTTTCTGCTCATCGATCTTCGCCAGATGATGTTCGACGCTGCGCACGTAATCCGGCGCCGAATCCGGGCCGCGAAACTCACCGCGATAAGTGTTGGGAGCGGTCACCGCATGCACCCAGTCCGGGCGGCTACTCAGGGCTTTCGGGTTATCGGCAATCGAGGTCGAGACCGCGTCCGCGCCGACCGTCCAGCCGTGATAGGCCTCCAGCACGCTGATCATGTCGCGTCCACCGCTGGCAGCCCACGCCAAGCGAATCGCCAGATCGTTGGCCTCGCTGCCGCTGTTGACCAGGAACACCCGATCCATGCCCTCCGGCGCCAGTTTCAGCAAGCGTTCGGAAAACTCGGCGACCGCCGCATAGTTGAACCGCGAGTTGGTGTTGAGCAACGACCACTGCCGGCTCGCCACCGCCGCCATGCGCGGATGACCGTGGCCGAGCACCGCGACATTGTTGAGCATGTCGAGGTAGGAGCGGCCCTGCATGTCGATCAGGTGATTGCGCCAGCCGCGCTCGATGCGCGGCGGGTCGACGTAATAGTGCTTCTGGGTGCGGGCAAAACTGGCGTCGCGGCGTGCCAGCAGGGTCGCTGCGTCCAGCTCCGGTTCGGCGTCGCAGGCCAGGCCCAGCAGCGCGGCCGGTGATGGGGACAACGCCTGCCATGCCAACGCGCGCGATGGTGTACAGAACAGCGGCGCTTCAGGCTGTGCGCCGCGAATCAATTGCACGGTCAACGGACCGTTTACCGACCCGAGCACCTGGCCTTTTACTAGCGCCGCGCCGCTGTGCAACGAAGGTTTCACACCCAGCAAGCGCAGGCTCAGTTGCGGACCGTCGAGTCGCAGCGCGCCGTCGGCCGACAGGTGAAGTACGCCAGCAAACGGCGCTTCCACTGCCGAGCCTTGGGGCACGTGCAATTCGACGTGCAGCGGGAATGTCTCTGGCTCATCGGCGCTATCAGGCCGGGTGCGCGACAACCGGTATTGCCCGTATCGACTGGCCGCCAGACCGTGGATAGCGGCGGCCTCGCTCAACAGACGCTGATCGATGCCAGGCTGCTCCCAGTTGCCCGCCTCGAAGTGCGCGCTCAATACACCCAGATCGATCAACGCGAACTCGCGCCCGACCAGACCGGGCAGCAACGGCGCAAAACCTTCACTGTCGATGGCCGGCAATGTCTGGCCGACCGCCGTGAGAATCGCCGCCTCCATCAATGCCAGCGGCACCGACGTGGCGACCCGGAAGATCTCCCACTCGTGGCTCAGATTATCGCGGCTGTAGGTGTTGCCCGGGTCGATGCTGACCTGTTGCTCGCCACTGAGCACCAGCACCGCCGCCCGCGCCACGATCAGCGGCCACAGCGCCAGCAGTTCTTCGTGTTGCAGCGGATTGACCGCGTGATAGGCCTGCACGGCCGGCAGAATCACGAACGGGTCGCCGGCGGCGTGATGCAGCAGCGCGGCGCAGGTGACCGACAGATCGGTGATGCGCCAGGTGCGCACCAGATCGCCGAAATCGATGACGCCCTGCAACTGCCAGTGCCGCCGGGCATCACGCTGCCAGACCACGTTGTCATCGGTGATGTCCATGTGGATCGCCTGCACCGGCAGCTTTTCCAGCAGCGGCTGCAAACGAAGTCTGGCCTGCTCGGCAGCCTCGGCGATCAGCGCGCGCTGGCGCTCGTCTTCGATGACCGGCAGCAGGTGCTCGATCAGTGCGCTGGCGTGGCGCGCGTCCCATTGCAGCGTGCGCTCAAGCCCCGGATGGTCGAACCCGGCCAGGGCCAGATCCATTTCGCCGCAGAGCCGGCCGAAGCCGGCGACGACTTCATGGCCAAGATGATCGAGAGCCGTCAGTGGCTGGCCCTCGATGTAATCGAGCAACCGCACATGCACCGATTCTCCACCGACGTCCAGGGTCAGCAGGTCTTGGCCGTCATTGGCCGGGATGACCCGGGGAACGTGGACATCGCAGTGTTCAGCCAGATATTTCAGGCCAGCATGCTGGGCTTGCAGCTCGACCAGCGAATAGTCGCCCCGGCAGATCTTGAGCACGAAGCGCCCACGCTCGCTGTCGATCCGGTAATTGAGATCCTGCTGGCTGCCCAGGGCCTGCAACGTGCCGTTCAAGCCGTAATGCTGCGCCAGCAGATGCCGGGCCTGCTCCACCGAAACCTGAGGGCTGGGCAAACTGGCGCGATGAATCAACGTGGCGAACGACATGGAACGACCCCTGAAATTTTATTAGGCGCCTATATCGCCATTGCTGCGGGCGATAAGCAACCCCCGACCATCCGTCCTTCCGGGCCTGGGAAACGAGGATATTTGCAAGTCTGCGCTCGTACCCTCCGGCACTTTGCGCAAGAATGTCGGCCATCCATCCCCGCCACCGGAAAAATTCATGAATGTAATCACCACCGACCTGCCCGGCGTTCTGATCATCGAACCCAAGGTATTTGGTGACGAGCGCGGCTTCTTTTACGAAAGCTTCAACGCCAGGGCTTTTCAGGAAGCGACCGGCCTGAATCCGCAATTTGTCCAGGACAATCATTCCCGCTCGCAGAAGGGCGTTCTGCGCGGTTTGCATTACCAACTGGAAAACACCCAGGGCAAACTGGTTCGCGTTACCGCCGGTGAAGTCCTCGATGTCGCCGTGGATATCCGGCGCAGTTCACCGCATTTCGGCAAGTGGATAGCCGTGCGCCTGTCCGCCGACAACCATCGTCAACTATGGATACCGGAAGGTTTCGCCCACGGTTTCGTGGTGCTGAGCGAGTTCGCCGAATTCCTCTACAAGACCACTGACTACTACACCCCGTCGGCCGAGCGCAGCATTCGCTGGGACGATCCGGATCTGGGCATCGACTGGCAACTCGACGAAGCGCCAAAATTGTCGGCCAAGGATCAGGCAGCCGCCTTCTTCAAGGACGCCGACGTCTTTTCCTGAAGTCCTGTATGAATCTTCAGCGCCGCTGCACACCCGGCCACGGGTGCGCAGACTGCGCTGGCAAGCCTAGGCATAATGCGCCTGTACCCACAGGCGCTCGATGCTCATGACTCCGACCCTTCCCCGTCGCCCTCGCTGGCGCAGTCTTGCCTTGCTGGCCCTGTGCCTGGCACCGCTGCTATGGCCGCTGGAACATCTGGCCGAGCGCTATTACCGCAGCGAACTGGCCGGCCAGAACCGCCAGACCCTCGACCTCTACGTCGCCAACCTGCTGGGCACGCTGCATCGCTATGAAGTACTGCCGCAAATCCTCGGTGACCTGCCGGCCCTGCGCGCGGTGCTCGGGGCGCCGGACGACGGCGTGACCCAAGGCAACGCCAACCGCCTGTTGAAAAACATCGCTGCGCAGACCGGTGCCGAAGTCATGTACCTGATGGACACCAGCGGCCAGACGCTCGCAGCGTCGAACTGGGACAAGCACGACAGTTTCGTCGGGCGCAATTTCTCCTTCCGGCCGTACTTCAGCGAGGCCATGGCCGGACGCCTCGGGCGCTTCTTCGGGTTGGGCACCACCTCCGCCAAACGCGGCTACTTCTTTGCCGCTGCCGTGCGCAGCGGCGAAAAAATCATCGGCGTGCTGGTGATCAAGGTTGACCTCGACCACACCGAAAGCCTGTGGGGCAAAACCCCGGAACAGCTGCTGGTAACCGACCACAACGGCGTGGTCATCCTCACCTCGCGCCCGGAATGGCGCTTTCGAGCGACCCGCACCCTGAGTGATACCGAGCGCGCGGCGATCACCGCGATCCAGCCCTACCCGACCCGCGAGCCACGCCCCTTGAACCTGAGCCCGACCGCGTGGCTGCCGCAGACCCAGGACATCGCGGAAACCGGCTGGAGCGTCAGCATCCTCGCCCCGCGCACCTTGATCGACCGACCGGTGCGCACGGTCGTGGCGATCGGCGGCGCCACCCTGCTGGTGGTGATGCTGTTACTGGGTCTGATGATGCAGCGCCGTCGTCATTACCTGGAACGGATCGCCTTCGAAGCCAAGGCCCGGCGGGAGCTCGAAGGCCGGGTTGCCGAACGCACCAGCGATCTCGAAGGCCTCAACCGCCGCCTGAAACAGGAAGTGCTGGAACGCGAACAGGCCCAGCAGGAACTGGTGCGGGCCCAGGACGATCTGGTGCAGGCCGGCAAACTGTCGGCGCTGGGGACGATGTCGGCGAGCATCAGCCATGAACTCAACCAGCCGCTGGCGGCGATCCGCAGCTACGCCGAGAACGCCGAGGTGCTGCTCGACCATGAACGTACCGAAGACGCCCGAGGCAACCTCAAACTGATCAGCGAGCTGACCGGGCGCATGGCCTCGATCATCGCCCATCTGCGTGCCTTCGCCCGTCGCGACCGCCACGCTCCGGAAAGCGTCGCCCTGCAACCGGCGCTGGACGACGCACTCGCCTTGCTGGCCAAACGTCGCCGCAGCATGGATGTGGAGCTGATCCGCGACCTGCCTGCCGCCACATTGTGGGTCGAAGCCGGGGAAACCCGCCTGCGTCAGGTGTTGGGCAATCTACTGGCCAACGCCCTCGACGCCCTGACCGAGAAAGGCCCGCCGCGCAAATTGTGGCTGAGTGCCGAATCCACCGACGAAGGCGTCAATCTGTACATTCGCGACAATGGCCCGGGTTTCTGCATGGAAGCCCTGGGCCGCGCCAGCGAACCGTTTTACACGACCAAGACCCGCACTCAGGGTCTGGGTCTGGGGTTGGCCATTTGCGAAACCCTGATGCGCGCCTTCGGCGGTGAACTGTCGTTCGCCAACCACAAGCAAGGTGGCGCCTTGATCACCCTGCGGCTGCGCGCCGGCGCGCCCGGGGTCAGTCTGCAACCGTCCGAGGATCGAAGCGCATGACCATCGACAACCGTATTCAGGTGGTGCTGATCGACGACGATCCGCACCTGCGTCAGGCCCTCGGCCAGACCCTGGATCTGGCCGGCTTGAAAATTCTTCCGCTGTCCGAAGCCAAGGGTCTGGCCGCACGACTGGAGCGCGACTGGCCGGGCGTGGTGGTCAGCGACATCCGCATGCCCGGCATGGATGGCCTGGAGTTGCTGAGCGAACTGCACGCCCAGGATCCGGAGCTGCCCGTGCTGCTGATCACTGGGCACGGTGACGTACCACTGGCCGTGCAGGCCATGCGCGCCGGTGCCTATGATTTTCTGGAAAAGCCCTTCGCCAGCGACGCCTTGCTCGACAGCGTGCGCCGCGCCCTGGCCCTGCGCCGCCTGGTGCTGGACAACCGCAGCCTGCGCATGGCCCTGAGTGATCGCAACGAGCTGAGCGCGCGGCTGGTCGGCCAGTCCGCGCCGATGTCGCGTCTGCGTGAGCAGATCGGCGCGCTGGCGGCGACCAAGGCCGACGTGCTGATCCTCGGCGAAACCGGTGCCGGCAAGGAAGTCGTCGCCCGCGCCCTGCACGATCTGTCGAGCCGGCGTAACGGCCCGTTCGTGGCGATCAATGCCGGTGCGCTGGCCGAGTCGGTGGTCGAAAGCGAACTGTTCGGCCATGAGCCTGGTGCCTTCACCGGTGCGCAAAAGCGCCGGATCGGCAAGTTCGAATTCGCCAATGGCGGCACGCTGTTTCTCGATGAAATCGAGAGCATGAGCATGGACGTGCAGGTCAAATTGCTGCGCATGCTGCAAGAGCGCGTGGTCGAGCGCCTGGGCGGCAATCAGTTGATCCCGCTGGATATCCGCGTCATCGCCGCCACCAAGGAAGACCTGCGCCAGGCCGCCGATCAGGGGCGTTTCCGGGCGGACCTGTATTACCGCCTAAACGTCGCGCCGCTGCGCATTCCGCCGCTGCGTGAGCGGGGCGAAGACGCCTTGATGCTGTTCCAGCATTACGCCGATGAAGCCAGCACTCGACACGGTTTGCCGCCTCACGAACTGCAACCGGCGCAACGGGCGTTGCTGCTGCGGCACTCATGGCCTGGCAACGTGCGGGAATTGCAGAACGCGGCAGAGCGTTTTGCCCTCGGCCTGGAGCTGGCCCTGGACAACACGCAGCCCGATGGCAGCCCCGGCACCACCGTCGAAATCACGGCGGGAGGGCTCAGCGAGCAGGTGGAGAACTTCGAGAAGTCCCTGATCGCCGCCGAACTGGCCCGCTCTCACGGTTCCGTGCGCAGCCTCGCCGAAGCCCTGGGCATTCCGCGCAAGACCCTGCACGACAAACTGCGCAAGCACGGGCTGAATTTCGCTGGCAGCGGCGGCCATTCCGACGAATCCGAATGAAACACGCTCAATTCACTTTTCTGCTGCAAGAGGTCCGGGCATGAAGCACGACAGCCGTTATCTGGAATCCGTTCTTCACCACGACATCCCGCTGACCCGGGACATGGGCCTCAAGGTGCTCGACTGGCAGGAACAGCAACTGCGCCTGCACCTGCCGCTGGACGCCAACGTCAATCACAAAAGCACCATGTTCGGTGGCAGCCTGTATTGCGGCGCCGTACTGGCCGGTTGGGGCTGGCTGCACTTGCGCTTGAAGGAAGAGGGTATCGAGGACGGGCACATTGTGATCCAGGAAGGGCAGATCAGTTATCCACTACCGGTGACCGGCGATGCCATTGCGATATGCCCTTCACCGAGCGCAGCAGTGTGGACGAAGTTCCTGACGATGTATCAGCGCTATGGACGGGCACGATTGACGCTGCACACACAGGTCGTCAACGCCGGGAGCGATGAAGATGCAGTGACCTTCAGCGGGCAGTATGTCCTGCACCGCTGAAGACTGAGCGCTCCGAGCCCGAGAGCGCGCTTACGAACGAGCCAGTTCCAGCAACTTCGAACGCCACGCCGCTTTTGCCGGCAGTGCCAGAAAGAACGCGTTGCGCAACGATTCTCGCGGCGGATAAGAGAACGCATCACCGTTCAAATCCAGAACCTCGCCGCCGGCGCCTTCCAGAACACCCTGCGCCGCCGCCGTGTCCCACTGGGACGTCGGCGCCAGTCGCGGATAACAATCCGCCGCACCTTCGGCCACCAGACAGAACTTCAGCGAACTGCCGATATTGGCCAGTTGCAGCTCGCCCAGACTGGCGCTCAAACCGGCCAGCAAGCGTTCCTGCTCCGGGCTCGAATGACGACGGCTGGCAACCACGGTGAACGCTTCGCCAGGACCGGGCACATCACGCACCTGAATCGCCACCGGCGTACCGCCCGTATCGCCACGCCAGGCACCGAGCCCCGCACCGCCGACATAGAACCGACCGTTGGTCGGCATCGATACCACACCGAACACCACCCGGCCGTTCTCGATCAGCGCGATGTTGACGGTGAACTCTTCGCTGCCGCTGATGAACTCCTTGGTGCCATCCAGCGGATCCACCAGCCACCAGCGCTGCCAGCCGGCGCGCACGCTTTGCGGGATATTGGCGTCCTCCTCGGACAGCACCGGAATGCTCGGATCCAGCGCCGTCAAGCCGGCCACGATCACGTGGTGAGCGGCCATGTCCGCCGCCGTCACCGGCGAATCATCGGACTTGGCGGTGACCGCCACACCGGCACGCCAGAACGGCAAGATCGCCTCACCGGCCCGCAATGCCAGCTCGACCACCGGCGCCATCAACGGATGGGGAAAATTCATCGATATCTCACTCATGACTGAAAAATCCGCGCTGGGTCAGCAGGTCGCGGGTCAGGTACAGCGCCGCCAGGGCGCGCCCCTCACTGAAATTCGGATTCTGCGCCAGCGTCGACAGCTCTCGCAGGTTGACCTTGTCCACACGCATCGGCTCGGGCTCATCGCCTTCGAGGCGCTCTTCGTACAGATCGGTGGCCAGCACTACCTGAATTTTCTGGCTCATGTAACCGGGGGACAACGACAGCTCGGTCAGATGCTCCAGTTGTCGCGCGCCATAACCGGCTTCTTCCTTGAGCTCGCGTTCGGCGGCAGCCAGCACGTCTTCGCCGGGTTCGATCAGGCCTTTGGGCAGCGACAGTTCATACTCGTCGGTACCGCCGCAGTACTCCTCGACCAGCACCGCGTGCTCGGCATCGAGCATCGCCACGATCATGACCGCGCCATAGCCGGCGCCCTTGCCGACCAGCCGCTCGTAGGTGCGTTCCACGCCGTTGGAGAAACGCAGCTTCAGCTCTTCGACGCAGAACAGCCGGCTGGTGGCGACGATCTCGCGGGCGAGTACGGTGGGTTTCTGGCGCATGCAAAGCTCCTTGGCGTGAACGCGCTACTATAACGCGGCTTTTCCGATTGTTTGCGTCGGATATCTTTCTACCGTTCGAGACGTTGCCATGCCTTCATTACCGTGGTCCGACATCGATACCGTTCTGCTCGACATGGACGGCACGTTGCTGGACCTGCACTTCGACAACCATTTCTGGCTGGAACACCTGCCGCAACGCTACGCCGAACTGCATGGCGTAAGCCGGGCCATGGCGGAAATGGAATTGCAGCCGCTGTTCGAGCGCCATGCCGGTCAATTGCAGTGGTACTGCCTGGATTTCTGGAGCGCGGAACTGAAGCTGTCGGTGCGTGAACTGAAACTGGAAACCGCCCACCTGATCGCCCTGCGTCCGGACGCCGACACCTTTCTGGAGGCGATCAAACGAGCTGGCAAACGCGTGGTGATGATCACCAATGCGCACCGCGATTCACTGTCGCTGAAACTGGAACGAATCGAACTGGCGCCATACTTTGAACGGCTGATCAGCTCCCACGATTACGGTTTCCCCAAGGAAAACCCGCAATTCTGGGACGCCTTGCAGGCCGATATCGGTTTTGACCCGGCACGCAGCCTGTTCATCGACGACACCTTGCCGATCCTGCGCAGTGCGCGGAATTTCGGCGTGGCGCATCTGTTGGCCGTGAAGGAGCCGGACAGCCGCAAAGGGCCGAAGGACACCGGGGAGTTTGCGGCAGTCGAGGATTATCGGGATTTGATTGCGGGGCTTTGAATACTGCAGGAGCCGCCAAAGGCTGCTCCCGCAGGCGTGTTGTTACTCGGGAATACGCAGCGTCTGCCCCGGATAAATCTTGTCCGGGTGTGACAGCAGCGGCTTGTTGGCCTCGAAAATCTTGTTGTACTGGTTGGCGTTGCCATACACCGCCAGGGAAATCGCGCTGAGGGTGTCGCCCTTCTTCACGACCACAAAACGCGCCGCCGCCACAACCGGCCCGGTCACGGTGATCTGGTCATCGACACTGCCGACACCGGCAATGTTGCCCACCGCCAGAAGAATCTTCTCTTTCTCTTCCTGGCTCGACACTTCACCGGTGACCGTCACCTTGTCACCGTCCACGGTCGCCTGGACATTCGGGTTACCCAACCCGACCTTGCTGATGTGCTCCTTCAATTGCTCGCTGGCATTGGCGTTGCCAGGGGTCAACAGGTCTAGCAACTTCTCACCGGCCTCTTTCACAAAGCTCAAAAGACTCATAGCGCACACTCCTTGATTTAAGTTCCAGACGCCCAAGCCTAGACCACCCCGGACAAACCCGGTTCCGGCCCGACCAATGACCCTGCCCCTGCGCAAGCGGTAGAATCGCCCACCCTTGCCAGCGCCCCGGAGCGAAGATGGACATCAAGCAGCTGAAATTCCTCATCGCCCTCGACGAAACCCGCCATTTCGGCCAAGCCGCCGCCCGCTGCCACATCACCCAGCCGACCCTGTCGATGCGCCTGCGCAGCCTCGAAGAAGAACTCGACCTGCCACTGGTCAACCGTGGCCAGCGTTTCGAAGGGTTCACCGCGCCGGGCGAACGGGTGCTGGCCTGGGCACGCACGGTGCTGGCGGCCTATGACGGTTTGCAGGCGGAAGCGGCAGCCTGTCGCGGCAATCTGATCGGCACCCTGCGGCTGGGCGTGGTGCCGCTGTCGAGTTTCGATGCACTGCCTTTGATGCAGCGCCTGCACGCGCAACACCCGAACCTGCGCTTCGAACTGTCCTCGCTCAGCTCGGAACAGGTTCTGGAGCAACTGGCGAACAACCGCATCGACATTGGCGTGTCCTACCTGGACCGCCTCGACGGCGAGCGTTTTGAATCCCTGGCCTTCAGTGAAACGCAGATGGGCCTGCTCTACGACCAGCGGTTCTTCAGCTTTGGCGAAGCGCCGCTGAGCTGGGAGTCACTGATCGAACTGCCTCTGGGCATGCTCACCAGCGGCATGCACTTTCGCCAGTCCATCGACCATAACTTCCACAGCCGTGGCCTGACGCCACAACCCTTACTGCAAACCGACGCCGTTCACCAATTGTTGCAAGCTGTGCACGGCGGGCTGTGCTGCGCGGTAATGCCATTGGACGGCGGTCTGGAAAACCTCACGGATAACCTGCGCCTGCAACCCATCGAAAACGCCCAGACCCTCGCCCGACTGGGGCTGATCATGCGCCGCGGCGCTCCGCGTTCGGCGCTGGCCGAGGCCTGTTTCGCGCTCTATCAAAAATCACCAATGGACGCTTGATCGACGGCATCTATCGAAGGATCGACACTAGCGATTAGACGCGACAACTTGCCGCGCCTAGTCTTAACGTTGATCAATCCGTCGGTGATGCCATGAACGCCAAGCGCCCGGCCTGCGCGGCGCCTGCTCTCGAAACGCCCGCGCCTGCCGCCAGTCAGACCTACAGCTACAGCAATCTTCCCCTCGCGGAATCGGCCAGCACCGCGCTGGCCGAAGAAGTCGCGCTGGCGATTGCCTACAACGGCATCAGCCAGGCTGTGATGCTGGTCACCCCGACCGACCTTGAAGACTTCATCGTCGGCTTCAGCCTCGGCAGCGGCATCATCGAAGACGCCTCGGACATCTACGACCTGCAACTGACCGGCTCGGGCTCGGCGCAATACGCCCAGGTGACCATCGCCAACCGCGCCTTCTGGAACCTCAAACAGCAGCGTCGGCAACTGGCCGGCACCAGCGGTTGCGGGTTGTGCGGCGTGGAAGCGGTGGAACAGGCGCTGCCTGACCTCAAGGTTTTGCCCGGCGCCCCTTTGCCGCCCATCGAATGGCTCGACGGTTTGCGTCAGCGCATCGGCGCGTTCCAGCCGCTGGGCCAGCACTGCGGCGCGGTGCATGCGGCGGTGTTCATGAACGCCAGCGGTGAATTGCTGCTGGGCCGCGAAGACATCGGCCGGCACAACGCCCTCGACAAGCTGATCGGCGGCCTGATCCGGAAAAAGATATCCACAGCCGGCGGGGTGGCGATTGTCACCAGTCGTTGCAGCCTCGAATTGATCCAGAAAGTTTTGCGGGCCGGGATTCAGACCCTGGTCAGCCTGTCCGCGCCCACCGGCCTCGCCGTGCAATGGGCCCGGCGCCACAACCTCAATCTCATCCACCTGCCGCAGAAAAACGCGCCGCGGGTGTATAGCCCAGAAATGGAGAAACACTCGTGAGCCAACACCATCAAGCCGACCAGAAACCCGTTCCGCGCTACAAGCCTTACAAGGGCGCAGCCGGTGGCTGGGGCGCACTGATCAGCGTGGCCCAGGCCTGGCTGACCAGCGACAACGCGCTGAAAAACCTGCGCATGATGCTCAAGACCAACCAGAACGGCGGCTTCGACTGCCCGGGTTGCGCCTGGGGCGACTCGCCTGAAAGCGGCATGGTCAAGTTCTGCGAGAACGGCGCCAAAGCGGTGAACTGGGAAGCGACCAAGCGTCGGGTGGACGGCAAATTCTTCGCCAAGCACAGCGTCACCGCGTTGCTGGAACAGAGCGACTACTGGCTCGAGTATCAAGGTCGCCTGACCGAGCCGGTCGTGTATGACGCCGAAACCGATCGCTACAAGCCCATCAGCTGGGACGATGCCTACGCGCTGATCGGCAAACACCTGCAAGGGCTGTCGAGCCCGGATCAGGCCGAGTTCTACACCTCGGGCCGCGCCAGCAACGAAGCGGCGTACCTGTATCAACTGTTCGTGCGCGCCTTCGGCACCAACAACTTCCCCGACTGCTCGAACATGTGCCACGAGGCCAGCGGCGTGGCGCTGGCGCAGAGTGTCGGCGTCGGCAAAGGCACCGTGACTTTCGATGATTTCGAACACGCCGATGCGATTTTCGTCTGGGGCCAGAACCCGGGCACCAACCACCCGCGCATGCTCGAACCGCTGCGTGAAGCGGTGAAGCGCGGCGCTCAGGTGGTGTGCATCAACCCGCTGAAAGAGCGTGGCCTGGAACGCTTCCAGCATCCGCAGCACCCGATCGAAATGCTCACCAACGGCGACAAGCCGACCAACACCGCGTATTTCCGCCCGGCGCTGGGTGGCGACATGGCGGTGCTGCGCGGCATGGCCAAGTTCCTGCTGCAATGGGAACGCGATGCGCAGAAGGCCGGTGCGCCGGCAGTGTTCGATCACGACTTCCTCAATGAGCACAGCGTCAACGTGCTCGAGTACCTCGGCGTCGTCGATGACACGCCGTGGGAGCAGATCGTCGCGCAGTCCGGCCTGACCCTGGTGGAAATCGAGCAAGCGGCGCGCATGTACGCCAAAGGCAAGAACGTCATCATGTGCTGGGCGATGGGCATCACCCAGCATCGTCACTCGGTGCCGACCATCCAGGAAATCGCCAACCTGATGCTGCTGCGCGGCAACATCGGCAAGCCCGGCGCCGGTCTGTGCCCGGTGCGTGGCCACAGTAACGTGCAGGGCGACCGCACCATGGGCATCAACGAGCGTCCGCCGGTGGCGTTCCTCGATTCCCTGGAGCGCCGCTTCCAGTTCAAGGTGCCGCGTCACAACGGGCACAACGTGGTCGAAGCGATTCATGCGATGGCCGAAGGTCGCGCCAAGGTGTTCATCGGTCTGGGCGGCAACTTCGCGCAGGCTACTCCGGACAGTCCGCGCACCTTCCAGGCCCTGAGCAACTGCGACCTGACCGTGCAGATCAGCACCAAGCTCAACCGCAGCCACCTGGCTCACGGCAAGGATGCGTTGATCCTGCCGTGCCTGGGCCGTACCGACATCGACATCCAGACCGAAGGCCCGCAGGCTGTCACCGTGGAAGACTCGTTCAGCATGGTTCACGCCTCCAACGGTCAGTTGCAGCCGCTGTCGAACCAGATGCGCTCGGAGCCGTCGATCATCGCCGGCATCGCCGCTGCAACTTTGGGCAGCAAACCGGTGGACTGGAACTGGCTGGTGGCCGACTACCGGCGTATCCGCGAGCTGATCGCCGACACCATCCCGGGCTTCAAGGACTTCAACGAGAAGGTCAAGAACCCGGGCGGTTTCTACCTCGGCAACAGCGCCGGCGCGCGCAAGTGGAACACCACTTCCGGTCGGGCCAACTTCAAGCCGAACATGCTGCCCAAGGATCTGATCCACGAACGCACTCGCGCCACCGGCAAACTGCCGGACCTGATCCTGCAATCGATGCGTTCCCACGATCAGTACAACACCACGATTTATGGTCTCGACGACCGTTATCGCGGGGTGAAGGGACAGCGCGATGTGCTGTTCGCCAACGAGGCGGACATCATTCGCCTGGGCTTCAAGCCAGGGCAGAAGGCTGACATCGTGTCGCTGTGGGACGACGGCCGCGAGCGTCGGGTGAAGGGCTTCACGCTGCTGGCGTTCGATATTCCGGCGGGGCAGGCGGCGGCTTATTACCCTGAGGTGAACCCGTTGGTGCCGCTGGAAAGCACCGGCGATGGCAGCCATACGCCGACGTCGAAGTTCATCGCTATCCGGTTGGAAGCCGCGAGTGAAACAGGACTGATCATGGCCAGGTCGGCCTGATCCTGATTGCTCCCACGCTCTGCGTGGGAACGCAGCCGTGGATGCTCCGAGTTCGAAAATCAGACTCGATACATCTCGCAGACACTTTTCAAACGCCCACAAAAAAGGCCGCTTTGCTATCAAAGCGGCCTGTCCGAAGTAGCTAAAGACCGGCGAAAAACCGTTAAGTTCCGCCCAAAAATCAGTAACTTGCAGAATTGTATACAAGTCGTGTTATTCGTCGGATTTCGATTGTCACGCCCATTCCAGAGCCTCAGGATCGCGCCGTCATCCCTTTGAGGCTCCTCTATGAAGTTCTCCTCGATTCTCTTGTTGTCCCTTGGCCTGGTCAGTGGCTTCGCTTCTGCCGGAGGCACCACCGAAGCAGGTGTGGGCGGCGCATTGGGCGGGGTTCTTGGCTCGGTCGTCGGTCAATCGCTAGGCGGCAGTACAGGTTCAACCATTGGCGCAGCCCTGGGCGGCGCGGGTGGTAGTGCGGTGGGCGCCGACAAGCGCAGCCGTGGCGAAGCAGCCATCGGTGGTGCGCTGGGCGCAGCCGGCGGCAACGTGGTCGGCCGCAGCATGGGCGGCACCACCGGCAGCCTGATCGGCGCCGCAGCCGGCGGCGGCGCGGGTGGCGCACTGGGCAACTACATGGGCAACAAGAGCGATGACGACGATCGTCATTACGACCGTGGTCGTGACCGTCGCTACTACCGTGACGACCACCGTGGTCGCGGTCATGCCTACGGCCATCGCAAGCATCACAAGTACTATCGCCACCGCTGAGGCGAAGGCTTGAAGAAAAATCGCAGCTCCCCCGGGCTGCGATTTTTTTTGCCCGTCACACCGTCAGGCGTTCCAGCGCATCGCGCAATGGGGCCGGAATCGACACCGGCTGATTGGATGCCCGGTCGACGAATACATGCACGAAACGTCCGGCGGCACAGGCTTCCACCTCTCCTTCCTTGAACACCGCCAGTTCGTATTGCACCGAACTGTTGCCCAGCTTGCCGACCCGCAGACCAATCTCGATTCGATCCGGAAAAGCGATCGACGCGAAATAGTCGCAGGACGAACTCACCACAAACCCCACCACCTCGCCGTCATGGATATCCAGCCCCCCGACCTGGATCAGGTAGGTGTTCACCGCCGTGTCGAAGAAGCTGTAATAGGTCACGTTGTTGACGTGGCCGTAGGCGTCGTTGTCATGCCAGCGCGTGGTGATCGGCTGAAAGTGCGGGTAATCGCTGCGTTGCGGCATCGGGTTGGACATCAGTGTCGATTCCTGGAGTGATCTGCCCAGTCTAAAGGTAAAAACCCTTGCCTCGCGCCGCCAGCTCGCCGATCAATGGCGCCGGCCGCCAGTGATCGCCCTGCCGGGTCTCCAGCGCCAGCAATCGTTTGTGAATGTCGGCCAGCCCCTGATCATCCGCCCAGGCCATCGGCCCGCCCCGCTCCGCCGGGAAGCCATAGCCATTCAGATAGACCTGATCGATGTCATGCGCCGACTCGGCAATCCCTTCCTGCAGGATCTTCGCTCCCTCGTTGACCAACGCCAGCAGGCACCGCTCAAGGATTTCCTCCGAGCCGATATCCCGGCGATGAAATCCCAATCCTTCGCTGACGCTCAACACCAGCGCATCGACCTCGGGGTCATGCTCGGCCTGACGGCTGCCCGGTTCGTAGTGGTAATAACCGTTGCCGGACTTCTGACCGAAGCGACCCTGTTCGCACAAGCGGTTATCCACCTGAACCTCCGGCGCGTCCTGCCCCTTGCCGGCCAGCTCGCGGGCACGCCACTCGAGATCGATGCCGACCACGTCGTACATGCGAAACGGCCCCATGGCGAAACCGAAACTCTGCAACGCCGCATCGACCTGCTGTGGATACGCCCCTTCAAGCAACATCTTGCGTGCTTCGAACACATACGGATGAAGCATGCGGTTGCCGATAAAACCGTGGCAGTTGCCCGACACCACACTGACCTTGCCCATGCGCTTGCCCAGCTCAAGCGCAGCCTCAAGCACCGCCGGTGAGGTCTGCGCGCCACGGACTATTTCCAGCAATTTCATGATGTGCGCCGGGCTGAAGAAATGCAGGCCCAGCACTTGAGTCGGACGTCGTGTCGCGGCGGCAATGGCGTCGATGTCCAGCGCCGAGGTATTGCTCGCCAGAAGCGCCTCGGGCTTCAGCACGCCATCGAGCTCGCGGAAAATCTTCTGCTTGAGTTCGAGGTTTTCGTACACCGCTTCGATCACCAGGTCGACGTTGCGGATCGCCACATAATCCGCCGCCGCACTGACACGGGCAATCCGCGCATCGGCCTCGGCCTGGTCGATCCGGCCCTGTCGCACGTTGTGCGCATAGGTATCGGCCACGGTGGCCAGCGCCTGCTCAAGCATCTGTGGATTGTTATCGACCCAATGCACTGACACGCCGGCGTTGGCCAGGCACATGACAATGCCGCGGCCCATGGTGCCGGCGCCGATCACGGCGGCCTGCTGTATAGCGAAGGATGTCTGGCTCATGTTGTTCTCTTGTTGGCGATCCGAAGACAGCCATCACCATAGTCAGCCACCGGGCATTTTTGAAGTTCACTGCCGTGATGATCGACATTCAGCAGATGGATTCGAGGCTCAAAGATGCGCCTGAGCCCAGGCCCGAACCTCGGCGTAAGGATATTCCTCCAGCGCCGCAAACCCGGAAATGGCCCGGGCCTTGAGCTTGGTAAACAACGGCACGCTGATTCCGCAAAGGAATCGGGTCAACAGCTCCGCCGACGGAGCACTGCCAGTGTGCTGCTGATGCCTGTGGATAAAATCGCCACACAACGCCGCAAAATTTTTATCCACAAGCGCCGGCAATTCCGGAGGTGCCGGCAGCCGGGCGACGTGCCCGTGACACACCGAGCAATGTCCGCACTGCTGCGGCGCATTGTGATCGCCAAAATATTCGGCCAGCCGATATCCGAGGCATCGCTCGGTGGCGAACAGCTCGAGCATGGCGTGAATCCGCGCCACTTCGGTTTGCTCATGGCGGGTGAAATAGTCGTGCAGTTCAGCGCTCAGGGCCTGGCTGTCGAAATCGCCGCGCAGGACGTTGTAGACCTCGGTCATTTGCTTGCTCTCAAGCTCGACCCAGCCCTTTTCCTGAAAGTAATCCAGCGCCTTCACCACCCGATTGCGCTCGGCGGAATACTGCTCGTACATCGCCTCGAAATTCACCGTGGCCCAGGTGCGTGCGCGGCTTGAGGTATGGATGATCGCAGCGACGAAATCCTTTCGCTCGCCCTCGAAACGCTCGAGCAACGCCTCGGGCTCCAGCAAGTATTTGAAACGGTATTCGGCGTAGTACGCGTAGCGCGGGGCAATCAACCCTCGCAGCTCCAGCTGCACCAGTAACGTCTTCAAAGGCAACGAACGAATGTTGCTCTGATCCGCCAGCGGCCCGAGCAGAAATTCCCATTGGCCTTCGGGCGCGGCGGCCTGCAACTCGTCGAGCACGTGACGAATGCCGTCCTGTTCCGGCGTGTCGCCATACACGAAGTTTTCCAGCACGTTGAGGCTGTCGCGGTTGGCCAGCACCAGGCAGTCGGACGGCTGCCCGTCACGCCCGGCGCGACCGATTTCCTGGCTGTAGTTTTCGATGGATTTGGGCAGGTCGAAATGCACCACGTTGCGGATGTCGCTCTTGTCGATACCCATGCCGAACGCGATGGTGGCGACGATGCAATTGGACTGACCGCCCATGAAGCGCTTCTGGATCGCGTCCCGTTGCTCATGGGGCAAACCGGCGTGATAAGCCTCGGCCTGAATGCCATTGCGCTCAAGATGTTCGGCGATGTGCTCGGCGGTTTTCTGCAGGGTGACGTAGACAATGCTCGGCTGGCCCGCGCGCTCGCTCATCCACTCCACCAGCCGTCGACGCTTGTCCTGCCCACGCACCGGCTCGACCAGCAGATTGAGGTTGGGCCGATAGAAACCGGTGGTCACCACATCTTCTGCCGCGATGGCGAATTTCGCCTGCATGTCAGCGATGACTTTCGGCGTTGCCGTAGCTGTCAGCAGCAGGGTCTGCGGGATGTTGAACTGGCGCTGGTAGTCCGGCAGCTTGAGGTAGTCGGGGCGGAAGTTGTGGCCCCATTCGGAGATGCAGTGCGCCTCGTCCACCACCAGCAGCGAGATCGGCACCTGCTGCAAAAAATTGCGAAAGCGCTCGTTCTTCAAACGCTCCACGGAAATCATCAGGATCTTCAGTTCGCCGGAACGCGCGCGGGCCATTACATCGTTGGCGTCTTCGCGGCTCTGCGCCGAATCGATGCTGCCTGCCGAAATCCCGTGTCGTCGCAAAAACTCGAGCTGATCCTGCATCAGCGCCAGCAGCGGCGAGACCACCAGCGTCAGATGGGGCAGCAAGAGTGCCGGAACCTGGTAACAAAGGGACTTGCCGGAGCCGGTGGGAAATATCGCGGCGGCCGAGCGCCCGGCGAGAACGGCGCTGATTGCGGTCTCCTGGCCGGGTCGAAACTGTGGATAACCGAAAACCTGTTCCAGGGTGTTGTGCATTCGCTGTCACTCCGTTGACCGCTGTGATGCCAACAGCCTAGCGGGCGATCGCAGCGAGTCGAGAAAAGGTCGGGGGGTAAATCGATACGGGATGATACAGTGTCAAATGCACCGCCACGGCCTGTAACAAACGAAACACTTTCCTCCTCGCCGAAGTCGCGATTGCGAGTGTAACGTCCATCGAACATCGCGCCAGGACGGCCGATGCCTCTAGATTCTCACCAAGGAAGAAACATGTCGAACCGTTTGAAACTGCCCTTCGCTTTTATGATCGTGACCCTGCTGCTCGGCGGCTGCACGCCCCTCCCGGGCGACGTTCCACCGCTTGCCAACGCAGTGCCAGCGGGTCACACGCCGACGGCATAGCAAGCGCTACGGCTGCAATACCGCGACTCGCAATTGCTCGTTCAATATCTGCTCATGCACGCCTTGGCTTTTGCTGGCCCACCGTGCATGGGCAGGGCTGATATCACCGGTGAATGCCGCCGCCAACTGACGCAGGTCGGCAACACTGCGCACCCGTGGACAAAACGCTTGTTCATCACAGTTTTGACTGGCGTTGCGGTAGGTGGCGAGCAGACGATCCCATAGACCGTCACGCACCTGGCGGATCGACTTGAGCTGCACATGCGGCACGCCCAGACGTTGTTTGAGTCCGGACTCATCCAGGCCTTCACTGGCCAGCAGTGCCTTGCCGAACATCAGCACTTCAGCGCGGGACGCCGTGTCGATGCTGGCCTGGGTCGTGAGCGCGTCCGGCCATTCGGTGCGCTCCACTGGCGTGAGCATCAGTCCATTGCCCGCCTCGGAGGCCAACGCCAAACGACAACCACTGGCCCACAGCAAAACAATCGAGGCCATTCGTAGCCACTGCATACCTAATTCCCTTTAAGTCGGTGTCGGACGCCTGGAAACGCCCCACGGATTCTGGCGCGCACCATACAGATCTTTAACGGGAATCGCCCGACAAACACGTAGGAAATTTCGCCCCTCAGGGTTTGGCTGTGAAAAAGCCGCAAAAACGCGTAGGGCAAATGCCCGAACCCCGGAAAAACCCCTACGAATTCTGTCCATTGTGGCTGTCTTGTCCCACTCGACGGCGCCCTTCTATAGTGGCCGGCGCAACTGAAAACACTGTGTCGGCCCGCCCAAGCGACTTCGTAAAGGACACGCCTCAATCATGAACATGTTCACACCGCTGAATACTCGTTTTCGCCCTCTCAAGACCTGCGACGGCGACAACCCGGTAATGGTCATCGACACCGCAGCAGCACCGGGTGATTTGCTCAATGCCGCCGATCAACGACTGCGTGCCGCCAGTGATCTGCTGGAAACTCTTTACTGCTTGTGTTTCAAACAGGCCGACGTGAAAGACATACCCAATATCGTCAATGCGCTTTATTTATTGACGCAGGACGGCTGTGACTTGCTGGAAGTTGCCAGACAACAAATAAATAGTTAAAGCCAGCCGACCAACTTACAAAGTTCGCAACAACCCATCACTTCCATTGCAGCAAAGATTGGAACTAGCCTGCTTGCTCTTACATAAACCAAGAGCATCAACATGACTACGCTGACTATTTTCTTTTGCGGTACAGGTTCGACAAAGTTTGATAACGCCCACGAAAACTATTGGGACGGTGAATTGGTCTCCACACTTGCCTCTCATCACGCTGGTCGCGAGTTCGCCGAATGGATCGTGGTCGATGGCCCGGGCACCAGCAACCTGCAAGCCGATGAACTGTTTACCCGATCCAAGGACTACGGCCTCAGCGGGACCTTGTTCGGCAAGGGCTGGGAGGAAAACGTCCAGCACGCGATGAACATCATCAAAGGCAAGTGCGACTGGCAGCGCGAGCAACTGACCGAAGCGGAGTACAACCGCCTCAAGGCTGCTGGTATTCCGATTGAAGATGTAAAGGTTGAAGGTTCGTGGCTGTGGCGCAAATACAACTACGGGGACCGTAGTGTGACGCAACAGAAACTACAGGAGCAGATCATTAAAACCTTCCGCAAGGACGGAGTTATTCCGACAAAGGTCAATTTGGTCGGCTGGAGCCGTGGCGGTATTAGTTGCCACATGCTGGCCAATGCCATGTTCAACGACAGTGCACTTAAAAACATCCCGGTGAATATCTTCGCCATTGATCCCGTGCCCGGTATCGGTAACTTTCAGGAGCACCGGGTGAAGCTCAATTACAACGTAAAAGAGTACGTGGGTTTCTATGCACGGGACGAACGCTCCAAGGGCTTCAGCTGCGTCATCCCGCAAACCGCGACCGGCACCAAGACCAGCATCTTCCCCATGCCCGGTCGTCACGCCACCCTGGTCGGCAACGCCTCCGCCGACGGCAACAGTGGTCCAAAAGTGCTGGCCGAACCCGGCCTCGTCGTCCGCCACTTTGCCGAGGTCTGCCTGAAACGCTGGGGCACCGTACTCGACAAAAACCTCAACCTCTCCGACGCCGACCTTCGCAACCACACCGCCACCATCGTCAACGCGGCAGCGAAATACAAGGCTATGGAGAAGTGCTCCTACACCTGGTTCACCGAGCTGGATCAAGGCGAGCGCTACGTTTCGCTGGGCAGCAAAGGCGTTCCGTTTTCGACGGTGAAAGGCACGATCTTCAGCCCGGCGACCGGGCTGACCACGAGTGTGCTGGATGTTGAGGGGTATCGGGCGATTCGTTGAAAACCGTGATTGAACTGTAGGAACGGCCTGCCGGAATCTGCATCCCGTTCCTACACGCAGCGGCGCCTTGTCTTCTATCGGCGCCAGTTAGCTCAAATCTATAGTTGTGAGTGTCGCTGCCCAATCAGCGATTCAGGCTTGGTCACCTGAAAAACAGAGATAACTGATACATGCCCTTGTATGCTGCCGAGCTCTTTCTGTCGGCACGCTTTATGGCGGGCTGTGTTTGGGACGCTTCGGCGTACCGGGTTATCTCTGCCGGTTTGACCAACTTGAACACAGTCCGCCTCCACCGCTTGGTCACGGTAGCAGCGGTTCATCGATGCCTACAGAGATAGAAAAAATGAAATCATGGAACGAGCTCCACTCCAATCGCTACCGCCCACTCGACTCCAACCTCACCGACACCAAGCCCCTCGTCATCGACACCGAAGCCAACCCGCAAGACATCCTCGAATGCGCCGTCCAGCGCCTGCGCGCCTCCAGCGACCTGCTGCAAACCCTCTACTGCCTCTGCTTCAAACACGCTGATGTCGAAGACATCCCGCACATCACCCACGCGCTCTACCTTCTCACCAAAGACGGCTATGACCTGCTCCAGGTCGCCCAGCAGAAAATGCTCAGTTGGAAAGCCCCGGCCTGACGAACTCCTCGGCAGGCGTGTTCACAGCTAGAACTGCCTGCCCCTATCTCGAACACTGACGCTGACATCTCCGGCGCGAAACTTAAGGATCAGAATTTTGCAAACTACTATTGATTGCGTACGATGGGAGCCATTGTTCAACCAAGGGCTTGCCTTCATGACCACTGAAACCATTGATCACAGCACTCTCACGCGGCTGTTTGAGAACGGTTCGATCAGTAGCGCACATATCGTCGCCAAACCCGGTGGCTGGTCGATTCAGATTCAGCAAGGAAGCAAAGAATACTCGCTGACCGCACAACGCAGTGGCCAGGTACGTCTGTTCAAGCGGCTTGAAACACTGGTGACCTACCTGCAAGGAGTGGGCATCAATCACTTCGATGTGGACGCCTCCAGTTATGACCCTCTTCAGATAAAAACCTACGCCCGCCCTGATCGCGCCGAGGCCATGAAACAAGCTCATGAAGCTGCGGCATATGAAGAATGGGTCAAACAACAGGTACAAATCAGCATTGATGACCCAAGACCCAGCGTCAGCGATGAAGACGCTCGCAGGATATTTGCCGCCAAGCGGGATGCCCTGCGTCAGCGAGTACGTTGATGAGGTTGGTCTGGCGCCAAGAAGCGCTGGATGACCGAGACAACATCATGGAGCGTATCAGCCAGGAAAATCCCGTTGCAGCGATTGAACTCGATGAGGCCTTCGAACTAAAAGGAGAAAGCGCTCGGCAGCACCCAGCTCTGTACCGAAAAGGTATCGCGGAAGGTACCCGCGAAATCGTCATCACTCCAAACTACGTCATCATCTACACAGTCAAAGTTGATGTTGTGGAAGTGCTACGAGTACTGCATACCAGACGGCAATGGCCATGATGGCTGGAGAGAAAATGCTAGGAGTTCGCGGCTCCTTAAGTAGCATTATTCTGGCTGTTTAACGCGGATTCTGCGGGAATAATGGCAGTTGATGTGACGGTGAAGTCCCACCCTTCACCCACAAAAAAGCCGCCCTCAAGAGGCGGCTTTTTCATTCACCAAAACTAAGTCTTACAACTTAGGCCCGGCAGCCTTGATCGCGTCGCTCACTTCGAACTTCTTGAAGTTTTCGATGAACAGACCGGCCAGTGCTTTGGCAGCTTCGTCGTACGCAGCCTTGTCAGCCCAGGTGTTGCGCGGGTTGAGCAGGTTGGTTTCGACGCCCGGTACGGCCAGTGGCACGTCCAGGTTGATGGTGTCCAGGTGCTCGGTGGCTGCACCGATCAGCGCGCCGCTCTGGATCGCTGCGATCACCGCACGAGTGGTCGGGATGTTGAAGCGTTTGCCGACGCCGTAGCCGCCGCCGGTCCAGCCGGTGTTGACCAGGTAGACCTTGGAGCCGAAGCCGCGGATGCGCTTGATCAGCAGCTCAGCGTATTCGCCGGCCGGACGCGGGAAGAACGGTGCGCCGAAGCAGGTGGAGAAGGTCGACTTGATGCCGCTGCCCGAACCCATTTCAGTCGAGCCCACCAGAGCGGTGTAGCCGGACAGGAAGTGGTAGGCCGCCTGTTCTTCGTTGAGGATCGACACTGGCGGCAGGACGCCGGTCAGGTCGCAGGTCAGGAAGATCACAGCGTTTGGCTCGCCGCCCAGGTTCTTCTCGGAACGCTTGGCAACGTGCTCCAGCGGGTAGGCCGCGCGGCTGTTCTGGGTCAGGCTGACATCGGCGTAGTCAGCGTGCTTGGCGTCGTCGATCACGACGTTTTCCAGCACCGCGCCGTGCTTGATGGCTTTCCAGATGACCGGCTCGTTCTTCTCGGACAAGTCGATGCACTTGGCGTAGCAGCCGCCTTCGATGTTGAAGACAACGCCTTCGCCCCAGCCGTGTTCGTCGTCACCGATCAGGTAACGGCTTTCGTCGGCGGACAGGGTGGTCTTGCCGGTGCCCGACAGACCGAAGAACAGGGTCACGTCGCCTTCTTCGCCGATGTTGGCAGCGCAGTGCATTGGCAGCACGTCAGCGGCCGGCAGCAGGAAGTTCTGCACGGAGAACATGGCTTTCTTCATTTCACCGGCGTAACGCATGCCGGCGATCAGCACTTTCTTCTGAGCGAAGTTGATGATCACGCAACCATCGGAGTTGGTGCCGTCACGCTCAGGCACGCACTCGAAGTTGGCGACGTTCAGCACTTGCCATTCTTCGCGACCGGCCGGGTTGTACTGAGCCGGGTTGATGAACAGGCAACGACCGAACAGGTTCTGCCAGGCAGTCTGGGTGGTCATTTTCACGGCCAGGTAGTGATCTTCGGCCGCGCCTACATGCACGTGGGAAACGAAATGCTCTTGCGCGTTGTTGAAAGCTTCAACACGAGCCCACAGCGCGTCGAACTTGTCGGCCGGGAACTTGCGGTTGATCGGGCCCCAGGCAATGGCGGCCTGGGTGGAAGGCTCTTCAACGATGAAACGGTCGACTGGCGAACGGCCGGTGCGGTGACCGGTGCGAACAACCAGAGCGCCGGTATCGGCAAGCTCGCCTTCACCGCGGTTCAGGGCTTCTTTTACCAGATCATCAACACTCAGATCGGTGTACACGGCGTTATTGGCTTGCGTCATGAGGTTCCCCGTCGGCCAGTGGCCGAGTGTGCTCCAAACGTTTTGTAGTAGAAAGTCGTGCACTACTACCGCGAAAAAAGTGGGCCGGATTATGCCAGAAAAGCCCAAAAAGAGTAGGGCCCTCCCGTCGTAACGGCGTTATTCCGTCGTTGAGCAGTGAATTTACCTGCGCTGAACCGTTTTAGTGCCGGGTATCTGACGGCGTCTCGACGCCCGCGCCAGCGAACAATTGAGCGATATCTGCCGCATCGAACAGGTAGCGCTGGTTGCAGAACTGGCAATCGATCTCGACTTTTCCACCTTGCTCGGCCACGAGCGCCTGCGCATCTTCCAGCCCCAGGCTGACCAGTGCATTACCCGAACGCTCGCGGGAGCAGCTGCAGTGGAAGCGCAGTTTCTGCACATCGAACAGACGAACCTGCTCTTCATGGTAGAGGCGATGCAGGACTGTTTCGTTGTCCAGGCTCAACAGTTCATCAGCGGTCAGGGTGTTGCCCAGCGCGGTGATGTGCTGCCAGCTGGCGGCGCGTTCTTCTTCGTCTTTCAGGCGATCGGCCGGCAGTTGCTGCAGCAACAGGCCACGGGCACGACGGCCATCGGCGCACAGCTTGAAGCGGGTGCCAACCTGTTGGGACATGACGAAATAGTTGGTGAAGCAGTCGGACAGGGTTTCGCCGTCGAGGTCGACGATGCCCTGGTAACGCTGGCCGGCGATCGGGTCGACGGTCAAGGCCAGGACACCGTTCGGCATCAGGTCGCCGAGGGTCGCGTCGGCCGAAATCTGCTCGGCGTGATAGCGCGCCAGGCCACGGATTTCGCGTTCGCTGGAGCACTCGATCATCAGCAGCGGGATCGGGCCTTCGGAGCGCGCCTGAAGAATCAGCAAGCCATCGAATTTCAGGGTGCCGACCAACAACGACGCGGCAGCCATCAATTCGCCCAGCAATTGCGCAACCGGTTCCGGGTACGGGTGCTTGGCGAGGACTTCGGCATAGCTGCGCTCCAGCGACACCAGTTCGCCGCGAGTGTCGCTGTCATCGAAGATGAAGCGTTGGGTGTAATCGGTATCGAGGAAATCGGTCATAGGTCTGGGTATCTGAATGTGATGACAAAATGGTTACAAAGAATGAAAATTCCGCGCTTCTGGCATCCTTTTTGATGCCGATGTTCAGCCACGGGAGGCATTTTATGAACAATCCGGGTTTGTTCCAATCAAGGTGGAACCTCGGCCGGCTGGTTCTGTGCAACATCGTGCCATTGGCACTACTGGCTTTCTGGTTATGGCCTACGGGCCAGATGCTGTGTGTGGTTTTCGACGAGTGGCTGTTCCGCTCACTCAATGCACCGCTGGCCAGCAACCCCATATGGCTCCACATCTGGGCAATTGCAAGTCTGCGACCGTTCGACATCGTCGTCGGCCTGATTCTGCTGACACTGCTGATCAAGGGCGACTGGGTGTTCAGGGCGATTGACGTGCGTCGCGCCTTTTTCGGATTTTTCTCGATCCTTCTGTTGATGGTGGTGATCCGCGCGCTGTTTTCCAAGTTTTCCGATCACATGGGCTGGCAGCACAGCAGCCCGTCGATGGTGCTTGAAGGCGCGGTGCATATCAGCGATTACTTCCCGCATCTGGAGAAGACCTGGGAACTGAAGGACCGCTCGAGCCAGAGCTTCCCCGGTGACCACGCTTCGGTGCTGCTGATCTGGGCACTGTTCATGGGCGTGTTCAGTCGCACGGTCGGCCAGTTCCTGGTGATCTGGGGCCTGGCGCTGCTGTTCATGTTGCCGCGCCTGGTCGCCGGTGCACATTGGGGCCAGGACGATTACATCGGCGGCATGCTGCTGGCGGTGTGGGCACTCGGCTGGGGTTACTACACGCCGTTTGCTTATCACGCGGCGAACTTCTGGCTGAAGGTCACGGCGCCGGTTTTCCGGCTGCTGGGCAAACTGCCGATGATTTCGCGGATGAGTGTGGTGTCCGCGCAGTAATCAACGGTTACTGAAAAAAACGCAGCCGCCGGCGGGTCTTGAACCTAGGCCGACAGGCTGCGTTTTTTTATTCGCCGCTACTGTTCCCACGAAATTTAAACAGATCCCGACGCTGCTTCTTGCTCGGTTTACCGTCGGTGGTCACGCCCAGGGCGCCCGCCTTGCGCATCGCCGCAGCCGCTTCGCGTTTGGCAATACTCGCCTCGGTCTCGGCATACAGCGTCTGCGCCTCAGGTGCGCCGCGACGCACAATCGACAGGGCCTGAACCACAACGGTCTTCTCGTCGAAGCCGGTGCGAATCTCGAACTCATCGCCAATGCGTGGCTCTTTGCCAGGCTTGCAGCGCTCCCCCCGACAATGCACCTTGCCGCTCTCGATGGCAGCCTTGGCCAAGGCGCGAGTCTTGAAAAAACGCGCGGCCCACAACCACTTGTCGAGACGGACCTTGTCGTCCTCTTCCTGTTTTTGCGCCATATGAATTCCTCGTTCAGCCAGTAGTCGGAACTGTACTACCGATTCTGTCGGGCGCAAGAATCCGGCCCTCCAGATAAACTGTGATCTTCGCCGGTTCAACGGCATGGAGTGATCGAGTGACCAAATTTCCGTCTTCATTGACCTCGCCCAAGTCCGGGTGCCTGGGCTGCCAGCAAAGCGAGCCGCTGGGCTTCGATTTCTCCTTCGCTTATCAGCCCATCGTGGATCTGCGTGACAAGTCGGTGTACGCCTATGAGGCACTGGTTCGTGGTGCGGCCGGTGAAGGCGCTTTAACCGTGTTGGATCAGGTTACAGAAGATAACCGCTACCGTTTCGACCAGCTCTGCCGGACTCGCGCCATCGAAGGCGCAGCCGAGCTTAATATGCAGACACACTTGTCGATCAACTTCATGCCCAACGCCGTCTATCGTCCAGAGTTATGCATACGCAGCACCCTGGAGGCCGCCAGGAAACACAATTTCCCGATCGACCGGCTGATTTTCGAAACACTGGAAAGCGAGCACGTAGATAACTATCGCCATTTGACCAATATTCTGCGTGAATACCGCGAATTCGGCTTCAAGACGGCCATCGACGATTTCGGTGCCGGTTATTCGGGGCTCAATCTGCTGGCCGATTTCCAACCGGACCTGATCAAACTCGACATGGCGCTGATCCGCGATATCGACCGTGACCGTGTTCGTCAGGCTATCGTTCGGGGGATTGTCACAATCTGTGCGGAGTTGGACGTTACAGTCATCGCCGAAGGCATAGAGAGTGCGGGGGAACGGGATTTCCTGGCGGACTGCGGAATTTTTCTGATGCAGGGTTACTGGTTCGCCAGACCCGCATTCAAAGCGTTGGCCCAGGTGTCCCCTGAAGCGTGGACGCGTTAATCGTTGGTTTTTTCCATTGAAGACATTTGACCATTTGACCGTTATCGGTCTGCGCGAGTGGGTGGCGCTTCCGGATCTGGGAGTCGCCGGCCTTCGGGCAAAAATCGACACCGGCGCCAGCACCTCCAGCCTGCATGCCACCGACATCGAGCCGTTCGAACGCGACGGCGAGAAGTGGGTGCGCTTCACCGCGCACTTGGGCACCGTCGTGCAGTTGCGCCATCGGCGATGCGAAGCGCCGCTGGTCGCCCGCAAGACCATCAAGAGTTCCAATGGCCAGGCCCAGGTGCGCTACGTGATCAGCACCACCCTGGCCCTGGGTGACCGGGTCTGGCCGATCGAGTTCACCCTCGCCTGCCGCAAGTCCATGCGCTATCGCCTGCTGCTCGGTTCCAAAGCCCTGATCGACGGCCAGCTGGTGGTTAACCCAGGCATCAAATATGTACAAGACAAGCCGGTGTTCCCGGTATCTACCTCCTCCACAGGTGTTGCATGAAGATCGCTGTGCTGTCGCGGAACCCGCGTCTGTATTCCACCCGCCGTCTGGTCGAAGCCGGAACCGAACGCGGGCATGAAATGGTGGTGATCGACACCTTGCGCGCCTATATGAACATTGCCAGCCACAAGCCGCAGATCCACTACCGTGGCAAGCCGCTGGAGGGTTTCGATGCCGTGATCCCGCGGATCGGCGCGTCGGTGACGTTTTATGGCTGCGCAGTGTTGCGCCAGTTTGAAATGATGGGCGTGTTCCCGCTCAACGAATCGGTGGCCATCGCCCGCTCGCGGGACAAGCTGCGTTCGCTGCAATTGCTGTCGCGCCGGGGCATCGGTTTGCCGGTGACCGGCTTCGCCCACTCGCCGGACGACATTCCCGACCTGATCGACATGGTCAACGGCGCGCCGCTGGTGATCAAGGTGCTGGAAGGCACCCAGGGCATCGGCGTGGTGTTGTGTGAAACCGCGACGGCGGCGGAGTCGGTGATCGAGGCCTTCATGGGCCTGAAGCAGAACATCATGGTGCAGGAATACATCAAGGAGGCCGGCGGCGCCGACATCCGCTGCTTCGTGGTCGGCGACAAGGTGATTGCCGCGATGAAGCGTCAGGCCAAGCCCGGCGAGTTCCGCTCCAACCTGCACCGGGGCGGCAGTGCCAGCCTGATCAAGATCACCCCGGAAGAACGCATGACCGCGCTGCGTGCGGCCAAGGTCATGGGGCTGTCGGTAGCGGGTGTGGATATCCTGCGCTCGAACCACGGGCCGCTGGTGATGGAAGTGAACTCGTCGCCGGGTCTGGAAGGGATCGAAACCACCACGGGCAAGAACGTGGCGGGGATCATCATCGAGCATCTCGAGAAGAATGGCGGGCCGAACATGACCCGCACAAAAGGCAAGGGTTGAACCTTGAATCAGGCGGCCGCAAGGCCGCCTGAAACTTAAACCGCGTCTCGCGGCAGCATCAATCCCAGTGGCAACCGAACCCGCGCTTCCAGCCCGCCACCGGAGCGGTTGCGCAGTTCGACATTGCCGCCGTGCATCGAAGCAATCCGCTTCACAATCGCCAGTCCCAGCCCGGTGCCCTTCCCGCCCCGCGCCCGATCGCCACGGGTGAACGGGTTGAAGATCGCCTCAAGTTCGGAAGGATCGATCCCCGCCCCACGGTCCATCACGCTCAGCACCACATACGGCGCGCTGGTGTCACCGGACACATAGGCCGCGACGTCCACTCTGCCGCCAGCATGATTCAACGCGTTGCCGATCAGGTTGTTCAGCAAGCGCTTCATCGACACCCGACGCAACGGAAACGGCTGGATCGGCTCCAGACGCAGGCGCACTTTCTCTTCCGTCTGGTTGTAGGGCGCCGCCACTTCACGCACCAGATCACTGAGGTCCACTTCCTCCACCGACTCGTCCCGTCCATCGCGAATGAACGCGAGGAACTGGTCGAGGATCGCGTCCATGTCTTCGATGTCGCGCACCATGTCGTCGGTCAGGTCGGTGCGGTCGCCCATCAGCTCCAGTGACAGCCGCAAACGGGTCAGCGGCGTGCGCAAGTCATGGGATACCCCCGCGAGCATCAGCTCACGCTCGCGACCGGCCTGCTCGACGTCTTCGGCCATCTGGTTGAAGGCACGATAAACCTCGGCCATTTCGCTGGGGGTGTCGCTGATCGGCAGGCGCACACTGCGGCCCTGGCCGAGTTGCCGGGCGGCGTAGACCAGACGTTTCAACGGTTGATTGAGCTGGCTGACAAAAATCCACGCAGACGCCGTGGACAGCAGACCGATCGCCAGGAACCAGCCGAGCACGTTCCAGATTTTCTGACCGCGCAACGGGTGCGGGTACAACGGCACTTTCAACCAGCCATCACCGAGGCTCGGCGCACGAACCCACAAGGCCGGCGGCGAATGCATGCGCAAGCGCACTTCGGTGTCGGCACCCAGTTCCGCCTGCATCTGCCGCTGGTAGATTTCGCTGTACGGCCAGTGCTGTTCGCCTTCCGGCACACCGGCACCGACCACCCGGATCAGCGTGGCGGCATCGGCGATTTTCGCGCGGTTCTCTTCGTCGGCGGCCCAGTAGGCACGCAGCGTCAGGGCGACGCCGTGGCTGTATTGCCGATCCACCAGCACGTCCTCGTTCATCAACAGATAAACCAGGGTCAATGCCTTGGAAAACAATACGACGATGAGCACCAGCCACAGGGTGCGGGAGAAGAAACTTTGGGGGAACCAGACGGGGGTTTTCATGGATAACCGCTACACACTTGCAGGAGCGAGCAATGCTCGCATATTGCGGATTGCGAGTCTGCGCTGACGGCGTTTCCGACCGTTTCCCGCAGACCCGCTCCTACAAATCACCCATCACTTGGTGGAGTTGCCATCCGGCACGAACACGTAGCCGACACCCCAGACGGTCTGGATGTAGCGCGGCTTGGACGGATCAGGTTCGATCATCCGGCGCAGACGGGAAATCTGCACGTCGATGGAACGCTCCAGGGCATCCCACTCACGGCCACGAGCCAGGTTCATCAGCTTGTCGCGGGTCAGCGGCTGACGGGCATTCATCACCAGAGCCTTGAGTACCGCAAACTCACCGGTGGTGAGCATGTGCACTTCGTCGCCGCGTTTGAGTTCGCGGGTGGCCAGGGACAGCACGTAGTCGCCGAACGTGACGTTCTCTTCTTCACTGCCCGGCGCGCCCGGCACCGGTGCGGCCTGACGGCGCAGCACGGCCTTGACGCGAGCCATCAGCTCGTCCGGGTTGAACGGCTTGGCCAGATAGTCGTCGGCGCCCAGTTCCAGGCCCTTGATACGGCTCAGCTCGTCGCCCTTGGCGGTGAGCATGATGATCGGAATCTGATTGTTCGCGCCACGCAGGCGGCGGCAAGCGGTCAGGCCGTCTTCGCCCGGCAGCATCAGGTCGAGGACGACCAGGTTGAACACTTCACGCGACAGCAGACGATCCATCTGCTCGGTATTCGGTACGGCGCGGGCACGGTAGCCCTTGCTGACGAAAAAGCGTTCCAGCAGGCTGCTCAGCCCCGGATCGTCGTCAACGATGAGAATTTTTTCGCCTTCAGCAGTTTGTGCAGTGCTGCTCATTGGATGCTCCTTTTAGCTCGGCGCGCATTATGGCGTAGCTGCCGTTATACGCACCGTGTGCATTGTTAGCAGATTTTTCCTTCACTGCCAGAAAACCGGGGCTTGTGCCTACAGACTGTGTCGCCCCCGAATGACAGAACGCTGGTTATAATGCGCGGCCTTTTGTGTCAGGCAACGTCTGAATCGTTACCGCAGGTGGCCGTCCTTTATTTTCATGGGCGCCGCAGTAATTGTTCGATTTCACGGGTCAACGGGATGCCTTTTGACCCAGGCAGCGGCCAGCATCAAGCCGCCCCACCAGACTCCGGGCCTTCATTTACGCGCCTGCGAGCCTGCTTTCACAATTTGTCAGGTGGTTTTATGGACAGCATCAACAGCCGCATCGCCGAGGAACTCGGCGTACGCCCACAACAGGTCGAAGCGGCCGTCGCGCTACTCGATGAAGGCTCTACCGTTCCCTTCATCGCCCGTTACCGGAAAGAAGTGACCGGCAGCCTCGATGACACCCAACTGCGTCATCTGGAAGAGCGTCTGCGCTACCTGCGAGAACTCGACGAACGGCGCATCAGCATTCTTTCCAGCATTCAGGAGCAGGGCAAACTCACCCCTGAGCTGGAGCGCGAAATCAAACTCGCCGACACCAAGACCCGCCTCGAAGACTTGTACCTGCCGTACAAGCAGAAGCGCCGCACCAAGGGCCAGATCGCCCTGGAAGCCGGCCTCGGCGATCTGGCCGACGGTCTGTTCAACGACCCGTCGCTGGCCCCGGAAGCCGAAGCCGCGCGTTTCGTCGACGCCGAAAAAGGCGTGGCCGACGTCAAGGCAGCGCTGGAAGGCGCCAAGTACATCCTCATGGAGCGCTTCGCCGAAGACGCCAACCTGCTGGAAAAACTGCGCACCTACCTGAAACAGGAAGCCACTCTCAGTGCCCGCGTGATCGCCGGCAAGGAAGAAGAAGGCGCCAAGTTCCGCGACTACTTCGAACACGACGAACCGCTGAAAAGCATGCCGTCGCACCGCGCACTGGCGATTTTCCGTGGCCGCAACGAAGGCATTCTCAGCTCCGCGCTGAAAGTCGGCGAAGAACTGCCGGGCACCCTGCACCCGTGCGAAGGCATGATCGGCCAGCACGTCGGCCTCCAGAACCAGAACCGTCCGGCCGACAAATGGCTGGGTGAAGTGGTGCGCTGGACCTGGAAGGTCAAGCTCTACACACACCTGGAAACCGACCTGCTCGGCGAGCTGCGCGATGGCGCCGAAACCGAAGCGATCAACGTGTTCGCCCACAACCTGCACGACCTGCTGCTGGCCGCCCCGGCCGGCCCGCGCGCCACCCTGGGCCTCGACCCGGGTCTGCGTACCGGTTGCAAAGTCGCGGTGGTCGACTCCACCGGCAAGCTGCTGGATCACGCCACGGTTTACCCCCACGTACCGCACAATAAATGGGATCAGACCATCGCGATTCTAGCCGCCCTGTGCGCCAAGCACTCGGTCGACCTGATCGCCATCGGCAACGGCACCGCCAGCCGTGAAACCGACAAACTGGCCATCGAGCTGATCAAAAAATACCCAGCGATGAAAATGACCAAGGTCATGGTGTCTGAAGCCGGCGCATCGGTGTACTCGGCATCGGAACTGGCAGCCAAGGAATTCCCGGATCTGGACGTGTCGATCCGTGGCGCTGTGTCGATCGCCCGTCGCCTGCAGGATCCACTGGCCGAGCTGGTGAAGATCGATCCGAAATCCATCGGTGTCGGTCAGTACCAGCATGACGTGTCGCAGCTGAAACTGGCGCGCGGCCTGGACGCCGTGGTCGAGGACTGCGTGAACGCCGTGGGTGTGGATGTGAACACCGCCTCCGTGGCGCTGCTGGCGCGGATCTCCGGCCTCAACGCGACCCTGGCGCAGAACATCGTGACTCACCGTGACGAACACGGCGCGTTCAAGACCCGCGCCGCGCTGAAGAAAGTCGCGCGTCTAGGCGAGAAAACCTTCGAACAGGCTGCCGGCTTCCTGCGCGTGATGAACGGCGACAACCCGCTGGATTCCTCGGCCGTTCACCCGGAAGCCTATCCGCTGGTGCAACGCATTGCCGCTGAAACCGACCGCGACATCCGCTCGCTGATCGGCGACGCCTCGTTCCTCAAGCGCCTGGATCCGAAGAAGTTCACCGACGAGACTTTCGGTCTGCCAACCGTCACCGACATCCTGCAGGAACTGGAAAAACCGGGCCGCGACCCGCGTCCGGAGTTCAAGACCGCCGAGTTCCAGGAAGGCGTCGAGGACCTGAAGGACTTGCAACTGGGGATGATCCTCGAAGGCGTGGTGACCAACGTGACCGCGTTCGGTGCATTCGTCGACATCGGCGTGCATCAGGACGGTCTGGTGCACATTTCGGCGCTGTCGGAGAAATTCATCAAGGATCCGCGCGAAGCGGTGAAGGCCGGTGACGTGGTGAAAGTGAAGGTCATGGAAGTCGACATCCCGCGCAAACGCGTCGGCCTGTCGATGCGCATGAGCGACACCCCGGGCGAGAAAATCGACGGTGCCCGTGGCGCGCGTCCAGGCTCGGCGCCACGCCAGTCGCAGGGTTCGGCGCCGCGCAAGGAAACCACCCCGGCGGCTCCAGCCAATAACGCGATGGCGTCGCTGTTCGCCAACGCCAAGCAGTTGAAGAAACGCTGATGGACATTCCGGCCGGGCTCGTCGAGAGCGCGTTTTTCAAGCTGTTGGGCTGCCGCCTGCACAGCCTGGAAACCGGGGTGGCGCAAGTCGCCCTGGCGCTGGAACCCGAACTGCGCAACCGCGGCGGCAAGCTGCACGGCGGCGCACTGTTCAGTCTGGTGGATATCGCCATGGGGCTGGCCTGTTCCAGCACCCACGGCTTTGACCAGCAGAGCGCGACCATCGAGTGCAAGATCAACTACATCCGCGCCGTCTCCGAAGGCGAGGTGATGTGCACGGCGCGGGTGATCCACCCGGGCCGGCGCACGCTGGTGGTCGAAGCCGACGTGATACAGGGCGACAAACTGGTCGCAAAAGCGCAAGGCACGTTCGCTGTCCTGTAGATGTTGTTCATCATTTTGAGTTAATTTCGGCGCTGTGATCGCAGCGTCGGAGTTTTCCTCGCCCGCGTCTGCCAGATTCAGGGACTGAAGTTGGCGTTTCCAATGGGGCTTTCATGGCCCGAAAACCAGGCGAAAACGCCAGTTTCAACTTCACCCTTGTAGACCGTCCTGCCCACCCCCATATTGGGGCGACTGACGCGTGAAGGAATCCAAATTGAGCGAACTTCTCAACCGCCGCCTGGCTCTGCTCGGCGAGCGCGCTAACCTCTCTCTGCTTGAGCAGTGCCTTCACGGTATCGAACGTGAATGCCTGCGCGTGACCGGCGAAGGCCGCCTGGCCCAAACGCCGCACCCTGAAGCCCTGGGTTCCGCGCTGACCAACGAACAGATCACGACCGACTATTCCGAGTCGCTGCTGGAGTTCATCACGCCCGCCCTGCCAGACCCGGCCGACACCCTGGCCAGCCTGGACAAGATTCATCGCTTCGCCTACAGCAAGCTCGGCAACGAGTACCTGTGGAGTCCATCGATGCCGTGCCCGTTGCCGGCCGAGGAAGATATCCCGATCGCCTATTACGGCACCTCCAACATCGGTCAGCTCAAGTACGTCTACCGCAAGGGCCTGGCCCTGCGTTACGGCAAGACCATGCAGTGCATCGCCGGGATTCACTACAACTTCTCCCTGCCGGAAAAGCTCTGGCCGCTGCTGAAAGAAGCCGAAGGCTTTGTCGGCACCGACCGGGATTTCCAGTCGTCGTCCTATATCGCGCTGATCCGTAACTTCCGCCGCTACAGCTGGTTGCTGATGTACCTGTTCGGTGCTTCGCCGGCGCTGGACGCGGGTTTCCTGCGCGGTCGTGCGCACCAGCTGGAACAGCTGGATCCGGACACCCTGTACCTGCCCTACGCCACCAGCCTGCGCATGAGCGACCTCGGTTACCAGAGCAACGCCCAGGCCGGCCTGACCCCTTGCTACAACGACCTGGCGAGCTACACCGACAGCCTGCGCAAAGCGGTGGCGACGCCGTACGCGCCGTACGTTGAAGTCGGCACGCATCAGGATGGCGAGTGGGTGCAACTGAACACCAACATCCTGCAGATCGAAAACGAGTACTACTCCAACATCCGCCCGAAACGCGTGACCTACACCGGCGAGCGGCCGATCCAGGCCCTGATGGCCCGTGGCATTCAGTACGTCGAAGTGCGCTGCCTGGACATCAACCCGTTCCTGCCGATGGGCATCGACCTCACCGAGTCGCGCTTCCTCGACGCATTCCTGCTGTACTGCGCGCTGAACGAAAGCCCGCTGCTGACCAACAACTCCTGCGGCAACGCCACCTCCAACTTCCTCAGCGTGGTCAAGGAAGGTCGCCGTCCGGGCCTGCAATTGCAGCGCGACGGCCAACCGGTCGAGCTGAAGGAATGGGCCGCCGAACTGCTGGAAAAAATCGCTCCGCTGGCGGCGCTGCTGGATCAAAGCCACGGCGGCGATGCCCACAGCAAGGCGCTCGATGCGCAGCTGGCCAAGGTCAAGGATTCGTCCCTGACGCCTTCAGCTCAGGTGCTGGCGGCGATGGCCGCGCACAAGGAAAGCTTCGCGCAATTCTCCCTGCGCCAGAGCCAGGCCCACGCCGAGTTCTTCCGCAGCGAACCGTTGGCGGCCGAGGAACAGGCGAAGTTTGAAGAACTGGCGCGCTCGTCGCTGGCGCAACAGGCTGAGCTGGAGCAGAACGAGGTGGGTGATTTCGACGTGTTTGTCGGGTCGTATCAGGCGAGTATTTTGGCAATCAGCAACTGATCATTCGGCTTTGGATCTTTTCCCCTCACCCTAACCCTCTACCCGAGGGAGAGGGGACTGACCGAGTTGTTAGTGCGAGATACGCCGACCTGAAATACCGAGTCGAACTCCGATTTTGAAAAGCCCCCCGATCAGCTCCCTTTCCCCCTCGCCCCCCTGGGGGAGAGGGTTGGGGTGAGGGGGAAAAGATCTCAAGCCATACCCAAAACTCCAACACCCCCAATACCTCTGCGCCTTAGATTTTTCCGCTCATAAGCTCATTCTAAAAAGTTATTTATTTTTAGATTCTTAGATCATTTAGTCTCCTTTCACGCCGACGCTCGGTCGCCTGATATGGAGCTCTTCAATGAAACTGAATTTCCCGCTTCGCCTGCTGGCCGTGGCCTCTCTGGCTGCTGCGAGTTTCCTGGCTCAGGCCGCCGACCTCACCGTCGCCTACCAGACCACCGTTGACCCGGCGAAAGTCGCCCAGGCCGACGGCGCTTACGAGAAAGCCACCAAGGCCGACATCAACTGGCGCAAATTCGATAACGGTGCCGACATCATTGCCGCCATCGCCTCCGGCGATGTGCAAATCGGTTACCTCGGTTCCAGCCCGCTGACCGCTGCAATCACCCGCAAAGTCCCGGTGGAAACCTTCCTCATCGCCACCCAGATCGGCGCCGCCGAAGCACTGGTCGCCCGTGACGGCTCCGGCATCAAGACGCCGCAGGATCTGGTCGGCAAGAAAATCGCCGTGCCGTTCGTGTCCACCGGTCACTACAGCCTGCTGGCCGCGCTGAAGCACTGGAACATTGACCCGTCGAAAGTCACCGTCCTCAACCTTGCCCCGCCGGCGATCATTGCCGCGTGGAAACGCGGTGACATCGATGCCACCTACGTTTGGGATCCGGCGCTGGGTGTGGCCAAGGAAAACGGCAAAGTGCTGATCACTTCCGGCGAGCTGGCCAAGTTCGGCGCGCCGACTTTCGACGCCTGGATCGTGCGTAAGGACTTCGCCGAGAAACACCCGGAAATCGTTACCGCATTCGCCAAGGTCACCCTCGACGCCTACGCCGACTACCGCAAGGATCCGAAAGCCTGGCTGGCCGACCAGAGCAACGTCGACAAACTCGTAAAACTGTCCGGTGCCAAGGCCAGCGACATTCCTTTGCTGCTGCAAGGCAACGTCTACCCGCTGGCGGCGGATCAGGTCAGTGACCTCGGCGCGCCGACCACCAAAGCCATCACCGACACCGCTGCGTTCCTCAAGGAGCAAGGCAAGGTCGAAGCGGTACTGCCGGACTACGCGCCGTACGTCAGCGCCAAGTACATCACCAACTGATCGGGAGTTAATTGCGATGGCCTTGCTACAGCTGGAGCGCATCAGCGCACAGTACCCCGGCAGCCCGGAACCGGTACTGTCCGACATTTCCCTGACCCTCGGTCCTCAGCAATTGCTGGTGGCCCTCGGCCCGTCCGGCAGTGGCAAGACTTCGCTGTTGAACCTGATTGCCGGTTTCGTCGAACCGAGCGCCGGCCGCATCACCCTCGACAACGTGCCGGTCAAAGGCCCGAGTGCCGAGCGCGGCGTGGTGTTCCAGGACGACGCCCTGCTGCCCTGGCAGGACGTGCTGGCCAACGTTGCCTTCGGTCTGGAACTGGCCGGTGTGGCCAAGGACAAACGCGAACAGCGCGCCCGGGAAATGCTCGCGCTGGTCGATCTTTCCGGTTTTGAACACCGTCGCATCTGGCAGCTCTCCGGCGGTCAAAAACAGCGCGTCGGCCTGGCCCGCGCCCTCGCGGCCGACCCGCGTGTGTTGCTGATGGACGAGCCCTTCGGCGCCCTCGATGCCTTCACCCGCGAACAGATGCAGGAACTGTTGCTGCAAGTCTGGCAACGCACCGCCAAACCGGTGTTCCTGATTACCCACGACATTGAAGAAGCGGTGTTCCTCGCCACCGACCTGATTCTGCTGGCACCGAATCCGGGGCAGATCGTCGAGCGTCTGCATCTCGACTTCGGCCAGCGCTACGCCGCCGGCGAATCGGCGCGGTCGATCAAGTCCGATCCGCGCTTCATCGAAACCCGCGAACACGTGCTCGCCAAAGTGTTCTCGCAACGCAGCGCCGTTCAGCGGCAGGAGCGCGCATGAGC
The DNA here is from genome assembly GCF_028657055.1 of Pseudomonas aphyarum. NCBI lineage: Bacteria > Pseudomonadati > Pseudomonadota > Gammaproteobacteria > Pseudomonadales > Pseudomonadaceae > Pseudomonas > Pseudomonas aphyarum. The sequence goes on from NZ_JAMDGS010000009.1 coordinate 155,139, forward strand.
AGTTACGACGTTTCCGCCACCGCCGTGAAACCCGCCGCCACGTCGGTGGTGATTCCCGTGCGCCGCAGCCTCAGCACCCGCTGGATCAGCCTGCTGACCCTGTTCGCGTTGCTGGTGATCTGGTGGGCCGTCACGGCCACCGGCCTGATCGAACCGCTGTTCCTGCCGCCACCGTCCGCCGTGCTGCAAAAAGGCTGGTTGCTGGCGACCACGGGCTACATGGATTCGACGTTGTGGCAGCACCTGGGCGCGAGCCTCAGCCGCATCGGTCTGGGCCTCGGTTTCGCGATTCTGACCGCCGTGCCGGTGGGCATTGCCATCGGCGCCAACCGCATCGCCCGTGGCGTGCTCGATCCGCTGATCGAGTTCTACCGGCCGATTCCACCACTCGCCTATCTGCCGCTGATCGTGATCTGGTGCGGCATCGGTGAATTGTCGAAAGTGCTGCTGATCTACCTGGCGATTTTCGCTCCGATCGCGATTGCCACCGCCACTGGCGTGCGCACCGTCGACCCGGCCAAATTGCGCGCCGCGCAGTCGCTGGGTGCCACCCGCGCCCAACTGATCCGCCACGTGATTTTGCCAAGTGCCCTGCCGGACATTCTGACCGGTGTGCGCATTGGTCTGGGTGTCGGCTGGTCGACGCTGGTCGCTGCCGAACTGATCGCGGCCACCAGCGGCCTGGGCTTCATGGTGCAGTCGGCCGCGCAGTTCCTGGTCACCGATGTGGTGGTGCTGGGGATTCTGGTCATCGCCCTGATCGCCTTCGCGATGGAGATGGGCCTGCGTGCCCTGCAACGCAAACTGGTGCCGTGGCACGGCCAGGCCCACTGATTTTTCAGCACTGACTACCCCGACAGTTTCGGGGCCCCGGAATTGAAGAGAACCACCATGAGCAGCCTGAACATCACCCCTTTAAGCTCGGCCCTCGGCGCACAGATCAGCGGCGTCGACATCAGCCAGCCGCTGAACCTGGAACAGCGCGACGCCATCGAGCAGGCACTGCTCAAATACCAGGTGCTGTTCTTCCGCAATCAACCGATCGAGCCGGCGCAGCAGGCGCGTTTCGCCGCCTACTTTGGCGATCTGCACATTCACCCGATCTACCCGAACGTGCCGGAACAGCCGGAAGTGCTGATCCTCGACACCGCCGTCACCGACGTGCGCGACAACGCGATCTGGCACACCGACGTGACCTTCCTGCCAACCCCGGCCATGGGCGCGGTGCTCAGCGCCAAGCTATTGCCGGAATTTGGTGGCGACACATTGTGGGCCAGCGGGATTGCTGCGTACGAAGCGCTGTCGGCACCGATGAAAGCAATGCTTGAAGGGCTGACCGCGACTCACGACTTCACCCGCTCGTTTCCGCTGGAGCGCTACGGCAACACGCCGGAAGCACTGGCGCAGTGGGAAGCGGCGCGGCGCAAGAATCCGCCTTTGTCGCACCCGGTGATTCGTACGCATCCGGTGAGCGGGCGGCGTTCGTTGTTCGTCAGTGAAGGGTTCACGTCGAAGATCAATGAGCTGTCGGAGACCGAGAGTGAAGCGGTGTTGAAGTTCTTGTTTGCGCACGCGACGCGGCCGGAATTCACCATTCGCTGGCGCTGGCAGAAGGATGACATTGCGTTCTGGGACAACCGCGTGACGCAGCATTACGCGGTGGATGATTACCGGCCGGCGCGGCGGGTGATGCAGCGGGCTACGGTGTTGGGGGATGTGCCGTTTTTTCGTTGAGCCTTTAACGCAAGAGCAAAATCAAAAGCCCCCTCACCCTAACCCTCTCCCGGAGGGAGAGGGGACTGATTGGGGGATGCTTCAGAGATACACCGACCTGAACATCTTGTAGCGAATCCATAATCGACCAGTTCTTTCAGGTCGATGTAAGACGCAAGACACCTCGGTCGGCTCCCTCTCCCTCCGGGAGAGGGCTGGGGTGAGGGCTGCTTATTCTGCTGTCGAAGGCTTCTCCCAAAGATTAATCCCGCCCTCCTGAGCAAACCGGTCAATCTCCGCCAGCTCTTCCGCACTGAAGCTCAAATTTTTCAACGCCCCGACGTTCTCGACAATCTGCTCCGGCCGGCTCGCACCGATCAGTGCCGAAGTCACTCGCGGATCCCGCAGCGTCCACGCCAACGCCAGTTGCGCCAGGCTCTGCCCACGACGTTTGGCGATTTCATTCAACGCCCGCACATGAGCAATATTCGCCTCGGACAAGTGCGAGGCCTGCAACGAACCACCGCCCGGACGATTGACCCGCGCATCCGCCGGCACGCCGTTGAGGTACTTGTCGGTCAGCAGTCCCTGCGCCAGCGGGGTGAAGGCAATCACGCCGGTACCAAGTTCGTCGGTGGTGTCGAGCAGGTCCTTTTCCACCCAGCGGTTGAGCAGGTTGTACGCCGGTTGGTGAATCAACAGCGGCACTTTCCACTCTTTGAGCAACGCAGCGATTTCGCGGGTTTTCACCCCGGAGTACGACGAGATGCCGATGTACAACGCCTTGCCCTGCTGCACCGCCGTGGCGAGGGCACTGGCGGTTTCTTCCAGCGGGGTGTCCGGGTCGAAGCGGTGCGAATAGAAGATATCCACATAGTCCAGGCCCAGTCGTTGCAGGCTCTGGTCGAGGCTGGCCAGCACGTATTTGCGCGAGCCGCCGCCCTGGCCGTAAGGGCCGGGCCACATGTCCCAGCCGGCCTTGCTGGAGATGATCAGTTCGTCGCGATACTGCTTGAAGTCTTCGCGCAGCAGACGGCCGAAATTGGTCTCGGCGCTGCCATAGGGCGGGCCGTAGTTGTTGGCCAGGTCGAAGTGGTTGATCCCCAGATCGAACGCCGTGCGCAGCAAGGAGCGCTGGGTGTCGATCGGCGTGCTGTCGCCGAAGTTGTGCCACAGGCCCAGGGACAGCGCCGGCAGCACCAGACCGCTGCGTCCGACGCGGCGGTAAGGGATGGAGTTGTAGCGATTCCTGGCAGCGGTGTAAGTCATCGAATCCTCTCTTGTCGGTCTTGAATCGGGTGTCGATTGCTACGCAAATCTGTTGCCGGGCCGGGCGAGGCCAAGGTTCTGGCGCAAGGTCCGGCCCTCGTATTCGGTTCTGAACAGCCCACGCCGTTGCAGTTCCGGAACCACGCCATTGGCGAAGTCTTCGAGCCCGCCGGGCAGGTGCGGCACCAGCACGTTGAAGCCGTCCGCCGCGCCCTGCTCGAACCATTCCTGCAAACGGTCGGCAATCTGCGCCGGTGTGCCGACGACGCTGTAATGCCCGCGACCGCCAGCGATTCTGCGACCCAGTTCGGCCAGGGTCAGATGCTCCCGGCCAGCCAGTTCGGTCAGCAGTTTCTGTCGGCTTTGCTGGCCGCTGTCAGTCAGCGGCAACTCCGGCAGCGGCCCGTCCAGCGGGTACTTCGACAGATCGAAGTTGCCCAGCATACGCCCAAGAAGGGCAACGCCAACCTCGGGTTCGACCAATTGCTGAAACGTTTCACATTTTTCCTGCGCTTCGGCTTCCGTCTGCCCGACCACGACGAACACACCGGGCATGATTTTCAGCGAATCGGCGCTGCGTCCGTACTTCGGCAAGCGTCCCTTGAGGTCGGCGTAAAACGCCTGGGCGCTGGCCAGCGAGGTCTGCGCGGTGAACACCACTTCGGCCGTCTGCGCCGCCAGTTCACGCCCGGTTTCCGACGAGCCGGCCTGCACGATCACCGGCTGCCCCTGCGGCGAACGCGCGACATTCAGCGGGCCTTTGACGCGAAAGTGCTCGCCGACGTGATCCAGCACATGCAGTTTTTCCGGGTCGTAATAGGCGCCGCTGGCCTTGTCGCGGATGAAGGCGTCGTCCTGCCAACTGTCCCAGAGCCCGGTGACCACCTGATGAAATTCCCGGGCGCGGCTGTAGCGTTCGGCATGGCCGATGTGTTCGTCGCGGCCGAAGTTCTGCGCTTCGGCGGCGTTGTCCGAGGTCACCAGATTCCACCCCGCTCGCCCGCCCGACAGGTGATCGAGGGAGGCGAATTTACGCGCCACGTGGTACGGCTCGTTGTAGCTGGTGGTGGCGGTGGCGATCAGGCCGATGTGCTCGGTCACTGCGCTCAACGCCGAGAGCAAGGTCAGCGGTTCGAAGTGATCCGAACGGGCCATGCGGCTGGCGATGTCCTGGGTCGGCGCGGCGACGCTGTCGGCGACGAACAGAGTGTCGAACTTCGCTGCCTCGGCAATCTGCGCCAGGCGTTTGTAATGGGCGAAATCCAGTCCGGCGTTGGCCGGTACGTCCGGATGACGCCACGCGGCAACGTGGTGCCCGGTGGCCATGAGGAACGCGCCGAGTTTCAGCTGTCTGCTCATCTCAGAAGTCCTTGCGCAGTTGCACGCCGAAGTAGCGCTCGTCATCGCGAGGCACGGCGCGGTAGATGTAGTTGCCGCCGCTGGCGAGCAATGGCGAATAGGACTTGTCGGTGAGGTTTTTGCCGAGTAACGCCACGCGCCAGCCATTGGTGTAATCGGCCAGGGCCACGCTGGCGTTCCAGAGGCCGTAGGCGCCCTGTTTGGTATCGGCGTTCTGGCTGATGTCGTACTGCACTTCGCTCTGCCAGCTGTAGTCGGTGCCGAGTTCGATATCCAGACCGTTATCCAGCGGGATGGTGTAGTCGGCCCGCACGTAGCTTTTCCAGTCCGGGCTGAACGGCAGCGGTTTGCCGTTGACGTTGCACGAGGCCGCCGCGCCCGCCGGGCAGGCGAACTCGTCGATACGAGCGCGGGTGTAGGCCAGCGCGCCGGAGAACTTCAGTTGCTGGGTCGCCTGCAGAGCGAAATCAAGTTCCACACCCTCGGTGCTGACGCTGCCGGCGTTGATCAGGCGCGTTACGACTTGCCCGGCGACGGTGTCGAAAAAGTTTGCCTGGTAGTTGTCGTAGTCGCTGTGGAAAACCGCGAGGTTGGTGGTCAGGCGATTGTTCCAGCTTGAGGCTTTGATCCCCGCCTCCCAGGTGTTGGAGGTTTCCGGTTTCAGCGCTTCGGTATCACGCGGCTGCATGTTGAAGAACACGTTGTATGCCGGGCCTTTGTAGCCGCGCGAATAGGTCAGATAAGTGGTGACGGTATCGCTCAGGTCGTACTGCAAACCGAGGCGGCCGGACCAGCCATCCTCGTCCACCGAACCGGAACTGCGGGTGGCCGGTTGGATGCCGCTGACGGTGGTGGCGGAAGTGGAGACTCGACGGTGATCGTATTCGAGATCGTCGTGGGTGTAGCGCAGGCCGGCGATGCCACGGAAGTCCGAGGTGAAATTCAGCGTGCTCTCGCCGAACACCGCATAGCTGTCGCTGGTGGTGCTGTAATCGGCGACGCCGCGATCAGTTCGTGTGGTGGTGGTCAGGGTGCGTTGATAGGTTTCCTCGTCCTTGCCGTGCATGTAGAACAGGCCGCCAACGTATTCGAGGAACTCACCTTTCGGCGACGCCAGACGCAGCTCCTGCGAGTACTGGTCGAAGGCCAGATCGCCCTTGTCCGCCGTGCCGGGGAACGCCGCCGTTACCGTGCCGAGGCGGTCGCCATCCTGATACTGGGTGTTGTCCCAGCCGCGCCACGCGGTGATCGAGGTCAGGGTGTAATCGCCCAGTTGCCAATCGAGTTGTCCGGACAGGCCCTTGTTGGTGTCCTCGACGTGGGTGCGGGTGTCGGTGTTGATATCGCGGTTGTGGCTGGTCACGCTGACCGGGCTCAGCGCGTTGGCGAAGGCCGGGGTCAACGACTTGGTGACGACGCCGTTGGGGCCGTCATCGTGGGACTGCATGTAGTCGGCGATCAGGGTGAAGGTGATGTCGTCGTTCGGGGTGAATTCCAGTTTGCCGCGCACGCCGCGGTGGTTGTAACCGTTGACCTCCTGACCGTTGTGCTGGTTGTCGACGTTGCCGTCGTAAGTGCCGAACAAGGTGCTGATCGAGCCCTTGAGCGTGTCCGGAATCAGGCTGCCGCCGATGCCGAAACGGGTGCGGCTTTCGTTGCCGCTGTAGTACGACTGATCGATGTAGCCGTGGGTCTCGGCGGTCGGCGCCTTGCTGGTGATGTTCAGCACGCCGGCCGAGGCGTTCTTGCCGAACAGCGTGCCTTGTGGGCCTCGCAGGACTTCGACGCGCTCCAGGTCCAACAGATCCAGAGTGGATTGGCCGGGGCGGGCATAAACCACGCCATCGATTACTGTGGCCACGGTCGGCTCGACGCCCGGCGAGGTAGAAATCGTGCCCACGCCACGCACGAACAACGAAGTGTCCTTGTTCGATGCGCCGGTGCGGAAATTCAGCGACGGCACTTGCTGGACGATGCTCGCCACGCTGTTGCGGTTGTCGCGTTCCAGCTGCTCGCCGTCAATCACCGACACCGCCACCGGCACCTTTTGCAGCGACTCTTCGCGGCGGGTGGCGGTGACCGTGACGGACTTGAGTGTCGGCTCCTGATCGGTGCTGTCGGCGGCGAACGCGGCGGGCAGCGGCAGCGCGGCCAGCCCGGTGAGTAGCCAGCCCGCAGCGCGGATCGATTGCGCCAGTTTATGTGTCGCCCCAGGAATGTTGTGCATGTTTGCCCGCTCGAAAAGTTGCCCTGAACCGCTGCCGTTCTGCGACGACAGCGCCTGTCTCGGTGTCTTGGGCATTCGCTCGAGCGAGTAGCAGACAACGCGCTTTGTTAGCGCTAACATCGCCAGTATTGGCAAGCCGGACATAGACCGTCCAATACTGAAAAATTACTTTTATATGCGTTTTGGTTTTTAAGAAGGATCGAGCCTTGAGCGAAGAAAAGCCCCGCAAACGCCGTGGCGCCGGTCGCGTGACCCTCAATGCGGTGGCACGCCAGGCCGGTGTTTCGGCGATCACCGTGTCGCGTTACTTCAACCAGCCGGAACAGGTCTCGCCCGAACGCCGCGAACGGATCGCGGCGGTTGTCGCCGAGCTGGGTTATGTGCCGAATCTGGTGGCAGGCGGGCTCGCCTCGGCGCGGGGGAAAATCGTCGGCATGGTGATTCCGAACATCTCCGGGCCGATCTTCGCCAACACCATTCAGGGCTTCAGCGACACCCTCAGCCGTCACGGTTATCAGCTTCTTCTGGCATCGAGTTACTTCAGCACTGAACAGGAAGAAAACGCCGTGCGGGCGTTCCTAGGCTGGTCGCCTGCAGCGTTGGTGGTCACCAGTCACTTCCACAGCGCGGGTACGGAAAAGATGCTCGCCGAGGCGGATATTCCGGTGGTCGAAACCTGGGATTACCAACCGGATCGGGAGCCGATGCAGATCGGTTTCTCGCACTTCGAAGTGGGTGTCAGCGCCGCTCGCTATCTGCACGGCAAAGGCTATAGACGCATCGCCTTCGTGCAGAACAGCGCACCCGGCGACTTCAGCGCACTGGAACGCCGCGACGGTTATGCAGCGACCGTGCGTGAGCTAGGACTTGAGCCCTGGGTATTCGCACCGGACGCCGATCGCGCCCCGTTCGAGGCCGGCAAGCAAGCAATGCAAGCGCTGATGAACGCCTCACCGCGCCCGGACGCCATCATCTTCGCCAACGACAACCTCGCCGCCGGCGGTCTGCTGGCCGGACAACGCGCCGGCCTCAAGATCCCCGAAGACTACGCCGTCCTCGGTTTCGGCGACTACCCGTTCGCCGAGATGCTGCTGCCGAGCCTGAGCACGATCAAACCGCCCGCGCTGGAGATCGGCGTGCTGGCGGCGACGCGGGTGCTGGAAAGTCTGGGCGTGTTGCCGAGCGATGAGGTGCAGCGGTTGAATCTGCTGCAGTGCACGGTCATTGAGCGGGAAAGTACCTGACGAATATGGCGTGGGCTGGTTTGGCTATGCTCTAGGTAATACCGCACATTCCACAGGCGCGACCATGCACACCGCAATCATCATCTTCTTCGGCCTGATCCTGCTGGCGCTGATGTTTTACATCGGCGAGCGCATCGGCTTCAGTCGGCAGACGCTGGCCTACGGTTTCGCGGCGTTGTGGCTGGCGTTGACGGTGATCAATGGTGCGGTCGGCGTGGTGCACGCCGGGCAGCCGTTGGGGTCGGAGATTGCGATCGGCAGCGCCGTGTATGGCGTGCCACTGGCGGCGATGGTGTTGTTCATGGTGCTGAGCGCCGAGACTTGAAGCCGTCCCGGCGCCCTGCCCCGATCAACGCACCAGATGCAGGAACTGCATGTGCCGTTCGTACTGGTCGAGGATGTCGTTGATGATCTGCTCTTTGGTGTAGCCGACCAGATCGTAGTCCTGACTGCCCTCGCTCAAGTGCACTTCGGCGCGGTAGTAGCGGCGATTGTTGAGCTGCTTGGAGCCCATCCCACCACGAGCAAACGACGGTGTGAAGTAGCCGCGCATCTGCACCTGGTAGATGAACGGGTGCTGCTCGCCGTGGCCGATTTCCAGGCTGACGCTGTCGTGCGCCGGATCCGGTTGGGTGACCACGTTCAGGCCTTTCTCGGCGAACACGGCCGTCACTTCTTCGATGGCCGGTTTCACCGTGGTGTCCATGAAGCGGTAGACCTCGTCGCGCGACGGGAAGTGCACCGCCTGGCTCAGACGCTGGCGCCAGCCGCCCTTGCCCCGCCGTGAGCCGGACACCGGCGCCAGCGAATGCAGTTGCGCGATCTGCTTCTGCGACTCCAGATAGAACGCCTTGTGCAGGCCCCACATCATCAGTAGCAGAATCAGCGAGAACGGCAACGAGGTCAGCACCACCGCCGACTTCAGCGCATCGATGCTGCCGGAGAACAGCAGGGCACTGGTCACCAGTGCGGTCATCGCCCCCCAGAACACCCGCAGCCATTTCGGCCCGTCTTCATCCGGGTTGCCGCCCTTCGCCGACAGCGTCGAGAGCACCACGGTGCCGGAGTCGGCGGAGGTGACGAAGAACACGAAGCTGATGAACACCGTCACCGCGATAACGGTCTTGCTCCACGGATAGGTTTCCAGCAGCAGGTAAAGGGTCATCGACGGGTTGTCGAGGGCCGACATGCCCAGCGCCGACATGCCGTGGTTGAGCACCTGGTCGATGGCGCTGTTGCCGAAGATCGACATCCACGCCAGGGTGAAACCGAGCGGAATCAGCAGCACGCCGAAGACGAATTCGCGGATGGTCCGGCCACGGGAAATGCGTGCGATGAACAGGCCCACGAACGGCGACCATGCAATCCACCAGGCCCAGTAGAAGACTGTCCAGCCGCCGAGCCAGTCGCTCGGTTTGTCGTAGGCGTAGAGGTCGAAACTCTTCATCGGCAAAGCGCCGAGGTAGTCGCCAAGGTTCTGGATCAGGGTGTTGAGCAAATGCTGGGTGGGGCCGGCGAACAACACGAACAGCAGCAGCGCACAGGCCAGCAGCATGTTGATGTCGGACATGACCCGCACGCCTTTATCCACACCGGAGACGGCGACGATGATCGCCGCGCCCATCATCAGCGTGATCAGGCCGACCTGAATCCACTGGGTGTGGGCGATGCCGAACAGGTAGTCGAGACCGGAGTTGAGATGGAGCACGCCGAAGCCCATGTCCGCACCGAGGCCGAACACCGTAGCGATGATGCCGAAGCCGTCCACCGCGTAGCCGATGGGGCCGTTGATGCGTTTGCCGATCAGCGGGTACAGCGCCGAACGCAGGGCCAGCGGCAGGTTATGCCGATACGCGAAATACGCCAGCGCCATGCCGACAAAGGCGAACACGCCCCAGCCGTGCAGGCCCCAGTGCAGAAACAGAATCTGCATCGCCTGACGCGCCGCCTCCGCGGTGCCGGCCTCGCCTTGCGGCGGCTGGAGCATGTGGGTCAGCGGTTCGGACACGCAGAAGAAAAACAGCGTGATGCTGATCCCGGCGGCGAACAGCATGCCGGCCCAAGACAGATAACTGAATTCGGGTTCGTCGTGGTCGGCACCGAGTTTGATCTTGCCGTAGCCCGATAACGCGGTGACCACCACGAAGACCAGATACAGGGTCATCGCAAGCATGTAGTACCAGCCGACCGTATTGGCCGCCCAGTTTTGCGCTTCAAGGAGCCAGGCACCGGCCTGTTCCGGCATGGCGATGACCGTCAGGCCGAACAGCAGGATCACCGTCGCGGCGAACCAGAACACCGGCGGATTCATGCGTACCAGACCGCTGGCGGGGGTGGACGATGCACTCATGAACGGTGCACCTCAAGGGGTTGGAAAATGGCTGAAATGATCGGACTCAGCAAAGGCAAGCCTCCTGTTGTGAGCGGGCAGCGAACCGTCGGTTTAACTTGAATGAACGTTCAAGTTAAACATGGATAGTACGCTCAGGACTAATCGCAGGGCTCAGCGGTACCTTTCGTACGCTAGCTCAAGGTTGGGTATGACGGGGGTTTGGGCGGATTCGTTCAGTGGAAAAATCAAAGTCAAAAGCGCCCTCACCCTAACCCTCTCCCGGGGGGAGAGGGGACTGATTGGGGGATGCTTGAGAATTTCGCTGCCCTGATCTTGCTGCACCGAATCCATAATCGACTGGTTTTTTCAGGTCGATGTATAGGCCCCCTCTCCTCAGGGAGAGGGACTGATTGGGGATATTCAAGAAATACGCCGACGTGAAAGTGCTCCGCTGAATCCATAATCGACTCGGTGTTTCAAGTCGATGTATAGCGCAAGACACCTCGGTCGGCTCCCTCTCCCTCCGGGAGAGGGCTGGGGTGAGGGGTAGCCCTTTAGTGCCTTACTTCTGCGTCCCGTCATCATGCTGCAGGTTAGCCTGAGTCAGGTTGCACCCGGCCGGCACGCTGCGGGTCAGCCACACGTTGCCGCCGATGGTCGAGCCTTTGCCGATGGTGATCCGCCCGAGAATAGTCGCCCCGGCGTAAATCACCACGTCGTCCTCGACGATCGGATGGCGCGGATGGCCTTTCTGCAACTGGCCGTCCTCGTCCGCCGGGAAGCGTTTGGCGCCGAGGGTCACCGCCTGATAAATCCTGACGCGCTCGCCGATGATCGCGGTCTCGCCGATCACCACGCCGGTCCCGTGGTCGATGAAGAAACTGCGGCCGATCTGCGCACCCGGGTGAATATCGATGCCGGTCGCCGAGTGGGCGATTTCCGAACTGATCCGCGCCAGCAGCGGCAGACCTGCGCGATACAAATGGTGAGCCAGACGATGGTGAATCACCGCCAGAATCCCCGGATAGCACAGCAGCACTTCATCAACGCTGCGCGCCGCCGGATCGCCGTGATACGCCGCCAGCACATCGGTGTCGAGCAGGCTGCGCAGGCCCGGCAACGCGAGGGCGAAATCCTGGATGATCCTGATCGCCTGCGCCTCGACTTCGGTATCGGCCTGGGCGCTGTGACGGGCGACGTAACGCAGTTCGAGTCGTGCCTGGGCCAGCAATGCATTCAGCGCGACGTCGAGGGTGTGACCGACGTAGAAATCCTCGCTTTCCTCACGCAGATCCACCGGCCCCAGCCGCATCGGAAACAGTGCGCCGCACAGGGCTTCCAGGATCTGCGCCATCGCATCCCGGGACGGCAACTCGCGCCCACCCTGCTCGCCGGAAGCACGGCCATTTTGTGCCCGCCACTGATCCCGCGCAGTACGTAGCTGGCTGACGATGGTCTGCAATTGCCAATGGCTGGAACGCTCGCTCACGGTAAAGACTCCTCACGGGCGGCCGGACTGTCTGGCCGCGTCAACGGCGACTACTTTACGGCAAGCCCACGGGCGCGAATTAAGAACCGATAGTGCTGGCATAAGCACGTTTGGCTATAAGCGATTGGCGGTTGCCCCGGTAAATCGGCGTGCCTATAGTCCTGACATCTCCTTGCATCAGTACGGAACCATGTCCACACAACCGATCAAACAACAGCTGGATCGCTTTAACCGCCTCGACCTGCTCGGCCAACCGACCCCACTGGAAAAACTCGAGCGCCTGTCCACCTGGCTCGGCCGCGATGTCTACATCAAACGCGATGATCTGACGCCACTGGCCATGGGCGGCAACAAGCTGCGCAAGCTCGAATACCTCGCCGCCGATGCCCTCGCCCAAGGCGCCGACACCCTGATCACCGCCGGTGCACTGCAATCGAACCACGTTCGCCAGACCGCCGCACTGGCCGCGAAACTCGGCCTGGGCTGCGTGGCCCTGCTGGAAAATCCGTTGGGCACCGACGACAGCAACTACACCGGCAACGGCAACCGCCTGCTGCTGGACCTGTTCGACACCAAGGTCGAACTGGTCGACAACCTCGACAACGCCGACGAACAACTGGCCGCCCTCGCCGTGCGCCTGCGCAGCAACGGCAAGAAGCCGTATCTGGTGCCGATCGGTGGCTCCAACGCCCTCGGCGCGCTAGGTTACGTGCGCGCCGGCCTGGAACTAGCGGAACAGATCAAGGACACCGGGCTGCAATTTTCTGCCGTGGTCCTGGCCTCGGGCAGTGCCGGCACCCACAGCGGTCTGGCGCTGGCCTTGAGCGAAGCCCTGCCGCAACTGCCGGTGATCGGCGTGACGGTATCGCGCAGCGAAGAAGACCAGCGCCCGAAAGTCCAGGGCCTGGCCGAACGCACCGCCGACCTGCTGGGTGTGGCGCTGCCGGACAGCTTCAAGGTCGAGTTGTGGGACGAATACTTCGGCCCGCGCTACGGCGAGCCGAACGCCGGGACACTGGCGGCGGTGAAACTGTTGGCCAGTCAGGACGCCGTGTTGCTCGATCCGGTCTACACCGGCAAGGCCATGGCCGGGCTGCTCGACGGCATCGGTCGCGGGCGTTTCGACGACGGCCCGATCATCTTCCTGCACACCGGCGGCGCCCCGGCGTTGTTCGCGTACAAGGACTTTCTGTAGGCCTGAACGCGTTCCCGCGCCCGACGCGGGAACGCTCAGCGTCAGCTCGAATACATATTCACTAAAAGAATAACAAACGGATAATTCATTATTTTCCATTCTAAAAGAACCGTCATATAGTCTCGCCGCAGGCGAATTTCGCGAGAGACGCATAAGCTGCTTTAAGGCAGGATAGCGCTGTCGTCCAATTCCCGGATTCGCCAACTTTCCTTAAGCGTCTTCCATAAGAAAACACAGGGGCTTGTCATGATTCTTTCCGCACTACGTCGAAATCTGCTGGTAGGTTCGCTGGGCCTGGCACTGAGCGCCGGTCTGCTGGGGCAGGCGGTTGCCGGTGAGCAACTGCAACAGATCAAGGACAAAGGCGTTATCAACGTCGGCCTGGAAGGCACTTACCCACCGTTCAGCTTCGTCGATGCCGACGGCAAGCTGTCGGGTTTCGAAGTCGAGCTGTCCGAAGCCCTGGCCAAGAAGCTGGGCGTGAAGGCCAAGATTCAGCCGACCAAATGGGACGGCATCCTCGCGGCCCTGGAATCCAAGCGTCTGGACGTCGTGGTCAACCAAGTGACCATCTCCGAAGAGCGCAAGAAGAAGTATGACTTCTCCGAGCCGTACACCGTTTCCGGGATTCAGGCGCTGGTGCTGAAAGACAAGGCCGCCGCGCTGAACATCAAGTCCGCCGCCGACCTGTCCGGCAAGAAAGTCGGCGTGGGTCTGGGCACCAACTACGAACAATGGGTCCGCGCCAACGTGCCGGGTGCCGACGTTCGCACCTACGACGATGATCCGACCAAGTTCGCCGACCTGAACAACGGCCGTACCGACGCGATTCTGATCGACCGTCTGGCAGCACTGGAATACGCCAAGAAAGCGCCGAAAACCGTCGCTGCCGGTGAAGCCTTCTCGCGTCAGGAAGCCGGTGTGGCCCTGCGCAAAGGCGAGCCTGAACTGCTGGCCGCCGTGAACAAGGCCCTCGACGAACTGCGTGCCGACGGCACCCTTGAGAAGCTGTCCACGAAATACTTCAACGCTGACGTCACCAAATAATGGAAGAAGCTTTCCAACTCGCTCTGGACTCCGCGCCCTTCCTGTTGAAGGGCGCGTACTACACGGTAATCCTTAGCCTGGGCGGCATGTTCTTCGGCCTGCTGCTGGGCTTTGGCCTGGCGTTGATGCGCCTGTCGCGTTTCAAGTCGGTCAGCTGGCTGGCCCGCATCTACGTGTCGTTCTTTCGCGGCACGCCGTTGCTGGTGCAACTGTTCGTGATCTATTACGGCTTGCCGCAATTGGGCATGGAACTCGACCCGCTGCCGGCGGCGCTGATCGGCTTCTCGCTGAACATGGCCGCCTACGCCTGTGAAATCCTGCGTGCCGCGATCGGTTCGATCGAACGCGGCCAGTGGGAAGCCGCTGCGAGCATCGGCATGACCCGCGCGCAGACCCTGCGCCGGGCCATCCTGCCGCAAGCGATGCGCACGGCGTTGCCGCCGCTGGGCAACAGCTTCATTTCGCTGGTCAAGGACACCGCACTGGCCGCCACCATTCAGGTGCCGGAGCTGTTCCGCCAGGCACAACTGATTACCGCCCGGACTTTCGAAGTCTTCACCATGTATCTTGCCGCCGCGCTGATCTACTGGATTCTGGCCACGGTGCTGTCGCACTTCCAGAACAAGTTGGAAGAGCGGGTCAATCGGCACGACCAGGAGTCCTGACCCCATGATTGTCGTGGAAAAACTGACAAAGCAGTTCAAGGGTCAAGTCGTGCTCAACGGCATTGATCTGGAGGTGAAGGAAGGCGAGGTCGTGGCAATCATCGGCCCCAGCGGCTCGGGCAAGACCACGTTCCTGCGTTGCCTGAACTTCCTCGAGCAACCCACCAGCGGCCGGATCAAGGTCGGCGATATCGAAATCGATACCAGCCGCCCGCTGAACCAGCAGCAGAGCCTGGTGCGCAACCTGCGCCAGCACGTGGGCTTCGTGTTCCAGAACTTCAACCTGTTCCCGCACCGCACCGCACTGGAAAACGTCATCGAAGGCCCGATCGTGGTCAAGAAGACGCCCCGCGATGCAGCCATTGCCCTGGGCAAGAAGCTGCTGGCCAAGGTCGGCCTGGCGGGCAAGGAAGACGCCTACCCGCGGCGCCTGTCCGGTGGCCAGCAACAGCGCGTGGCGATTGCCCGGGCGCTGGCGATGGAGCCGGAAGTGATCCTGTTCGACGAGCCGACCTCGGCCCTCGATCCGGAACTGGTAGGTGAAGTACTGGCGACCATCCGCGGCCTCGCCGAGGAGAAACGCACCATGGTGATCGTCACCCACGAAATGGCGTTCGCTCGTGATGTGGCCAACCGCGTGGTGTTTTTCGATAAAGGCGTGATCGTCGAACAAGGTGAAGCGAAAGCGTTGTTTGCCAATCCGAAAGAAGAACGCACTCGACAGTTCCTCAGCAAGTTCAGAAACAACGGCTGATCCGTAAACTTTCCTGAATATAAACTTCCATGGATGGAAGTTTCGCTTACACCCTCCCACTAAAAAACTTAATCCAGCGACTGCATTACATATATATGTCCTGCAACAGTCTCGCCGCGATTAAAGTTTGCCCCCTGCAAATTTCCAGCTGTACAAACCGACCGACGACAGAACAATAAAAACCGCTAAAAGCTGTGGCCCGATTCGCCAGGCAGGATAGGTAGAGTGCCTTATCGGCGTAGGAAGCTTCTGATAAATCCGTAATTCTTCAATTAACTAATACTCTCCGTTGACACGCCATTCAGCGAACTTTTATCTAGTCACTCATCGCGCCCCACAACATTACCTAGACCCGATAACGAATGGCCGAACGACCCTGATTCTATTACCGGGCAATTCACGCCATTTGAACTTTCAGAAACGGATTTCGCTGCAAGGCTTCAAGGAGAGGATTTCATGACCCGCACTTCGCACATCCCCGAACTGGCCGCGCCGAGCCTGGCGCCATCCCAAAACCACGGCATCAACCTCGCAGCAGCGGCTCATCTGCTGGTCGATGTGCCGCCCTACCCGGACATGGACACCGGCGATCTGATCGAACTGTTCTGGAACAACTGCTATGTCGCCTCTCACGTGCTGACAGCGCAAGACGTCGCCATCCCCGTCAGTCTGCGAGTGCCGGAGAGTTTTATCGCCAGCGGTTCGTCTCGCATCCACTACCGGGTCATGCGGGTGGGCCATGGACCATCGCTGTCGGCAGCCGCGCGGGTCACGGTCAAGCTCGACTGCCCCGGCGGGCAGCCACCGGCAGTGTGCGGTGACGAAAACCAGCAACTCGCCCCCGTGACCCTGCCCGACACCATTCGCCGTCAGGGAGTCAACGCGAACCAGATCAGACGCGGCGTGCCGCTCACCATCGAGCCCTATCTGAACATGGCCGAAGACGACGCCATCACCCTGCGCTGGGGCGATGTGCGGATGGATCTGGCACGCATCACAGCTGCCGACATCGGCAACCCGATCCAGGTCTGGGTGCCGCCGGCGATCATCACCGAGGCAGGTGAAGATCTGCGGCTGGACGTGACCTATTGCATCCTCGACCGGGTCGGCAACAACTCGCGCTGGGCACCGCCGCGAACGCTGAAGATCGGTTGCGTAAATCCCTACCTCAAGGTGCCGCTCAAGGAAACGCTGAAGGCCGCAGAGCCGCAAAAAAAATGAGGATCGATGGTCGGCGAGGGACGACTTCCTTCGCCGCCGCGCGCTTAACCAACCGGACCACGCCCCCTTCTATACATATTCCTAAAAGTTAGTTTATTTAAATTTTATACGCGCTTAGGGTATATGAACCGGACCACCGGACATTCTTTCGTTCGCCGCACTTTTGCGGCGTTTTTCATGAGATGTGAGGTAGGTAACATGGTCCGGAACACAATCACCCCAGTGCAGATCGCCAGGGCATTGCGTGCAGCCAAGGAGCGGCACTGATGTCCAGTCTGGCAGACGCAAACGTCCAGAGTGACCTGGACATCGCCCCGTTGTTGTTGCCCGCGCAAGTGCTGCGCAACGACGCTCAAGCCATCAAGGCCGCCCACGAGCTGGCGCAAGTTGCCCGCGTGCAGGCCGCCAAACGTGATCGCCAGCGCAAGCTGCCGTGGTCGGAAATCGAACAGTTCACCCGCAGCGGCCTCGGCAGCATCGCCATCCCGCGCGAGTACGGCGGGCCGCAGGTTTCCTTCGTCACCCTGGCCGAGGTGTTCGCGATCATTTCCGCGGCCGACCCGGCACTGGGACAGATTCCGCAGAACCAGTTCGGCATCATCAACCTGATCCTTGGCAGCGCCACCGAACAGCAAAAAAAACAGCTGCTGCAGAGCGTGCTCGAAGGCTGGCGCATCGGTAACGCCGGGCCTGAGCGCGGTACCAAAGACACCCTGGAATTGAAAGCGCGCATCACCGCTGACGGCGACGACTACGTGATCAACGGCCAGAAGTTCTATTCCACCGGCGCCCTGTTCGCCCACTGGGTCGCGGTCAAGGCGCTCAACGATGACGGCAAACAAGTGCTGGCTTTCGTCCGTCGCGGCACGCCGGGATTGCGCATCGTCGATGACTGGTCGGGTTTCGGCCAGCGCACCACCGCCAGCGGCACGATCCTGTTGAACAACGTGCGGGTCGATGCCGGCCTCGTGGTGGACAACTGGAAGATCAACGAAAAGCCCAACACCCAAGGCGCGGTGTCGCAGCTGATTCAAGCGGCGATCGACGCCGGCATCGCCCGTGGCGCCATCGATGACGCCATCGAATTCGTCAAGAACCGCGCCCGGCCGTGGGTCGACGCCAACGTCGAACGGGCCAGCGATGACCTCTACGTGATCGCCGACATCGGCAAACTGAAAATCGAACTGCACGCCGCCGAAGCGCTGCTGCGCAAGGCCGGACAAGTGCTGGATCAGGTGCACGCCGCACCACTCACCGCCGAGTCCGCCGCCCGCGCCTCGATTGCCGTGGCCGAAGCCAAGGTGCTGACCACCGAGATCTCGCTGCTGGCCAGCGAAAAGCTCTTCGAGCTGGCCGGCAGCCGCGCCACCCTCGCCGAATTCAACCTCGACCGTCACTGGCGCAACGCCCGGGTGCACACGCTGCACGACCCGGTGCGCTGGAAGTACCACGCGGTCGGCGCCTATCGCCTCAACGGCAAGTTGCCGGCTCGCCATTCCTGGATCTGACGACCAGAACACTTTTGACCAGATCTCTGGAGAAACACATGACTCTTTCCCATCCCGTCGCGGTCATCACCAGCGACGAGCAAGCCCTGATCGTCGCCAGCGACCTGGCCGAAGACTTCCAGCGCGACAGCAACCTGCGCGACCGCGAACGCCGCCTGCCGCTGCCGGAACTCGACGTGTTTTCCCGCTCCGGCCTGTGGGGCATCAGCGTGCCCAAGGAGTACGGCGGCGCCGGCGTGTCCAACGTGACCCTGGCCAAAGTCATCGCCCTGATCGCCCGGGCCGACGGCTCGCTGGGGCAGATTCCGCAGAACCATTTCTATGCCCTCGAAGTGCTTCGGGTGAACGGCAGCCACGAGCAGAAACAACGGCTGTACGCCGAAGTCCTCGCCGGCCAGCGCTTCGGCAATGCCCTGGCAGAGCTGGGCACCAAGACTGCCCATGACCGGGTTACCAGCCTGAAACGCGACGGCAGCGGTTATCGCATCAACGGCCGCAAGTTCTATGCGACCGGCGCCATTTACGCCCAACGCATTCCAACGTCGGTAGTCGATGAAAACGGCGTGCAGCAATTGGCCTTCGTCCCGCGTGACAGCAAAGGCCTGACCGTGATCGACGACTGGAGCGGCTTCGGTCAGCGCACCACCGGCAGCGGTTCGGTGGTGTTCGAAGACGTGTATGTCGCCGCCGAAGATGTCATTCCGTTCCAGAGCGCCTTCGAGCGCCCGACCCCGGTCGGCCCGCTGGCGCAGATCCTTCACGCCGCCATCGACACCGGCATCGCCCGCGCCGCCTACGAAGATGCGCTGCACTTTGTACGCAGCAAAACCCGGCCATGGATCGATTCGGGCAACGACAAGGCCACCGAAGACCCGCTGACCCTCAAGAGTTTCGGCCACTTGAGCATTCGCCTGCACGCCACCGAAGCCCTGCTCGAACGCGCCGGCGAATTCCTCGACGCAGCCCAGGCCGAGACCAACGCCGAAACGGTGGCGGCAGCCTCGATTGCCGTCGCCGAAGCACGGGCGATCAGCACCGAAATCTCCTTGGCCGCCGGCAGCACCCTGTTCGAACTGGCCGGCAGCCAGGCCCCCCTGATCGAGCATGGCCTCGACCGCCACTGGCGCAACGCCCGGGTGCACACCCTGCACGACCCGGTGCGCTGGAAGTATCACGCGGTCGGCAATTACTACCTCAACGATGAAAACCCTCCACTGCGAGGGACCATCTGATGAGCAAGAAAAAGATCCTGCTCAATGCGTTCAACATGAACTGCATCGGCCACATCAACCACGGGTTGTGGACCCACCCTCGCGACACCTCGACCCGGTACAAGACCATCGAGTACTGGACCGAACTGGCGCAACTGCTGGAGCGCGGGCTGTTCGACGGGCTGTTCATCGCTGACATCGTCGGCGTGTACGACGTCTATCAGAACTCGGTGGACGTCACCCTGAAAGAGTCGATCCAGCTGCCGGTCAGCGATCCGCTGCTGCTGGTATCGGCGATGTCCGCGGTGACCAAAAACCTCGGCTTCGGCCTGACCGCCAACCTCACCTACGAGCCGCCATATTTGTTCGCCCGGCGTATGTCGACCCTCGATCACCTGAGCCGTGGGCGGGTGGGCTGGAACATCGTCACCGGTTACCTGGACAGCGCCGCCAAGGCCATGGGCCTCAGTGAACAGGTCGAGCACGACCGGCGTTACGACCAGGCCGACGAGTACCTCGAAGTGCTCTACAAACTCTGGGAAGGAAGCTGGGAAGACGGTGCAGTGCTCAACGATCCGCAGCAGCGGATCTACGCGCAGCCGGACAAGGTGCACAAGGTCGAACACAAGGGTGAGTTCTATCAGGTCGAGGGTTATCACCTGTGCGAGCCGTCGCCGCAGCGCACGCCGGTGCTGTTCCAGGCCGGCAGTTCGGATCGCGGTCTGCTGTTCGCCGGACGCCATGCCGAGTGCGTGTTCATCAGCGGCCAGAACAAGCCGTCGACCAAAGTACAGGTGGACAAGGTCCGCGCCAGCGCCGTCGAAGCAGGTCGCAATCCCGAGGACATCAAGGTGTTCATGGGCCTGAACGTGATCGTCGGCGAGACCGAGGAAGCGGCCTGGGCCAAGCACGCCGAATACCTGAGCTACGCCAGCGCCGAAGCGGGCGTGGCGCATTTTTCGGCGTCCACCGGGATCGATTTTTCCCAGTACGAAATCGACGAACCGATCCAGTACGTCAAAAGCAACGCGATCCAGTCCGCCACCAAGAACCTGCAGAACAACGACTGGACCCGGCGCAAGTTGCTCGACCAGCACGCCCTCGGTGGACGCTACATCACCGTGGTCGGCTCGCCGCAGCAAGTGGCGGATGAACTGGAATCCTGGATCGCCGAAACCGGCCTCGACGGCTTCAACCTGACCCGCATCGTCACCCCGGAAAGTTATGTGGATTTCATCGATCTGGTGATTCCCGAACTGCAACGGCGCGGCTCGTACAAGACCGCGTACGACACCGGCAGCCTGCGGGAAAAACTGTTTCACGGCGAAGCGCACCTGCCGCAGCAACACACCGGCGCTCATTACCGACACTCCTCCTCGCACTGACTGGAAAACCACCATGACCAAGAAGCTCCTGTCCTACCCAGTCAAAGCACTGGCCCTGGCCTTCGGCCTGTTCAGCTCGGCGGTGTTCGCCGCCGATGCTCCGTTGAAAATCGGCACCACCGCCGCCTTCGCGATTCCGCTGGAAGCCGCCGTCGAAGAGGCCTCCAAACAAGGCCTGAAAGTCGAGCTGGTGGAGTTCACCGACTGGATCGCACCGAACGTCAGCCTCGCCGCCGGTGACATTGACGTGAACTACTTCCAGCACATCCCGTTCCTGGAAAACGCCAAGGCGGCTTCAGGTTTTGACCTGGTGCCATTCGCCCCCGGGATCATCAACAACGTCGGCCTGTACTCGAAGAAATACAGAAGCTTCGACGAGCTGCCGGAAGGCGCCAGCGTCGCCATCGCCAACGACCCGATCAACAGCGGACGCGGTCTGCAACTGCTGGCCAAGGCCGGTCTGATCACCCTCAAACCGGGCGTCGGTTACAAGGCTACCGAAGACGACATCGTCGCCAATCCGAAGAAGATCAAGATCCTGCAAGTCGAAGCCGTGCAGCTGGTGCGCGCCTACGATGACGCCGATCTGGTCCAGGGCTACCCGGCCTACATCCGTCTGGCGAAGACCTTCGATGCCGGTTCCGCGCTGCTGTTCGACGGCCTCGATCACAAGGAATACGTGATTCAGTTCGTGATCCAGCCGAAGAGCAAGACCGACCCGCGCCTGATCAAGTTCGTCGACATCTACCAGCATTCGCCTGCCGTTCGCGCCGCGCTGGATAAGGCCCACGGCAAGCTGTACCAGGCCGGTTGGGAAAGCTGAGGATGACGGCAGCCATTCAACGGCGACTGGATCTTCCAGAGCCACCCGCGCTGGCACAGCGCACCGAACTGCATCCCGAACTGAACCGAGCCCACGTGCGCTTCGTCGGGCTCGGCAAGACCTACGACGGTAAACAAGGCCCGGTCGCCGCCCTGCAAGGCATCGACCTGGCGATCCAGCGCGGTGAAGTGTTCGGCATCATCGGCCGCAGCGGCGCCGGCAAGTCGTCGCTGATCCGCACCATCAACCGCCTCGAACAACCGACCTCGGGCCGGGTGCTGATCGATCAGGTGGACATCGGCGAATACGACGAGGATCGCCTCGTCGCCCTGCGCCGGCGGATCGGCATGATCTTCCAGCACTTCAACCTGATGTCGGCAAAAACGGTGTGGCAGAACGTCGAACTGCCACTGAAAGTCGCCGGTGTCCCGAAAGAACAGCGGGAGAAAAAGGTTCGCGAACTGCTGGAGCTGGTGGGCCTGCAAGCCAAGCACAAGGCTTATCCGGCGCAACTGTCCGGCGGGCAGAAACAGCGTGTGGGCATCGCCCGCGCGCTGGTGCACGACCCGGATATTTTGCTGTGTGACGAAGCCACCTCGGCCCTCGATCCGGAAACCACCCAGTCGATCCTTGGCCTGCTGCGCGAGATCAACAAACGCCTGGGCCTGACCATCGTGCTGATCACTCACGAGATGGCGGTGATCCGGGAAATCTGCGACCGCGTCGTCGTGCTGGAACATGGCCGCGTTGTCGAGCAGGGCCCGGTCTGGGAAGTATTCGGCAATCCGCAACACGAGGTCAGCCAGACCTTGCTCGCACCGCTGCAACACGCCTTGCCCGAAGAATTGCAGAGCCGTTTGCAGGCGCAACCGTCGTCGTCCGACGCGTCAGTTGTGCTGCGTTTGCAGTTCACCGGCAGCCAGCAGGATGAGCCGGATCTGGCCGCGCTGTTCGCCGCGCTCGGTGGCCGGGTGAAATTGCTGCAGGGCGGTGTGGAACGGATTCAGGGGCACGCGCTCGGGCAATTGTTGCTGGCGGTGGCGGGATCAAAGCTGAACGCCGAGGAATTGCGTCAGCGTGCCAGCCAGTGGGCACAACGCACGGAGGTGCTGGGTTATGTGGTTTGATCGCTTGCTGCAGGGTTTCATCGACACGTTTCTGATGGTCGGCGTTTCGTCGCTGATCGCACTGCTGGCGGGTATTCCGATGGCGGTGATTCTGGTCACCAGCGACAAGGGCGGGATCTACGAAGCGCCGGTGCTCAATCGCGCGCTGGGGGCGTTCGTGAACCTGTTTCGCTCGATCCCGTTTTTGATCCTGATGGTCGCGCTGATTCCGTTCACCCGGCTGATTGTCGGCACTACATACGGTGTGTGGGCGGCAGTCGTGCCTTTGACCATCGCAGCCACGCCGTTCTTTGCGCGGATTGCCGAGGTGAGCCTGCGTGAAGTCGACTACGGCCTGATCGAAGCCGCACAGGCCATGGGCTGCCGGCGCTGGCACATCGTCTGGCATGTGCTGTTGCCCGAGGCGCTGCCGGGGATTGTCGGCGGGTTCACCATCACCCTGGTGACGATGATCAACTCCTCGGCCATGGCCGGAGCGATCGGCGCCGGCGGCTTGGGCGACATCGCCTATCGCTACGGCTATCAGCGCTTCGACAGCCAGATCATGCTGACCGTGATTGTGCTGCTGGTGGCGCTGGTAGCGGTGATTCAGCTGGGCGGTAATCGCCTGGCGCGGGGGTTGAACAAGCGCTGAATGGCATGGCGTATAGTCGGCAGATTCCTTTGCCAGCGCAGCCCGACCATGAAGCAGACCCCCACCGATCTGGAACAGATCACCTCTACCACCCTCGGCCACTACAACTCGGTGGCCGAGGGTTTTCGTGAAGGCACCCGCGATCACGATGTCAGCCAGAACATCGACGCCCTGTTGCGGCACATCCAGGGTGACGCGCCATTCTCCATCCTCGATTTCGGCTGTGGGCCGGGGCGGGATTTGCAGACATTCACCCGGATGGGTCACGTCGCCGTCGGCCTCGACGGCGCGGAGAAATTTGCGCAGATGGCTCGGGAAGACAGTGGCTGTGAAGTGTGGTGCCAGGATTTTCTGAAGCTGGATCTGCCGGCAGAACGCTTCGACGGGATCTTCGCCAATGCGGTGCTGTTTCACGTGCCGTTGCAGGAATTGCCCCGGGTCTTGAAGCTACTGCACGGGACATTGAAACCGGGCGGCGTGCTGTTCAGCTCCAATCCGCGCGGGGATAACCGTGAGGGCTGGAACGGGCCGCGTTATGGCTCGTATCACGATCTGCAAGCGTGGCGTGGGTTGTTGACCGCTGCCGGGTTTATCGAGCTGGAGCATTACTACCGGCCGGCGGGCCTGCCGCGTGAGCAGCAGCCCTGGCTGGCGAGTGTCTGGCGCAAAATAGCAGACTGAGGTGTATCAGCGACTCCCCCCTCACCCCAGCCCTCTCCCGGAGGGAGAGGGAGCCGACCGAGATGTCTTGCGCAATACATCGACCTGAAAGTGCGGTGTCGATTATGGATTCGGCACATCAAGGTCAGGTCGATGTATCACATGAGCATCCCCCATTCGGTTCCCTCTCCCTCCGGGAGAGGGTTAGGGTGAGGGATGCTTTTGATCTAATTTTTCTTCGGCTCGCGAATCTTGTACCAGGCCACGTACAGCGCCGGCAAAAACAGCAGCGTCAGCAGGGTCGCAATCACGATCCCGCCGATCATCGCGTAGGCCATCGGCCCCCAGAACACTTCCCGGGCAATCGGGATCATGCCCATGCTCGCCGCCGCGGCGGTCAGCAGGATCGGGCGACGGCGGTGTTCGGTGGCTTCCACCACCGCATCCCATGGCGCATAGCCTTTGCGCTCGAACTCGTCGATCTGGGTCACTAGAATCACCGAGTTGCGGATGATGATGCCGATCAACGCCAGAATCCCGAGGATCGCCACGAAGCCCATCGGCGTACCGGTCGGCACCAGCGCCAGCACCACGCCGATCAACCCCAGCGGCGCGACACTGGCCACCAGGAACAGCTTCTGCACGCTGTGCAACTGGATCATCAGGAAGGTCGCCATCAGGAACAGCATCAGCGGCAACACCTTGGCAATCGGCCCCTGCGCCTTGCCACTCTCCTCGACCGTACCGCCGGTGGCGACCTTGTAGCCAACGGGCAGTTTTTCGGCGAACGCGTCGATGGATGGCTTCAACAGTTTCACCAGATCGGTCGGCTGAATCTCGTCACGTACCGACGCCTTGATGGTGATGGTCGGCAGGCGGTCGCGACGCCACACCAGCGGCTGCTCCAGCTCATAACGAACCGTGGCAAAGGCCAGCAGCGGAATCGACGTGCCGTTGGGCGTGACGATCTGCAGGTTCTGCAGGGTTTCCGGCGTACCGCGTTCCGAACTCACCGCGCGGCCGACCACGTTGATCAGGTAGATGTCGTCGTTGACCTGGGTCAGCGGCGCGCCACTGACGATGCTGTTCATCAGGTTCGCCACGTCTTCGGACGACAGCCCGAGCTGGCGCGCCTTGTCCTGGGCGATGTCGATTCGCAGGACTTTGCCTGGCTCGTTCCAGTCATAAATGATCTCGCCGATGTGCTCGTTCTTGTCCAGTTCAGTCGCCAGGTCGATGGCATGCTTGCGCACCTGGTCGATGTCCTTGCCGCTGATCCGGTACTGGATCGGACGCCCCACCGGCGGACCCATTTCCAGCGCCTGCACGTAACTGCCGATGCCGACGAAGTCCTTGTGCAAGCGTTCGCGCAGGCGCTGACTCAGGGCCTCGCGGGCTTCGAAGTCTTTGCTGACGATCACCAGTTGCGCGTAGTACGGGTTCTGCAATTGCTGGTCGAGTGGCAGGTAGAAACGGATCGCACCCTGACCGATGTAGGTGCTCCAGCGCACGATGTCCGCGTCGCCCTTGAGCGTGGCCTCGAGTTTGTCGACGGCCTTGCGGGTCTCGTCGATCGAGGCGTTTTGCGGCAGGTTGAGGTCGACCAGGATTTCCGGTCGATCCGAGGACGGGAAGAACTGATTCTGCACAAACCGCATGCAGAACACCGCCAGCACAAACAACAGCACGGTGATGCCGATGGCCCACCAGCGATTGCGCATGCACCACAGCAAACCGCCGTTGAATGCGCGGCCAACACGCCCCGGTTCGGCTTCATGGGGTTTCACGTTGGTGCTGAGAATGTGCACGCCGATTACCGGGGCGAAGAACACCGCCACAATCCAGGACACGATCATCGCCACGGCAATCACCGCGAACAGCGTGTAGGTGTACTCGCCGGCAGAACTGGCGTTGAGGCCGATGGGGACGAAACCGGCGACCGTCACCAGCGTACCGGTGAGCATCGGGAACGCGGTCGAGGTGTAGGCGAACGTCGCGGCCTCCTCTTTGCTCTCACCCATTTCCAGGCGCGTGACCATCATTTCCACGGTGATCATCGCGTCGTCCACCAACAGGCCGAGGGCAATGATCAGCGCGCCAAGGGAAATCCGCTGCATGGTGATGCCGCTGTATTCCATGAACACGAACACCATCGCCAGCACCAGCGGGATCGAGCACGCCACCACCAGCCCGGCGCGTACACCGAGGCTGATGAAGCTGACTACCAGCACGATCACCACCGCTTCGAACAACGCGCTGGTGAAGCCGCCAACAGCCTCCTCCACCACCACCGCCTGATCGGACACCGTGTGCACACCCACGCCAACCGGCAGATCCGCGGTCAGCTCATCGATGCGTTTATGCAGGGCCTTGCCGAACTCCTGGACGTTGCCGCCCTTCTGCATGGCAATCGCCAGACCGATCGCCGGTTTGCCGTCGAAGCGGAATTCCGGTGTGGCCGGGTCGACGTAACCACGGGTGATGTCGGCCACGTCGGCCAGACGATAGAAGCGGTCGTTGAGTTTGAGATTGACCTCGGCCAGGTCTTTCTCCGAAGCAAACTGCCCCGAAGTCCGCACGGAAATCCGCTCGGGCCCCGCCTCGATGACACCGGCCGGAGTCACGGCGTTCTGCGATTGCAGGCTCTGCACCACCTGACGCTGATCGATTCCCAGCGCCGCGAGTTTGCGGGTGGAGAAGTTCAGGTAGAGCACTTCGTCCTGCTGACCGATCATCTCGATCTTGCCCAGCCCGGGCACATTGCGGATCTCGGCCCGCGCCTGTTCCACGTAATCGCGCAACTGGCGCATGGTCAGGCCGTCGGCGGTGAAGGCGTATACCGAGCCGAACACGTCACCGAATTCGTCGTTGAATCCCGGCCCCTGAATGCCCTGAGGAAACTGCCCGCGAATGTCGTTGATCTTCTTGCGCACCTGGTACCAGATTTCCGGAATGTCCTTGGCGCTGGTGGTGTCGCGCAGGTACACGTACACCGTCGATTCGCCGGGGCGCGTGTAGCTTTTCACGTAGTCGAGGGAATCGAGTTCTTCGAGCTTTTTCTCGATGCGGTCGGTGACCTGCTTGAGGGTTTCCTCCTGGGTCGCGCCCGGCCATTTGGTCTGGATCACCATGGTCTTGATGGTGAACGACGGGTCTTCCTCGCGCCCCAGATTGAAGTAGGAAAACACCCCCATGAGCAATCCGACGAACATCAGATACCAGACGAAAGACTGATGCTTGAGGGCCCATTCGGAGAGATTGAAAGAGCCTTTCATTGACTGTCCTCGTCAAGTTTCACGGATTGTCCGGGTTTGAGACTGTTGACGCCGGCGCTGACCACGCGCTCGCCGTTCTTCACGCCCCCCGCGAGCACCACGCTGCTGTCGGTGCGGCTGATCACGCTGACGTCGCGCGGGTTGACGGTTTTGCTCTGGGTATCGATGACCCAGATTCGCGGTTTGCCATCGACCTCCTGCAACGCCGTGGCTGGCAATTCGATTCGCGGCTTGATCGCCGAGCTGAGGGTGACGCTGATCGCCGTGCCGAGGCGGAAGCCGTCGGGCGTATTGGCCAGGGTCAACCGTGCACGTCGGGTGCGCGTCGCACTTTGTGCCTGCGGTTCGATCTCGCGCAGGGTGGCCGTGGTGTTGATGCTCGGGTCGAGCTGCCCGGCCACCAGAAACACCACGTCGGACGGGATCTCATCAACCAGGGTGTCCGGCAGATCGATCACCGCTTCCTTGATGTCCGGTTGTGCCAGGGTCACCACTTGCTGGCCCGCCGTCACCACTTGCCCGGCCTCGGCGTTCCACGCGGTGACCACGGCTTTGTGATCGGAGCGCAGCTCGGTGTAATCGAGTTGATCCTTGCTTTGATTGACCGCCGCGCGCGCCTGATCCAGCGAAGCCTGGGTGGTTTTCAGGTCTGTCATCGCAATGTCCAGTTGCGCCTGCGCACCCACGCCCCGGTCGAACAGCGCTTGCTGACGGCGGGCATTGGCCTGGGCGTTGATCAATTGGGCCTGAACCTTGGCGAGATCACCCTGGGCCGAGCGCAGCTGGTTCTGCTGGTCGGACGGATCGAGGGTGGCGAGCAGCGTGCCCTTCTGCACCTCGGTGCCGACATCGACGTTGCGGCTGGCAATGCGCCCGCCGACGCGGAAACCGGTGTTGCTTTCATAGCGCGCCTGAATGCTGCCGGCGAAACGCCCGAGGTTTTCCTCGCTCATCGCTTCGACCTTGACCGACAACACCGGCCGTACCGGCTCCGGCGGTGGTTCGCTTTTCGAGCAGGCGGCCAGCAACACGCCAATGGATAACAGCCCCAGACGCTTCATGGCTGTGCTCCCGGTTGCAGATCCTTGTAGGTGTTTTCGGCAATTTCGACCTTCATGCCCGGATGCAGCAACTGCCCTCCCGCGACAATGACCTTTTCCCCGCCCTTGAGGCCCTCGCTGATGATGACCTTGCCGATCAGGTAGCGGCTGACGGTGACGTTGTGCAACTGCGCTTCGCCTTTGTCGTCGACCATCCACACCGCCGGATCGCTGACGTTCTTGGTCAGTGCCGACCAGGGCAATTCAACCGCCGACTTGCCGGTGCCCTTGGCCGTGGCGCTCACCACCGAGCCCAGCTGCATCCCTTGCGGCAGGCTGTCGAGGCTGACCTTGACCTGCACCGTGCCGGATTGCGCGGACACCGCCGGGGTGATTTCACGCACGGTGCCGGTGGTCTTGATGGCGGGGTTGTCGAGCAGGCTGACGACGATCGAACGCTCCGCCGGCCGCTCGGCCAGCAGGGATTCGTAAACGTTGAACACGGCGTCGCGGTCGCCGTCCCGGGCCAGGCTGAAAATCGGTGCCGTGGCCTGAACCACCTGGCCGACTTCGGCCTGACGCTCGGTGATGACGCCGGGTGCATCGGCGATCAGCGAGGTGTAGCTCAGTTGATCCTTGGCGTTGGCCAACTGCGCCTGCGCTGCGCTCAAGGCACTCTGGCTGCTGCGCAAGGCGGCCTGTGCGGAATCGTATTCGCTCTGGCTGGTGTAGCCCTTGGGCAACAGTTTCTGCTGGCGGACGAACGCGGCGGCGCTCTGCTTGACCCGCGCCTGCTCGGCCAGCACCTGGGCCTGGGCGGAGTCGACGTTGGTCTGCAAATCCTTCGGATCGAGCTTGGCCAGCACTTGTTTGGCCGATACCCGGTCACCGACATCGACCATGCGCTGGATGATCTTGCCGCCGACCCGGAACGACAGTTCGGTCTGCACGCGGGCCTGAACATCGCCGGTGAGGGTCACGGCGGCGGCGTAATTGGCGGGGTTGACCTCCTGCACGAAGACCCTGGGCAGGTATTCGGCGGGGGCCTTTTTCTCGCCGCACGCGCTCAACAAAGCGAACAGACTCAGCATGACCGCTGTTTTCAATCCGGGACTCGCCATGCAGACTCCTTCCTGTGTACGAACGTGCAAGTGACGATACGACTGTGAGCTTAGAACAGGGTTCAACCTTCGTCCGGGCGATATATGCATTTCTGTGCAGCGAGTATCCTGACCCGGATTTCGGGGCACTCAAGAAGGATTTTCATGCTCAAGACCCTCGCGGTGGCCAATTACCGCTCGATCAATAAATTGGTGATTCCGCTGGGCCGTCTGAACCTGATCACCGGCCCCAACGGCAGCGGCAAGTCCAACCTGTACCGGGCGCTGCGATTGCTGGCGGAAACCGCTCAGGGCGGCGTGGTCAATGCACTGGCCCGTGAGGGCGGACTGGACTCGACGTTCTGGGCCGGGCCGGAAACCATCAGCCGGCGCATGCGCAACGGCGAGGTGCCGATCCAGTCCACCGTGCGCCAAGGCGTGAAGCGCCTGCGTCTGGGCTTTGCCGGAGAAGATTTCAGCTATTCGATCGCCCTGGGATTGCCGGAACCAAGCCTCTCGTTTTTTTCCCTCGACCCTGAAATCAAAAAGGAATGCATCTGGGCCGGGCAGCTCTATCGTCCGGCCAGTCTACTGGTGGATCGCGACGGGCCGATGATCCGCACCCGTGAGGGTCGCAGCTGGGACGTGCTGGCCCAGCACACGCCGAACTTCGACAGCCTGTTCGATCAGGTCGGCAGCCTGCGCACCTCGCCGGAAGTGTTCCAGATGCGTGAGTTCATCCGCCGCTGGCGCTTCTACGATCACTTTCGCAGCGATGCCGACGCCCCGGTGCGCCAGCCGCAACTGGGCACGCGCACGCCGGTGCTGCACCACGACGGGCGGGATCTGGCGGCCGCGTTGCAGACCATCCGCGAGATCGGCGATCCCGAGGCGCTGCAGGCGGCGATCAGTGATGCGTTTCCCGGCGCACGGCTGAACATCGCGCCGTTGGCGGGCGGACGCTTTGCCATCGAGTTTTTTCAGGAAGGATTGCTGCGGCCGTTGTCAGCGGCGGAACTGTCGGATGGCACGCTGCGCTATCTGCTGCTGGTCGCCGCGCTGCTGACGCCACGCCCGCCGTCGCTGATGGTACTTAACGAGCCGGAAACCAGCCTGCATCCGGACCTGCTGCCGGCGCTGGCGCGTCTGATTATCCGGGTGTCGGAGCAGTGTCAGGTGTGGGTGGTGTCCCATGCCCGGCGCTTGATTTCGGCGTTGCAGGAAGACCCGGAATGCAATTGCATCGTGCTGGAAAAAACCCTCGGCCAGACGGGGATCGTCGGGCAGAGGGTTCTGGATGAGCCGGCGTGGAATTGGCCTGATTAAGTGTGTCAGTTGAAGAGCCCCTCACCCTAGCCCTCTCCCGGAGGGAGAGGGAACTAATTGGGGGATGCTCAAGAATTACGCCGACCTGAAAGTGCTTCTGTGAATCCATAATCGACTCGGTGTCTCAGGTCGATGTAACTCGCCAGACACCTCGGTCGGCTCCCTCTCCCTCCGGGAGAGGGCTGGGG
This sequence comes from Pseudomonas aphyarum, assembly GCF_028657055.1. NCBI lineage: Bacteria > Pseudomonadati > Pseudomonadota > Gammaproteobacteria > Pseudomonadales > Pseudomonadaceae > Pseudomonas > Pseudomonas aphyarum. Next base: position 185,931 of record NZ_JAMDGS010000009.1, read on the forward strand.
TGAGGGGGTTGCTCTTCAGCCTCACCGCCGACCTGTCAGGCAATTAACCTTGCCACTTCCCGCCTTCGACAATCACGCTCTCCGGCTTGGTGTCATCGCTCAGCTCTTTACGCACGTATTGGTCATACAGCTTGAGCAGGTACTTCTCTTCGCCCAGCTTGGCCAGTTCGGTGTTCACCCAGTCGCGCAATTCAATGTTGCCCTTCTTCACCGCCGGTGCAATCGGCGCTTCGGCGCCAAGTTTTTCGTCCAGCACGCGGTAGCCCGGGTTCTGCTTGGCCCAGCTGAACAACACCAGATTGTCCTGCGCGTAGGCATCGCCACGGCCGTTGGCCAAGGCTTGCAAGGACTCGGAGTTTTTCTCGAACTTCAGCAGTTTCCAGTCCGGGTGGTTTTTGGTCAGCCAGATATCGGCGGTGGTGCCGGTGGTGACGATGGTGGTGCGGGTCGCCAGGTCATCCAGCTTCTTAACCTGGCTACCCTGCGGCACCAGCGCCTGCACCGCGACCTTGAGGTTCGGGTTGGTGAATTCCACCGCTTCCTTGCGCTCCGGGGTGACGGTCATGTTGGCGAGGATCAGGTCGACCTTGTCGCTTTGCAGGAACGGAATACGGCTCGCCGGTTCCACAGCCACGAACTCGACCTTGTTTTCGTCGCCCAGCAGATCCTTGGCGAATTGACGACCGATGTCGGTATCGAAGCCGACGTAACGCCCCGCTTCGTTGACGAAACCGAACGGCGGCTTGTCGGTGAATACGCCGACGATCAGTTTGTCGCGGGCCTTGATCTTGTCCAGGTAACCGGCCGGCGCGGTGCTTTCGCTGGCGACTTTCGGCTTGGCCGGTTCTTCGGTCTTGTTGCAGCCGGCCAGCAGCGCGAGGCTGATCAGCGGTAAAGCAAATAGGGCTTTGGCAGTTTTCATGGCAGTTCCAGTTCCTTGGTTTGAGACGTTGTGGGCGAAGTCGTTGAAGTCAGCGCTTCGACGTAGGAGAACTTCTCCAGGAACTGCTGCGCGCGTGCGGTTTGCGGGTTCGTAAAGAAAAGCTCGGGCGGGTTTTGTTCGAGGATGCGCCCGGCATCCATGAACACGATGCGATCGGCCACCGCGCGGGCGAAGGCCATTTCGTGGGTGACGATCAACAGGGTCATGCCTTCGCGGGCCAGGCCCTGAATCACTTCCAGCACCTCCTTGACCATCTCCGGATCAAGGGCGGCGGTGACTTCGTCGAAGAGCATCACCCGCGGGTTCATGCACAACGAACGGACGATGGCGATGCGTTGCTGCTGGCCACCGGAGAGCTGGCGCGGGAAGGCGTCGCGCTTGTCCGACAGGCCCACGCGTTCGAGCAATGCTTCGGCCTGCTGCTGTGCTTCGCGGCGTTCGCGCTTCTGCACTTTCAGCGGGCCGAGCAGCAAGTTGTCGAGCACGCTCATGTGCGGAAACAGGTGATAACTCTGGAACACCATGCCGATCTGCTGACGCACTTCGCGCCAGTCGGTGGCCTTGTCCAGCAGTTCGCGACCGGCAAATTTCAAGTGGCCGCTGTGGGCGGTTTCCAGGCCGTTCAGGCAACGCAGCAGGGTACTTTTTCCGCAGCCGCTGGGGCCGAGGATGACGATGACTTCGCCGGACTTCACTTGCAGGTCGATGCCCTTGAGCACCTGCTGTTCGCCGAAGAATTTGTTGAAGCCCTGAAACTCGATCAATGCGCTCATGCTTGCGTCCAGCGCCGCTCCAGCACGCGCGAGGCGGCCGACAGCGGGTAGCAGATGAAAAAGAAAAACAGGAACAGCGCGCCGTAGATCAGCACTGATTCGTAGGTGCGTTCGATGATCTGCTGGCCGACCTTGATCACATCGACGACACCGATCAGCACCGCCAGCGAACTGGTCTTGATGATCCGCGTGTAGACGTTGATGGTCGGCGGCGTCATGCGTTTCAGCGCCTGGGGCAGAAGCACGTAGCCGTAGAGCTGCGCCGCGTTCAGGCCGATCGACAGCCCCGCCTCACGCTGCCCGCGCGGCAACGAATGCAACGCACCGCGCGCCACTTCGCCCACCTCGCTGGCGCCCCACAGCGACAGCACCAACACCGCACACCAGAAGCTCGGCAGGCTCAGACCGAAGAAAATCGGCAGACCGAAAAACAGCAGGTACAACCAGACCAGCACCGGGATCGCCCGGAACAGTTCCAGATAGATCCGCAGCAGCGCGTTCAGCCACGTCACGTTGAGCGTGCGCAGCACACCGTAAAGCACGCCGCCGACGGTGCTGATGGCGATGCTCAGGAACGAGATCGACAGGGTCTGTCCGGCGCCTTTTGCCAGTTGCGGCAACGACACCCAGAGCAGTTCAAGACCCGAACTGGCCATGCTGGAGCCTCCTTTCCAGACGGCTCAACAGCAGCGACAGCGGCAGGAACAGCAGCACGCAGATCAACGTCAGCACGGCGAGCATTTCGTAGGTTTTGTAGTAGAGCGCGATGTAGCTTTTGGTGGTGTAGAGAATCTCCGGCACCGCCACCGCCGAGACCACGGTGGTCTCCTTGAGCAGGAAAATGAAATTGGCGAACAGCGACGGCAGGCTGAGGATCCCCGCTTGCGGCAGGATCACGTAACGCAGCAACTGGCCGTGGGACAGACCGATGGAGCGGCCCGATTCAAGCTGCGCCTGGGGCACCGCATCGACACCGGCGCGCAGCACTTCGGTGAGGTAGGCGCCGCCCAGAAAAGTCATGGTGATGATTGCAGCAGTGAATCCGGAAACCTTGATCCCAAGGGCCGGCAATGCGAAGTAGACGAAGAATAGCTGGATCAGCAGCGGCGTGTTGCGCGCCAGCTCCACATACAGCCCGACCAGTTTTTGCAGGTAAGGCGTGCGGAACACCAGAATCGTCGCATTGAGCAGCGCCACCAGCAGCGAGGTGCCAATGGCGATCAAACCGACCTGCAGCGTCACGCCCACGGCCTTGAGAAAAGCCGGCAGGGTGCTGAGGATAAATGCGTAATCGAAGGTCATGAAACATCCTGACGCCGCTCGGTAAGCGACGGTGGTGCAGTCCATGGACAGCGGGTAACTGTCCGGCAGGCACCGACTTTAAAGGTATAAGAAAAAGAATTTAAATACCGTTAAAGCATATTGATATCACGCAAAAAACTATCCTGCGGGTTTGCCCCGACAGAATAAGAAGGCTATTTTTCCTTTCGCTGTAGGACGGATCTTTTTTTCGTAAAAGCCCTCCAAGGACGAACAGCTTTTGGCCAGACTCCCCCGGCCGAACTCATAACAAGGAAGAAAACATGGACGTAAAAGTGCCGCAGCGACCGGACCCGCAGGATTTCGTGAAATGGCTGGTGGCCTTGCGCAGGGCGTTGAAACACACCGCGTAGATCAAACGCGAAAAGCCCCCTCACCCCAGCCCTCTCCCCCTGGGAGAGGGAGCCGACAGAAGTGTCTTTCGACAGACATCGACCTGAAAAACCGAGCCGATTATGGATTCGGTGAAGAATAATCAGGTCGGCGTACCTCTACAGCATCCCCCAATCAGTCCCCTCTCCCTCGGGGAGAGGGTTAGGGTGAAGGGGTGCTTTTGAGGCACACACAAAAACGCCGATGACCATCGCTGGTCATCGGCGTTTTTTTCAACCTTGAAGGGGGTTGCTGTTGCGTCGGATCAGAACGCCGGCAATACCGCGCCGTTGTACTTCTTCTCGATGAACGCTTTGACTTCAGGGCTGGTCAGGGCAGCGGCCAGTTTCTTGATGGCGTCGCTGTTCTTGTTGTCTTCACGGGCAACCAGGAAGTTCACGTAAGGCGAATCAGCACCTTCGATCACCAGGGCGTCCTTGGTCGGGTTCAACTTGGCTTCCAGCGCGTAGTTGGTGTTGATCATGTCCAGATCGACTTCTTTCAGAACACGCGGCAGCAGGGCCGACTCCAGTTCCTTGAACTTGAAGTTGTGCGGGTTCTTGGCGATGTCTTTTGGCGTGGCCAGGGCGTTCTTCGGATCTTTCAGCTCGATCAGGCCAGCCTTCTGCAGCAGGATCAGCGCACGACCGCTGTTGCTGCCTTCGTTCGGAATGGCGATGGTGGCGCCGTCCGGCAGTTCGGCCAGGGTCTTGTACTTGCTCGAGTAGCCACCGAACGGTTCAACGTGAACGCCTTGCACGGTCACCAGGTACTTGGCCTTGTCGTCCTTGTATTTGCCCTGGTTGAAGCTGTTCAGGTACGGCAGGGTCTGGAAGTAGTTGGCGTCCAGACGCTTCTCGCCCACCTGTACGTTCGGCTGTACGTAGTCGGTGAAGACCTTGATTTCCAGATCCACGCCTTCTTTGGCGAGGGTCGGCTTGATCAGTTCGAGGATCTCGGCGTGTGGAACCGGCGTCGCGGCAACCACCAGTTTCTCGCCGGCCTGGGCCAGGGAAGCAGTCAGAGCAGCCGCCAATGCGGTAAACAACAGAACCTTTTTCATGCAGTGTCCTTATCGAAAATCGGTCGTCATCGACGACGGCATTAATACGTGTGCCAGCGATGTGCTACTGCTGGCGTGAAGCGGACAATACCGGGATTTTTTATTCCCGGACAATAACGTTTATTCAGCTTCATATTCCATTTTGTTCATGTTGAACAAAATGGTTACAACGCCTCGCTCAGGCTCAACAGCAATTCTTTCAATGCCTTACGTTCGTCGGTAGTGCCGTTGAGGCTGATGCTCGCCACCTGACGTTCGATCTGAACCAGCGGCCCAGACACCTCGGGCAGGTTCAGGTGTTCCGGCAGGATTTCGTCGCCGGTGCTCACCAGCAGCGCAAAATGAATGACGTTTTCCAGCTCCCGGGTGTTGCCCGGCCAGCTGTGCTGTTCCAGCACCTGCTGCGCCGCTTCGCTGATCAGCGGCACCGGCAGATCCAGACGCTGGCTGTAGATGCCGAGGAAGTACTCGGCCAACGACAGAATGTCGCCGACCCGCGCGCGCAATGCCGGCAGTTCCAGATGCCCTTCGCTGAGATAGTGATAAAGCCGCTCGTGGAATTTCCCCGCCGCCACCGCTTGCGCCAGATCGATGCTGGTCGCAGCGACCAGACGCACGTCCACCGGGCTCGGTTGATGCGCACCGACACGGGTGACTTCGTGATTTTCCAGGGCGGAAAGCAATTTGATCTGGATCGGCAGCGGCAGGTCGCCGATCTCGTCCAGGTACAAGGTGCCGCCGTTGGCCGAACCGAACCAGCCGGCGCGACTGCTGGCCGATCCGCTGTAGCTGCCGGCGGCGTAGCCGAACAATTCGGCATCCGCATACGTCGGGCTGATCGCGCCGCAGTTGACCGAGACAAACAACCCGCTGCGATCACTGGCGCGGTGGATGTGGCGGGCGAGCAATTCCTTGCCGGTGCCGGTCTCGCCGCGAATCAACACCGAGATCGAGCGCGGTGCGAGTTGGGCCATTTCCTCGCGCAACTGGCGCGAACGTGGATCGACGAACACCAGCGCCTTGGCGCGGATGCTCAGGGGACTTTTTTCCGCATCGGGAAAGGTCAGCAACGGCTGGCCGAAGGTTTCAAAACTCATGGCAGACTCCCGCCCCAAATCGCCGGGAGACGGGGGCGTTGAAAAAATAAAAGTGGTCAGGCACGGCGCCGGGCGTGGTGTTCCATGCGGTTTTGCAGGCGATACAGATAAGCGAATCCCTGCTCCCAGCGTTGATGCCCGGACTTCACGTTGATATGGCCGGCGCCTGCGAGAATCCCCGCCTCGGCGCCCCAGTTGCGCGCCAGTTCCAGCGCACGCGGCGCACTGACGGCGGCGTCGTTGTCGGAGCTGACGACCTGACTCGGGAAGGGCAGCAGATCGGTCGGGATCGGTGCAAAATTGCGCAGTGCCGGCACGCACGCCGGGCGCTCGACATCTGCCGGAGCCACCAGCAGCGCCCCGCGCACCTGACGCAAATGATGCAGTGGCGCGGTGGCCGCCCAGTGCGCAACGGTGATGCAGCCGAGGCTGTGTGCGATAAGAATCACCGGCGAGCTGTCGGCGGCAATCGCCTCGGCCAGCGCCGCGACCCAGTCTTCACGACGCGGCGTCAGCCAGTCGGCCTGCTCCACCCGCGCGCTATTGGGCAGGCTGTTTTGCCAGTGGGTTTGCCAATGATCTTCTGGCGATCCTTGCCAGCCCGGCACAATCAGATAACGGATTGATTCGTTGCGCATGGGGGAGCTCTCCTGCGTCGTGTCTGTTCCTGAACGAGTATAGGGACGGGATTTATATTCGTTAAGGAATAAGAAGCTATTTATTAAGACCTGAAAAGAATATTAAGCAACAGACAAAAAAGGGGCCGCACCCTGCCAAGGAGACGGCCCCGGAAAAACGTGAAACCCTTATCGTGCAGTGATCACCGACAGCTTGGTGATGCCCGCCCGCTCAATCGAAGCCATGGCTCGCGCCACTTCGCCGTAATTCACCCCGTCGTCGGCCTGCAATTGCACGCGCACTTCCGGGTCCTTGGCCTTGGCCGACTTGAGGTTGAACTCCAGCAGATCCGGCTGGATTTCGTCCTTGTTGATAAACAGTTTTCCAGCACCGTCGATACTCACCACCAACGGGTCTTTCTGCTCGACCGGCGCCACCGCTTCGGTCTTCGGCAGGTTGATCGGTATCGCGTTGGTCAAAAGCGGCGCGGTGACGATGAACACCACCAGCAGCACCAGCATCACGTCCACCAGCGGCGTCACGTTGATCTCGCTCAGCACCTCGTCGCTGTCTTGAGTGGAGAAGGCCATATCAGGACGCCTCCTTCACTTTTGTTGCGTTGCCCTGGGCCGCTGCCTTGTGCGCGGTCGGGTGGATCAGCACGCGGAAGGAGCTCTTTTGCGCCAGGCTGTAGAAGTCGTGGGCAAAGTCGTCCAGGTCCGCCGCCGTCAGTTTCAGACGACGCAAAAAGTAGTTGTAAACCAGCACCGCCGGCACCGCGACCGCGATCCCCACCCCAGTGGCGACCAGCGCTGCACCGATGGGACCGGCGACCGTTTCCAGGCTCGCCGAACCTGCCGCGCTGATGCCTTTCAACGCTTCCATGATTCCCCACACCGTGCCGAACAGACCAATGAACGGCGAAGTGCTGCCAATACTCGCGACCACCGCCAGACCGGTTTCCAGCGAACGGCGCTCGCGGACGATCTGCTGGCGCAAGGCACGTTCGAGGCGATCCTGATGGTTGATCGCCTGGCTCAGGTCATTGGCCTGCGGCGCCTCGCCCACCTGAATCGCCGCATAACCGGCCTGTGCCACCCGCGCTGCGGCGCCGGGCTGGGTTTCGCTCAACTCGGCGGCGGAGTCCAGACTCGACGCCGCCCAGAAGCGCTTGTGAAATTTGCGGTCCTGCGCCTTCAACCGGCCGAACTGCAGCGCCTTGAGCAATGCCAGGCCCCAAGTGGCGACAGAGAAGACCACCAGCAGCCAGATCACCGCGCTTTCGATGGATTCCAGTGGAGATGCCAGTAACGTCATGATGTGTTCCCTCGTGTAAACGTTTAGCGCGAAATTGGTTTCGGTTTAATGAATCTTGAAATCGATGGGTACGCTGACCCAGCCGTCCTGGGCGACATCACCCTGCTTGGCCGGCACGAAGCTCCAGCGCTTCACGGCGTCCAGCGCCGCGTCGTCGAGCTGTTGCCGGCCACTGCTTTTCTGAATCTGGATCTCGCCCGGTTTGCCGCTGGCCAACACGTGCACCCGCAACAACACCGTGCCTTCCCAACCGCGACGCTGGGCCAGCGACGGATATTCCGGCGCCGGGTTCTTCAGGTACGCGGCGTTGGCCGAGGCCGGGGTCACCGGAGCAGGCGCCGGTGGTGCAGGTGGCGCTGGTGCAGCGACCGGGGCCGCCGGTTGTGGCGGAGCCGGGGGTTGCTCGACGGCTTTTGGCGCCGGTTTCGGTACGGGTTTAGCGACCGGCTTCGGTTTGGGAATCGGCTTCGATTTTGGTGGTGGCTTGGTTGCCAGTTCGTCTTCCACCGGTGGCGGTGGCTCGACCACAGGTGCCGGTGGTGGCGGTACAACCACAGGTGGAGCCGGTGGCGCCGGACGCGAAAACTCGATGGTCATCGGTGGAATTTCCGGTGGCACGATCGGCAGCGCCGGTGTCGGATGCTGGTTGATCCAGTAGATCACCGCGCCATGCACCACCAGCGCCAGAACGCCGAGCAGAATCGTTTCGCGGCGGCTCAGAATGCCCTTGGGCGCGCGCTGCAAACGCAGCTGCCCCAACGGCACGCGATGGGGCCGGCCGAGATCGACCAACTCGCCGCTCGGCGCCTGGCGCCACAGCACCTCCTGTGCACTGGCGGCGGTCTGGACATTGCCCATTGATTTACTCCCTGCGGTCTCTTTGCGTTTTTTCGCGTAGCCGATTCGCCGCTTGTTGAATCCCCCACGGCGTGATCGATGGGTCAATCATTGGGCTAGACGCTTATCTCCGAAAGTAATCTTTCATGTTATGAATAGACGTTTATGGAATATATAAAACGGTCATTTCCGCCAAAGCCACGGCCCGCAAGGCTTCCAGCGATTCGCCGGAATCGACATGCTTTCCCGGCATAAAAAGTATTCATCCAAGGCATCGGGTTATCGATGACCCGGGATTCAGTGACAACTAATACCAAGTCGATAGTTGACGAGATTTTTAAAAGGCAAATAAAAAGGCCGATGCATGTTTAATGCATCGGCCTTCGATTTACGGAATTTCTTATTGCTTCAGAAATTCGCCACCCAAGTTCACAACTTCACCATCGAAGTTCACGCGGGAGCCGGTAGCCCGGAGTTTCGCGTAGTTGTGATCAGGCGAAAACAGCGTCCAGGTCTGATAACCACTATTTCCGTTCTGAGCCAGCACCGCGATTGTGGTCGGGTTGCCGGTGCTGTTCTGGAAGTGGTAGTTCCCGTAACGGATGTCGTAATTCACGCCACCCTGGCTGAGGGTGCCGCTGAAGCTGCCATTGGAATCATTACCGTCGGTGATAACCAGCTTGGCGCCAGAGTTGGCATTTACATAAGTGCCATTAATGCTCGACATAACGAGATTTCCTTTATCGTTGGATAAGTGTCTTCCGATGAGAGCAAGTTTCCTCCTGGAAACTCACGACACTCAGGATGGTTGGACATTCATTTATTGTCCACGCGACTTTTCAACGAAATTGCTATATGCACTGTTCATGTCGCTCATAACTTATTTCGATTCGGAAGACTCTTAATAACTAACGACTGGCATTGGTTTGTTGCACACCAATGGCCGGCGCAATCACTGCCGTTTCCGAGCGCGGCGTACCTGCCGGCACCCAGTCATAACTCACAGGAAGGGCCCGATAGACCCAGTTGCTGATCGCGTCGCTGCCCGGCGCCTTGCCCAGATAAGGGCTGACGTATTCCCAGACGTTTTCACCGGTGGCTGTCACCTGGAAGAACCGCCCGTTCATGCCTTCATCGATCAGCGTATTGCCGTTGGGCAAGCGCCGCGCGCTGCTGATGAACGAGCTGTAAAACGCCCACCCCGGCTGCTTTGAATTGGCCGCGCTGTACTGCCAGACGATTTCATTTTTCACCGGGTCGATCTCCAGCACCCGCGAACCGGAAATCAGCCCCAGCGTGACGTTCGGGTAACCCGCCGAACCCTGGTTGTCGAACACCAGCAGATTGCCCGCGCCGGGCAGTCCGGCCGGGATAATGTGCGCGTCATGCTGGCCGACGAACTGATCCACCGGGCTCGGGATTTTCTGCGCGGTTTTCGGATTGGCCAGCGGCAGATTCGGCCCCAGGCGCCAGACCACCTTGCCGCTGTGTTTGTCGATGATCGCGATGAAGTTGGCGTTACGCGAATCGATCAGCAGGTTGTCCGGATTGAAGCGCTTGTCGCCGGCATCGAACCATTTGTTCGGCCCGACCAGGCTGAGGTTGTTGATGTGCAGATAATCCGGATTTTCACTGGCGCGAACCAGCTTCAACTGCTCGGCGGTGAAGCCGAATTCGTTCAAGTGATCCGACGCCAGCCACTGCCATTTCACCTCGCCGGCGGGGCTGACTTCGTAGATCGCATCGTCGATCACCTCGGGCACTTTGAAGCCTTTGACCTTGTGTACCTTGTTCGCCAGCACCACGGTGTTGCCGTTGCTCAGGCGACGCTGATCGTGATGCTGTTGCGCGGCGCCACCGGGGGCCTTGTCGCCCCACTGCCAGACGACTTTGCCGTTCCAGTCCAGCTCGCCGACGCTCTGATTGCCGAGACCGTTACCAGCGGAACCGAGCTTGCCCGGATCTTTTTCGCTCAGTTGCAGCAACACATGGCCGCGCTCGCCACCGACCAGTTGAGGGTCGATGATCGCCGACGGGAAACCCGACTGCGGCCAGTTCTTGACCTCGTTGCCGTTCATGTCGATCAGGTGCGTCTGCTTGTCGGCACCGCTGAAGATCACATACTGATTGAAGGCCTTGGCCGGGTCGTAACGGGTGACGCCGGTGGGGTAGACGCTGGGTGCGGCGAGCGCCCCGGCACTGAGCACTGCGCCGGACAACAACACCGGTAAAGCGGTTTTGATGCGCAACATGATGCAGCTCCTTGAAGGATCGATCAGAAGTCGTAGCGACCGGTGACGCCGAGAGTTCGCGGCGTGCCGAGCAGGCCTTCATAGCCGCCGTTGCCGCCGGTCCACAGGGTCGTGTAATAGGTTTTGTCGAAGGCGTTTTTCAGCCACAGCGAGACGTCCCACTGCCCCTGATTGAAATCGCCGCGCAGGCCGGTGGAGAGATTGACCACCGCGTAACTCGGGATCTGGCCGTAGTCGGAATCTTCCACCGTACCGACTGCTTTTGAGCGAAACGCGTAGCTGCCGGTGACGTAAGGTTGCAGGCCGTTATCCAGATTCCATTCGTACTTGCCGTTGGCGTTGCCGATCCATTTCGAGGCGCCGACCACCTGATGACCGCTGAGGTCGCACGAGGCCGGAGCACCCGGTGCCTGGCTGACTTCCGGCGGGCACGGCGCGTCCTTGTACGAGAGATAGCTGACGTCGTTGTAGGAGCCGTTGAAGTTCAGCGTCAGGCCGCGCAACGGGATCACGGTGCTCTCGAACTCCACGCCGCGCGAGCGCACTGAACCGGCGTTGGTCAGGTATTGCACCCGGTTGACGTCGTCGTAGGCGTTGGTCTGGTAGGCGTTGACCTGAGTCCAGAACACGTTGGCGTTGAGCTGCAAACGGCGATCCCACAGTGTGCTCTTGAAGCCGAGTTCGGCGTTGTTGGCGCGCTCGGTGCCGATCAGCAACGAGTCGGCGCCAGCGGTCGGTGCCGAGCCGACCACAAGGTTGACCCCACCGGATTTTTCACCGTGAGACAAGGTGGCGTAGCCGAGCAGATCATCGGTGAAGCGATAGCTGAGGTTGAGCAATCCGGACGGGCTGGAGCTGTACTGGTTCAGGTCGCCGGAATCGTAGGCGCCGGTCCGGCCGCGTCGCGCGGTGGCTGCGGCACCCGTGACAGCGGCGCCACCGACCGGCGCATCACGATTGACCCAGGCGTTCTTCTCTTCATAGGTGCCACGCACCCCGGCGGTGAAATCCAGACGCGGGGTCAGATGCCAGGTGCCTTGGGCGAACAGCGCGAAGCTGTCGGTCTTGATATGGCCACGGCCGACACTGTTGACGTTGGCCAGCGCACCCCGCGGCGTGCCGTTCCAGATGTCTGCCTGCGGGCCGTAATAGGCGAAGGATTTGTTGTCCAGATCCGATCCGAAATAGTAGGCGCCAAGGACGTAATCGAAGAACTCGCCCTTGGGCGACGCGAGACGAAATTCCTGGGAATACTGTTTGTCCTCCACCGACACCCCGGCGTTGTAGGTCGCCGGCACGTTGAGGCCATCGTCGTTGCGCGGGGTGAAATTCCAGAAGCGGTACGAGCTGACCGAGGTCAGGGTGAAGTCGCTCGGCAGGGTCCAGTTGGCCTCCACCGACGTGCCGCCCTGATGCACGGTGACGTGCTGGTCGTTGTCCAGATTGACCTTGCGGTGCGAGCCGTTGACCAGCGTCGCGCCGGCAGCGGCGGCGCGGGCCGAGTAGAGATTGACGCCGTTGATGGTCGGCCCGGTGTTGTACAGCACGCGCGTACCAGCGCTGGAGTCCTCTTCGTTGTAGTCACCGATCCAGCGCAGATTGAAGTTTTCGTTGGGCTTGAACAGCAGTTGCGCCCGGAAGCCGTCGCGGGATCCGCCGTTCAGATCATGGCCGTTGAATTCGTTCTTGATGTCGCCATCGCTTCGGGTGCGATAGGCCGACAAACGCCCGGCCAGCACATCGTTGAGCGGCCCGGAAATCGTGCCCTTGGTCTGGAAATAACCGTCCTCGCCGACCGAGGTTTCGATGCTGCGTTCCGGGGTGAAACTCGGCGCGCGGGTGCTGATGTTGATCACCCCGGCGGTGGTGTTCTTGCCGAACAACGTCCCTTGCGGCCCGCGCAGTACTTCGAGTTGTTCGATGTCCATCAGGTCGAACACCGCCATCCCCGGGCGCCCCAGATAAACGTTATCGATGTACAGCCCGACGCTGCCTTCCAGACCGTCACTGGCCGGGTTGTTGCCCAGGCCCCGGATCGACACGCTGGACTGGCGCGCATGCATGTAGGCGACGTTGACGCTGGGCACCAGTTGCTGCAGATCCTGAATCCGGTAGACCCGTTGCGTCTCCAGAGTCTGGCCGCTGACCACGCTCATGGGCGTCGGCACGTCCTGAGAACTTTCTTCGCGACGGCGGGTGGTGACGGTCACGGTTTCCAGTTGCGAAGTGGCGGTCGCGGTCTTGCCTGCCGGGGCCGGCACAGGGATTTCCGTTTCCGCAGCGTAGCCGTGGGTCCAGCTGGCACTCCCCGCCAGCAACAGGGCCAGAGGCAGACGTTTGAGCCGTCGTGGCGGCGGCGGTGAAGCGAGGTTCAACGGACTCATGGGGCTGCTCCTGGTCAAAAAACACGCAGACATCTTCCGTGCCGCATATTCTTTTAAGTTATTTATTTATGTTTTTACAAAGATTTACTGCATAAGAGATTGCCTTTATAAGGAGTCGACCTAATGCATATCCAATGCATTTCCCGGATATTTTTTATGTGAAAAATGCATATCGACTTGCGCCAACTCAGACACTTCATCGCCCTTGCCGAACAACGCAGCTTCGTCGCAGGCGCGCAGGCGGTGAACCTGTCGCAGTCGGCGTTCAGCCGCAGCATTCAGGCGCTGGAACACAGCGTCGGTTGTCAGTTGGTGGATCGCGGGCGCAAGGAATTGCCGCCGACCAAACAGGGCCAGGTGCTGCTTGAACACGCGCGGCGACTGGTCAGCGGTGCGCAGCAGATGGCCAACGAGATCAGCCAGTTCAACGGGCTGGAGGCGGGGGAATTGCGCTTCGGTTGCGGCCCGGCGCCGGCGGCAGGATTGATCCCGCGAGCGATCGGCAGCTTCATCGGCCGATACCCGAAAGCACGGGTGCATTACCAGGTTGATGACTGGCAGAGCCTGAGCAAACGGCTGCTGAGCGAAGAGTTCGAATTCTTCGTTGCCGACACTCGCCACTTCGAGGCAGATCCGGATTATCTGACCCACCGGTTGCGACCGCGCAAATGGCATTTCTGCTGCCGCGCCGGGCATCCGCTGGCCGCATCGGATCGAGTCACAGCCGAGCAATTGATGAGTTATCCACTGGCCGTCAGTATTCGCCCGCCGAATCTGCGCAAGGTCATCGTCGACCTCAGTGGTCGCCCGGATTTCGTTCCGAACGTGGAGTGCGAGAACAGCGCCAGCCTGCTCGGCGTGGTGTTGCGCTCCGATGCGATCGGCATCGTTGGCGCCTATTCGGATGCACTGCATCAGGCCCGGGGTGAGTTGGTGTGTTTGAAGGTCGAAGGGTTGGCAGATGATCTGGAAGAGCTTTACACCCGTTACGGAATTGTCAGCCGCGCCGGGTATCGGTTGTCGCCGCTGGCCGAGGCGATGATCGAGCAGATCAAGGCGATCGATGCGGTGGAAGAAGAGGTGTGTTCACTGGCGAACCTCGCCGTCTGAGCCCATGCGTTTCATGCATGGCAAGCATTCCCCGAATGCACTTGCCGAACACCCTCGCCGAAAGCGAAAAACCTCGCCTGTCTTTCTGACTGGTGAACCCCATGTCCAACCCGCAAAACCCCGTGCGCAACGTGCTGTACATCATGTGCGATCAACTGCGCCGCGATTACCTGTCCTGCTACGGCCACCCGCACCTGCACACCCCGAATATCGATCGCCTGGCCGCTGCCGGCGTGCGCTTCAGCCGCACCTATACACAGGGCACGATCTGCGGGCCGTCGCGGATGTCGGCCTACACCGGACGCTATGTCAGCAGCCATCAAGTGGCGTGGAACGCGGTGCCGCTGCCGCTGGAAGAACTGACCATCGGCGATTACCTGCGCCCCCACGGCATTCGTACTGCGCTGGTCGGCAAGACCCACGCCACGGCCAACGTGGATGCCTTGCAGCGGTTGGCGATCAACCCTGAAAGCGCCCAGGCCGAAGTGCTCAACGAAGTCGGCTTCGAGCCGTACTTTCGTCACGACGGCATCTTCCCCGACGACCCGCTGTTCGATGACAAACGCGAATCCGCGCCGTACACCCATTACCTGCGCGAGCAGGGTTTCGAAGGGCGCAACCCCTGGCACGACTGGGCCAACGCGGCCGAAGGCGACAACGGCGAAATCCTCAGCGGCTGGAAAATGCGCAATGCCCATTTGCCAGCGCGAATTCCCGAGCAACATTCAGAGACTGTCTACACTACAAATCGAGCCATCGACTTCATCGGTGAGCAAGGTGAAAAACCGTGGTTTTTACACCTGTCCTATATCAAACCCCACTGGCCCTACATCGTACCGGCGCCGTACCACACTTTGTACAGTACGAAATCGATTCTCGAACCGGTACGTAATGCCTCTCCAAGCGACCACCCGGTCTATCAGGCCTTTCGCCAGCATGAGGAAAGCCTGAATTTCTCCAAAGATCCGGTACGACTGAACGTGATCCCGACGTACATGGGCCTGGTCAAACAGGTCGATGATCAGTTGGGGCGGCTGTTCGATTTCCTGCAAAGCAACGGTCGCTGGGAGGACACGCTGATCGTGTTCACCAGCGATCACGGCGACTTTCTGGGCGATCACTGGCTGGGCGAGAAGGAGTTTTTGCTGGAGCAAGCGGTGGGCGTTCCATTGATCGTGCGCGATCCGCGTGCGGCGGCGGATGTCACGCGGGGCACGGTGGATGAACGCCTGGCGGAAACCATCGACGGGGTGCCGACCTTTCTCGAAGCGCTGGGCGTGACGGGGGCCGAGCATCGACTGGAGGGTCGCTCGTTGATTCCGCTGCTGCACGGTGAAAACCCTGACTGGCGCCGCTATGCGATCAGTGAATACGACTACGCCTTTCAGGCCCCGGCACGGGAGCGACTTGGCCAGCCGATCGACCGTTGCCGTATGACGATGGTGCGCAGCGAGCGCTGGAAATACCTGGCGTACGACGGCTTTCGGCCGCAGCTTTTCGACCTGTTGAATGACCCGCAGGAGCTGCAGGATCTGGGCGCGGATCCTGCGTATGCGGCTGTGCGCGAGGAGCATGCGGGGTATCTGTTCGAGTGGGTGCGCGGGCTGAAGCGGCGCACGACGATCAGTCATCAGGAGATTGATTTGCGGGGGCAGCGGTTTCGTTATGGGGAGCCGGAGACCGAGAAGCTCGTTCAGATTGGCGTTTGGTAGAGATCAAGCGAAGGCAAGAGCAAGAGCGCCCTCACCCTAACCCTCTCCCGGAGGGAGAGGGGACTGACCGCGGGATATTGGTGATTTGCGCTGACCTGTATGAGCTTTGCTGAATCCATAATCGACTTGATCTTTCAGGTCGATGTTCAGCGCCAGACACCTCGGTCAGCTCCCTCTCCCCTTGGGAGAGGGCTGGGGTGAGGGGCTTTTGATCTTCTGATCTTAATCGCGCCCTTTGATGGTCTGGCTACGCTGCCCATTCGCCCCAACCGGCACTTCCCCTTTCAGCGTCACCCGACGCACCACCCGATCCTGAGTGCCGTAATCATCAATCGCATAATGCTGAGTCGAACGGTTATCCCAGATCGCCACATCACCGGCCTTCCAGCGCCAGCGCACGACGTTCTCCTGGCGGATCACATGACTCTGCAGCAAGCCGAACAGGTGCGCCGAATCAGCCTGGGAATAGCCCTTGATGCGTTTGACGAAATGCCCCAGCAGCAAGCTCTTTTCGCCGCTGATCGGGTGCACACGCACCACCGGGTGCTCGGTCTCGTAGACGGTCGAGGTGAAGATCTTGCGATAGCGCTCGAGCTTCTCCGCCGACACGTCCGGCTTCACGGCGGCGTAGTCGTACTCGTTGCTGTGCACGGCCACCAGTTTGTCTGCCAGTTCGCGCAATTCAGTCGGCAATTCGTTGTACGCGGTCGCGGTGTTCGCCCACAGCGTGTCGCCACCGAACGCTGGAGCCACCACCGAGCGCAGGATCGAGGCTTTCGGGTAGGCATCGACGAAGGTCACGTCGGTGTGCCAGGAGTTGGCGCGCTGCCCTTCGGCGCCGTCCAGTTCCAGCAGGTAACGGGTGCCCTCGCGGGACGGCACGGTCGGGTGCGCCACGGGCTCGCCGAGCAGATGCGCGAAGGCTTCCTGACGTTGATCGTCGAGCTGAGTCTGCTCGCGGAAGAACACGACCTTGTACTGAATCAGCGCCTGTTGAATGGCTTCAATCGTCGCGGCATCCAGCTCACCGGACAGGTGCACGCCACGGATTTCGGCGCCGATACGGCCGGCCACCGGATGAATGTCCAGCGCGTGGACAGCGGGTTTTACAGCGAGTGCGGCATTGCTCATGGGTAGACCCTCATCGACTGCTTGCGGTTGGACGGCAGCGAAACAACGCTCTATCTATATTCTATTTACATCTAATAGATATTCACATGCTTCGTTGACGGAATAAGAGCTTGCATTTAAAACCTCAAGCAACCTCGTCGCAAATGCCTTCGAGCTATTTTTAGGATGCCGGAAAAGCATATGGATCTTCGCCAGTTGCGCTACTTCATCGCCCTCAACGAACACCGCAGTTTTGTCCGCGCGGCCGACGCCATGGGCATCACTCAACCGGCGTTCAGCCGCAGCATTCAAGGGCTGGAGCAGGAGTTCGGCTGCGTGCTGGTGGATCGCGGCAACAAGGATCTGCGCCCGACACCCGAAGGCCAGGTGGTGCTGCAACACGCCCTGACCCTGGTGCAGGGCGCGGCGTTGCTCAGCGCCGAAGTGACGCAGATGACCAAACTCGACGCCGGCGAACTGCACTTCGGTTGCGGCCCGGCGCCGGCGGTGAAACTGGTGCCGGACGCTGTGGCGCAATTCATCAATGCGCACCCGAAAGTGCGCACCTGTTTTCAGGTGGACAACTGGGAAAAACTCAGCCGCGCCCTGAGCCGTGAGGAGATCGAATTCTTCATCGCCGACATCCGCCATTTCGAGTCCGACCCAAACTTCCAGACCCAGCCGCTGACGCCCAAGCGCGGGGTGTTTTTCTGCCGGCCGGGGCATCCGCTGCTGGCCAAGGAAAGCCTGTCGACCAACGACATGTTCGACTATCCGCTGGCGACCACGCTGATCCCGCCGGGCATTCGCAAACTGCTGGCGAATCTCAGCGGTCGGATCGATTTTTCACCGACCATCGAGACCGAGCATTTTCCGGCGCTGGTGAAAGTGGTGCTGCAATCCAACGCGATTGGCGTGGGCACCGAGGAAGCGTTTGTCGAGGACATCGCCCAAGGCTCGCTGGCACTGCTGCACTGGCGCAATCTGCCGCAGAACCTGGAGAGCATGAATGCACGGTGCGGGATTGTGAGCCGCACGGGATTCCGGCTGTCACCGGCAGCGCGGGCGATGATCGAGACGCTGGTGGCAGTGGATAAACAGGCGATCAGCGTCGCGGTTTGAGGGTCATTCCCACGCCTTGCGCGGGAATGACCGCATGACTCAGAGCTTCGCAGCCGCCAGCTCTGGCGCCACCCACTCGTTCACCTTGAACGGCTTGCGAATCAGCTTCTGCTGCGCCGCCAGATCCACCTTGCCCTGCAGGTTTTCGAGGAACAGCGGATCCAGTGTCGACGGGAACACTTCGCTCAGATTCTGATCCTTCAGATCCTGGGTCAGGATCACCGGCGGATAGCTCGCGAGTCCCGACACAAGCTGCACGTAAGCGTCCTTGTTGCTGTCCTGAGTCAGCCACTCTACTGCCTGCTGCTGCGCCTTGAGCAGCTTCGCCACGGCTTCCGGATGCCCGTCGACAAACTTGCCGGTGCCCACCAGCACCGACTGCACACTGCCGGCGCCACCGAGGTCTTTGGTGTTAAGCGGCAACTCGGCCAAGCCTTTGGCCTGCAATGCAGTCAGCCCGGAGCTGCCCCACGACGCATCGATCTGCTTCGCCGCCAGCGCCGCAACCGCTGCGTTGAAATCGAGGTTGATCACCTTCACGTCCTTCTCGCTCAGGCCCACGCTGGCCAGCGCCGCATCGAACGACAATTGGGTCGCAGTGCCCCGGAAGATCGCCACGC
Source organism: Pseudomonas aphyarum (assembly GCF_028657055.1). Classification (NCBI taxonomy): domain Bacteria; kingdom Pseudomonadati; phylum Pseudomonadota; class Gammaproteobacteria; order Pseudomonadales; family Pseudomonadaceae; genus Pseudomonas; species Pseudomonas aphyarum. The sequence continues at coordinate 204,581 of NZ_JAMDGS010000009.1, forward strand.
GCTTGCCTTTGAGATCCTGCAGCGTCTTGATCCCCGAACCCGGCACGACGCCGAGGTATTGCTTCACGCCCCGGGCGCTGGCGCTGAGCAGGCGCGTATCCAGACCGTTGGATTTGCCGATGATGGCCGCCAGATCCCCCAGATAGGCCAGATCCACCTGGCCGTTGGCGAACGCTTCGTTGATCACAGGTCCGGCGCCCTTGAAGAAGCTCCACTGAATCTTGATGCCCTGCTCGGCGAAGGCCTTTTCGAAGATCTGCTGATCGCGCAGCACGTCCACGATGCCCCCGCCGCTGTGTTGAGTACCCGCGCTCAGATCAGGCACGGCAATCCTGATTTCCTTGAGCTCGTCGGCCTGGGCAGAGAACGCCAGCAGACCCGCCAGCGCCGGCGCGGCAAACAGACTGATGACACGTTTGAAGGGAAGGTTCATGGGTGCGGCTCCTGATCACGGCGGGCATTGAGGAGCCGAAAGTAGGCGCAATCCGTATCAGCGCTTAAATACTTAAAAAGCACATTTTTATAGCTTTTCAAGCTAAGCCAGCAAAGTCGGGACATGCAGAGCCGTATGCATGGAGAGCATCGAAAATATTCTTCGAATGCATTGGATGCGCGCAGGGCTGGAGGCCTTAAATGGCGCTGCTTATCTCCAAAATGATTATTCTACAACTCGCTTATAACAATTGGTTTTTAGCTAATTCCGCTGACTCGATCCAACCCGACAACGGAGGTCACCATGGCCCGTGAATCCCTGCTCAGCCTGCCACTGGCCGCACCGCCGTTGAAAAGCCGGCGCACCTGGCCAAGCCTGAGCCACCGCGTTTTACCCTGGATATTACCGCTCGGACTGTTCGCCCTGTGGTGGCTGGCGGCGCGCAATCAATGGATGAGCGAACAGATTCTGCCGGCGCCATCGCTGGTGTGGAACAGCGCGATCGAGCTGTCCCAGGGCGAGTTGTGGAGTCACTTGTGGATCAGCCTGCAACGGTTGTTCTGGGGACTGCTGGCGGGCGTCTCCGCCGGTGCGGTACTCGGTGCGGCGCTGGGTTTCAGCCGTCGCCTCGAACGCCTGATCTTCCCGACGTTCGCCGGCCTGGCCCAGGTGCCGACGCTGGCGTGGATTCCGTTGTTCATGGTGTTTTTCGGCATCGGCGAAACGCTGAAACTGGTTGTGCTGATCAAGGCCATCGTGGTGCCGGTGACCCTGCACACCCTGGTCGGCGTGCGTGACGCACAACCGAAACTGCGCGAAGCCGCCGCCGTGTTGCGCCTGCCGCCACGGTTGCTGATTCGCCGACTGGTGCTACCCGCCGCCCTGCCGGCGTTCATGGCCGGCGTACGCCTGGCACTGGCCGCTGGCTGGACTTCGTTGCTCGCCGTCGAGCTGCTGGCCTCGAGCGAAGGCATCGGTTACCTGATGGTCTGGGCGCGTCAGCTGTTCATGCTCGACATCGTCTTCGTGTGCATCGTGGTGATCGGTCTGATCGGCGTGGCGATGGATCGCGGCATCGGTCTGCTGGACAGGAAACTGGTGCACTGGCCGCACCCAGCCACGGCGGAGATTCGTCGCGGCCCGCGCTACGAAGGCTGGCAGCGCGTACAGCCGTGGCTGCTGCCGCTGGCGCTGTTTGCGCTGTGGCAACTGGCGGTCGATCAGCAATGGATCGATGCCAACATTCTGGTCAGTCCGTGGGTGGTGCTTGAGGCGACGAAAAACGGATTGCTCGACGGCACGTTGATCTCGGGCATGGCCCTGAGCCTGGGCCGCACACTCGGTGGCCTGTTGATTGGCGGCGGCCTCGGCCTCGTGTTGGGTTTGCTGCTGGGTCTATCGCGCACCAGCGAACGCGTGCTCGGCCCGACCCTCGCCGCCCTGCGCCAGATCGCAATTTTCGCCTGGGTGCCGTTGCTCACCGCCTGGTTCGGTCTGGGCGAACTGGCGAAGTGGGTGTTCGTCGCCCTCGCCGCTTTTTTTCCGTTGTTTGTCGCGACCCAACGCAGCGTCGCCAACCTCTCGCCGCAACTCAACGAAGCCGCGCAAGTGCTGCGCCTGAACCTCGCTCAACGCCTGCGTCGACTGGTATTGCCGGGCGCCGCGCCGGGGATTTTCGCCGGCCTGCGCCTGAGCCTGATCTACGCCTGGCTCGGCACCATCGGCGCCGAATACTTCATGCCGTCCAATGGCGGCATCGGCAGCCAGATGATCGGCGCCCAACAACTGCTGCGCATGGACCTGATCATGGCCGGGATGCTGCTGGTCGGCCTTACCGGCGCCCTGCTCAACCTCATTGGCCAACGCCTGGAAATCCGCGCCACCCGCTGGAGACACGCATGAACGCACCGATTGTCAGCTTCAACCATGTAGGCAAATCCTTCGACGTCGACGGTTTCGAACTGGAGGCGATCCGCGAATTCAACCTCGACATCGCCGAGGGCGAATTCGTCGCCATCGTCGGCTCCAGCGGCTGCGGCAAATCCACCTTGCTGCGCTTGCTGGTGGGCCTCGATACGCAATTTCGCGGGCAGATCACAGTCGATGGCAAAGCCGTCAGCGGCATTGGCGGCGAGCGCGGCATCGTGTTTCAGGAACACCGTTTGTTCCCGTGGCTGACGGTGGCCGACAACATCGGTCTGGGCCTGGTCAACGAGCCGCTGAGCGCCGCTGAAAAGCAGCAACGCATCAACGATTTCATCGAACTGGTGGGCCTGCGCGACTTCACTCGCGCCTACCCGCATCAACTTTCCGGCGGCATGGCCCAGCGCGTGGCGATTGCTCGCGGACTGGTGGCGAGCCCACGGATCCTGCTGCTCGACGAACCCTTCGGCGCCCTCGACGCGCTGACCCGCCAGCAGATGCAGGACGAGCTGCTGGCGATTCGCGAGCGGGCAAAAATCACCACGATTCTGGTCACTCACGATGTCGAGGAAGCGATTTTCCTCGCCGACCGCGTAGTGGTCATGGAACCGCGCCCCGGCCGGATCAAACAGGTGGTGGACATCGCCCTGCCCCATCCGCGCCAGCGCAGCAGTTTCGACTTCCACCAGTTGCGCGAAGAACTGCTGCACGAACTGACCAGTGACGACCATTACCAACCGAGCGCACCGGTGCAGATCCGCGATCTGCCGCTGTCGTTCATTGCCTGCTGAACAGGAGCCTGTTGATGCCGCAACGTCCCAACTTTCTGGTGATTCTGGCCGATGACCTCGGCTTCTCCGACATCGGAGCCTTCGGCGGCGAAATCGCCACGCCGAACCTCGATGCCCTGGCCAATAATGGCCTGCGCCTGACCGACTTTCACACCGCCCCGACCTGCTCGCCGACTCGCTCGATGCTGCTCACCGGCACCGATCATCACATCGCAGGCATCGGCACCATGGCCGAAACCCTGACCCCGGAGCTGATCGGCAAACCGGGTTACGAAGGCTATCTCAACGACCGTGTGGTCGCGCTGCCGGAGTTGCTGCGCGAGGCCGGTTACCAGACCTTGATGAGCGGCAAATGGCACCTGGGCCTGACCGCCGAACTGGCGCCTCACGCCCGAGGCTTCGAGCGCTCGTTCTCGTTGCTGCCCGGCGCGGCGAACCACTACGGATTCGAACCGACCTACGATGAACACACGCCCGGCCTGCTGAAATCCACCCCGGCGCTGTACATCGAGGACGACACGTTCATCGACGAATTGCCGAAGGATTTCTATTCCTCCGACGCCTTCGGCGACAAGCTGTTGCAGTACCTCAAGGAGCGTGACCAGAGCCGGCCGTTCTTCGCGTACCTGCCATTTTCCGCACCGCACTGGCCGTTGCAGGCGCCAGCGGACATCGTCGAAAAATACCGTGGCCGCTACGACGCGGGGCCGGAAGTGCTGCGCCTCGAGCGTCTGGAAAAACTCAAGTCGCTGGGATTGATCGAGCCGGATGTCGAACCGCATCCGCTGATCCAGCTGACCGCGCAATGGGACGCGCTGAGCGATGAGCAAAAGCAGATTTCCGCCCGGGCGATGGAAGTCTACGCCGCGATGGTCGAGCGCATGGACTGGAACATCGGCCGCGTCGTCGATTACCTGCGCCAGCAGGGCCAGCTCGACAACACCTTCATCCTGTTCATGTCCGACAACGGTGCCGAAGGCGCGCTGCTGGAGGCCTTCCCGAAATTCGGTCCGGAGCTGGTGACCTACCTGAGCCAGCATTACGACAACAGCCTCGACAACATCGGCCGCGCCAATTCCTACGTCTGGTACGGGCCGAACTGGGCGCAGGTGGCGACCGCGCCGTCACGCCTGTTCAAGGCGTTCACCACCGAGGGCGGGATTCGCGTTCCGGCGCTGCTGCATTATCCGCAGCTGCCGCTGAAGGGGCAGATCAGCCATGGTTTCGGCACGGTAATGGATATCACGCCGACCATCCTTGATCTGGCCGGCGTGCGCCATCCGGGCAAGCAATGGCACGGTAAACCGGTGGCGCCGTTGCGCGGTAAATCGTGGCTGGGGTTCTTGTCCGGCGAAACGGCGCAGGTGCATGACGAGCACACGGTGACCGGCTGGGAGTTGTTCGGGCGCCGGGCGATTCGGCAGGGGCAGTGGAAGGCGGTGTGGATTCCCGGGCCAGTGGGGCCGGCGACTTGGCAGCTTTACGATCTGGGCAGTGATCCGGGGGAGATTCATGACCTGGCGTCGAGTCAGCCGCAGAAGCTTGAAGCGCTGATCGAGCATTGGCAGCGGTATGTGGAGGAGACCGGGGTGGTTTTGAGTGAGTCGCCGTTTCAGCCGGATTGATACTCAGATCAAGAGCTGCCCTCACCCCAGCCCTCTCCCGGAGGGAGAGGGAGCCTACCGAGGTGTCTTTCGCTATACATCGACCTGAAATACCTAGTCGATTATGGATTCGGTAAAGCACTTTCAAGTCGGTGTATTTCCCAAATATCCCCCAATCAGTCCCCTCTCCCCCCGGGAGAGGGTTAGGGTGAGGGCTGGCTCTCAATCCAAACATGCAAAGTCAGTTCACCTCGATCGCCTTACCCGCCAACCCCTCATTTTCCTTGCGAACAAACCTGTTCGCCCGCCCGAACGTCCCGAAATCATTAAACCGAACCCCCATCTCCCGCATCACCTTATGCGCCACCGGCACCGTCAGCTGGCGAATGTAGAACGGCTCCTTCACCACAAAATGATGAATCCCGTGACTGCTGCCGAAGTTGAAGCAGAACGCCTGCAACGGCCACAGCCACCACGGGTTCAACACCTGGCACTGCTGAAGCACATTACCCGGCTCCACATCCCCGTAGTAATGCATGTTCGAGCTGATGAAGTGCAGGCAGAAGGTGCGCAATACATTCGGGCCAATGATCACCACGGCGGCGATGTCGATCACTTGCATCACCGACAACGTGGTCGCCGACCATTCGATCGGCGAGCCCATCAGGTAGGCGATCCCGTTGGCCGCATGGAACCCGAGAAACACATACCACGCCCCCCAATGCACCAGCGCCAGCGGCGCGTAGACCTTCAAAGTGCGTTTGATGATGCTGAACTTGTGCGCCCAGGTTTTGGCCCGCAGCATGCGGATGAACGCCGACATCACGTTGTCACCGACCATCAGCAACCGCGCGAAACCCCAAGGCTCGCCGTTGGTGATTGCCCGTTCTTCCATGTCGGTTTCAGTGCCGGACACCTTGTGATGATTGAGGTGCAAATGACGGCGGATCCACGGGTTGATCGTGCTCGGCCGCGCCAGCCATACCAGGCCCATCATCAGGTTGTGCGGCACCCGCTGTTTGCGGAAATACATGCTGTGAATCAGGTCGTGTTCGAGCTCATGGGTCAGCGAGGCGAAAAACGCGTTGAGCAACAGGCACGCCCACCACGCCATGTGCCCGGTGATATAGAGCGCCGCCGAACCGATCATCCCCGCCAGGGCAAAGGCCAGAATCCCCGCGCCGAGGGCGTCCTGATGCTTGAGAATCGGGTAGTGCTCGCGCAGCTCGACGCCCTTCGCCAGCACCACTTCGCGAATATGCGCTGATCGCTGGGCAGCATTGTGTCGCTGGGGACTTGCAGAAGTACGGTCCATGCTTCCATCCTCTGGTTATTGATGTTCGTATCCTGCCCCGCGCGGATTCCGAACGCGGTAGCCGAGAACGCCAACCTGTTGACCGGAAGCGCCAATCAGCATGAAGGAACCGACTTCTCTCGCCAGCTGGACCCGTGCCCTGCGCAAGCAACTCGATGCGCTGGGGCTGGACAGCACTGCCCTGTGCCAGCAGGCCGGGCTCGATCCGCAACTGATGGACGACCCGAACGCCCGCTATCCGTTGTCCGCGACCACACGCCTGTGGGAAATCGCGGTGCAGGTCAGCGGTGATCCGGCGATTGGTTTGCGAGTGTCGCGGTTCGTCAGCCCCACGACGTTTCACGCATTGGGCTATGCGTTGGTGGCCAGCGGCAGCCTGCGGGAAGTGTTCGAGCGGATCGTGCGTTATCACCAGGTGGTCAGCGACGCGCTGGAGCTGGAGCTGACCCGCACCGAAGACCGCTATCGGTTTCGCCTGAAAATTCCGGCCGACAACCCGGCGCCCGCCTTCGAGGCCATCGACGCGTTTGCGGCGATCTACGTGCGCACCTGCCGCAATCGCCTGGGCCGCGACTACGCACCATTGGCGGTGTATCTACGTCGCCCGGAACCAGCCGATGCGCATCAATGGCACAAGGTGTTCCGCTCGCCGGTGCATTTTTCCGCCGAAGAAGACCGCATCGAATTCGCCCTCACCGACTTCGACAGTCACCTCGACGACGCCAACCCGGAACTGGCCGAGCACAATGAAGCGGTGCTCAAACGCACCCTCGCCCAGCTCAAGCCACTGACCTGGGAGCGCAAGGTACGCGACGCCATCGAAGAACAACTGCCCGAAGGCGAACCCAGCGCCGAACGAATCGCCCAGGCCCTGCACCTGAGCCTGCGCAGCCTGCAACGGCACCTGGCGGACGAGGGTTGTCGCTTCGATACCCTGCTGAATGAAAGCCGCGAGAACCTCGCACTGCTGCACCTGCGCGATCCGCAATGCTCGCTGAGCGAGGTCAGTTATCTGCTCGGATTCGCCGATACGAGCAGCTTCAGCCGCGCGTTCAAACGCTGGACGGGGATGACGCCGGGGCAGTTTCGGGATCAGTTGCGCTGAGCGCACATGGGCATTCAACCCTTGGTCAGACTGCGTTCAATCCCGGACTCCCACTGCTCGATCATTGCCGTACCCACCTCGGCGAACGACTGATGACTTCGGCAATGCTCGAGCATTTCCGCCATCGCCGCCTGCATGCCATGAACAACCTGCTGCAGTAGTTCATTGCACCGGCCTTCAGTGAGATTGCACGCCGTACGGCCGAAACGGATGAGCGCCTTGTGCTTGGGCCATGCCTTCGACCCGCCCAGCAGCAAGGCCAGGCTGTCGTTCCTGATGTAAACCGATGTGGTGATGATGTCGTAAGCCGGGGCCAGCCGGATTGAGGCCTGCGCGCCGCAATGGTCATACAGCACACCGAAGTTCTTCAGATGTGCATCGCCGTTTTTCAGTCCCGCTGACAGCGCCACGATCTTGAAAAAAGCTTCCAGCGCCTGACTCAACAGCGCAGGCGAAACAAAGGCCTTGATCTGTCGGGCAGCGCCTTCGTAAGAACCATCGTATTTGGCTCTGGAAGGCCAGCCATTGAGCACGCAAAAGTCCTCGAAACCCAGATAGCCATGCTCAATCAGGTCAAAACGCTCGACCACCAGAAACTTGCCCTGCTCACTCAATTCAAACTTTGGCACTTCAAGTCCGCTAAGCGTTGCGGCGCGCATACAGAAGTACTCGTTGGTCGCCAGCTCGGGAAACTCCTCGGGCCGGAAGGCTTTGACCAGATGTGTGGAGCCTCGGTGAGTCAGGCGATCAACGGCTGCCGCGCTATCGCGTACCAGCACTTTGGGCTGCACGCCCGAAACCCCGGAGTATTGGCCGTACTTCTGTAGCAAGTCATCGAACAGTCCCTGGGCACCGTCATGCACCAAAAGCTCGGCCAGTGACGTTTCGGGCTGACGCTCGGTTGCCGACTCGCTGGTAATCGCCAGCCGTCCCAACTGATGCGGTCCGACAATAGCGAGCAAGGCGAAATCATCAAAACCGCGCACTGCCTTACTGAAGCGTCGAACCAGCTCATCGCGCAACGCGCCTTCCGGCAGATTCATTTCGAAAACGGGATGAATGCCCCGCTCCCAGCCGTAGCTCTCCAGCCGGGTCGGCATTGTCAGCGACACCGCATTTTCGTCGATCGCGTCCTCGCGATAGCTGAACACACTATCCATGCCCGGCTGCCCTCGACCGAGCGTTCCGACCGGGCTATCAGCGACGGTGATATGCAACCGATCTGTCGGCTCAGTCATGGAAATTGACCTTCTGCAACGCGTCGAGTGTCGGGCGTTGCGCTCTCACGGGGACCGCAGTCAGCTCATAGCCAAAGCCGTTGAGGATCGCCTCGACTTTGCGCAGACCAATTTCAGAAATCGTATTGTTTTCGATACCCGAAATGGTGGCACGGCTCATGCCGTAACGTTGCGCCAGCGCCTGTTGCGAGAGTTTTTGCGCTTTGCGCAGAGTTCTGATCAGTTCGCCCAACTGTTCCATGACACACCAGTGCATTATATGCAGTGTAATAAAGCGTATTTAAAGTATATGCATCGTATTTGATGCCAATTCAGGGCGAGTCTAGCTCAGATGAAACGGCATGTGCGGGTCAATTAGCGACTGGTTACAAATCCAAGCTCAAAAACCGTACCCGCTGCATCACTGCTGACCCGCACCCGCCCCCCATGCAACTGCATGATCGACTGCACGATCGCCAACCCCAACCCACCGGAATCTCCCGGCTCCGCGCGGGACGGGTCGACGCGGTAGAAGCGGTCGAACAGTTTGCCTAGGTGCTCATCCGCGATGACCGGGCCGAGGTTGTGGACTTGCAGCCAGCACATGCCCGGCTCATCGCGCCGGCACAGGCTGATGACCGAGCCGGCATCGCCATGGCGTACCGCGTTGGCCAACAGATTGCCCAAGGCGCGTTGCAGCAGTTGCTGATCCGCCAGCAACGCTCCGCTGAACGTGTTTTCCAAGCGGATTTCCCGGTCATCGGCCAGGGCTTCGAAGTAGTCGCACAACTCATCGCCGATTTCGTGCAGTTCCAGCGTGCGCAGATCGAGCGCCCGCTCGGCCTGCTCTGCGCGGGCGAGAAACATCAGGTTTTCGGCCATGCGCTTGAGCCGCTCGAACTCTTCCATGTTCGACGCCAGCACTTCCTGATACTCGGCGCTGCTGCGCGGGTAATTCAGTGCCTGGCCGTTGCTCGCGAGCAAGGTGTGCAGGGGCGTGCGGATTTCGTGAGCAAGGTCGGCGGAAAACTGTGAAAGGCGCTGGAAGCCGTCGTCCAGCCGCCCGAGCATGCCGTTCAGCGCGTGCACCGGTTCCAGCAATTCCGCTGGCGTGCCGGCGGTGGGGACGCGTTGGTCGAGGCTGCGCAGGTCGATTCCGCGCAGTGCTTCACTCAGCTTGCGCAGAGGTCGCAAACCTCGGCGCAACAGCACCAGACCCAGCGTGAAGGCGAGCACGGCACCCAGGCCGACGGCCAGATACAAGCGCAGGCGATAGCTGCCGAGCATCTGCTCGCGCTCGCTCAAGACCTTGCCGGCGATCACGGTCAGCGCTTCGCCGTTCGGGCCTTGGGCCTGACCTGATAACAGGGCAAGCTCGACACCGTCGGGCGCCTGCCAGGTCAGCACATCACGGCGTTGCGGCGGTTGATCCCGGGGGATGGCCTGCACGAGCGGCAGTGCACGTTGGCGAGGGTTGATCGTGATCACATTCGAGCCGTCCGCTCGTTGCACCAGCAGCAGACTGTCGAGATTGCCGAGCATGTTCTGGTACAGCCGTGGCCGCGCCTGCAAGGCGTCGAGGCTGTCACTGTCGGCGAGCAGCGCGCGCACCTGTTCCAGACGACCGAGCAACGCCATGTCGTCGCGCCAGGCGATTTCCGAGGCCAGCGAGCGATACAGGAACACGCCAATCGCGCTGAGCACCAGCGCGCAGACGGCAGCGAACGCCAGGGCCAGGCGCCAGGCGATGGATCTAGCGCGCATCGTCTGGCGCTTCGAGTTGATAGCCGACCCCGCGCACGGTGTGGATCAGTTTGGGCATGTACGGATCATCGACTTTCGAACGCAAGCGGCGCACTGCGACTTCGACCATGTTGGTGTCGCTGTCGAAATTCAGGTTCCACACCTGCGAAGCGATCAGCGTGCGCGACAGTACTTCACCCTGACGGCTGGCGAGCAAATGCAGCAGGGCGAATTCCTTGTTGGTCAGGGCGATGCGCTGGCCGCCCCGGCTGACCCGACGGCGCAGCACGTCGATTTCCAGATCGGCGATGCTGTACGACTCGGCTTCGCGCATCGGCCCGCGCCGCAACAACGTGCGCACCCGCGCCAGCAATTCGGCGAAGGCGAACGGCTTGAGCAAATAGTCATCGGCCCCTAGTTCGAGACCTCGCACGCGATCTTCGATGGCGTCCTTCGCCGTCAGGAACAGCACCGGCGTGGCGCCACGCTGACGGATCAGCTGCAGCAGTTGCCAGCCATTGAGGCCCGGCAGCATCACGTCGAGGATGATCAGGTCATATGCCTGCTGCTCAATGAAGTAGCGTCCATCGAGGCCATTCAGTGCCACGTCCACGGCAAAACCCGACTCGCCCAGCCCTTTGGCGAGGAAATTCGCGGTTTTGGCTTCATCTTCTACGACCAGCAAACGCATGGCACACCTCGATTATTCAGAGGCACAGGCTAGGCCCCTTCGGCGGCGTTGCCCATTACAAACTTGTAATCCGGCTGACGAGGTTTCGACGGGAACCGGCGGATAAGGTGGCGGCCTTCGCTTTTGGAGCCTGCCCATGACCGTCAAATACTTGATTGCCAGCCTGACAATCGGCCTCAGCAGCGCTGCGTTTGCTGCGCCTGAGCTGCCCCGTCACGCCGATCTCGATCTGAAAACCGCACGGCTGCTGGCCGACACAGCGCTGGAAAACTGCAACGGCACGGTGTCGGTGCTCGACCGTGGCGGCAACCTGCTGGTGACCTTGCGCGGCGACGGTATCGGCCCGCACAACACCGCCGCCAGCCAACGCAAGGCCTACACCGCGCTGTCGACGAAATCCCCGACCCGGCTGTTCGCCGAGCGCGCCCGAAGCAACCCGGAAACCGCCAACCTCAACACTCTCGATGAATTGCTATTGCTCGGTGGCGGCATCCCGTTGTTTGCCGGCAAAGAACTGGTCGGCGCCATGGGCGTGGCCGGTTCCGGCGGCGGCGAGCAGGACGAGAACTGCGCGATCAAGGCTGCCAAAATCGTCGGCCTGTCCATCAACCATATTTGAACCCAGGAGCATCACCATGACCCCACTGCGCATGACTTTCGCCGCGCTTGGCTTGAGCGCTTTTTCGAGCCTGGCGCTGGCCGCCGGCAACCCGCTGAGCGTGCACGTACTCAATCTGGAAAACGGCCTGCCGTCGCCAGGCATCCACGTGACGCTTGAACGTCATGTCGGCCAGGACTGGCAGCCGCTGGCGCAGGGCACCACCAATGAACAAGGACGGATCGCCGAGCTGTTCCCGGCGAACAAACCGTTCGAGGCGGGTGAATATCGGGTGGTGTTCAAGACTGGCGAGTACTTCGAGAAGACGAAGCACGAGACATTTTTTCCGGAGATTCCGGTGATCTTTAAAGTGAAGCAGACAGATCAGCACTATCACATTCCGCTGCTGCTCAGCCCGTATGGCTTCTCGACTTATCGCGGTTCGTAAGCCACATACAATCCCCTGTGGGAGCGGGCTTGCCCGCGATGGCGTCGGGTCAATCGACATAGAGGAATCTGACAGACCTCAATCGCGGGCAAGCCCGCTCCCACAGGGATAGTGGTGAAACTAAAGGGTCGCCAGCGCGCGCAATCGCGCGGCGTCGAGGATTTCGATCTCGCCATAACTCAAGCCGATAATCCCCTGCCCCTGCAACTCCTTGAGGATCTGGTTGGTGGTCTGCCGCGACAGCGACAGCATCGACGCCAGCTGCTCCTGGGGCAGTTGCAGCACCCGGCGTGGCGGATCCAGTTCGCCGTAGCCTTCGGCGATCATCAGCAAGCGATGGGCCAGTCGCGCCGGGGCCGGCAGCAGGCTCAGCTGTTCGAGATTGATGAAGGTCAGGCGCAGTTTGTGGCTCATCAACAGAGCGAGATGCCGCCAGTAGACGGGGTGCTCGTCGAGCAGTTTCAGCAGCGTGGCCTGGGGAATGTTCAGCAGGGTACAAGGCCCGACCGCGTAAGCGTCATGGGTGCGGGGCTGACCGTCGAACAGGCAGATTTCGCCGAACCAGTGCGGCGCCTCCACCAGACTCAGCAACGCCTCCTTGCCCTGCTCGCTGACCGCGCCGATGCGTACCGCGCCGTCGAGCACCGCGTACAGCCCGCACGGCGCGTCGCCGCGCTGGAACAAGCGCTGCCCTGCCGCCAGCCGCCGCTCCCGGGCCGCCGCCAGCAGACTATCCTGAAAGGACGAAGGCAGATGACTGAACCATTGCCCGGTCAGCAGGCGCTCGCGCCAGACCTTATCCATGCGTTCTCCTAAAGATTGTCGCCTGCCTGACAGAGCGAACCGTGAACCCGGGGCATGATTCGATCACCCTACAGGAGGAACAACAATGAAAAGCCTCGTCGATCATTTGAGTCAATACGCCGCTTACCACCGTGACCCGCGCAACATCGCCAGCCACTTTATCGGGATTCCGCTGATTGTGGTGGCGGTGGCCGTGCTCTTGTCGCGGCCGGAATGGTCGGTGGGCGGATTGTGGATTTCCCCGGCGGTGATTGCCGCCCTTGCTTCGGCGTGGTTTTACCTGCGTCTGGAACTAAAGCTCGGGATGTTGATGACCGTGTTGATGGGGCTATCGGTCTGGGCCGGGCATGTTCTGGCGCAGCAGAGCACCATGGTCTGGCTCAGCAGCGGTCTGGCGATGTTCGTGATCGGCTGGGTGATCCAGTTTGTCGGGCACCATTACGAGGGGCGCAAACCGGCGTTCGTCGATGACTTGAGCGGGTTGATTGTCGGGCCGCTGTTTGTGGTGGCCGAGCTGGCGTTCATGCTCGGGATGCGCCATGAGCTGAAAGAGCAGATCGAGGCGCGGGCGGGTGTGGTGCGGGTCAATCCGAATCGCGCGGCTGTCTGAACCACAGGCTGATTCGCTCGTTCCCACGCTCTGCGTGGGAATGAATCCCGTGACGCTTCGCGTCACAGTGGACGCGGAGCGTCCATAGCGGCGTTCCCACGCAGAGCGTGGGAATGAGCGAGATCAAACGTTGGCGACTTTCTGCCAGACCTTCGGCTTGAAGAACAACGTCTCCCCCTTCGCCAACCCGGTCAGGCTGTCGTGGTCCTTCACCACTTCCGCCTCGATCAGATCCGTCTGGCCTTCCACCTTCAACGTCACCCGCGTGGTCGCGCCCAGCGGCCGGATATCGCGGACTTCAGCGGCGTGGTGATCCTCCAGCTCATGCCGCGACAGCGACACTTCGTGCGGACGGAACAGCACGTGATTGTCATCCCCCAGATGCAGACGGTTCGAATCGCCGAGGAAGTGATAGACGAAATCGCTGGCCGGGTTTTCGTAGACGTCGCCCGGTGAACCGATCTGCTCGATCACACCCTTGTTCATCACCACGATACGGTCGGCCACTTCCATCGCCTCTTCCTGGTCGTGGGTCACGAACACCGAGGTCAGGTTGATGTCTTCGTGCAGGCGCGCCAGCCAGCGGCGCAGCTCTTTGCGCACCTTGGCGTCGAGAGCGCCGAACGGCTCGTCGAGCAGCAGCACTTTCGGCTCTACCGCCAGGGCGCGGGCCAGGGCGATACGCTGGCGCTGGCCGCCGGACAGTTGCTCCGGATAACGATCCGACAGCCAGTCCAGTTGCACCATGTTCAGCAGCTCGTGAACCTTGGTCGCGATCTGGCTTTCAGTCGGGCGCTGGTTTTTCGGTTTCATGCGCAGGCCGAACGCGACGTTGTCGAATACGGTCATGTGGCGGAACAGGGCGTAGTGCTGGAACACGAAACCGACGTTGCGATCCCGCACGTCATGGCCGGATACGTCTTCGCCGTGGAACACGATGTTGCCGTTATCCGGGGTTTCCAGACCGGCAATAATGCGCAGCAGGGTGGTCTTGCCGCAGCCGGACGGGCCGAGCAGCGCCACCAGTTCACCGCTGTGGATGTCCAGGCTGATGTTGTCCAGCGCCTTGAACGCATTGAAATTCTTGCTGACGTTACGCACTTCGATCGACATGAATTATTCCTCCGCGGCGCTGGCGCGCAGGCGGTTGATACGGTTTTCGCTCCACTGCTTGAGCAGCAGGATGAAGAGCGCCAGGATCAGCAACAGGCTCGCCACGGCGAACGCGGCCACGTGGTTGTATTCGTTGTAGAGGATCTCGACGTGCAGCGGCAAGGTGTTGGTCACCCCGCGAATGTGCCCGGAGACCACCGACACCGCACCGAACTCACCCATGGCCCGCGCGGTACACAGCACCACGCCATAGATCAGGCCCCATTTGATGTTGGGGACGGTCACGTGCCAGAACATCTGCCAGCCATTGGCGCCGAGCAGGCGCGCGGCTTCCTCTTCCTGAGTGCCTTGTTCCTGCATCAGCGGGATCAGCTCACGGGCCACGAACGGCACGGTGACGAAGATCGTCGCCAGCACGATGCCCGGCAGGGCGAAGACGATCTGGATGTCGTGATCCTGCAGCCACGGCCCGAACAGACCCTGGGCGCCGAACATCAACACGTAGACCAGACCTGCGATCACCGGTGATACCGAGAACGGCAGGTCGATCAGCGTCACCAACATACTCTTGCCACGGAACGAGTATTTGCTCACGCACCACGCGGCGCTGACGCCGAACACCAGGTTCAGCGGCACCGAAATCAGCACCGCGATCACGGTGAGTTTCAGGGCCGACAAGGCATCCGGTTCAAAGATCGCGGTGAAGAACGCGCCGAGGCCGTTCTTCAAACCCTGGGACACCACGATGAACAGCGGCAGCACCAGAAACAGGAAGAAAATCAGCCAGCCGAGGCCGATCAGGATCCGCCGCGAAGTGGCACTGCCACGGCGGGCGGCGTTGGCCGAGGAAGCGGCCGCAATAGACGATTGGGACATGGTTCGCGCCTCCTTATGGGGTTTCGATGCGCCGCTGCAGCAAGTTGATCAGCAGCAACAGGACGAAGGAAACCACCAGCATCAACACGCCGATGGAGGTAGCGCCGGTGTAATCGTACTGGTCGAGCTTGACCATGATCAGCAGCGGCAGGATCTCGGTTTTCATCGGCATGTTGCCGGCGATGAAAATCACCGAACCGTACTCGCCGACGCCACGGGCAAACGCCAGGGCAAAACCGGTCAGCCAGGCCGGCAACAGCGCCGGCAGCAGAATGTGGCGGAACACCTGCAAAGGCTTCGCACCTAGGCACGCCGCGGCTTCTTCGACTTCACGTGGAATGTCGGCCAGCACCGGCTGCACCGTGCGCACCACGAACGGCAGGGTCACGAAGGTCAGCGCCAGGGTAATCCCGAGCGGGGTGTAGGCGATCTTGAAACCGAGGTCGGCAGCGAACTGCCCGACCAGCCCGGTCGGCGTGTACAGCGCCGTCAGGGCAATACCGGCCACCGCGGTCGGCAAGGCAAACGGGAGATCGATCATCGCGTCGATCACCTTGCGTCCAGGGAACGTGTAGCGCACCAGCACCCAGGCCAGCAACGTGCCGATGATGCCGTTGATGATCGCGGCGCACAGTGCGGTGCCGAAGCTCAGCTTCAATGCGGCGAGAACGCGGGGCGCGGAGATGATCGTCCAGAACTGGTCCCAGGTGAGTTGGGCGGCGTGGACGAACATCGCCGCCAGCGGGATAAGCACAATCAGGCTGAGGTACACCAAGGTGTAGCCCAGCGTCAGCCCGAAGCCGGGTATGACGGGGGAGATACGACGCGACATAAAAGTCCTTGGTTTGAGAACGCACAAAGCCCCGACGGTTAAATCGGGGCTCGTTTATGACCTATTTCAGATTACTGCGCCTGATAGATCTGGTCGAACACGCCACCGTCGTTGAAGAATTTCGGCTGTGCGGTTTTCCAGCCGCCGAAGTCCTTGTCGATGGTCACCAGTTCCAGTTTCGGGAACTGCTGGGCGTACTTGGCTGCCACGTCCTTGTCACGCGGACGGTAGAAGTTCTTCGCCGCGATTTCCTGGCCGGCCGGGCTGTACAGGTGCTTGAGGTAGGCTTCGGCGATCTGCTCGTTGCCCTTCTTCTCGGCGTTCTTGTCGACCACGGCCACCGGTGGTTCGGCGAGGATCGACAGCGAAGGCACGACGATGTCGAACTTGTCCTTGCCGCCGTCTTCTTTCAGCGCCAGGAAGGCTTCGTTTTCCCAGGCCAGCAACACGTCACCCTGACCGTTGTTGACGAAGGTGATGGTCGAGCCACGGGCGCCGGTGTCCAGAACCGGAACGTGCTTGAACAGGGTCTGTACGTATTCCTTGGCTTTGGCTTCGTTGCCACCGTTGGCTTTCAGGCCGTAGGCCCATGCCGCGAGGAAGTTCCAGCGCGCACCGCCGGAGGTTTTCGGGTTCGGGGTGATCACCGAGACGTCGTTCTTGACCAGATCGCCCCAGTCCTTGATGCCTTTCGGGTTGCCCTTGCGTACCAGGAACACGATGGTCGAGGTGTACGGAGTGCTGGCTTCCGGCAGACGCTTCTGCCAGTCAGCAGGCAGGGTCTTGCCGAGCTTGGCGATTTCGTCGATGTCGCCGGCCAGGGCCAGGGTCACGACGTCGGCGCGCAGACCGTCGATCACCGCACGGCCCTGCTTGCCCGAACCGCCGTGGGATTGCTGGATTTTCACGGTGTCGCCGGCGTGCTCCGACTGCCAGTACTTCACGAACTCGGCGTTGTAATCCTGATACAGCTCACGCGTCGGGTCATACGACACGTTGAGCAGTTCGTAATCCTTGGCAACCGCGGAACCGGCAAACACAGCACTGGCCAGGGCGGCCAAAGCGTAACGGCGAATCGACGACATGGTGAAAGCTCCTGGAATTCTTGGTGGTGGCTTTTTCTTATGGATTGCTGGAATCGGGTTGCTCGTTCAACGACCGCAGCCTGTGGCAGCTTCTGCCAACAGCTCCCCGCAGGAGCTGCCGCAGACTACGAATCAGGCCGGTTTGTTACCCGGTTGCTGCAGACGGAATTTCTCTTTGCGTTCGATCTGAACTACCTGGGCGTTATGCACAGTGATTTCCACCGCGCCGAAACGCAGGTCGCGCAAGGCGCTCTGGATTTCGCGCAAGATGGTGCTTTCGTCCTGACCGTCAACGCTACGCAGGGATGCGCTCATGGTGCTGCTCCTTTGTATGGGATATGCCTGGCAGTGGGCGGCACTGCGTTCGGCGTGGGAGCAATATAAGAGAGCTTTGGATATTCTTAAAAAGACTATTTAAGAATGTTTATATAACTGGAAAACATTATGTGATGCAGCAAGGGTTTGCGGCGGATTTGCCCGCCGACAAACCCGCCATACGCCGCCCTCAACCGATCAAGGGCGCCCGGTTCCAGTCGATTTGCGCTTCCGGGACCGGCCGTCCGAACCAGTAGCCCTGCCCCAAATCACAGGCCTGGCCCAGCAGGAACGCCGCCTGTTCCGCCTGCTCGATGCCCTCGGCATGCACCTGCATGCCCATGCTGCGGGCCAGAGCGATAATCACCCGGACGATCGCCGCGTCGTCCTCGTCCCACGGCAGGCCGGCGACGAAACCCTGATCGATCTTCAGCTTCTGCACCGGCAGGCGCTTGAGTCGCAGCAACGACGAATAACCGGTGCCGAAATCATCGATGGCCAGACGAATGCCCAGCTCGCGCAGCCGATGCATCTGTTCCAGCGCGACTTCCGGATCATCCATCACCGCGCTTTCGGTGACCTCCAGTTCCAGATAGGCCGGATCCAGGCCGGTCTCGTGCAGCACCTGCGCAACCTGCTCGTACAACTCGCGACGGGCGAACAAACGTGACGACACGTTCACCGCGACAAACGACAGCACCACCCCGGCCTGCTGCCATTGGCACATCTGCCGGCAGGCCTGCTGCATGACCCAGGCGTCGATTTCCGAGATCAGCCCGGTGCGCTCGGCAATCGGGATGAATTCCGCCGGCGACACAAGGCCCCGCTGCGGATGCTCCCAGCGCACCAGCGCTTCGACGCCGATCAGGCGACTGGTTTTCAGGTCGTGTACCGGTTGGTAGTAGACCCGCAGTTCCTGCTGCTCCAGCGCGCGGCGCAACTCGAAGGCGATTTCGACCCGCTGCTGGGCGTGGGCCGTGAGTTCTTCGGTGTACAGCGCGTAACCGTTGCGGCCACTGCTCTTGGCCTTGAACAGCGCCGCGTCGGCGTTGCGCAACAGCTGTTCGGCGCTCAGTGCATCGCTGGGAAACAGGCTGATGCCGAGGCTGGCGTTGATAAACAGCTCATGGCCGTCGAGGCAGAACGGCTCCTTGAGTGCATCGAGAATGCGCTGAGCCAGCGCCGCCGCCTGCGCCGGCTGTGGACAACTTTCCAGCAGGACCGCGAACTCGTCGCCGCCCAGCCGCGCCAGGGTGATGCCCGGCCCGAACAACGCCTGCAAACGCGCGGCGACCGCCTTGAGCAAACGGTCACCGATGTTGTGGCCGAGGCTATCGTTGATCAGTTTGAAGTGGTCCAGATCGATCATCAGCAGCGCGCAACCGCGCTTGTGGGTCTGCGCCGACGCCAGCGCCTGTTCGGCGCGGTCGCTGAACAGCAGGCGGTTGGGCAGGTCGGTCAGCGGATCGTGGTGAGCCAGATGCTTGAGCTCGTGTTCGGAATCCTTGATCGCGCTGATGTCTGAGAACACCGCGACGTAGTGGCTGAGCCGACCGTCCTCGTCGCGGATCACCCGGATCGTCTGCCACTGCGGGTAGATCTCGCCGCTTTTACGCCGGTTCCAGATCTCGCCGCTCCACTCGTCCTTCGCCTGCAACGTGGCGAACATCGCCTGATAGAACCCCGGCGGGTGGTGCCCGGACTTGAACAGGCTGGGCTGCTGGCCAATCACTTCTTCACGCTGATAACCGGTGATTTCCATGAAGGCACGATTGACGTGCACGATCAGCCCCTGCCGGTCCGTGACCAGCACGCCTTCGCGGGTGCAATCGAATACCGCAGCGGCCTGACGCAGTCTTTCGCGATCCGACTGACGCTCACGCAATCGGGCACCGATGCCCAGGCATTCGAACAGCCGCGCCCGGGCCAGGAAGATCAACCCGGCGCTGAGCGCCACGAACACATAGCCGTTGATCAGTTGCCAGCGCAGCAGTTCGTCAGAGTTATCGAAGAAACTGTTCAATAAATAGCCAGTGCCTTGCAGCCAGACAACGGCAAGGACCAAGTAAAGCAGCGCTGCACGCAAAGCATCGCGGTATGTGGCAGACATTCGGCCGTCCATGTCCCTACAAAAATGTCGGGATTATAGGTCAAGAAACATCCAGCCATCTCTTATCTGAAAGGGCGACTGGTTTTATCTGTGTGCTTGGTGATAATGCAACGGCTGTTTTTTCTTTATCGAGGGCCCTATAGCCTATGTGGTACGAAGGTTTTCTTGGCTTGTCGGCCTGGTCACTGGTCGCCGTCACCCTGGTGATGACCCACGTGACGATCGTTGCCGTCACGGTCTACTTGCACCGCTACTCGGCCCATCGCTCCCTGGAGCTGAATGCCGGCCTCAAGCATTTCTTCCGTTTCTGGCTGTGGCTGACCACGGCGCAGAACACCCGCGAGTGGACCGCCATCCACCGCAAACACCACGCCAAATGCGAAACCGAAGATGACCCGCACAGTCCGGTCGTCAAGGGTCTGTCCACTGTCCTGCGCAAAGGTGCCGAGCTGTACCGCGAAGAAGCGCAGAATCCGGAAACCCTGCGCATCTACGGCAAGAACTGCCCCGAAGACTGGATCGAGCGCAACCTCTACAGCCGCTACCGGCTGCTGGGCGTAGCGATCATGGCCGTCGTCGACCTGTTGCTGTTCGGCACCATCGGCATCACCATCTGGGCGATCCAGATGATGTGGATCCCGGTCTGGGCCGCTGGTGTGGTCAACGGTCTCGGCCATGCCGTCGGCTACCGCAACTTCGAATGCCGCGACGCGGCGACCAATCTGGTGCCTTGGGGCATCCTGATCGGCGGCGAAGAACTGCACAACAACCATCACACCTACCCCAACTCGGCCAAGCTGTCGGTCAAGAAGTGGGAGTTCGACCTCGGCTGGGCCTGGATCCAGGTCTTCAGCTTCCTGCGTCTGGCCAAGGTTCAGCGTGTTGCCCCGATCGCCCACCGCGTCGAAGGCAAGGGCAACCTGGACATGGACACCGCCATGGCGATCCTCAACAACCGCTTCCAGATCATGGCCCAGTACCGCAAGCTGGTGATCGGCCCGTTGGTCAAACAGGAACTGGCCAAGGTCGATCATTCGGTACGCCACCAGTTCCACCGGGCCAAACGCCTCCTGTCGCGGGAAACCAGCCTGCTGGAAGATCGCCACCACGCGCGCATCCAGAACATGCTCGAGCACAGCCAGGCGCTGAAGGTAATCTACGAGAAACGCCTGGCCCTGCAGCAGATCTGGGTCAAGACCAGCGCAAATGGCCACGACATGCTCGCCGCCATCAAGGAATGGGTACACGAGGCCGAGGCCAGTGGCATCCAGTCCCTGCGTGAATTCGCCGATCAGTTGAAAACCTACTCGCTGCGCCCTGCTGCTGCCTGATGCCGTTGATCGGTGCGCCCGGTTCCCGGGCGCACCCTTCGGAACTTCACCCCCGATCCCCTATCTCAAAGACACTTCGCCACCCCCGGCGGGCTTTCCCGTGGCCGTTGTCGACTAACCGGCACGCCCTTTGAGATTCGTGTCGATGGTCAACAACAATCAAAAAGACTCATCCCCTCCCCAGTGGCCCGAGGCCGCGCAGACCCTGATGGCGTTGATGCACGCCCAGGGCGAAGTCGCCCGACTGAGCGAACGCGAGCAACTGTTCAGCTCGCTGCTGGTCAGCGTCAACGCCGTACTTTGGGCCTTCAACTGGGAAACCCGACAGGTGCTGTACGTCAGCCCCGCCTACGAACGGATTTTCGGTCGCTCCGCCGCCCTGCTGTTGGCCGACTACAACCAGTGGCGCGACAGCATCTACCCGGACGATCTGGAATACGCCGAGCGCAGCCTCGCCGAAGTGCTGCACAAAGGCGCCGTGGAAGACCGCGAATACCGGATCATCGCCGCCGACGGCCAGGTGCGCTGGATCAGCGACAAGTGCTTCATCAACCGTCAGGACGAACCGGGGCAACCGGTGATCATCGTCGGCATCGCCGAAGACATCACCGACAAGAAGCAGATGGAAACCGAGCTGCAACGCCTGGCCACCACCGACGTGCTGACCCAGAGCAGCAATCGCCGGCACTTCTTCGAATGCGCCCACCGTGAATTCGAAGACGCCCGCCTGCAGGGTGCGCCACTGGCGTTCCTGTTGCTGGATATCGATGATTTCAAGGTAATCAACGACACCTACGGCCATCCCGAAGGCGACAACGTGCTGCAACGAATCGCCGAATGCGGTCGTGCCTCGTTACGCCGGGGAGACCTGTTCGGACGGATTGGCGGTGAGGAATTTGCTGCGGTTTTTCCGGGCTGTGCGCCGGACATGGCGATGCAGGTGGCCGAGCGGCTGCAACGGGAAATTCAGCGGCTGAGCTTCAATCACGCCGATCAGACGTTCGGCATCACCGTCAGCCAAGGCCTGACCAGCCTCACCCCGGAAGACGAAAGCCTCGACACCCTGTTCGCCCGCGCGGACGCAGCGATGTACGAGGCCAAACGGCAGGGCAAGAACCGGATCATTTCCGCCTGATTCCAGACCGGATGCGCAATCAAGCCGCTATTTGCGCATCCGCATCAGCTCCGGCAATCCGATCTTGAGCAACCGCGCCGTGCGGCTCTTCGCCAGTTCCTCAACGCCTTCATGCTCGGTCAGCCGGGCCATCTGCGCCGCCATGTTCATCACCAGAGCCTCGCGGGAATACACCCCGCCGCCGAGCTGGTAGACCGAGGCAATCAGCTCGCGCAGTTCTAGCGGCAGGCGCCAGCGGGTGCGTAGCGCCGAACCATAAGCTGCACCGAATTCCGCCAGCGCATCGCCGACTTCTTCCATTTCATCCAGCTCGCCGCCGGCCTGCTTCCACTCTTGCAGACAACGCAGCAATGCAAGATCACCGAGGCGATGGAGCATCCCGGCGCAGTAGCAGCGCTCCTGATCCAGATCGAGCAAACGTGCCAAGGTGCGGGCATACTCGGCGGTGTGCAGCGACAGGCCCCAATAGCGCTCGGCGTAGTCGGCCAGGCATGGGTCGCTGAGTCGGGCGCTGCGTTTGAGTGCAAGGCCAAGAATCAGATTCATGCTCTGCCCGGTGCCCAGACGATGCAGCGCCTGGGCCAGGGTCTGCACTGGCGCGCCATGATGCTGAGCGGCGCTGTTCGACGCTGCGATCAACACGGCGGTGATCTGCGGATCGGTGCGGATTTCCTCTTCCAGCAGCTTCAGATCCAGCCCATTGGTGTTGAGGCTGCGTTTGACCGCCACCTGCACGTCGGTCATCAGCGGTGCGCCGTCGGCCTGCTCGCGGCGTCGTTCGAGGAATACCGAGAGGGTCATGCCCGGCGCCAGCGCCGGTACTTCACAGAACACTTCTTCGCCGGCATTCAGCAGCAGCCCCTGCAAACGCTCGGTCAGGCTTTCCATGTTCAGGGGTTTGGCCAGGTAGGCGGTCGGCGCCAGCGGCAGAGCTTCGCGCACGCTGGCGCTGTCGTTGCGGCTGCTCATCAGAATGAACGGCAGCGGCGGATTGCGTTTGCGCTGGCGGACACTGCGCAACACGCTCAAGCCATCGACGCCGGGCAACTCCCAGTCGACGATCGCCAGGTCATAGGGGACTTCGCTGAGCAGCGTCATTGCCTCCTGGCCATCGGCGCACAGGTCCAGCCGCGCATCGCAGCGCACATTCAGCAACACTTGTTTGAGCAGGTCACGCGACCAGGGATCGGCCTCGGCAATCAGCACTCGGGGTACAGCGGGTAATTCGACGGCAGTCATGCTCGCCCTCCCTTGCAATGCTTGAACCTTAGCCAATGCTGGCGTTTCGGTACAACCTGAAAACCGCGCAAGTGTTTCTCCAGGCATGAAAAAACCCGCCGAAGCGGGTTTTTTGTCGATCCGATCACACGGTGCTACGGATTACAGCTCCGAGAAGCACTCTTCGATGATCGCCAGGCCTTTGTCCAGTTGCTCGTCCGGCGAGGTCAGCGGTACCAGGACGCGCAGAACGTTGCCGTAGGTGCCGCAGGACAGCAGGATCAGGCCCTTGTCACGCGCCTTGGCCACGACAGCCGCGACGGCGGTCGGGTTTGGCTTGTGGCTGTCGCCGTTTTCGAACAGCTCGACGGCGATCATCGCGCCCAGGGCACGGACTTCGCCGATCACCGGGTACTTGGCCTGGATGGCTTTCAGGCCGGTGACCAGACGCTCGCCGACAGCCTTGCAGCGGTCCAGCAGTTTTTCTTCTTCGAACACTTCCATCACGGCCAGGGCCGCGGCGCAAGCGATCGGGCTACCGGCGTAGGTGCCGCCCAGGCCGCCTGGAGCGATGGCGTCCATGTATTCGGCCTTGCCGCACACACCGGCCAGCGGGAAGCCGCCAGCGATGGATTTGGCGAAGGTGGTCAGGTCGGCAGCAACGCCCATCTGTTCCATGGCAAAGAAGGTGCCGGTACGGCCAGCGCCGGTCTGCACTTCGTCAGCGATCAGCAGGATGCCGTGCTGGTCACACAGAGCACGCAGACGCTTCATGAATTCTTTCGGCGCGACGTAGAAACCACCTTCACCCTGCACAGGCTCGATGATGATCGCGGCGATGTCTTTCGGCTCGGCGTCGTTCTTGAAGATGCGTTCGATGGAAGCGATCGAGTCGTCGATGCTCACGCCGTGCAGTTCGTTCGGGTACAGCGCGCGGAAAATGCCGCCTGGCATCAGGCCCATGCCGGCCGAGTAAGGCACGACTTTACCGGTCAGGCCCAGGGTCATCATGGTGCGACCGTGGTAAGCGCCGGTGAAGGCGATCACGCCAGCGCGGCCAGTGGCAGCACGAGCGATTTTCACGGCGTTTTCAACGGCTTCGGAACCGGTGGTCACCAGCAGGGTTTTCTTGGCGAAGTCGCCCGGTACGCGAGCGTTGATTTTCTCGCACAGCTCAACGTACGGCTCGTAGGCCAGCACCTGGAAGCAGGTGTGGGTCAGCTTGTTCAGCTGCTCAGTCACGGCGGCGATGATTTTCGGGTGCACGTGGCCGGTGTTCAGTACGGCGATACCGCCGGCGAAGTCGATGAATTCACGACCTTCAACGTCGGTCACGGTCGCGTTCTTCGCGGACTCGGCGAAAATCGGGTGAATCTGGCCAACACCACGTGGAACAGCTGCGGTACGACGGGCCATCAGTTCAGCGTTAGTCTTGCTCATTACAGTCCTCATTCGCCGCTCATCGGGCGGCGTGGTTCAAGGATAAAGCGGGAGGAATCGGCGGTGGCAGCATGCGATGATCGACTGCCACGGCGTTCCCGGCCGCAGAGAAAATTCCGGTTTGAAACGACGCAAAGGGACAGCGCTCTCGTGCCCTTTGCGTTTACAGCGATCTTCTACCGAGGCTTAGATGCCCAGGCAGAGGTATTTGATTTCCAGGTAATCTTCGATGCCGTACTTGGAGCCTTCACGGCCCAGGCCCGAGGCCTTGATGCCGCCGAACGGCGCGACTTCGTTGGAGATCAGCCCGGTGTTGACGCCGACCATGCCGTATTCCAGGGCTTCAGCCACACGGAACACACGGCCCAGGTCGCGAGCGTAGAAGTACGAGGCCAGACCGAACTCGGTGTCGTTCGACATCGCGATCACGTCGGCTTCGTCTTTGAAGCGGAACAGTGGCGCCAGCGGACCGAAGGTTTCTTCCTTGGCCACGGCAGCGTCTTTCGGCACGTTGGTCAGGATGGTCGGTTCGAAGAAGTTGCCTTCCATCGGCTTGCCGCCGGCCAGAACGGTTGCGCCTTTGCTCACCGCGTCAGCGATGTGCTCTTGCACCTTGGCCACGGCTTTCTCGTCGATCAGCGGGCCAGTGGTGGTGCCTTCTTCCAGACCGTTGCCGATCTTCAGCTTGGCGACTGCCACTTTCAGCTTCTCGGCAAACGCGTCGTAGACCGAATCCTGAATGTACAGACGGTTGGCGCAGACGCAGGTCTGGCCGTTGTTGCGGTACTTGGAAATGATCGCGCCTTCGACGGCCTTATCCAGGTCCGCGTCGTCGAACACGATGAACGGCGCGTTGCCGCCCAGTTCCAGGGAGACTTTCTTGATGTCCTTGGCGCATTCCGACATCAGCTGACGACCGATTTCGGTCGAACCGGTGAAGGACAGTTTGCGCACGATCGGGTTGCTGGTCAGCTCGCTGCCGATGTCGCCGGCGCTGCCGGACACCACGCTGAACACGCCTTTAGGGATGCCGGCGCGCTGGGCCAGTTCGGCCAGGGCGAATGCGGAGAACGGGGTTTGCGAAGCAGGCTTGAGCACCATGGTGCAACCGGCGGCCAGCGCAGGGCCCGCTTTACGGGTGATCATCGCCGCCGGGAAGTTCCACGGGGTGATGGCTGCGGTAACGCCGATCGGTTGTTTGATCACGATCAGGCGCTTGTCCGGCTGGTGGCCCGGAATCACGTCACCGTAGATGCGCTTGGCTTCTTCGGCGAACCACTCGATGAACGAAGCGGCGTAAACGATTTCGCCCTTGGCTTCGGCCAGTGGTTTGCCTTGTTCGAGGGTCATCAGGCGAGCGAGGTCGTCCTGGTTCTCGATCATCAGTTCGAACCAGCGACGCAGTTTGCCTGCACGCTCCTTGGCGGTCAGTGCACGCCAGGCCGGCAGCGCCTTGTCGGCGGCTTCGATGGCACGGCGGGTTTCGGCAGCGCCCATCTTCGGCACGGTGCCCAGAATCTCGCCGGTGGCCGGGTTGTTGACCTTGATCGTCTGACCGTTGTCCGCGTCGACCCATGCGCCATCGATGAAGGCTTGCTGGCGGAACAACTGGGTGTCTTTAAGCTGCATGTCGGCTTTCCTTAACAGCACCGCGCAAGGCGCGGAGCAAAATTATGATTGTAGAAAGGCGCCTCGCAAGGCTGCCGTCAGGGAAATCATTTACCGGGCTGGCACATAAATAGCGCACGACTCAAAACGCGTGCGGCTCAGCACCTGGATAAGGAGCGTTTGAAATCTCAAACGAATCCTAGGTTCAAAGGGGTTGAAGGACAATAGGGCGTTCGAAAAAAAGAACAAAAACGCCGCAATTGCTGAACATTTCAGATCAACGTACAAGCGCCCGTGTTCCCTGCCGCCGTCGAACGGCAGGGAACAGAGGGTGATGACTACTTATCCTGAAACGATTTGAGCACCGTCAACAGACTGGTCAGGTTGTCGGCAACACCCGCCTGCGCGACTTTCTCCGTGGCCGCGGCGCCGGCCGTGGTATCGACGCTGTAAATCTGCATCACACCCTGATTGGTCGCCGCTTGCGCCAGGGTGTTCTGTTGCTGCTGGGCACTGACGGCGTTCTCGAACAGGATGCCGGTCGAGTGCGCCATGCTCTGGTAAATGTTGCCCATCGCCATGGCCGGTGCTTCAGCCACAACCTTGACGCTGGTCTGGGTGACCGCATCGGTGATCTGATCATTCACGGTTGCCATGTTCCGACTCCTTTCAAGGGACAGTGGGTGTTGCAAATATTGCTCAGGCGCCGGACGACCGCTCTGGCTGACTGGCGCTGAACTGGGCAATGCTCTGGTTGATTCGCTCAAGTGCCTGGCTCACCCCGTCGGCGTCCAGCACCCCGCTCGCCGCGGCCACCGCCGCAGCTCCGCCCACCAGCAAATGGGTATTCAACGCGCCGAGCGCACTTTCGGTGGCGGCATCGAGATCATCCTTGATGATGCTCTCGGTCATCTTGCGCAACAGCACACCTTGAGAGGCCAGAGCGAGCTTGGTGACGCCATCGAAGTAGCTCGCCGCCGACTGCGCCACCAGTCCGCTGGCCTGACGAATCAGCAGCTCCGACCCCAGCGACGCCAGTGCGGGCGCATGAGCAGCCAGCTGAGCGTTGAGCAGGTTCACCGCTTCCACGATCTGCCGGTTCAAGGCGTCGGCCCCCACACCGTCAGCCGATTGCTGGAGCAGATGCTCGTTGAGTGATTCGAGCAACGAGGCCGCAGCGGCAGCCGGATCGACGGCCGGCTGTTCCGCGCCGTCGGTCTGCACCTTTTCCCTGGCCATCAGGATCGCCCTCCCACCGCCAGAATCTGCTGCACGGCCGCCGCCACGGTGGCGTTGCCGATAATGTTCAACGCCTGCTGATGACTGACCGCGTTCTGCAACGCCAGACTGACCGCATGACTGCTGACCTGAGTCAGCGTGGCAATGGCCGTGGCGGGTGCAGAACCGACGACCTGCACGGTCGATTGAGTGACGGAATCGGTGATTTGAGGATTGACGACGCTCATGCTTTTCTCCCTGAATAAGGCGATCGAGGAACCCGCCGCAGGAAAACAATAGAACAGCTGCGCCAAACTGCCACGAGAGCGTTTTGCACGACGTTACAGCCTTTTGGAATGCGCCCTGCACCGACACAAACACTGACAATGACCCGGCAAAAACCGGCATGGACGCCCCGAGCCGACCTAGGTATGATGTCGCCCGCTGCACCAGTAGCTCAGCTGGATAGAGTACTGCCCTCCGAAGGCAGGGGTCGTGGGTTCGAATCCCGCCTGGTGCGCCATGAACAAAACGAAAAAGCCCCGGACTGCAAGGTCCGGGGCTTTTTTGTGTCTGCTGGCTGGCGACTCACTCCGTCGTCCAGTCAAACTCGTCATATTCATCATCGTCTTCTTCGTCCTCGATCAAGTCATCATCGAGAACGTCCTCCTCCAGATCCTCTTCAGCCTGTTTGGCCAGAAGAAACTCCTTGCGACTCTCCGTCACTGCCCGCCGCAGTTCCTCACCCTTCACCGGGCAGTTGAGCATTTGGGCGATGCGGTCGATTTTTTGGGCCACGGCATCCTCCAGCGCATCGGCAATGACCCGATAGTGCGCGTTTTTGCGGGTCAATGCCAAATGGCGGATGGCTGATACGGTCAGTTCTTGCGGATTTTTTCCAGTCGCAGGTCGAGATTCACGTTCGGGTAGCGCTTGTGCAGGTTGTTGAACAGGGTATCGGCCGCTTGCGACTGGCCGGACTCGCGCAGGCGCAGGACTTCGCGCAGTTGCTCGTCGAGACCGTTGACCGGGGCGGCGGCGCGCTTGCTGACCTTGGCTTCGTCCGTCGTGTCGGCGCTGATCGACTCGCTCTGCATCGGCGCAGCCATTTCCGCCATCGGCGCGGGGGCCATTGCGGGAGCTGGCGCAGAAAGTGCGCCGGCGGTAGCCGACAACGATCGGGCCTCCTGGCGGGCCACAGGCGCGGCCGGTTTGGCAGCAGGGGCGAAATCGTATTGAGCCATGGGCTCCGGCGCGCGCTGCACCAGCGACAGCATCAGCGCGATGCCGACCAGACTGGCAAAAGCCACTTGGTAGCGCGGTGTCTGGCAGGCCTTGAGCCAGCGTTGCCACAGACTCTGCCGTGGTGCCGGGGTTTCATGGCGGGCGGCGTTCAGGATCAGCGCGTCGAGATGCGCCGGCGGTTCGGCGTTGTGCTGTTCGCGCACGTGCTTGAGCAGTTGCTCTTCGGGTGTCGGGCGGGCGTCCGTCATGTCAGTACCTCCTCGGCCAGCAGCCGACGCAGTTTTTGCTGGGCGTAGCGCAAGCGGCTCTTGACGGTTTCCAGCGGTGTTTCGGTGAGGCTGGCGATTTGCGCCAGGTCGAGGTCGCCGTGGGCACGCAGCAGGAACACTTCGCGCTGGTCGGCGGGCAAGGATTGCAGGGCGCTCTCCAGGCGCTGGCTGTCGCGGCTGAGGTTGAGCAGTTGTTCGGGATCCGAGGCATCGTCGCTGACGGCGTGGGATTGTTCGTCGTAGCTGTCATGCAGCGGTTGCCGGGCGCCGTGTTTGCGCCAGTGGTCGATCAGGCGATTGCGGGCAATCTGGAACAACCACGTACGAAAGGTCGCCCGGCCCTGTGGCTGACTGGCACTGCGGATCAGGCTCAGCCAGGTCTCCTGGAAAACCTCGTCGGCCAGTTCAGGTTTGCCGCTCAAACCGAGCAGAAACCGGTAAAGACTTTGGCGATGACGGGCGTACAGGATCTCGAACGCCTTGCCGTCACCCTCGCGATAACGGGCCAGCAGCGATTCGTCGCTGCTGGCCTCAAGGCTGTCGGCGGAGGCAAACAGCTGTGTGATGAAGCTTTTGAGGCGGCTCACTATTCAATCCGTCGCTCAGTGGAAAGTGCGTTGGAGGCGGTGGACGTACGCAGGCTCTGCGCCAATTCCACCAGTTGCACGAACTCGTTGCGCAGGCCGAAGCGGTCATCGCCACGTGCACCGCGGGCCAGGGCTTCGGTGTCCTTGAGGCTGAAATCGCCGGTGTAGCGACCGTCCTTGAGTTGCTGGGAAAACGCGGCGACGGCGGCAGCAAAACGCAGGTCTTCACTGGCCGACGCCACCTGACTGGCAATCGGCCGCTCGATCAGCAGACTTTTCCCACCCTCAGGCTTTTGATATCGCACACGCAGCATTGCCAATTCTCCTTTCTTCTCGGAAACCACTGCATCGGTTTTTCCGTAACGCAGCGGTTCCAGCCAGCCCTTCTCGCCTGTCGGGACAATTTCATACAACGCCGTCACCGTATGGCCTGCACCGATTTCACCGGCATCGACCTTGTCATTGCTGAAATCCTCACGCTTCAACGCGCGGTTTTCGTAGCCGAGCAGCCGGTATTCGCTGACCTGCGCCGGGTTGAACTCGACCTGCAACTTGACGTTTTTCGCCACCACAGCGAGGGTCGAACCGAGTTGATCCACCAGCACCTTGCGCGCTTCGCGCAGGTTGTCGATGTAGGCGTAGTTGCCGTCACCGGCATCGGCCAGTTGTTCCATCAGGTGTTCATTGTAGTTATCCACACCGAAACCCAGGGTGGTCAGGGAAATCCCGGTTTTGCGTTTATCCACAGCCATTTGTTTCAGGTTGTCGAAGTCGCTGATGCCGACGTTGAAGTCACCGTCGGTGGCCAACAGGATGCGGTTGATGCCTTTGGGGATGAATGCCTGCTGCGCCATCTGGTAAGCCAGCTCGATGCCTGAAGCGCCGGCGGTCGAGCCACCCGCGGTCAATTGCTCGATGGCTGTGCGAATTTTCGCCTTTTCCCGTCCGGAAGTCGGCTCCAATACCACTCTGGATTCGCCGGCATACACCACCAGCGACACCCGATCCTGTTCGCGCAATTGATCGACCAGCAATTTCAGGGTGCTTTTGACCAGTGGCAAACCTTCGCGGCGGTCCATCGAGCCGGACACATCCACCAGAAACACCAGGTTCGCCGGGGCCAGTTCCGCCACCGCGCGGTCGGAGGCCTTGATGCCGATACGCACCAAGCGGGTGTGTGGGTTCCACGGTGAAGCAGCCAGCTCGGTAGTCACGCCGAAGGGCGAGCCATCGCTCGGCAGCGCGTAGTCGTAGGGAAAGTAATTGACCATCTCCTCCAGCCGTACCGCGCCTTCCGGCGGCAGTCGACCCTGATTGAGCAGGCGCCGCACATTGGCGTAGGCGCCGGTGTCGACGTCGGCGCTGAAGGTCGAGACCGGGGTTTCGGCAACGCTGTGGATCGGGTTGTCGGCCAGCTTGACGTACTGCTCCCGCTGTTCGTCGCGATAGCCTTGTGGATAACTTTCACCGGCCGGCATCGGTGCAAAACTGGCGATCGGCGCGGCCAATGCACTGCGCTTGGCCATCGCGCTATCGGCCATCACCGCTTCAGGTTGCACGGAGGATTTCAGTTCGGCCTGCGCCGGAGGCGGCGCGACGATAGTTTCCGGGCTGGAGGAAACACCGCAACCGGCAACCACCAGCAACACACTGGCAGCAAGGGGGCGCAGAAGCGTGGAAGGAAGGGACATGGGGGCTGACCTCGGGGAAGAATTGATCCATTCATCCCCTGAGACGGGCAGCCCTGTCAGTTCGGGTTAAACCTCGCCGAAATTTTTTTAGCGGTGATAACGCCGCACCGCACTGCTGTTGCGCAGCACGTGGCCTTTGATCTTTTCCATCAGCTGGGCGCGGGTCAGGCCGGCAGGCAAGGCGTCCGGGGCCAGATCCAGGGCGTAGATCTGAATGATGTAGTGGTGCGCGCTGTCGCCAACCGGTGGGCACGGGCCGATGTAGCTGGTGGTGCCTTTGCTGTTGGTGCCACCGACGCCTTCAAGGGCCGATTTTGCGCCGACGCCGGCCGGAATCTGCCGGGTCGTGGCCTTGATCCCGTAGTGAACCCAGTGATCGACACCCGAACCTTTCTGGCCGTCCGGATCGTGCATGACGATGGCGTAGCTCAGGGTTCCGCTCGGGCCGGCGTTCCAGCTCAGGGCCGGCGACTGGTTCTTGCCGCCGCAGCCGGCCGCATCGCTGGCCGCCGCCGAGGTGAACAGACGGTTATCCGACACACCGGGAATGCTGAGGGTGAAACGCTCCTGGGCCTGCGCCGGAAACTGCACGCAAAGGGCGACGGCAACGGCCGCCAGCCAAGGGTTGAGAGAGGTCAATCGGGTCATTCCGGGAGCACCTTGTGCAGTTGGGCCTTCGTCGGCCTGCAAACTATAGCCGTACCGTTCGTGCCGTGGCAGTGGGAAATGGCTGAACCTCGCAATGCGGCCCAAACTCGTAAGAGAAATGCCTGTGAGGAGCACGACCATGACCCTGCACCGTGTCGCCCGTTTCGCCGATGTGCCTGAAGACCGTGGGCTGGAGGTGCAGATCGGCGACTGCAAGATTGTCCTGCTGCGCGCCGCCGGGCAGTTGCGCGCCTTTCAGGGGGAATGCCCGCACGCCGGCGCGCCACTGGCGGAAGGTGCGTTGTGCCACGGCCGACTGATCTGCCCGTGGCACAAGGCAGCCTTTCGCGCCGAAGATGGCGCGTTGTGCGAGCCTCCGGCGCTGGACAGTCTCAAGCGTTATCCACTGGAACTGCGCGGCGACGAGGTGTGGGTCGATGACCAGCCGCTGTCGGATCCGCACACCCCGCCGCAAGACGATCCGCGCACCTTTGTCATCGTTGGCGCCGGTGCCGGGGGAACGGCCTGCGCTGCAGCTCTGCGGGAAAAAGGCTTCGGCGGGCGGATCGTGCTGATCGACCGCGAGCCGGACGCCGGCTACGACCGCACGGTGCTGAGCAAATTCGTGTTGTCCGGGGAAATGCCGGCACCGGAAACCCCGCCCCTGCGCGATGACGACTTTTACCGCGAACAGCACATCAACCGGGTTTCAGGCGAGGTCACCGGGCTCGATACCGATACCAAAACCCTTCACCTGAGCGATGGCCGCACACTGCATTACAGCGCGGCGGTGCTGGCCACCGGCGCAACGCCCAACGCGCTGAAACTGCCCGGCGCCGACCTGCCTCAAGTGTTTGTCCTGCGATCCAAAGCCCAGGCGCAATCCATCATGGACGCCGCCCGACCCGGTCAGCGTGCAGTCATCATCGGGGACAGCTTCATTGCGCTGGAATGCGCGTCGGCCCTGCGCCAGCACGGTCTCGAGGTGACGGTGCTGGCACGGCACGCCATTCCCTTCGCAGCGCAATTCGGTGAATCCGTCGGCAAGGCAATCCGGGCACTGCACGAAGAAAACGGCGTGAAATTCATCACCGATCACGAAGCCAGGGAGATCACCGGCGACGGCAAAGTCGAGGCGGTGTTGCTCGACAATGGCCTGCGCCTGTCGGCGGATCTGGTGTTGGCGGGAATCGGCGTGCACCCGGCCACCGAAGCCTTCGGCGACTTGCCGCGCGAGGACGATCAATCACTGTTGGTCGATGCCAGTCTGCGCGTGGCTGACGGCCTGTGGGCGATTGGCGATATCGCCACCTTCCCGTTGAACGGCAAACCACAGCGCATCGAACACTGGCGCCTGGCCCAGCAGCACGCGCGGATCGCCGCCGCCAACCTGCTCGGTGGCGATGAGCATTACCTCGACGTGCCGTATTTCTGGACCTGGCATTTCAGCCGCAACTACGACTATCTAGGCCACGCCGAGGATTGGGATGCGATCGAATTTATCGGCGAACCCGAACAGCCGCCGTTTATCGGGCTGTTCGGGAGCAAGGGCGTGGTGGTGGCAGCGGTGGCCTGCGAAGAGGAACGAGCGATGGCGCTGCTCGCCGAACGCATGAAGCAACCGCTGCCGATGGAGGAAGCCTGGCGGCTGATTCGCGCGGTCAGGTGATCCGGTTCAGCGGCTCACGGTTGTCATCGTCCTCGGCGTGCAGAAAGATCACCCGAGGATGCTCCAGTGGCGCCAGCGGTGGCGGCAGTTCTTCCGGCTGGACCGGCCATAGATGCGGCACCACGTGGCTGACGTCACCGTCCTGATCGTTGTGGATGGTCATCACGCCCGGCCCGCGCAGTTTCTGAAAGCGGTCGTCGCACAATTTGAAGCTGCGGCTCAGCCCCTCATCGTCGACCACCGGGGACGGCAGGCGACGTTGGGCGAAGCTTCGGCTCTTGCGCTGTTGATAGCGCGCCCAGCCGATCAGGATCACAGCATTGACCAACGCCACCCACAGGTAAATCTGCAAGGTGCCGAGGGCTTCGAACGCCGAGTTGTCGATGCGCGGCCCGCCTTCGTGGGTCTCGATCAACGGCCACAAGCCGCGCACCAGCAGGTACAGCAGGCCGACCCAGGCCAGCACGGTGAAGAACGCATCGACCACCACCAGAAACGGCCGTTGGCGGGTCCGGATGATTTTCATTTGATAACCTCCTCTTCATCGTCCCCGAGCGGCTTGATACCCCGGTCGGGACTGACCCAGCGCGCACGCTTCTGGTGTTGGCCGAACAGTACTTTGGGGAAACTGACCAGCGTGGTCAGCAGGCTGACGAACCAGAACGCGATCGGGTACCACACCACCCAGAACATGGTCTTGCCCAGGCCCGGCTCGTAACGCCGGTCAATGATGATGCTGACCGCGAACTGCACCAGGCAGACAAACGCCAGCAGCAACCCGGTGAACGCCGGCGGCATCAGGTGATCGACGGCAATGGCTTCAGGCATGACCACGAACTTGCCGACGCCCCAGAAGACCACCGACAACAGGAAGGTGAACGCCCAACCGGTCGACAGGCAGTATTCGAACAGCAGCGGCCACAGGTAACGATGGCGGTACTGCCAGATTCCGCGAATGTTCTTGAACAGCACTTCGGCGCCGCCCTGAGCCCAGCGCAGGCGCTGCTTCCACAGACCACGAAGGGTTTCCGGCATCAGGATCCAGCACAGGGCACGGGGCTCATAGAAAATGCTCCAGTGGTCCAGTTGCAGCTTCCAGCTGATGTCGATGTCTTCGGTGATCATGTCCGGGCTCCAGTAGCCGACCCGGTTAAGCGCGGTGCGACGGAACGCGACGATCACACCGGACACGGTGAAGATCCGCCCGAACACCCGCTGAGTGCGCTTGATCAGCCCGATGATCGACGAGAACTCGCCGACCTGAACCCGCCCGACCAGAGTCGAACGCGTGCGGATCCGTGGGTTGCCGGTCACCGCGCCCAGTCGTGCGTTGTCGAGCATCGGCGCCACCAGATAAGCCGCGGTGTTCGGCGCCAGCAGTGCATCACCGTCGATGCACACCAGATATTCGCTGCGCGCGGCGATGGCGCCCATGCGCAGAGCCACGGCCTTGCCCTGGTTTTCCGCCAGGTGCAGCACCCGCAGCCGTGGATCTTCCTTGGCCAGTGCATCCAGCACTTCGGCGGTGTTGTCCTTGGAGCCATCGTTGATCGCGATGACTTCGATGTTCGGGTAATGCTGCGCCAGCGCCGCGTGGATGGTGTCGGCGGCGTTGTCGCCCTCGTTGTAGCAAGGGATCAGGATCGAAATCAGCGGTTCGCCTTCCAGCGGTGGCGGCAGGGTGTCGTCCTTCCACGGCCAGTGCCGCTCCCAGTGCAGCCAGAAATACAGGCCACCGGAAATCCACAACCCGGACATGAACAGCGGGTAGAAGAACACGAAGTCCATCAGGAATTGCCCGGTGACCAGGAAGATCAGCCCCAGCGGGACGCCGAGGACGATCGCCAGAACAAGCAGGGCCAGCAGTCTATCCAGCATGTCATGGGTTCCATTTGTTGGAGAGCGCAGGCCGCACGGTTTTCAGGTCCGGCAGGTTCTCGAGGAAGTTGTCCGGGTAGTAGCCGAAACTGGTGGCGCCCTGACGCTTGAGGCGGCTCATCCAGTCGGCCAGTTGCGCACCGTCGATATCGGCCTGTTCTTTTTTCGTCCAGTCCCGGGCCTGCAGTTCGAACACCGTGCGATCCAGCGCACCGGGGCGCTGTTTGATCTTCGCTACCAGCGCTTCGAGCCACGGGCCGGATTGCGCCTGGGTCTGTTTTTCCATGAGCGGCATGGCCATCGGCGCCGTCCAGTCGTAGCTCACGAGGAAGTCGTCGAGGTTCTGCGCGAACCACGCTTCGCTGTGCGGATTGAGCACCGGCTCGGCGAAGATGTTGCGCGCGGTGAGCACTTGCGGGCCACGAATCGCGCGCACCTTGGCGGTCAGTTCGTTGGTGAAGTCGATCAGGTAGCGGCTCTTGAAGCGCGTCCAGCGCTGCATCGCCGCCGGATCGTCACGCAGGGCGGCGATCGAGCCCGGCAAGCCTTGGGCGGCATAGGCCTTCAGCGCCTGAGGGCCGGCGTCTTCGAAGTCCGAGAGCACTGCGTCGTCGTGGTAGAGAATGCCGTCGACCGAAGTCAGGCGTGCCACGTCTTCGTAGATCTCGCCGATGATCCGTCGCACCTCGGGATCGAACGGCGACAGGCGTTTGTATTGATCCGGGTCGACAGCGGTCGTACCGGTCTTCGGATCCCAGCGCGTCACCCGTGGCAGCTTCGAATCCAGTTCGAAACTCAGCACCGGCATCCACGCAAAGACTTTCACGTGAGCCCGGGTGCGCAATTGCCAGGCGACCCGGTCGAACAGGTCGGCGCGCATCGGCAGATGACGGTTGGGGAAGTACAGCGAATGCACCAGGCCATCGCCCTTCGGATCGGCGAAGGCTTGCAGGAACACGGTGTTGGCGCCCATGTCGGCCATGCGCTGGATCAGTTTGCCGAGGTTGATTTCCTGCTGCGCCGGGTCCGGGTCGTAGACGTTGTCCAGATCCACGTGCACCACGCGCATGGTGAAATCCGATTGCACGCCGACCACACTGTTGGCGAAGTGCTCGCCGTCAGGATCGGAAGCGACCAGGAAACGCGGGCCACTCATCAGGTTGTCGAGGGCATCGAGGCCGTCATCGAGGGTCAGAGCCATTTCATAGCCTTCCTCGCTGACCACGGTCAGCGACGTGCCGTCCGCCGTCCCGTAAGGCCAGACCCAGATGCGCGGTTTTTTACCGGTGTTCTTGCGGATTTTTTCCGAAATGGCCTGCACGTCAGCGCGGATCCGCGCCTGGAAATCGGCTTCGGATTCGTAGCGTTTGCTCACCGGATCGTAGCGTCGGGTCGCGGCCGCCGGCTGCATGTTGCCTTGCGGGTTGGCGAGGATGCCTTTGTGGCTGGCGTCGGTGTGGGCGGCGATTTCCACCAGGCCCGATTGCGAGATTTCCCGCACCTGAGCCCAGGTCAGGAAGTCCGAGCGCGGACGCGGCGTGCCGGCAAAGTCCACCGGTTGGTTCAGCGGTGTATCGATCCAGGTGCCGACCGGCGCCAGCAGCGCATGCCAGTTGTAGGCGCGCAATACCGGCAACACGCGGGTGTAGAAGCTTGAGTAACCGTCGTCGAAGCTGAGCAGGATCGCCTTGGGCGGCAGTTCCGGCCCGCCTTTGCGCGCGGCCATGATCTGGTCGACCGTCACCGGTTGGTAGTTGTTTTCCCGCAGCCAGGCGAGC
Organism: Pseudomonas aphyarum; assembly: GCF_028657055.1. Taxonomy (NCBI): domain Bacteria; kingdom Pseudomonadati; phylum Pseudomonadota; class Gammaproteobacteria; order Pseudomonadales; family Pseudomonadaceae; genus Pseudomonas; species Pseudomonas aphyarum. Next base: position 241,909 of record NZ_JAMDGS010000009.1, read on the forward strand.
TGTTCGAGCAGGCGCTCGGTGCGCACCGCCACCACCGCCTGATCGGGATCACGGTCTTCGACGTCGTGGTAAGCAATGCCCAACACGTGGTTTTTCGGCCAGGGCTTTTCATTGGCTGCCACCGGTCGCTCGGACGGCGGCACGAAGGCCGGGGCTTGCTGGGCGCAGGCGCTGACCAGCAGCACTCCCAGCAGAAGGATGAAACGCGAAATCAAAGGCATCTTCAAACTCTTCTAGAAGCGGAAAGTGAGGTCGACGAGCAGACGCAGATCGGTTTCCCGGTCACCGTCGTAGGGCCGGTTGATCACGCTGAACAAACCGCCCACCTCGAACACGTCGTTCCAGGCGTAGCGTTGGCCGTAACCGAGCAATGCCATGCCGCCAGTGCCGTGATCACGCTGGCTGTAAGTACCCGCACCGGCCTGGAACTGCTGGCTCCAGACGGTTTCGTAGCGGTGGTACAGCACGTGATTGACGTTCAGCAGCGGCATGACGCTGAAGTCCGACTTCGGGTTGAAGTACGGCACGTCATCGGACTTGGAGTTGTGGCTGGTGCCCACTTCCAGGCCCGCATCGACTTGCAGGTTCGGCGCGCTGTAGACGCCCTCTTTTCCGGTCAGCAAGGCTTCGACGCGGTTGTTGCCGTCGCTGAAGTGCGACGGGCTGACCGCCAGCCGCCACTCGCGGCTCTCGTTGGCGCGCCAGCGGATGAAACCGCTGCCGCCGTTGGCCTTGATGTCGCTGTTGAGTGCCCGCAGCGGGGTCTCGGCCGACAGGTATTCGAGGCTGCCGCCGTATTGCCAGTGATCGTCGATGTCGCGGGCAATCGCCAGACGCGCGCCCTGCTTGTCGCCAAAGCCATAGGAATGGTTCGACACCTCGGCTTCGAGGGTCATGTCGCGGGTGCGACGCTCCAGACCGACACGCTGGAAGCGATGGTGGCCGGTGCCTTCGGCGAAATCGCCAGTGGCGTATCCGGCCCCGGCGAACACCCGCCAGTCTTCATCGATCGGCGGGCTGTAAAGGGTGGTCTGGATGCCGAAATCCCGGCTGCCAGAGACCGCACCGGCATCGCCACCGCTGCCGCCGTTGGCCTTGCCACCGTAGGCTTCGACGCGCAGCTCGGACATGTCGTGCACTTCGCGCTCACGGGCCAGACGCTGGACCTGACGGTTGTCGGGGAAACGCGCCACCACGTCGTCGGTCAGCGCATCCATCTGCCGCCACTCCTGCAGGTCCATGGCGGTGCGGGCCTGCGCGACTTCCAGACCCATGTCGCGCGGCGCAATGCTCTCGGTTTCCTTGAGCTGGTTTTCCGCGCGGCGCGGCCAGTTGCGGGCCAGGTACAGATCGGCCTGGGCCAGGCGCAGGCCGATGTTGCCCGGCGCCTGATCCACCAGGGTCTGCAAACGCTCTTCGCCGTGAGGCAGGTCGGAGCCGTAGGTGCCGGCCTGCGCCGCCAGTTGCTGGGCGTCCATCCATTCGTCGTTGGGGTTGCCGATCGGCAGGCCCTTGAGTTCGATGCGCGGTTTCTGTGTCTTCGCCTGATCTTCGGCGACCTTGCGCGCCTCTTCGGCGCGGTCGCTTTCCAGCAGCGAGTAATACAGCGCCGTGGTGTCTTCGAGTCGGTCGCCGACATCCGCATCCGGGGCCGCCAGCACCTGACGGTAAAGATCGGTGGCGATTTCCGGCTGCCGCTGATCCAGATAGGACGCTGCTACCCAACGCAGGGCGTAGGTCGGGATCTTCACGCCTTCGGCTTGCAGCTTCTGGTATTCGCTGATGACCTCGGCGGTGCGCGCCCGGGCCTTGAGCGCGCCCATGCGGTCGATGCGCCAGCGGGTCACGTCGTCGTGGGCGCTGGCGTCCGGGGTCCAGGTGGCGAGCAACTGGTCGTAGTCGGCCAAGGCACGATCGGCGATCACGTAGCGTTCTTTTTCGCTGCGGGTGGCCAGTTCGGCGAGGCGCACGCGCTCGGCAGCCAGATCGCCTTCCAGACGTCGCAAGGTGACGGGATCGATCAACCCCGGACGCTGCTTCGCCAGGCGCAGCGCCGGCTCCGGCAGACGTGCCTTTTGCAGGGCGACCACGTATTCGCGGGCGACCTCCGGTTTGTTGCCGGCGCGAATGAAAGCCTGGTCGTACTCGAACAGCGCATCGTACGGCTTGCCGGCGCGATTCAGGGCGTAGCCCAGCGCCAGTCGGCGGGAAGGATCATCGGGTTTGGCGGCGACCAGCGAACGGGCGCGGATCACCCCTTCGTCGGGCTTGCCGGAATCGGCCTGGGTCAGCGCCAGACCGAGTTGCAGGTCGGCGTTGTCCGGCTCCAGCGTGAGGGCCTTGTTGTAGACCTGGATCGCCTGATCCCAGCGTTTAAGATTGCGATAGGCCCTTGCGGTGGCGGTCAGCGCCTGAACCGGCAATGCCCGGCCACGGCCCTGAGTCTCGTAGACCTGCACCACTTCGGCGTCGAGCCCGGCCCAGCCGGCGATTTGCAGGTGATCGCTGACCTGGCCGGTAGTGGCCTGGGCCGGCGGCACCTGACGCAAAACGGTCAGCGCAGGCGTGTAATGCCCGGCCCGGGCGTCGAGCACCATTTGATCGTAGGCCGTATCGGCGAACGCGAACGCCGGCCAGAGCAACTGGCTGCACAGCGCGACTCGAAACAAAGGGCGTAAACCACGATGTAATACGGGAACATCAATACGCGGCATTCGTCAGCATCCTTACATGGCCAGCCGGGTAGCAACGCCCCCCCTTGCCCATTTCGTAACGGAGGCCAAGCAATAAACGCTCAGCCAAGCTTATCCAAGCAGTCTTGCACGCAAGCGTAGACCAATATTCAGAACACAATAATTGTTCAGATTCGTGACGATGGATTTCCCGACCGGCCGCAAACCCGGACGCCAGACAGCAAAACGCCCGGCGTCTGCGGGTGCAGAGGCCGGGCGTTTCGTTGTCGCGCGGGGCGTTTACTGAGGCTGTTCGATACTGCCGAACTTGCTCATCAGGAAGCCGACGAACTGCTCGACGGTCATCTTCTGGCCGTTGAATTCCACCTGATTGGCGGCGTAATGCAGTTTGGTGACTACGTTGGTGCCGTCCAGGGTCGCCAGCTGCGTACCGACGGCCATGCCGGCGAACATGTCGGCGCCAGCGCTGGCCTGGTCAACGATGGCTTTGGCATCGGTCTGACCGTCGATTTGCGCCTGCACGCTGAGCAGGTCGACCAGCATCGGCTTGGACACCAGCACATTCACGTCAAGCAGCGCGATCAACTGTTTGCCCAGTTGATCCGGCGGCAGGTCCATCGACTGTGGCTTGGCCAGGTCGAGCACCAGACTCGCTCGGCTTTCGCCGTTGGCGGTTTTCAGCGACAGGTCTTCCAGCGCCAGTTGCGGCCCGGCTGCCAGCAGTTTCTGCAGGTCGGCCTTGACCTGGGTGGACTCGGCTTCGGTCAAGTTCAGCTCCGGAGCCGGCAGGCCGGCGGCGGTGGCTTCGGCAGCGGCCTTTTCATACGGCTGCAGCTTGGTCTGGTAGATCTGCATCAGCGACATGGCCGACGGAATGTCGAGGTTTTTCAGGCTCATGGCCAGGTTGGCCGAACCGATCTTCTTGTCGTTGAGGGTCACTTCGCCGACCTTGTAGTCGGCACGGCCGGAAGCGTTGCTGCCGTTCTCCTCGGTGCGGTTCTTCATTTCGAAGTTCTTCACGCCCAGCACCGATTGTTTGACGCCGAAGGTGGTCTTGCTGCTGGTCAGTTCCAGGGTGTTCTCGCCGGTGTAGTAGCCGTAGGTGCTCTTGGCGAGGTTGCTGGCCAGGGTCAGGCCATTGAGTTCGATCTGCACCGGCGCCTGATCTTCGGCGACCGTGGTCAGGTGCAGGCTGTCCATGTAGCCGTTGGCCTTGACCTTCTGCGCCTGGGCGCTGGCGGAAATGTCCATGTTCAGACCGGAAAACTTCAGGCTCGACTTGTCATCCAGCGCAGCTTCCAGTGGCAGCAGTTCGAGGTTGCCGGTGGTGGACTGGTCGTAACCGATGTTGACCACACCTTTGAGCGGCGCGGCGCCCTTGGTGGCGGCAAACCATTTTTCGGTGATCGGGGTCTTTTCCAGTTCGTAGTGACTGGTGGCCATGACCGGCAGCCATTTCAGCGACACCAGACGCGAGAACGGCAGCGGGCCGTGTTCAATATGGTCGACGAACAGCAACTCGACCGGCGCCTCGCCGAACATTTCACCCTCGCCCTTTAGGCGATAGTGCGCGGTGCTGCTGAAGGTGTTGCGCTCGAGCGATACCAGTTCCAGCGACGCACTGCCGTTGGAGCCGGCCATGGCGGTCTGCAACTCGCTGTTGGCGTTGGCGACGGCATTGTTCAGCACGCCTTCGATTTTGGTGCCGGTGTACCAGGCCCCGCCTACGCTGATGGCGCCGATGGCCACAACAATTCCGAGAAGCACGCCTGCTGATTTATTCATGAATGACCTGATCGATTTCCGTGGCTGAAAGTGTGGTCGTCTTCCCTGAACCCGTGACCGGGCCGTGGCGCGACTCCGCTGAATTTAGCGGTGGAGATTAGCACTGGCAGTGCGGCGCGGCCCAACGTTTAAAGGTTAAAGAATGTCCACGGGACATGGACAAACAAAAAGATCGCCGGGTTCGGCGATCTTTTAAGGATCAGGAATATTGCACCTCGATTTCATCGAGCTGATGGTCGAAGCTTTTCAGCCGTGCGGTCCAGGTGTACACCAGCACTTCGAAATCCCGGTCGATCACCGCCCCGCCCGGCCCGTCGCTGCGCGGGTCGCAAAAATCCAGCTGATAACGCTCGCGGGCCATGGCGGTGGCGACGTCTGACAGTTCGCGGGCGTTGTTGAGCCAGTGCCAGCCGTCGTCGGCAACTTGCCGGTCGAGGGCCAGGCATTGTTTTTTCAGGGCTTCGAGGCTTTTCTCCAGCGGCGTGCCGGTGAGTTCGCCCATGACTTCGGCGAAGGTCCGCCCCGGTTGCCAGTAGCTGCCCCAGAAGTAGCGGTCGAACACGGTTTCGACTTTGCGCAGCGCGACTTTGGTGTCCCAGATCAGCAGTAGCGTCTTGCTTTGCTCAAGCTGGCGTTTCTTGAGTCGCTGGCTCTGAACCAGCGCCGACGCCACGACCACGATCGCCATGACCGCGATCAGCGCCACGGTGCTGTCGAGGAAGACCATTGCCTTGTCGATCTGGTGGGCCAGCATGATGCCGTAGAAATAGGTGGCCGACAGCAGCACCAGGGCTACCAGGGCGCACCAGAAGCCGAGAGCGTAAGGGTTTTTCATTATTGGTTTCCCCTAGACCTGCGCTAGCGATGTGCACTGAAAAGGCGCCTGGTTCGGGGCGCCCTTTCAATACTTCAAAGCATAGCAACGGCCTCAGGGTTTGCTGGCGCTCGAGGCTTGCGTTCGTCCGCTTTCCCAACCGCCGCCCAGGGCGAGGAACAGATCGATCTGGCTCATGGCAACCTGGGTGTTGGCGGCGGCCAGTTGCGCGGTGACGTCGGTGTAGGTGCGGGTGGCTTGCAGGTCGGCAAGGAACGACTCGCGGCCGGCCTGGAAGAAGCGGTGCGTCTGGTCGGCCGCCAGTTTCGCCGACTGCTCGGCATCGGCCAGCGCATCGCGGCGTTGCAGCAGCGCGGAGTACTGGGACAGGCCGGTCTGGGTTTCGCGGATGGCGTTAAGCACCACGCCGTCGAAATGCGCCAGCGCACCCTGGGTCGTGGCTTCGGCTTCGCGGATCCGGGCCCGGGCGCCGTTGGTCGGCACGCTCCAGCTCAGCGACGGGCCGAAGCCCCAGCGGTTGGTGGACGGTTTGCCAAGGTTGTCCAGAATGCCGACGGTGCCGATTGTCGCGCCGAAACTGATGTCCGGGTACAGCTCGCCCGTGGCGATGCCGATTCCAGCCGTCGCAGCCGCCAGACGCCGCTCGGCCTGGCGGATGTCCGGCCGACGCTTGAGCAGCGCAGCGCCATCGCCCACCGGCACCAGTTGGGCGATTTTCGGCAGTTCGGCGCAGGTCGCGGTGCCGGCCGGCAATTGATCGACAGGCTTGGCCAGCAGCATCGACAGACGGAACAACCCGGCCTGACGCGCCGCCTCATAGCGCGGCATATCAGCGCGCAGGGATTTGAATTGGGTCTGCGAACGGGTGACCTGGGTTTCATCGCCGCGCCCGGCGTCGCGCAGGCGCTGGATCAGCGTGGTGCTCTGGGATTGCAGGTCGAGGGAATGCTGGGCGATTTCCCGCTCCTCGTTCGCCGCGCAGACCTGGGTGTAGGCCCGCACCACGTCGGCGACCAGGGTAATGCGCGCCGTGTCGGCTGCGGCCTGGGTTGCGTCGGCGTTGGCCTTCGCCGCTTCGATCCCGCGTTGCAGCGTGCCCCACAGGTCGAACTGGTAGGACGCGCTGATGCCGATATCGCCGATGTTGGCCACCGGCACTTTCTCCGGCAGCAGAAATGCTTCGCCGGATTCCTGCAAGCGCTGGGCGCCCATCTTCACGCCGCCGCTCCAGCCACCGGCCGCCTCGGCTTCATCGACCTGCGCACGAGCCCGCGACAGGTTCGCCGCCGCCACCCGCAGATCGGTGTTGGACGCCATGGCCTGCTGCACCAGTTGATCCAGACGCGGATCCTGATACAGCCGCCACCAGTCCGCCGGCACCGGGGCCGACACCACCGGTTTGCCGGCCACCGCCAGGTCGCCCTGGAAATCCTTGCGCTGGACCGCCGCGTCTTCGGGCACGTGATAGTCCGGCCCGACCATCGAGCAGGCCGACAGCATCATGCCCAAACCGGCGATCATCAGAGCCCTGCTCATTTGGCGGGCTCCTGCGGTTGATCGTCGATGATCGACACAGTGGCGGTACGCCCGGCGATCATGCGGAAGTCATCCGGTACGTCGTCGAAGGCAATGCGCACCGGAATCCGCTGGGCCAGACGCACCCAGCTGAACGCCGGATTGACGTTGGGCAGCAGGTTGCTGCCGCTCGAACGGTCGCGGTCTTCGATGCCGGCGACGATGCTTTCGACATGCCCGCGCAGGCGAGCGCGGTCGCCGATCACGCGGATATCCACCGACTGCCCGATGTGGATGCCGTCGAGTTTGGTCTCTTCGAAATAGCCGTCGATGTGGAACGAATTGCTGTCGACCACCGACAACACCGGACGCCCGGCGGTGACGAATTCCTGCGAGCGCGGCGCACGGTCGTTGACGTAGCCGTCCACCGGGCTGCGGATCACCGAACGGTCGAGATTGAGCTGAGCGCTGTCCACCGCCACCAGCGCTTCGGCCAGGGCCGATTGCGCGCGGGCCACTTTCGACTGGCTTTCTTCCAGCTGTTCGGCCGGCACCAGATTGCCCAGACCACGGTTACGCTTGGCTTCACGCTGGGCCTGGGCGAGGGTTTCTTCGCGATCGGCGACCGCCGCCTTGGCCTGGCGCAACGCCAGTTTGAAACGGTCCTGGTCGATGCTGAACAGCACCTGACCGCGTTTCACCAACTGATTGTCCTTCACTTCGACCTGCTGGATCAGCCCGGACACGTCCGGGGCGATCTGCACGATGTCGGCGCGAATGTGGCCGTCGCGGGTCCAGGGCGCGAACATGTAATACATCACCATGCGCCAGACCACGACGACGGCGAAAGTCACGATCAGCAGCGTCAGGACGACGCGACCGAGGGTCAGAAACGGTTTTTTCATGTCATCAGGTATCGACTGAGTGAATCCACGCCGTACAGCATCACGGCGTAGAGAGCCACGTTGAACAATGCCCGGTGCCAGACCAGACGGTAGAAATGCAGGCGTGTGAGCACGCCGTGTACCAAAACAAACAGCACATAAGTGATGCCCATCAACACCAGCAGGGTCGGCAGGAAAATGCCGCTGATGTCCAGATCACCGATCATAGGGGCGCTCCTTCGGGCAGCGGTTCTTCGGGCTCGGCACTGGAAACGAATTCCACGCCGGGCAACAGCGCCAGGCGCAAACCGCTCAAGGCGTGCAACAGGTTTAGTCGGGTTTCTTCATCGCCGTGGCCATTGAGTGCGCGGCGGGTCCGATCCATGGTCATCAGCAGGGCGCTCGGCGCCGGCAGGCGTTCGCCGGCCTTGAGACAGGCCCGGAAGTATTCGCCGACCTCTGCCACCACTTGCTTGAGCAGCGCGTTCGGTGCGCCCGTCACTCGCGGCGTGTAGGCGAGCAGGTCGAGCAAATTCAGCCCCACGCGCACTTCGCGCATAGCGATGCCGGTGTCCTGGCCGGTCAGCGCCAGACGCGGCAGGTGCTGCATCAGGCGGTCGAGCAGTTGCACGCCCAGTTGTCGGTGCTCGGCGAGGTTTGCCGGTTCGGTCATGCTGACGATGTCTTTCCAGCTGAAACGGGTCAGGCGCTTGGCCGCGAGTTCCGCGCCGAACGGCCGGGCGATCAGCGTCCAGATGAACGCGAACAACAGCCCCATCGGGCCCGCCAGGTTGGAATTGACGAAGGCAAAGAAGTCCGCGTCGTAGGCACCGGAAATGCTGATGAACGACGAGGTGTTGACCAGCGTCAGCAGCATGCCGAGGTAGAAACGTGGCTGCACCGTCAGGGTGCCGACGCAGATGAACGGCACCGCGAACGCCAGCACCAGCATGGGGAAATCGTGCAGGTTCGGCAGCACCAGAAACAGGTACAGGCTGGCGAACAGCACCGACATCCCGGTCCAGAAAAAGAACCGGTAAATCTGCGGCGCCGGGTCGTCCATCGAGGCGAAGAAACTGCACGACACCGCCGCCAGAATCACCGCGCTGCCGCCGTCGGTCCAGCCCAGCAGGATCCACAATACCGAGGCAACGATGATCGCCAGGATGGTCGAGACCACCGAATACAGCATCAGCCCACGGTCGATGAATGGCGTCAGGCGACCCAGGCGCCAGTGGCGATAGACCGCGCGCCAGCTGTCCTGGCGCTCGCACAGGATCGCGTCCTGCAGGCTGCGGCAGTCCTGCCATAGATCGATGAATTCACCAAGGCGATACAGCGCATTGGAAAACAGCAACTGTTTGCGATCTTCGAGGGCTTCGGCGCTCGGTTGCAGGGCTTCGAGCTGATCCCGCAGGGCTTGCCAGCGGTCGAGATCGGCGTCTTTATGGCCGAGCCATTCGCGGGTCGCGGTGAGCAGCGGCGCGAACTTTTCCACCAGCTCCGGCGTGCGCCGTTCTAGGGCGTAAAGCGAATCTTCGAGGGCGTCGATCACCGGCAGCAGATGGATCATCCGCCCGCGCAGTTCCTTGGTGTTGCGCACCGTCTGCGGCCGCGCACCTTCGTGCGGCAACTGGCCGATCATCAATTCCAGGCTGTTGAAACTGCCGACCATGGCCATGCGCAGGGCAGTGACTTCTTCGGGCTGCACGTCGCGGCTGAGGAATTTCAGGCTGTAGGTCGTGGCGTCGGCGAACCATTTGCCCACGGCATCGTTGAATACCGGCGCCAGGCGCCGTGGCCAGAACATCGCGCCGACCACCGCCGCCACGGCGATGCCGAGGAATATCTCTTCGGTCCGCGACTCGGCCACGTCCCACACCGCCAGCGGGTTATCCACCACCGGCAGGGCGATCAACGGCAAGGTGTAACCGGCCAGCATCAACGCGTAGTTGTTGGCGGTGCGCAGATGGAGGGACAGGAACAGCAAAATCCCCGTCCACAGGGCGATGACCACCACCAGCACATACGGGCTCTGGACGAACATCGGCACGAACAGCACCGCCGCCGCCGCACCGAGAAACGTGCCGATTGCGCGATACAGCGCCTTGGAACTGGTCGGGCCGAGGAACGGGCTGGAAACGATGTACACCGTGGCCATCGCCCAATAAGGACGCGGCATTTGCATGAGCAAGGCGATGTACAGCGCGATCATCGAGGCCGCGAACGTGCGGATCCCGTAGAACCAGTCCCGCGCCGGGGGCATGCCGGAAAAGAACCCGTTCACGGATTGATCACCGTTGGCGGAGTGGCCGCCTCAAAAGCTCTCAGTACCCGAAGCGTAGCCTCCAGATCGCGCTGGTCGATGCCTTCGAGCACTTCATGACGTAGACGCACCAGTTGCGCTTCGACCGCTTGCACCAGCTCACGGCCGGTGTCGGTCAGGCTCAGGCATTTGGCGCGACGGTCCTGGGCATCTTCGGTGCGGCAGACAAAACCGGCGTGACACAACTGATCGAGCAGACGCACCAACGACGGCGACTCCATCCCTGCCGCCTGCGCCACCTGCACCTGGCGCACACCCTCGCCCAAACGCCCGATCATCAACAACGGGACGGCGCAGGCTTCGGAAATTCCATAGTTGACCAGCGTGGTCTGGCAGATCTTCCGCCAATGCCTGGCGGCCACCACCATGGCACTGCTGATGTTCATCTGGAGAGCGTCGAGGTTATTCGGCACGAGGGAATGCACACACTGTTAGTTTGCTAACTATCAATATCGCATTGGTGGGGAAATTCAGTCAAGTTTTGAAACAAATTGCTTTAAGCACAAGAAATGTCCCTCGCTGAAACTGCGCTGACACCGACATCCGAGAGCACTGAACCATGACGAAGAAATTCACGACCAAGAACACCAATTCCGGACAACATCCGATTGAACGTCTGCCCCAGACATCTGCGTACGCGGCATTTTTAGAGCAAAAAGTGAAAATCGCTCGTGAATCAATGGCCTGCGGAATCGGTTTATCCAATCTTGAAGTTGAAGCGACGTTCTCTTCCTTGAGAGCTATGACTCCCAAGGGCTAGGTCCGGTCTTTACCCCGCCCGCCCCTTCCTCAACATCACATCCAACTGATCCACCACCTCCGCCCAATCCGCATCATCGAGAATCTCGTCGCGCAGGAAATCCGCCTGGCTCTTGGTCCAGAAAAACGCGTCGCACAGGTGCAGTTCGGGTTTGAGCGGAGAATGGGTGGCGATGAACTGGTCAATGCTGACCGGATCGTTGTCCAGGCCGAGTTGCTTGAACAGGGATGGGAGGCTGTGCGTCGGGTTTTCCATGTCGGAACTCCTGCGAGATTTATAGGGTGTGAAAGATTTTTCGCGAGCAAGCACGCTCCCACAGGTTTGGCGCAGAACCTGTGGGAGCGAGCTTGCTCGCGATGGGCGTCGGCACAGACGCTAAAAAAGCTACTGACTCAACTCCCGCACCTGCGCATGCGGCACCATTTTCAGGAACTCGGGCATGCTCATGTGTAGCAGGTTGTTGTGGTTGCCGGCTTCCAGGTAGATGTCTTTCTGCCGGGTCAGCAGTGGGTCGATGACCATGTCCAGGCCGTAGGAATCGCCCAGTGGCGGCACGGCACCGCGCTCACAGTCGTCGAAGATGTGCGCCAGATTGCTTTCGCGGGTGATTTGCCATTCGCCGCTGCTGCGCACCTTGCTCAAGTCCAGGTGGCGGCTGGCGGGCAGCACCGCCATCAGGTAGTGCCCGTGACGGTCGTCCAGGATCACCGATTTGGCCACCCGTTCTGCGGCAATGCCGGAGACCCGCGCCGTTTCCAGGCTGCTGGACGAGTGCGGGTGGGAGACGATGTCATATTCGCATTGCGCCCGGTTGAGGCTGCTCTGCACTTTCTTGGCCATACGCATGATGCACCTCGGTGCCCGCCGACGCTGCGCGGCGGACGGTAATGAAACGCTGTGGCTGTCCTTGAAAGTCTAGTCCGGCGGGCTGCGAACACCGGGAAATCCGCCCACTGGCGAGGCAGGCGGACTGATCAAAAATCATCCAGCCGTAGCCTCAACTAGACTGTAAGAACAACCCCTGACTCTCGCGGAGGGTCACGTGAACATCCGTTGCTGTGCGCTTGCCCTGTTGCTGCTGAGTGGATCGGTGGTTGCGGCAGAAGGTCCGTTTACCGCCGTCAGCCCGGTCGGTCTGTGGCTGATTACCCTGGGCATCACGTTTCTGATCGCCGAAGCCGCGCTACCCAACTACGGGGTGATCGGCCTCGGCGGCATCGTCATGTTCGTGATTGGCGCGCTGATCCTGAGCAACGCCGAACTGCCGGTGCCGATGATGATCGGCCTCGGCCTGGTCAGTGCCCTGTTGCTGATCGCTCTGCTGATCCGCGCCCTGAAAACCCGACCGCGCCACGCGGTCAGCGGCGATGCCGGCCTGCTCGGCAGTGTCACGGCGGTGACGGTGGTGCAACCGGAAGACAGTCGCAACGGCTGGGTGCAATTACAAGGAGAACGCTGGCAGGTGCTGAGCGCCACGCCGCTGCACACCGGGCAACCGGTGCGCGTGGTCGGACGCAAAGGTCTGTTGCTGCAAGTGGCCGCGACTGACGCGGCACCGCTCGGAGAGTGATCATGGGTCTGCAAATCGGTTTTGTCGCGCTGCTGCTGTTGCTGATCGCCCTGGCCGGCTCGACGTTCCGCATCCTGCGCGAATACGAACGCGGCGTGGTGTTCCAGCTCGGACGCTTCTGGCAGGTCAAGGGGCCGGGGCTGATCCTGCTGATCCCGGTGGTGCAGCAAATGGTCCGGGTCGATCTGCGCACCATCGTCCTCGACGTGCCGCCGCAAGACGTGATCACCCGCGACAACGTGTCGGTGAAGGTCAACGCGGTGCTGTACTTCCGCGTGCTCGACCCGCAGAAAGCGATCATCCAGGTCGAAGATTTCCTCATGGCCACCAGCCAACTGGCCCAGACCACCCTGCGCGCGGTGCTCGGCAAACATGAGCTGGACGAACTGCTGGCCGAGCGCGAACGCCTGAACATCGACATCCAGCAAGTGCTCGACGCCCAGACCGACGCCTGGGGGATCAAGGTCGCCAACGTCGAAATCAAGCACGTCGATCTCAACGAATCGATGGTGCGCGCCATCGCGAAACAAGCCGAAGCCGAGCGGGAACGGCGAGCCAAGGTGATCCACGCCGAAGGCGAATTGCAGGCCTCGGAAAAACTCATGCAGGCCGCCGAAATGCTCGGTCGTCAGCCCGGCGCCATGCAGCTGCGCTACATGCAGACCTTGAGTTCGATTGCCGGCGACAAGAGCTCGACCATCGTCTTTCCGTTGCCGATCGAACTGCTCAAGGGGATGGCGGATCTGTCGGCGAAATCGTGAGCGCGCGCAAGCGTTCCAGCGCGGCATAGGGCGCGCGGGCGCAATGTTCGACCCGTGCCTGCAACAGCGCCGAAGCCTCGCGGCGCTTGTGTTCGCCATCGACGACAAAGGGTTGTGACGGCTGCTTCGCGTGCTGCGCCGTTGCCGTCAGCGCCTGTTCGCACTGCGCGGCGCTCAGCTTGAAAAACCGCGCCAGCCGCCCGCTCATCGCGTCGGGCAATTCGCTGTAGTTCAGCACCAGCCCGGCACAATCACGACCATGCACCCACCCGGCCTCCAGCAGGCGCCCCAGCCGCCGGGCGATGAAATCCTCGCGGCCCTCGAATGGCAAATCATCGTCCAGCACACAATCGCCGAGCGCGCCCGGCACCATGTGCAGGCCGGGGCGACGCAAATGCGAGACCGCGATTTCCAGCGGATCGCGATAGACAAACAGCCACGGCGTATCGGGAAAACACTCGTGCAGCAACGGCCATTCGCCGATGTTCCAGGCGTCGAGCTTGATCACCAATCGCCGCTCCGTACCGCGCCGCCGCTGACCGTACGCCGAGAGCAACCCAGCGATGGCCGCGCGGCGTTCTTCGTCCGGCAGATCGCTGCGCAGCAAGGCATCAAGGGGCGGCGGCTCCGAGACCACGATGTGATCGTCGAGCCGGGCAAGCATCTGGCTGATCAGCGTCGAGCCACATCGCGAGGCGTGCAGGATGAAAGCGCTCGGCGGCAGACCCGGGCTGAGTGCTTGCCAGTCCATGAGCGCCGACAAGGGTGTTTGCCGGCGGAACGCCTGATTGAACGGCAGGCGCAACGCGTCTTCGACGGCCTCACGAAAGAACGGCTGATGCAGCGGTGTGTCGCCAAACCAGCACCAGTCGACCTGCCATTGCCCGGCGGTTTTCCAGATGCGGATCGGCAACCAGCCGTCGAAATTCACAGGCGCCATTGTTCGTTCCATGACCGGCGACCGTTACGCATCGCCACCAGCAGTTCTTCACGGGAAAAATGCAGGCCTCGTTCAGCGGCCAACGCCAGCGTCTGGGTGGCGAATGCTTCGGGGTCTTGCAATGCCTGCAACGTCGCGCACAGCTCCGGATCATTGACGAGTAATCGCTGAAATCGCTGCAGCGCCGTCTCCGCGCCATCAGGCTGCGGAGTGCTCGGCAAACCATCAATGATCATCTGCTCCAGCCACGGCGCGGGGCGGCAATCGAGCACCAAATGAACCCGTGCCGTACGGTCGCGATTGTCGACCCGATGCGGCCGGGCGAGATCGAGAAACCAGCATTCTCCCGCCGTCATCGGCATCCGCTGGCCGTCGAGCCAGAAGTCCACGGCAGGAGGACTGAGCAGCGGAATGTGCAGGCGCAAATCGGCGTCCGGGCCCTCAAGGTCATAGTCGCGATGCTCATGGATCTGCCCGCCCGGTCCCAGTCGCAATAACCGCGCACTGACGATTTCCAGCGGCAAATCCCGCAGGGCCTGCTGCCAGCGACCATCATTCAGCCAAGGGGCACGTTGTACGGGTTCGGCGCTGCCGGGGGACAGTTCGGTCAGCGCATCGGCGGCGGAAATCAGCGCCACGCCGCTCCAGTCGCCGGCGAAATAAGCGGTGTTGAAATGACCGCGCCAGGCAGCATCGTCAATCGCCGCCAGCGCCTGCAACAGCAACGGCAGGTCCACCGTCAACGGCAACCGTGAGAACGCCGGCCGGCTCATGCCTTGGGCAACACCGCAGTTTCGCCGAGCCAGGTCAGCAACCGGTCCAGACAGGCTTCGACCGTCAACGTGCCGGTGTCGAGCACCAGCGAAGCCTGGGCTGGCGTCTCGTAAGGCGCCGACACGCCGGTAAACCCGGCCAGCTCGCCGCGCCGCGCCCGGGCGTAATGCCCTTTCGGATCGCGCTGCTCGCACACGGCCAGCGCGGCGCTGCACCAGACCTCGCGATAGTCCTCGCCCAAACGGCGGGCAAACACCTCGCGCAGTTCCGCCAGCGGCGCGATCATCGCCAGAATCACGATCTGCCCGTTCTCCACCAGCAACGCCGCCAGCTCACTGGCACGGCGGATGTTTTCCAGGCGGTCGGCATCGGCAAAACCCAGGTCGCTGTTGAGCCCGACCCGCAAACCGTCGCCATCAAGCACCACGCTTTGCAGACCTCGACTGAACAACTCGGCATGCAACGCCTGGGCAAGGGTCGATTTGCCGGCCGCCGGCAAGCCGGTCAGCAGCATCGCCGTGCCGCGATGGCCGTTGCGGGCCTCGCGTTGGGCACGGCTGATGCTGGCGGTCGGCGCCAATACGTCACTGCGCGGAGGCATGGGCCACCGGCACCGAAATATTCCCCGAGGCCCATGCCGCTTCGCGGTTGGCCAGCGCGGTGGCAATCGACTGGACTTCGGTCGACTGCACCTGATCCGGCAGCGGATCGAGACCGGCGCTGGCGAAAATCTGGCCGTAAGCATTGCGCAGATCGGCGTAAGACAGGTCGCGCCGCAGATCGGCCTGCAAGGTGTTGAGCTCGCCTTGAATCAGGTCCAGCTCACCAATGCCGTCGGCCTGACGACGGTTACGCAACTGACCGACGATTTGCCCGTCGATGTCCGACAGTTGCTGGTTGGTCTTGAACTGGCGCAGCGCCTCCTGATAGTTGGCGTTGGCCACGTAGAGCTGCGCCAGCACTGCAATCGACATCGCCTGACGCCGTGCGGCAGCCACTTCTTCACCGGCCTTGGCCACGTCGATGGCCGCCGGGGCGGAGATCACGTTGAACAGGTTCCAGGTGACCTTCACGCCGTAATCGGCCCAGCCCTGTTCGACCAGAAACGAGTTGCTGTCGTAATGCCCGCCGGCGGAGAACTCCAGGCCCGGCAGCAAACGCAGCATGGCCTTGCGGGTTTCGGCGGCGCTGATCCGGGTCTGGTAGTCCTGCTCGCGCAGTTCCGGACGGCTGGTCAGGGCTTCCTGTTCGAGCTTGCTCAGATCGACCTTGAGTTCCGGGATCTGATAACCGTCATCGGTGGCCAGGGTCAGGTTAGTGCCCAGCGGCAGGTTGATCAGGGTCGCCAGCTCGGTTTTCGCCAGCGACAGCGCGCGGCGTTGTTCTTCCAGTTGCCGGGTCGCTTCGATCAGCGAACGCTGGTAGCCGAGGGACTGCACCGGATCGCCAATGCGCTGTTCACTCATGCTTTCGCTGTTGCGGCGGGCGGTGTCGACCCGCGCCATCAGGCTGTCGATCTGCTTGAGCAGACGTTCGGCGGCCATCGCCCGCCAATAGGCCGAGCGCACGTCCTGAACGATGGTGTTGATCACCTTGCGCCGGCGTTCCTGAACGATCAGGCGCTGGTCGCCCTGCTGCTTGGCGCTGATGTAGCTGACGCCGAAATCGAGGACGTTCCAGACCATGGTCAGGTCGGCGACGTCGCGGTCGCGGTCCTGAGAGGTCGACGGTTCCAGGGACTGAGTCCCGGTGCGCACACTCTGGCTGCTGGAAGCGCTGACGTTGTTACGCCCGACGTAACCGGCGTCCAGTGCCATGCGCGGCAGCATGTCGAAACTGGCGAGGTCGAGCTGCCGCTTGGCCAGCGCTTCCTCCATGATTTTCAAGCGGCCTTCGAGGTTGTATTTCACCGCGCGGGCCATGGCCTGGTGCAGGGTCAGCGGACCGCTCAGCGGTTCCTGGCCCTTGTACATGCTTTGCAGGTCGGCCCGGGCCCGTTGCTCGCTGACACTGCGTTCGATCGGTTCACTGGTCACTGCACATCCGCTGATCGCCAGCGCCAGCAGGCTGGCGCCGAACAACTTCTGACTTTTCTTCATCCCTGGATCGCCCCTAGGTCCCGCACATATGTGAGTTGTTGTGTGTTGTCAGGCCGACATTTCGCTGATGCCGACCTGTTGCAGCGCTGCCGCCAGGTTGTCGACCCGGTGCTGCTCGCTGTCCTTGATCTGTTGCAGTTGCTGGCCGAGGGTCGGCGCGCCGAACACACCGCGCAGGCCCTGGGAAATATCACCGCCCTTGATCGACTGGCTGCCGAAGGCATTCAGCGAATCGCGCTCGGCGCTGCTGTCCTGATTGAACAGGCTCGACAGCGTGCTGCTGCCGAACACCCCGCCATCGCCGCCACCAAACCCGAGGAAGCCATGACCGGAACCGTCACCCTGGTTGTCGCTGCTGCTGAAGACCTGGGCAATGAAGCTCGGGCTCAGCGCACCGCGGTTGATGAAAATATCCCCCAGCGGACGGATGCCGTTGCCGATCACCCGCTGCTCGAACAACGGCGCGAAAGTCAGAGGCGAACCGAGGTCGCCGGTAGGCGGCGTGAAGACGATCGGTTGCAGCGGAACGTTCGGCGGTGGCGGCGGCGCGACTGGATCGCTGCTGCGGAATTCCGGATCCGGCGTTACCACGATCAGCGGAGAAGTCGGTGTCACCGACGGCACCGTGTTGATCACGTAATTGCCGGAGTTGCTGACGCCGCTGCCACTGTTGCCCGACAGGTCGCTGACCCCGGCCGTGTTGAGGCTGATCGCATTGCTGGCGCTGTTGACGTTGGCGTTCGGCGTCAGGGTCGCGGTCCAGGTCTTGCCACCGTCGCTGCTGCTCAGGTTGGACAAGGTGCCGTTGGCCACGCTGAGGTCCGACAGGTCGAAACCGCTCACCGCTTCGTTGAAGGTGATGATCACCTGCGAAGTCTGGCCGACGCCCAGGTTCGGATTGGCGATCACCACCGTGGCGGTCGGCCGTTCGCTGTCGAGGGCGTAGTTGTTCGACACCGCCACCGTGCTGCCGGCGTTGCCCGCAAGGTCGGTGACATTGCTGGTGTCCAGCGCGATGAAGTTGCTCGGGTCGGTGACATTCGCGGTCGGCGTGAAGGTCGCGGTCCAGGTCTTGCCGCCATCGCTGCTGCTCAGGTTGCTCAGGTCACCGTTGGTCACGCTCAGGTCGGACAGGTCGAAATTGCTCACCGCCTCGCTGAAGGTGAAGGTCACCGTGGTGCTCTGGCCGATACCCAGATTTGGATTGGCAACCACGATGTTTACCGTCGGCCGGGTCGCGTCGAGGATGTAGTTGTTGGAGATGGCGATGCTCGCCCCGAGGTTGCCGGCCAGATCCTGGACGCCGGCGGTGTCGATAAGGATCAGGTTGGTCGGGTCGTTGACGTTGGCTGTCGGCGTGAAGGTCGCGGTCCAGGTCACGCCGCCGTCGCTGCTGGTCAGGTTCGACAACGAACCGTTGGCGACGCTGATGTCCGACAGGTCGAACCCGCTCACTGCTTCGCTGAAGGTGATGGTTACGGTGGTGGTTTCACCGATGCCCAGGCGATTGTCGGCGACCACGATGGTGGCGGTCGGCAGCGCGGTATCGATGGCGAAGTTGTTGGAATCGGTGGTGCCGACGCCACTGTTGCCCGACAGGTTGGCCACCCCGGCGTTGTTCAGGGTGATCAGGTTGCTGCTGTCGGTGATGTTGTTGGTCGGGGTGAAGGTCGCGGTCCAGGTGATGCCGCCGTCGCTGCTGCTGACGTTGCTCAACGTGCCGTTGGCGATGGTCAGGTCGCTGTTGTCGAAACCGCTGACCGCTTCATTGAAGGTGATGGTCACCAGCGAGGTTTCCCCGGCCTTGAGCGAAGTATCGGCCACCACGATGGTGGCGGTCGGCACCTGGGTCTGCACCTGATAGTTGGCCGAACTGGTGGTACCGGTGCCGGTGTTGCCGGCCAGATCTGTAATGCCGGTGTTGTTCAGGACGATCAGGTTGGTCAGATCGGTAACGCCGATGTTCGGCGTGAAGGTGGCCGTCCAGGTGATGCCGCCGTCGCTCGACGAAACGTTGCTCAGAGTGCCGTTGGCAACGCTCAGGTCGGAGTTGTCGAAACCGGTGACCGCCTCGCTGAAGGTGATGGTTACCAGCGCGGTTTCGCCGGGCCGCAGGTCGCTGTCGGTCATGACGATGGTCGCCGTCGGACGCTGACTGTCGACCGCGTAATTGTTGGAGTCGGTGGTGCCGCTGCCGGCGTTGCCCGCCAGATCGGAGATGCCGGTGTTGTCCAGGGTGATCAGGTTGGTGGTGTCGGTGATGCCTGCCGCCGGCGTGAACGTCGCGGTCCAGGTGATGCCGCCGTCGCTGCTGCTCACAGCGCTCAGCGTACCGTTGGCGATGATCAGGTCGGCGTTGGTGAAACCGGTTACCGCTTCGCTGAAGGTGATGGTCACCAGGCTGGTCTGGCCGACGCCGAGCGCGGTGTCGGCGACCACGATGGTGGCGGTCGGACGGACCGTGTCGATCGAGTAATTGTTCGAATCGGTGGTGCCGCTGCCGGCGTTGCCCGACAGGTTCTGCACACCGGAGTTGTCCAGTGTGATCAGGTTGGTGGCGTCGGTGATGTTGGTGGTCGGCGTGAAGGTTGCCGTCCAGGTAACGCCGCCGTCGCTGCTGCTGACCGCACTGAGCGTGCCGTTGGCGATGGTCAGGTCGGCGTTGGTGAAACCGGTGACCGCCTCACTGAAGGTGATGGTCACCAGCGAGGACTCGCCGATTTTCAGGCTGGGGTCGGACACGATAATGGTCGCAGTCGGCACCACGGTGTCGATGGTGTAGTTGTTGGAGTTGGTCGTGCCGCTGCCGGCATTGCCCGAAAGGTCGGCGATGCCGGTGTTGGCCAGCACGATCAGGTTGGTCGCGTCGTTGACGCCCAGGTTCGGCGTGAACGTTGCCGTCCAGGTGATGCCGCCGTCGCTGCTGCTCACCGCCGTCAACGTGCCGTTGGCAATGATCAGGTCGGCATTGGTGAAACCGCTCACCGCTTCGCTGAAGGTGATGGTCACCAGCGACGTTTCACCGGCAGTGAGATTGCTGTCGGCGACCACGATGGTCGCGGTTGGCCGCACCGTATCGATCGCATAATTGTTGGAATCGGTAGTACCGCTGCCGGCGTTGCCCGACAGGTCGACGATGCCGGTGTTGTCCAGGGTAATCAGGTTGGTGGTATCGGTGATGCTGGCGCTCGGGGTGAACGTCGCGGTCCAGGTGATGCCGCCGTCGCTGCTGCTGACCGCGCTCAACGTGCCGTTGGCGATCGTCAGGTCGGCGTTGGTGAAACCGCTGACCGCTTCACTGAAGGTGATGGTCACCAGCGAGGTTTCACCGATCCGCAGGTTGTTGTCGGCCACCACGATGGTCGCGGTCGGGCGCACGGTATCGATGGCGTAGTTGTTGGAGTCGGTGGTGCCACTGCCGGCGTTGCCGTTCATATCGGCGATGCCGGTGTTGTTCAGCGTGATCAGGTTGGTCGCGTCGGTGATGCTGGCGGTCGGCGTGAACGTCGCGGTCCAGGTGATGCCGCCGTCGCTGCTGCTGACCGCCGTCAATGTGCCGTTGGCAATCGTCAGGTCGGCGTTGGTGAAACCGGTGATCGCTTCGCTGAAGGTGATGGTCACCAGCGAGGTCTCGCCGATTTTCAGCGCGTTGTCCGCCACCACGATGGTCGCGGTCGGACGCGCGGTGTCGATCGCGTAATTGTTGGAATTGGTGGTGCCACTGCCGGCGTTGCCGGCGAGATCGACGACCCCGGTGTTATCCAGGGTGACCAGGTTGGTGGTGTCGGTAATGTTGGTGGTCGGCGTCAGCGTGGCGGTCCAGGTAATGCCGCCGTCGCTGCTGCTCAGGCCGGTCAGGGTGCCGTTGGCCACTGTCATGTCGGCGGTGGTGAAGCCGCTGACCGCTTCGCTGAAGGTAATGGTGACCAGTGAGGTTTCGCCCGCCGCCAGATTGCTGTCGGCCACGACAATGGTCGCGGTCGGGCGCACGGTATCGATCACGTAGTTGGCCGAATCAGTCGTGCCGCTGCCGGCGTTGCCCGCAAGGTCGGCGATACCGGTGTTGTCCAGAGAGATCAGGTTGGTGGTGTCAGTGATGCTGGCCGTCGGGGTGAACGTTCCGGTCCAGGTGATGCCGCCGTCGCTGCTGCTCACGGCGCTCAGCGTGCCGTTGGCGATGGTCAGGTCGGCGTTGGTGAAGCCGGTCACCGCCTCGCTGAAAGTAAAGGTCACCAGTGAGGTATCGCCGATCTTCAACGCCGTGTCGGACATCACGATAGTCACGGTCGGCCGTGCGGTATCGATCGCGTAATTGACCGAGCTGGTCGTGCCGACGCCCGCCACGCCGTCGCTGATGGCGGTCACCCCGGTGTTGTCGAGGGTGATCAGGTTGGTGCTGTCGGTAATGTTGTTGGTCGGCGTGAAAGTCGCGGTCCAGGTCAGGCCGCCGTCGCTGCTGCTGACCGATGTCAGCGTGCCGTTGGCGATGGTCAGGTCGGCGTTGGTAAACCCGGTGACTGCCCGGCTGAAGGTGATGGTCACCAGCGAGGTTTCGCCGATTTTCAGGGCCGTGTCCGCCATCACGATGGTCGCGGTCGGTGGTTCCACATAGGCGGTGTTGAGTGTGCCGCCGTTGTTGTAGATCGCCGCGAAGGCCAGCGGTACAGAGCCCGTCACGCCACCGCCCAGTTCTGCGCCGCCGGAACCGCTGCCGGCCGCATTGCCGCTGATGGCGCTGAAGTTGGCAGCGGTGATCAGTACCGTGCCGCCCTGGTTCCAGATCGCGCCGACACCCCGTCCACCGTCGCCGCCGTTCAGGTTGTTGCTGCCCTGGCCGCTGCCGCCGCCACCACCGCCACCCGCACCGATGTTGTTGCTGATGACCGAGGTGCCGACGATTTTCAGCGTGCCGGTGGAAGCGTTGTAAATGCCGCCGGCCGCATTGCCGCCGACGCCGCCAACCTTGTCCCAGCCGGACCCGCCACCACCGCCGCCAATGGAAATGGTGCCGTTGCTGGCCGTGCCGCCATTGCCGCCGTTGCTGTAATAGGACACGCCTACACCGCCGGCGCCGCCGGTGGTAGAGCCGCCGCGGCCACCCATGTGCGTCGCGTCGTAGCCACCGCCGTAACCGCCAACACCGCCGCTGCCGGCCTGCCCGCCCAGCGTACCGGTGCCCGGCCCGGCCGTACCGCCATGACCGCCGCCCTGACCGCCAAGACCGCCGCCACCGCCACCACCGCCGCCATAGTTGGCGCCCGTGACACCACCGCCGCCACCACCGCCGGCCGCCGCGTTGCCGGTGACCGAAACGTTGTTCAGGGTCAGGATGCCGGCGTTGAAAATCCCGCCGCCCATGGCGCCGGTTGCGCCATAGCCGCCATTGCCACCGTTGCCCGAGACCAGGCCCCGGGTGATGACCAGACCATCCAGGGTCACCGTGCTGCCGGAAGTGATTTCCACCACTCGGGTCCGGTATTGGCCATCGAGGGTGACGTCGGCGACACCGTCGTTGTTCAGGTCACCATCGACGGTGATGTTCTTGTTGATCAGCAATTCCGAGGTGAGCTGCACCGTCATGCCGCTGCTGAAGGTCACGATGTCGCCGTTCTGCGCCGAAGCCAGCGCTGCGCGCAGCGAGCCGACCCCGGTGTTGGCATTGTTGGTGGCGGTCCAGGTGGCCAGGCCCCACTGGTATTCGCTCATCGCCTGGGTCGACAGCACGTTGGCGCTTTCGATGTTGCCGGTGGCGATCTCCAGATCCCAGTCGCCACCCACGCCGGTGCGGTTGTTTGAAGCAGCCACGTCGCGGCCGGTCAATTGCGCCAGCGAATCGACAAAGCTCAGGCCACGGTCGCCCTCGGCGGTGTAGCAGCCGTAGATCAGGATGTCGCCGCCGACGTTCATGTCCTTGCCGATTTCCGCCAGGATCGCGCTGCGCTGGGCGACGTTGTCGGCCGACAGATAACTGTTGCCCAGCCACAGGTCACCGGCGTTGCCGTGGGCAATGATCTGCACCGAACTCACGCCCTGATGCTGGTCGAGGTAATCGGCGATCTGCTGCAAACCGTCCTTGCCGGCATCGAGCTTGACCACTTGCGTACCCGGGGCCACGCCCTTGAGCAGGCTGTCGGCATCCTTGACCCGGGCATCGACGAACACCACGCTCTGCCCCGGCACAGCGACCGGGCTGGCGGCGGGCGTTGCATCGGCCTGGCCGTGGGTGTCCTTGCTGGCGCTCGGGTGGTCGGCGGCCGGCGCTTTCGCGGCATCGGCGGTGGCATGGCTGTCAGCCTGGGCGGCGGTGCCGGCCACGGTGGCCGCGACGGCGCCGTCGAACAGCATGCGCGGTTCCAGCGACATGATCATGGGCGCCGCCAGCGTCCGTTGGCCTTCGGTAACCCGCGACTTCTGCTTGCTCCACCACATGTTGCTCACCCGGACTCGAACACAGTTGTTGACGCATCAATGAAAAACGCCGCGATCAGCTGATCGCGGCGTCGGACTTCATACGAATGACATTGGCAGCGCTGGCTGAGCCATCGAGCCAGAAGGACAAATCGGCGTATTGCTTGAACAGGTCCGGCGGCAGAATCGTGCGCCGCGACTGCAGGGCGACCTTGGGTTTGACCTTGTGCAGGCCGGCCACGCCCAGGGCCTGGTCGAACTCTGGCGCGTCGTAGGCCAGGTGCTCGAAATCGTGCTCGAACCAGGGTTCGCCGATGAAGTTGTAGACCAGCCGCAGCACCCGTTCCGGGGCCTGGGTCAGCAGGTCGTAATCGACGATCAGCAGCGAATCGGCGTGCTCGCCGTAATAGGCTTCCTTGAGCGCCGCCCAGGCAAAACCCACCAGACGGTTGCGCTGGGCCAAAGTCTCGCAGCGGCTGTAGACCGTGTTGCGCTCGACCGCATCGCCGAACAGCTTGGTGTTTTCAAAAGGATTGGCGCGGTACAACCGCTCGAGGCTGTCCATCACCCAGGCGACGTTGCGCACACAGGCGATGACCTTGGCTTGAGGGAACAGGTCGTTGATGGCCGGCAGTCGCGCGGACCACTGGCGGTTGGTGTCGAACACCACCGGTTTGTCGGCCTTGTCGGCGTAGTAGGAATCGAACAGACCGCGCAACAGGCGTCGGCGCATGTCGGTATCGATCACCGCGCCGAATTCACTGCCGGCGCTGCATTGTTCAAGGACACCGGAGAACAGCGCGCCGACCGGACTGGTCATGCCGGCATGAAACCGCGGGTTCTGCAGGAGGATTGCAGAAAGGAGGGTAGAACCTGAGCGCGGCAAGCCGGAGATAAAGTGGAACTGCTGCAATCCCTTCACCGTATTTGTAAGTCCTTTTGTCCCACGAGCGTAGTCCAACAATACCCTTTCGACTAGTAGTGTTTTGATATCAAAACAGAGCAAAACGGACTTAAAAACCTCGCATTTATCGCGAATAAAATGGTGAACCGTTTAAGTCAGTTTTCTCCCGATCCATTGGGCGCCTGCAACGAAAAAAGTCGCGCTTTCGCCCCGCCCGCCTGCACCTGATCCCGCAGCTGCCAGGTCGCAGGCAAGGGCAGGAATGGATCGGGTACATCCACGTCCAGATCACCGATCAACCAGACCCGGGCACTGCCCTGCGGCAATTCGCTCAGTCGATCCAGGTAAACCCCATCGGTTACCAGCGTGCCGAAGCCATAGTGGTTCGGACGGGTCGAGCGCCCTCCGGCGGTGGGCGGTGTAAACAGCCGGACTTGAGCGTCAGTGCGGTTGTAATAGACATAACTGAGGTACCACAGCATGTCGCTGGTGACGATCCGGTCGCCGCTGGCGAAGTGGCGGTTGACGTAATCGACCATGACGTTGAACTGGTCGTTGCGGTCGACCGTGGCGTTGCTGTTTACCCCGATCATTTCGACCCCGACCAGCGACAGCAGCACCGCCACCGCCAGCACACGCACGCTGGTGTAGAGCCGGTCGATGGCCAGCGCCGCCAGCATCGGCAGCCCGAGCGAGTAGGCAGTCAGGTAACGCTCGATGAACACCGGCGTGACGAAGGACACGGCGAATACCAGCAACAACGGCACGCCGGTGTAGACCGCCAGCAACACGCTGCCATGGTTCACGCTGCGATCCCGAGCGACAGCGACAGCCGCCAGCACCAGCAAGGCCAGCGGCACACCGCCGAACAGCAGCAACGGAAGCTGCTCGCCCTCATCCTGGATCAGCCAAAGCCAGATCATCGACGGCAGCGAAGACAGGGTCACCGGATCTTCCCAGCCCACATCGCCGCCGGCCTTGAGCGCGTCCATGTGTTGCAGCAGGTCAATCAGGTTCGGCAACCACGGCAGGTAGAGCACGACGATGGCCAGATTGGCCAGCCACCAGTCCTTGCGCTGAAGATGCTTCAGGCGATAACCCGGCAACAGGCGGATCAGCCCCAGATAGAGCCAATGGCTCAGCACCGCCAGCACGGCGAAATAGTGGGTGTACAACGCCGCCGTCATCAGCAGCGCATAGATCAACAGATAGCGGTGACGCTGCGGACGCCTGATCCACTTGACCAGCACCAGCGTCGCGCCGATCAGCAGCAAGCCAAGCAACGCATACATGCGCACTTCCTGGCTGTAGCGCACCGCCGTCGGCAGCAGCGCCAGCAACACCCCGGCGATGATCGCGGCGCGGCGGGTGGCCAGCCGATCGACCAGGCTCACGCCGAGCCCGACCGTGGCGATGCCGGCCAGCGCACTGAAACTGCGAATGGCCAGGAGGCCGTCACCGAACACGCCGATCCAGCCGTGCAGCAGCATGAAGTACAACGGCGGGTGCACGTCGAACGCGGCGTGCTCCCAGATTCCGCCCAGCGAATAGCGCGCCAGCAGCAGGCTCGAACCTTCATCGCCCCAGATCGCGGCCGCCGTCAGGTCATAAAAACGCACCACGGTGGCCAGCAGCAGGATCGGTATCAACCAGTGCTCGCGCGCCCAGCGCAACAGGCGCCGGACACCGGCATCCGGTGCGGCGAACGGGTCCTGGGTATCCCCCAGCGGCGTCTCGCGAAGGACCTCCATCAACCTCCCCTCAGCGTTTTTTGCGAACACGATTTGCGTCATTGACTGCGAACACTGTAGGCCAGCGCCGAAGTCGACGCGCGGCCGTGACGACGTCCGGCAAGTCCGTCGATCCGGGTCTACGCTACGGCTTGGCGTGACCTGCCCGCGCAAAAGGAAGGAGTCAGCAAAACGTTTCGACCGGCCCGACAACAAGGGCGACCGCGCGGCGCGCCGACCACACAACAGAAGGATGAGGAACCATGGAAGTCTTTATGGGTACGATTCAACCGTTCGCCTTCAACTTCGCCCCGAGTGGCTGGGCCTTGTGCAACGGACAAACTCTGGGCATTTCGCAATACCAGGCGCTGTTCGCCTTGCTGGGCACCTACTACGGCGGCAATGGCACGACCAACTTTCAATTGCCCAACCTGCAAGGTCGCGTGCCCGTCGCACAAGGCACCGGACTGGGACTGACACCGCGCGTCATCGGTCAGGTGTACGGCACCGAAAGCGTCACCGCCACCATCGCCAACATGCCCAACCACACTCACGCGATGACCGGCCTCACCGCCAACACGGCCTTGTCCCTGGCAGTACCCGCCAGCAATCCGGCGACCGTGCCGACCGCCACCAACTCGTACCTCGGCGCGTCCGGCGGCGGCCCGGGTTCGGCGAACATTTACTCCGACGCCCAAGGCGCCACACCGGTGCCACTCAAGGGTGTGACCACCACCGTCACCGGGGACATTTCCTCCACCGGCGGCAGTCAGCCACTGCAAGTCTTGAACCCGGCCCTGGTCCTCAACTTCAGCGTTGCCCTGAACGGCCTGTTCCCGTCGCGCAACTGATCAAACGCCGGGGGCTTCACCGCCCCCGGCCGTTCTTTTTTCACTGGAGTCAGACCATGCTGCAAGCGGTTCAGATTCAACACGTCCAGCCGTTGCTCGGACAACAACGCACGCTGCACCTGCCCGATGGCACGGCACTGCCGATTCGGATCGAGCACCTTGATGAGGTCCCCGCGGCGAAAACCCGCTACAGCGAACGCATGCCCTTCTGCCTCGAATTCAACAGCCTGGTGCCGACCGGGTTCGTCGACGGTTTATGCGCGCTGGAGCTGCCGGAACTCGGCCGGGTGGAGGACATTTTCGTGTCGCGGGTGCCGGCGATGGGGCGAGATCCGCAACTGGGTTATTTCTGCATTTCCTTCAACTGACATCCCGCCTCACTGCGGGTACCACACCAACCGCTCCGCCGCCGGATTGCGCTCCTCCACGGCAAACCCCAGCGCCAGGTAATGCTGGCGCGCATGGGGGTTGTTGGCCCAGACCACCGTCGCCACCGGGCAGCGCACTTGTTGCGCGGCTTTTTGCACGCCTTGCAGCACGGTTCGCCCGTAACCTTTGCCCCGCGCCTGTGGAATAAAGGCGAGGTACAACACGCGGATTTCATTGACGCCGAAATCGGTGCTGAGTGCGCCGATGGCCGTACCGAGTTTTTCCACGATGTAGTGCATGGCATTCGGATGGTTTTCACCCATGCCCTGCTCCTGCACTTGAAATTGCTGGGCAACGATTTGCCGCACCTGCTCCTGCTCGCCGTCGATCCATTGCAGATCCGGCCGCGCCGATTGATACAGGCTTTGCAGAAAGGGGCCGTCAGTCGCCCGCGAAGGCCGCACCACCAATCCGTCCGCTGCCAGGTTTTCCGTCATCTTCATACTCCCTAGAAACCGCTTTCCCTGACCCCCAGCGCCGCCATCCGGCGCCAGGCCACGCCGAGCACCGATTCGCCGCTGCCCTGCAACACCACCACGCCGCGCAGCGGCTGCACCGGGGTCGGTGCCTGATCCAGCGTAGCCAAACGCACGCCATATTGCGCCTGCACCGGCTCCGCCCTTTGCTGCTGATCGCGGCGCACGGCAATCGGCCCGTGGTGATCGGAAGTCAGCGCTTCCTGATCGACATAGGCCACACCGTTGGTGTCGATTTCATTGAGTTGCACCGCGATAGCAGCATGCATCGGGTCGTCGGCGATAAATCGTCCGGTGGCGCCGGGCTTGACTCGCCACAGCTCGGCTTCGGCCAGGTAACCGCGCAGTCGCGTGCCGTCCTCCACCACCCGCGCCAGCGCATCCTTGCTCGACAGCCAGCGGCCCGGCGTCAGGTTCGGCAGCAGGTCACGCACGGTTCCGGCGTGAGGTGCGCGTAACAGCAGACGTTCGCGTTGCGCGGTCAGGCCGCGATATTCCGCCACCGCTTCGGCGAGACGCTGCTCGACGATGCCGGCGTCGGCAGCGGTTTCACTGCGGCCGGCCTGCCGGCGCATCAGCAATTGCTGGATGCGGATTTCCCGGCGGACGATGGCCTGCCGCGAATCGAGGTCCGGCGATTCCAGTTCGATCAGCACGTCGCCCTGAGCGACGGTCTGACCATCCTCGACCTTCACGGCTTTGACCCGCGCCGCCGTCGGCGCGTGCAAGGCGCTGGCGCGACCGCCCTCGAGCATCGTCGGCAATTCGACCGAACTGCGCCACGGCACGATCAGCACCAGCAACAGGCCGAGTACCGCCAGGCTGCTGAGCAACACCCGAGGGCCGTGAGCCTGTTCGCGGCGGCTCCACCACTGGCGCCACTCACTCATGATCGGAAGAAAGATGAACCACACCAGCTCCACCAGCATCAGGAAGATCCCCAACACCTTGAAGAACAGGTGATAGACCGCCAACGCGATCCCGAAAAACAACGCCGCACGCCATAACCACGAGCCATACCCCCAGATCAGCAAACGCCGCTGCATCGTCGGCGACCAAGGCTCCGGCGCGGGCGCGCCATAGCCGAACAGAAATTCCCGCAACCGCCAGCGACACAGGGCAAAAGCCCGGCCCTGCAAATTGTCGACTTCCCATAAGTCGCTGAGCAGAAAGTAGCCATCGAAGCGCATGAAGGGGTTGAGATTGACCACCAGCGTGGTGATCCACGTCGCGCTGGCGAGCATGAACGCCGCCGTGCGACCGGGCCCGTCCGGCAGGAACGACCAGACCAGCAGCGCGATGCTCGCCAGCAGCAATTCCGCCAGCACCCCACCGGCACCGATCAGCAATCGCGCACGTCGATCATTGACCCGCCAGGCATCGCTGACATCGGTGTAGAACATCGGCAGCAAGACCATGAACGCCACGCCCATGCTCTGCACCCGACACCCGGCGCGCTTGGCCATGAACGCATGACCGAACTCATGACAGAGCTTGGCGAAAAACAGCGAGATGCCGAATGCGATCGCGCCGCCGAGGCTGAACAGATGCGGAAAGGTGCCGACGAACCGCTGCCAGTCCCGCGACACCAGAAACACCCCGAGCGCCAGCGTCGCCGGCAGACCGTAGCGCAAGACCTTCGGACCGAAGCGCTCCAGCCACGGCCAGGCACGGTTGAGAAAAGCGTCCGGGCGCCACAATGGAATGCGAAAAAACAGGTATTGATGCAGCAGGATTTTCCACAGGCTCTGGCGTTGTACGAGGGCCTTGAGCCGATAACTGGCTCGCTGTTGCTCATCAAGGGCGCTGATCAGATCGTGACCGCGCAGGAACTCCAGCAGTTGCGCCAGCTCGTTGCCGTCCAGAGGTAAACCCGGTTCACGATTGGCGGCGCGCAGCACTTGTTCGGGATCGCCCAGCGACCAATGGCGCAACAGGCGCATGGCCGCCGCGCCAAGTTTGAAATAGCGCCCGCGCACCGGGTCGGCCAGGGTCCAGCGCGGCGAACCGTCCAATGCCGGCGCCGCGGGCGACAATTGCAGGTCGGCACGCAGGCTCGGCAGGGTCATTTACAGGCCTACGCTCTGGCGCAGCCCGGCGAGCGGACGCCGCAGCAGGTACAGGGCCAGCGGCGCGCGGTCGCCGAAAATTTTGGCGGTGCCGCGCAGACCGATGCGCGGCGGTGCGTCGGCGAAATTGGCGTCAAGCCGATAGGCCAATTGGCCGCCGGCGGTGGGCTGCGCCTCGTAGGCCGAACGTTCGAGGGTGGCGAGGTGGCGTTGCAGCGGATCGCTGTCGAGAAACAGCGCAACTTCGGCACCCGGCTCCAGCGAGATCGCATCGCCCACGGCCAGTTCGATGCGCAGTTCGGCCTGGCTCGGATCGGCGATTTCCATCAGCCGTTCGCCGGTCTGCACCGGTTTGCCGGTCCAGCGCTCGGCATCAGCGAACACCGCAATACCGTCGCGCTCGGCGCGCACTTCGCTGCGGTTGAGCAGTTCGCGGGCGTAGTCGCGTTCGGCGCGTTTCTGTTCGGCACGGGCGGCCAGCAGATCGACCCGGGAACTGGATTCAGCATCAACGAACGAGCGCTGGGAATTGGCTTTGAGTTCCGCTTCGGCGACCCCGAGCGCACGCTCGGCGACATCGGCCTGAGCCTTCAGCGTCGTGCTTTCAAAACGCAGCAACAGGTCGCCGGTTTTCACGCTCTGGTTGGGTTTGACCAGAAACTCGGCAATCACTCCGTCCAGCGGTGCGGCGACAACGCGCCCGCCCTGAGGCACCACTTCGGCGGGCGCCAGCACCGACTGGCGCACCGGGATCAACAACCCGAGCAACAACACAGCGACCAGCGCCACCTGGCGTTTACGGGTCCAGCGCAACCGCCACGGCTTGCGCGGTTGCAACGCCAGCCAGGCATGACTGTAGGTGTCGCCCAGCTGCGACAGCAGCACTTGTTCGGAAGGGTTCCACGGCAGATCACGGGCCAGCCACAAACCGCCGAACACCTGACCCTGACGGTCGATCAACGGCAACCAGAACACTTGCATGGCCGACAGGCTGCGCCAGTCGGCCTGGATCGATTCGCCGACCATTTCCGGCGTGATCACCCGCGCCTGTTTCAGCACATCCTGCTTGAACAACTGCGCCACGGCCTGCTCGACGAACGCCACGAACGGCGCATTCGGCTCCACCGCGCTGACCCCGGTCACCGCCTGCACCTTGCCGGCAATCAACAGCGCCGCATGGCGAAAACCGAACAGCGACTGGCCTTCATTGACCAGGCTGTAGGCCAGTTGCGAAATGTCTTGGGCGGCGCGGGTCTGCCGTTCGAGATCGAGAAACCGCGCGAACACTTGCTCGGCGGCGCCGCTCACCGGGGCGTTCACTTAAGCTCCGGAAAACGCGCGGTGCCGCTCATGCCGGCGAGCAAGCCTTTGGCTTCGGGGAGTGTGGCGACCAGCAACAGGGTCTGACTGCCCTCATCGATCCGCGCACCGAGGCGTTTGACCGTGGCGTCGATCGGTTGACCGGTTTCATCGGGCACGAAGCTGAACGACTGACCGGGCTTGAGCCTGGCCATCCAGCGCGACGGCACCAGCAGATGGATTTCCAGGGTGCGGTTGTCGACCACATCAAGCAGCGGCGCACCGGCCGGCACGCTTTCATAACGCTGCACCTTACGCTCGACCACTTGCCCGTCGAACGGCGCGACCACGCTGCAGCGTTTGACCTGGACTTGATAAACCTGAGATTGCGCCTGGGTCTCGCTGACCTTGGCCTCGGCCCGGGCCACTTCGAAACGCCCGACGGAATTGAGCGCCGCCAGTTGCCGGTTGTGCGCCAGCTCTTCTCCGGCGCCACGGCTGGCGGCCTGCGCGGCATTCAACTGGGCCTGATAGGCCGAACAGTCGAACCGCGCCAGCGTATCGCCCTTCTTGAACGACTCGCCCTCGCTGAACGGCAACTCGACGATTCGCCCCGACAACTCGCTGGCCAGCGTCGCCTGATCCCGCGCCCGCAACACCCCGCGCGCTTCACTGCTGGCAGACGCATTCGCAGCCCCGCCGTTATCCAGCAGCGGATCGTCTGGCGCGGGCGTTTGAGCCTGAACTGCACACGTTACAAAGGTCAATCCGACAACCCAACCACGAAAACGCCGCATAACCGTTACTCCCTGACGGATGCTCGGAGTCTACGACAGCGGCGATTAGCGTCAAGCGAAAGGCCATCACTCATCCAAGGGGCTGGCGAAATTTTGTGCGAGAGCCAAGGCCAACCTATCGAAAATATAACCTTGAAGGAATATTCCTTAACCTTCATGTTCCCGATCCGCACCTCGATACATTGCGCAAAGAGGGTTACAAAGATGGCTAAGAAATTTGCCGAACTCGAAGCGCGTATGACACCCGAAGCCCGGGCACATGCCGATTCGATCTACGAACAACACATCAAGGAAATGCCGCTAAACGAACTGCGACAGGCCAAGGCTTTGAGTCAGGCGACACTTGCCGAGACCCTGCACATCAATCAGGCGGCGATCTCGAAGATGGAGCGACGCACTGATATGTACATCAGCACGCTGCGCAATTACATCCGCGCGATGGGTGGCGAGCTTGAAATCATCGCTACCTTTCCTGATGGGCAAATCAAAATCGAAAACTTTGCAGGTTGAGCAGCCAAAACGCTGCACAACCTGCTTTTTTGTTTTCCGCGCGAGCGTCAACGCTGCGCCATCTCTCCTACTGGATACACCGACTCCCATCCCCCGCCCAACGCCCGGTACAAGCCGACCATCGCCAGTGAAACGCCGGTGGAGCTTTCCACCCATTGTTCCTGGGTGGCGAGCAGTGCGCCTTGCACGGTGAGGACGTTGACGAAGTCGACCACGCCTTCGACGTATTGCTGTTGCGCGGTGCGCAGGGCGATCTGGTTCTGGCGCACGGCTTCGGCGAGGCTGTCTCGGCGGCGCTGGCTGGCGTTGTAGGCGGTCAGTTGGTCGTCGATTTCGTGCCAGGCGCGCAGGACGGTCTGTTGATAACCGATCGCCGCTTCCTGCTGCTGGGCTTCGCGCAGTTGCAGCACGCCGCGCAGGCGGCCGCCGTCGAACAGCGGCAGGCTGAATTGCGGGCCGATGCCGAAGGCGCGAGAGCCCCAGGAGCCGAAATCACTGAGCTGCATGGCTTGCGAACCGAGGTTGCCGGACAGGGTGATGCGCGGATAGAAATCGCCCTTGGCCACGCCAATGTTGGCGGTAGCGGCATGCAACCGGGCTTCGGCCTGGCGGATATCCGGGCGTCGTTCGGCCAGTTGCGACGGCAGGCCGATGGCGACGGTCAGCGGCGACTGCGGTACCGGCGCATCTGTGGATAACTCTTTGGTCAGGGCCTGCGGCGGTTCGCCCATCAACAGGCTGATGGCGTTGATCAGTTGCGCCTGACGTTGTTCCAGTGCCGGCAGTCGCGATTCGATGGCCGCCACTTGCGCGGCTGCTTCGGCGACGTCGAGATCAGTGGCCACGCCATCGTTGAGACGCAGTTGCGAAAGCTTCAGGCTATGCCGCGCCACATCGAGGTTCTGCTCGGTCACTGCGCGGGTGTTCTGCACACCGCGCAGTTGGATGTAGTTTTGCGCGGTGTCTGCGAGTACCGCCAGCAGCACGCCGCGACGGTCGTTTTCCGCGACTTCGAAGTTGGCATCGGCGGCTTCGGTTTCCCGGCGTACCCGGCCCCAGAAATCCAGTTCCCAGGAGGCGGAGAAACCGGCATCCCACAGGTTGAAGGCGGAATCGCCATTGTGCCCGGACGGGTCGTTCAAGCCTTCGCCGCTGTTGCGTTTGCGGGCGTAGCTGCCAGTGGCGGCGGTTGTTGGATAACGGTCGGCGGTGATCACCTGACGGGCGGCGCGGCTTTGTTGCAGGCGGCTGCTGGCCAGTTGCAGGTCAAGGTTGCTGCGCAAGGCTCGTTGGGTCAGGGCCGAGAGTTGCGCGTCGTGAAAGACTTCCCACCAACGCTCGTTCAAGGGTTCGCTGACGGCCTGGCTGACGGCAGTTTTTGACGGTTTTGCCCACTCGGCAATCTGCGTGGCTTCGGGCTTCTGGAAGTCCGGGCCGACGGTGCAGGCCGCCAAAGCCGAGAGGCTCAGGACAACCGTCAGAGATTGAAAGCGTTTCATCGCTGCGTCACCTCACGCACCGACGTCACCGAGCTTTTAGTATCAATGCTCGCCTCCACCGACATACCCACGCGCAAGCGCTCGGCCAACGGCTGGCCCGGCTCCAGCAGGATTTTCACCGGAATCCGCTGCACGACTTTGGTGAAGTTGCCAGTGGCGTTGTCCGGTTTCACGGCGGCAAAGGTCACGCCGGTAGCCGGGGCGATGCTCTCGACGCGGCCGGTGAGGGCTTCGCCGCCGAGGCTATCGACCCGCACCACAACATCCTGCCCCGGCTGCACGTCGGTGAGCTGGGTTTCCTGAAAGTTGGCGACTACATAGGCCTGCTTCAGCGGCACCACCGCCAGCAGTTTGCTGCCCGGCGTCACATAGGCGCCGACCCGCACGGCGCGTTCGCCGATCATGCCGTCCTGAGGCGCGGTGATGCGCGTGTAGGACAGCTCGAAACTGGCGATTTCCAGCGCGGCCTGAGCGTGTTTCAAACTGCCCTCGGCGGCATCGCGCTGCGCCGTCAGAATCTCGACCTGCTTACGTTCCGCTGCCAGTTTTGCCGTGGCCGTGTCCAGCCGCGCAGAGGCCTGATCGATCCGGGTGCGCGCCTGTTGCGCGTTCTGCACGGTGCCGGCACCTACGCCTGCAAGGTGGTTATAGCGGTTCAATTCCTGCTGGGCGAAAGCCATTTCAGCCTTGGCCGAAACCACCGACGCCTGCGCCTGAGCGATCACCGAGGTCTGGCGCTCCAGGGTGGCTTTGGCGTTCTGCAACTGAGCACGGGCCACCAGGGTTTGCGCGTCGGCGGCCTCGGCAGCGGCACGCAGGTCGCGGTCATCGATCAGCGCCAGCAACTGCCCGGCCTTGACCTGCTGGTTGTCTTCCACCAGCACCTCTTTGATGAACCCCGCCACACGCGGCACTACCAGGGTGAAGTCGGCAGAAACGAACGCATCGTTGGTGTTCTGCTGGGTGCGCTTGCCGAACAGGCCGGGCATCGCCAGATACACCAGCACACCGACCGCCAGCGCAGCGGCCACGGCCACCGCGAGTTTTTGCTTTGCTTGAGTCGTCATAAAAACCTTCTGTTTTAGTCAGGTCGGCGCGCGCGGCGGAAAGATCCGCGTCGGCAGCCAGAAAATCAGCAGGATCAGCGCCACCGCGACGCCGGCCATGCACAGATAAAGATCCGAAGACGTCAGCACCACCGCCTGTTCGTGCAAGCGATGGGCGAGGCCGGGGTCGTTGCTCGCGGCCAGCGGCGAGTTGCCGAGGCGATCGACCAGCATCGTCGAGTGAAAATGCAGGCGCGAAGTGGTCAGCGCTTCGATCACGCCAGTGGCGACCACCGCCGCCAGGCCTTTCACGGTGTTGAACCACGCCGAGGCGAACGGCCCGTCCTGTGGCTGGATGCTGCCGGTCGACAGCATCAGCAACGGCAGCACCGCCATCGGCTGACCGAATATCTGCAGCCATTGCAGCACGTAGAAATCGTCGCGAATCCATTCCGAGGTCAGCTGCGACCCGCCCAGGCACGACAGCGTCAACATGCTCAAACCGATCCCGAGCACCCAGCGGCAATCGACCCAACGCAGGTTGCACAGCGCCGCCACCAGCGGCAGCGCGAGCAGTTGCGGCAATGCCGCCAGCAGCATGATCGGCGCGGTCTGCACCGGCCGGTAACCCTGCACCTGAGCCAGATAACTCGATGGAATCAGCACCACCGCCAGTAGCACCACCAGCACGCCGGCCAACGTCATCAGCGCGAACGACAGGTTGCGAATGCCGAGCATCTGCAATTTGAAAAACGGAATCGGCTGCGACCATTCATTGATCAGAAACGCCACCAGCAACAGCGAACCGGCGCCGAGCAAAGCGCAGATCAGGTTCGACTCGAACCAGTCCAACCGATTGCCCTGCAACAGGCCGATCACCAGCATGCAGATCGCCGGAAAGCCCAGCAGCAGGCCTTTCCAGTTGAACGACTTAAGGCGCTCCAGACGCAGCGGATCCTGCGGCAACCCGTACGCAACAGCGGCCATGGCGATCAGGCAGGGCACGATGATTTGCCAGAACGTCCACTGCCAGCCGACGTATTCGGTCCACAACCCGGCCAGCGGCGTACCGAGACCTGGGCCGAAGGTGGCGGTCAGGGCGTAACCGGCCAGACCGTAAAGCTTGATGTTGGCCGGCAGGAATCGCAGCGCTACGGTCATCAGCATCGGCGGCAACGCACCGCCGGCCAGGCCTTGCAGGATGCGCATCAGCAACAGGCTTTCGTAGTTCGGGGCGAACGGGCAAAGCACCCCGAGCAGGGTGAACACGCCGATGGCGCACAGGGTGAAACGACGCAGGGAAAAGGTCACCGAGCACCACGGCGCGAATGCCATGGCCGCCACCGAGGTCGCGGTGTAGCTGGCGACCAGCCAGGTGCCTTCGTCGTAGCCGATGCTCAGGGCGCCGCGAATGTCGGCCAGGGCGACCTTGGTCACCATCTCGTTGAGACCCGACACCAGCACCGCCAGCAGTACACCGACCAGACCGATGATGATCCGCGCCCCGAACACCGGTGGCGCGGCTGCCATCGGAGCGGCAGCGGCAATCGGTGCCGTGACCGTCAGGGATGTCATGCAAGCAAACTCCGGAGGGAAAAATACCGGAGCATCTTAGTCAGGCTTACGGCTGACGAAAATTGACTTGTCGGCAGCTTATAGTTGCGCCAGACG
Source organism: Pseudomonas aphyarum (assembly GCF_028657055.1). Classification (NCBI taxonomy): domain Bacteria; kingdom Pseudomonadati; phylum Pseudomonadota; class Gammaproteobacteria; order Pseudomonadales; family Pseudomonadaceae; genus Pseudomonas; species Pseudomonas aphyarum. The sequence goes on from NZ_JAMDGS010000009.1 coordinate 278,540, forward strand.
CAATCGTCAGGGCTGGGCTGCCAGCCAGGTTTCGTCGCAGCAGGTCTTGAGGGTTTCGCGCAGCCAGCGGTGGGCCGGATCCTTGTCGAAACGCGGGTGCCAGGCCTGGGTCAGCATCAGGGTCGGAAGCGGGATCGGCAGGTCGAACGAACGCAGTTTCAAGCCCAGCCGCCGTACGCTGAGCAACGCTTCCTTGGGCACCGGCAGAATCAGGTCGGAGTCCGGCAGGGCGAACATCGCCGCATGGAAACTTGGTGCGATCACCGCTACCCGCCGCTCCAGGCCCAGCGCATTCAACGCGGTGTCGATAGGCCCACGGGCGATGCCTCGGCGGGACATGCTGATGTGGGAGAACCCGGCGTAACGTTCGGCGGTGATCTCGCCATCCAGCAGCGGATGATCCTCGCGTACCAGGCCGACGAAGTGGGTGGAAAACAGGTTCTGTATTTTGACTTCCGGCGTTACCGGGCGGGTGTTGCTCACGCTCAGGTCGATCCGCCCTTCCCGCAGCGCTTCATCGTCGCCGTCGCCCTCGGGGACGAAACGCAGCTCACAGTGCGGCGCCAGTTGATCGAGGGTGTCGAACAGCTTGCCGCCATACACGCCAACGAAGAAGTCGTTGGCGCGAATGCTGAAGCGCCGGCGCAACGTCCCCAGTTCCACCGCATCGGCCGAGCGGAACAGCAGCGCCGCCTGCTCGACCACATCGCGCACCTGCTCGCGCAATTCCAGTGCCTTGGGCGTCGGCACCAAACCGCGACCGGCACGCACCAGAATCGGATCGCCAATGGCTTCGCGAATCCGCGTCAACGTGCGGCTCATCGCCGCCGAACTGAGGTTCATCCGCCGTGCGGCGCCGACCACGCTGCCCTCGTCGAGCAAGGCGTCGAGGGCGACCAACAGGTTCATGTCCGGGAGTTGCATGCTGAGCACTCGTGACCGATCAGGATTGATTCGCACGCAATGCTAGCAGATCAGAAAATCAGCGCTGCATGCCCCAGCGCTTCACCGTCACCCGCTCCAGCGTGTCGAACACCAGGTTCTCCACCAGCAAACCGATGAGGATCACCACGGCCAGACCGGCAAACACCTTGTCGGTGTACAGCTCGTTGCGGTTCTGGAAGATGTACCAGCCCAGGCCACCCTTGCCGCTGGTGGCGCCGAATACCAGTTCGGCGGCGATCAGCGTGCGCCAGGCGAAGGCCCAGCCGATTTTCAGCCCGGCGAGGATCGACGGCAGCGCCGCCGGAATCAGGATGAACAGCACGAAACGCATGCCCTTCAAACCGTAGTTCCGGCCGGCCATGCGCAGGGTTTCCGAGACCCCGAGAAACCCGGCGTAAGTGTTCAACGCCAATGCCCAGAGCACCGAATGCACCAGCACGAAAATCAGGCTGTTCTGCCCCAGGCCGAACCACAGCAATGCCAGCGGCAACAGCGCAATCGCCGGCAGCGGGTTAAACATAGAGGTCAGGGTGCTGAGCAAATCCCGACCAAACTGGGTCGAAACCGCCAGCGTGGTCAGGGCGAAGGCCAGGACAATGCCGATCAGGTAACCCTTGAGCAGCACCACCAGCGAAATCCACACCTTGCCCAGCAGTTCGCCGCTGAGCAGGCCGTCGTACAGCGCATGACTGGTCTGCAAAAAGCTCGGTAGCAGCAGATCATTGTTCTGCACCCGGGCAACCACTTCCCAGAGCACGGCGAGCAAAATCAGGATCACGCTTTTGCGCAGCCAGCCCTGTTGCCACAGGCGCTGGCCGAGCGGCAGTTCGCGCTCCACCGGGACGCTGGTCAGCGGTTGCAGATCGTTTTCGAATTCTTGACGTACGGATGATGAATGGCTCATCGGGCAATCCTCCAGGCAGCTCAATAAGCGATGCGGATATCGGTGAAATCCAGTTCGCGCTCGGTTTCCGGCGACTGCCCTTCATCGAACAGCAAACGGTGAATGCGCCGCGCCGATTCCTGAAACGCCACGCCACCGAGGCTGTGCAGATCGTATTGATGGCTGTGCACTTCCGCCCTCACCCGGCCCGGGTGCGGCGACAACAGCAGGATGCGATTGCCGACCACCAGCGCTTCTTCAATCGAGTGGGTGACGAACAGCAAGGTGAAACGAACCTCCTCCCAGAGCAGCAGCAACTCCTCCTGCATCTTGCGCCGGGTCAGGGCGTCCAGCGCGGCGAACGGTTCGTCCATCAGCAGGATTTTCGGCTGCATCGCCAGCGCCCGGGCAATCGCCACCCGCGCCTTCATACCGCCGGACAAGGTGTGCGGATAGGCATCGGCGAACGCGGCCAGACCGACCTTTTCCAGATAGTGCAGCGCACGCTCTTCGGCTTCCTTTTTCTTCAACGTGCGCGAGGCCAGCAGCGGAAACATCACGTTCTGTTTGACGGTTTTCCACGGCGGCAGTTGATCGAACTCCTGAAACACCACGATCCGGTCCGGCCCCGGCGCGTCGACGCGCTGGCCCTGCAGACGGATCTCGCCCTCGCACGGCGCAATGAACCCGGCGACGGCTTTGAGCAACGTGGATTTACCGCAGCCGGACGGGCCGAGCAGCACGAAGCGATCCTGTTGATCGACTTCGAAACTGACCTGGTGGGTGGCCCGCACGACGCGCTGCGGCGTGCGGTATTCGAGGCTGACCTGGTCGACCGCCAACAGCGCTTGCGCGGTGGCGATCGGGTTGCTGGCCGCGTGGCCTTGCAAAGGGGCGTTCATGTCGATCAGCTCCCTTGCAGCGGTTTGGCGTCCTGGAAGAAGTAGTCCTTCCACGATTCGGGTTTGTTCTTGATCGCGCCGACGCGGTAGAGGAATTCGGCGAGCGGGTAGGTGTTTTTCGGCGTGACGCTGAATTCGAACTGCGGGTTGTCGATGATTTTCAGCAACGCGGCGCGGTCGATCTTGGCCTTGGTCACGCGGATGTAAGTGTCCGCCGCCGCGCCTTTATCGTTCTGCGCAAATTGCGCGGCTTCGGTCAGGGCTTCGACGAACGCCTTGTAGGTTTTCGGGTTCTCGTTGCGGAATTTCTCGGTAGCGAACAGCACGGTCGGCGAGTTCGGGCCGAGCACGTCATAGGAGTTGAGCACCACGTGCACGTTCGGGTTTTCCAGCGCCTGATCCTGGAACGGCGGGTTGGAGAAGTGCCCGGTCAGCTCGGTGCCGCCGGCGATCAACGCCGCAGTGGCGTCCGGGTGCGGAACGGCGATGGTGTACTTGTCGAGGCGATTGAATTCCTTGTCGCCCCACTGCTTGGCCGCCGCGTATTGCAGGAAGCGCGACTGCACCGAAACGCCCACCGCCGGCACCGCGATGCGGTCCTTCTCGGTGAAGTCGGCGATGGTTTTGACCTTGGGATTGTTGCTGACGAGGTAGTACGGGAAGTTGCCCAGCGAGGCCACGGCTTTGACGTTCTGCTTGCCGTGGGTGCGATCCCAGATCGTCAGCAGCGGCCCGACACCGGCGCCGGCAATGTCGATGGAACCGGAGAGCAGCGCATCGTTGACCGCCGCGCCGCCGGACAGCTGGGTCCAGTCGACCTTGATGTCGAGGCCTTCCTGCTTGCCGTACTTCTCGATCAGTCCCTGATCGCGAACCACGTTGAGCAACAGATAGACAATACCGAACTGCTCGGCGATGCGAATTTCACCTTCGGCGTGGGCCACGGTCGGCGCCACCAGGCTGCCGGCGATCAGGCTGAAACCGAGGCCGATGGCCGCCGCCAGCGGTGCGAATGGAAGACGTTTGGACATGATCGGATCTCCGGCAAATCAGAAAGGCGCGTCGCCCTGGATGGTGGTGCGATACAGCTTGCGGCGCAGGTGCGCAGGGCAACCGGCGGCAAGGTGGATCAGCGAGCGGTTGTCCCAGAACACCAGGTCGTGGGGCTGCCATTGATGGCGATAGATGTTCTGCGGCAGCACGCTGTGGGCGTAGAGCTCGTCGAGCAGTTGTTGGCTCTCGTCTTCCGGCAGGCCGACGATGCGGGTGGTGAAGCCTTCGCTGACGAACAACGCCTCGCGGCCGTTTTCCGGATGGGTGCGAACCACCGGGTGCACGACTTCGGCGACCTGAGCCAGTTGCTCCGGGGTCAGGGTCGGGCGCCAGTTGCCTTCGAATTTGGTTTCGCTGTAGCGCGCGGTGTAGGAATGCGCCGCCGAACGGCCTTCAACGGCATTGCGCAGCGCGTCGGGCAGGCTGTCCCAGGCTTTGTGCATGTCGGCGAACAGGGTGTCGCCGCCTTCGGACGGCAGCTCCTGGGCGTGCAGCATCGAGCCGAGGCTCGGCAGCTCTTTATAGGAAAGGTCCGAGTGCCAGAACTTGCCGGCATCACCGAGGCCGATGTTCTGGCCGTTCTCGACGATGTTGGAAACGATGAGGATTTCCGGGTGATTGGCCAGCAGGAACTGCTTGAGTACGTGGATCTGCAACACGCCGAAGCGGCGGCTGAAATCGATCTGCTGTTGCGGAGTGATGCGCTGGTCGCGGAACACCACGACGTGGTGATCGAGGTGCGCGCGGTGGATGCGGGCGAAGTCTTCGTCGTTGACCGGACGGGTCAGGTCGAGGCCGATGATTTCGGCGCCGACGGCACCGCTGAACGGGCGGATCTCGAAGGTTTGCGGCGCGACAGTCGCGGCGCTTGGGGTAGCAGTAGCTGCGGACATCAATCAATCTCCCACGCACGGCGCGCTCAAGGGCGCGCGCGTCGATCAGAAACTCACGCTGGATTGCGTGTTGGTTCGTGTCGTGCGGCGCGCCGATTGGTCGGCAGGTACGCAGGAGGCTGACTTTATAGCTATAAGAAGCGGAATTTAAATACTGTTAACGAATAACGATATGGCGATTGCTTAGGAATGGACTGGATGGTGAGTGACCATTTGTGTCACTTACTGACAGGGATGTGGTGTTCAAACTGACGCTATCGCTGGCAAGCCAGCTCCCACGGGGATCTCGGTTCGAACACAATTGTGTGTTCATTAAAGAACTCTGTGGGAGCTGGCTTGCCAGCGATGAGGCCCGAAAGGCCAATGAAGATCTAGCGTTCGTGCAACGCCTCGGCGCGCGCCCGAATGATCGGCTTGAGCAGATAGCTCAGCACGGTCTTCTTGCCGGTGATGATGTCCACCGACGCCACCATCCCAGGGATGATCAGCAACGGCTTCTCGTCAGTGCCAAGATGGCTGCGCTCGGTGCGCAGCTTGATGACGTAGTAGGTGGTTTTCTTGTCTTCGTCGGTGATGGTATCGGCGCCGATCTGTTCCAGCTTGGCCTTCAGACCACCGTAGATGGTGTAGTCATACGCGGTGAACTTCACCGTGGCTTCCTGACCCGGATGCAGGAACGCGATGTCCTGCGGGCGGATCTTCGCTTCGACCAGCAGGGTGTCGTCCAGCGGTACGATTTCCAGCAGGTCGCTGCCCGGCTGGATCACGCCGCCGATGGTGTTGACCAGCATCTTGTTGACGATGCCCCGCACCGGCGAGGTGACGAGCGTACGGCTGACCCGGTCTTCCAGCGCCTTGCCGGTGGCCTGGGCCTTGTTCAGGTCGGTGCGCGCTTCGTTGAGCTGAGTCAGGGCCTCACTGCGGAACTTGCCGCGAGTCTCGTCGATCTTGCGCTGCACTTCCTTGATCGCCGATTCGGCGCGCGGGATTGCCAGGGTGGTGGCGTCGAGCTGACCACGGGTTTCCACTTCGGCACGCTTGAGTCGCAGCACTTCCACCGGCGACACCGCGCCCTGAGCCACCAGCGGCTCGGACATGTTGATTTCCTGGCGTTGCAGGCCGAGTTGTTGGCGGTACTGCGCCTGCTTCGAGGTGAACTCGCGCAGCTCTTGCTGACGCTGGATCAGTTGTTCCTGCAAACCACCAACTTCGTCGTGCAGTTGCTGACGACGGCTGATGTACAACGATTCTTCACTTTTCGCCTGACCCGGCACGGCTTTGAGCACGTCCTCGGGGAAATTCAGCGGACGGTCATCGACCTCGGCGCTCAAGCGCTCGACCCGCAGCAGCATCGACAGTCGATCAGCCTCGGTTTCGCCGACGTTTGACGCAAAACGCGTGTCATCCAGGCGAACCAGAGGTGCGCCGGCCTCGACGATCTGACCTTCCTTGACGAACAGCTCGGAGACGATCCCGCCCTCGAGGTTCTGGATTTTCTGGATCTTCGACGAAGGAATCGCCTTGCCGTCGCCCTTGGTCACTTCGTCGATGACGGCGAAGTTGGCCCACAGCATCAGGAACACGAAGAAGCCGATGATTGCCCAGATCGTCAGGCGCACCACGCGCGGCGCGTCCTCGATCAAGGCCTTGTTGACCTCCGGCAGCGGCTGGCCCTGCAGCGATGCCGAGCCTTTGAAGTAGCGGCGGATCGAATCCTTGAAACCCGACTTAAGCAACACTGATCTGCCCCTTCTTCAACGCTTCCATGACGGCCGCTTTCGGGCCGTCGGCGAGGATCTGTCCACGGTCGACCACCAGCAGGCGATCGACCAGCGACAGCAGCGATGCCCGGTGCGTCACCAGCACCACGGTTTTGTTTTCCACCACCGCCGCGAGGCGTTGCTTGAGGCGTTCTTCGCCGGTGTTATCCATGGCGCTGGTCGGTTCGTCGAGCAACAGGATCGGTGGATTGAGCAACAGCGCCCGGGCCAGAGCGACGTTCTGCCGCTGACCGCCGGACAGGTTCTGCCCGCGCTCGCCGACTTGCAGCTCATAACCCTGTGGATGCAGGCGGGCGAATTCGTGGACGCCGGCCAGTTCAGCGGCCTGCAGGACAAGCTCGTCCTCGACGTAACGGGCGCCGGAAACCAGGTTGTCGCGCAGGGTGCCGGCCAGCAGCTGGATGTCCTGCGGCACATAGCCGATGTTGTAGCGCAGCTCGCTGACGTCGATCTGGCGGATGTCGACGCCGTCCACCAACAACGCACCGTCGTCCGGCTGATAGAGGCCGACCAGCAGTTTTGCCAGTGAGCTTTTGCCGGAACCGCTGCGGCCGATGATGCCGATCTTCTCGCCGGGACGGATCACCAAGTTGATGTTCTTCAGCGCCGGGTTCTGTTGTTCCGGGTAGGTGAAGTTGAGCTGGCGGCATTCGATCGCGCCTTGCAGAACCTTGCGGCTCAGTGGGCGTTCTTCGAAATTGCGCTCTTGCGGCAACTCCATCATCTGGTCGACCGAGGTCATGGTCACCCGCGCCTGCTGGTAGCGGGTCAGCAGACCGGACAGCGACGCCAGCGGGCTGAGGGCGCGGCCACTGAGCATGTAGCAGGCGATCAGGCCGCCCATGCTCAGGTTGCCGGCGATGATCTGGTACACGCCGAAGACGATCATGATCACCCCGGCCAGTTGCTGGATCAGCAGGGTGATGTTCATCGCCAGACCGGAAAGCATTTTCACCCGCAACTCGAGGCGGCTGAGGGTGCCGATGGTCTGTTCCCACTGATACTGGCGTTCGCTTTCGGCGTTGTTGACCTTCACCGCGTCGAGGCCGGCGAGGGTTTCGATCAGGCTCGACTGGCGCTCGGCGCCGAGGGCCATGGTGCGTTCCATGGTTGCCACCAGCGGCTTCTGCAACGCGTAGCCGATCAGCAGCGCAATCGGGAAGGCCAGCACCGGAATCCACACCAGATGCCCGCCGAGAATCGCAATGACGATGAAAATGAGGATGGTGAACGGCAGGTCGATCAGACTGGTCAGGGTCAGCGAGGCGAGGAAGTCGCGCAGGCTCTGGAACTCGTGGATGTTCTGGGCAAAGCTGCCAACCCGCGCCGGGCGGTATTTCATGGCCATGCCGACGATGCGTTCGAACAGCGTGGCGGAGATGATCAGGTCGGTTTTCTTGCCGGCCAGATCCAGGCACAGGCTGCGCAGGCTCTTGAGGATCAGGTCGAACATGTAGGCGCCGGTGATGCCCAGCGCGAGGACCCACAGGGTCGCTTCGGCCTGGTTCGGCACCACGCGGTCGTAGACGTTCATCACGAACAGCGGCGCAGCCATGGCGATGATGTTGATCAGGAAACTGGCGGCGATGGCGTCGGCATACAGCCAGCGCGAACGCTTGAGGGTATCGCGAAACCACGACCGCGCACGCGGGATCAGCGTGCCGTGGTTGACGTCGAATTTGTGCTGGGGCTGGGCGAAGAACACTTTGCCGGTGTAGTCGTCGGCCAGCAGCTCGCGGCTGACCAGGGACTCGCCGCCGTCGCTTTCGCTGAGCAGCACCCGCGCTTCGTTCTCACCCTGCCAGCCGAGCAGGACGGCGCTGCGGCCATCCTTGAGCAGCAACAGCGCCGGCATGGCAATCGCCGGAATTTCTTCCAGCTTGCGTTGCAGCACCCGCCCTTGCAGCCCGGCGCGCGCCGCTGCACGGGGCAGCAGCTCGACACTCAGGCGTTGTTTGGGCAGCGGCAGGCCGGTGGTCAGCATCGCCGCGCTGGCGGGTTTCTGGTGCAGCATGCAAAGAGCGAGCAGACCATCCAGTAACGGATCGTCGTGCAACGCGCGTGGATCATGACTGAGATGAACTCGACTGACTTCTGATTCCACGCTCTGCACTCTTAACGGTTGAAAAGGGACAACTCAATTCATCCCAGGCAGCTGGACCTTGGGCTTCACGTCGTTCTGCACAACGGATGCCAATGGTGCGACCACTCCCTGGCTCTTGAGTAACTCGCCCATGGTCGCCTTGATTCGGTACTGAGTAAATAACTGAATGTTTTTGATCTCGGCCAGACGGCGCGAAGCGGTGAACAGCTCGTTTTCGCTGTCGAGCAAATCCAGCAGGGTACGTTCGCCGAGGCTGAACTGACGCTGGTAAGCGGTGCGCACCGAGGTGCTGTGATCAACGTACTGCTGAGCGATCGGCACCTGAGCGTTGGCGTTGTTCAAGGCGTTCCAGGCCAGGCCCAGTTCTTCATTCAATTGACGCAAGGCGTTGTTGCGGATGTCCAGCGCCTGGTTCGACAGGTAGGACTTGGATTCCAGATCAGCCTTGTTGCTGCCACCGGAGTACAGGTTGAAGCGCATGCGCAGCATGGCCTGCCATTCGTTGTTATGACCGTTCTGGCCGTCGAGGTCGTTGTCGGCAGTGCGGCCCAGCTCGGCGTCGAAGCGCGGGTAGAAGGTCGACTTGGCGGTCTCGTACTGCTTCTCGGCAGCGGCGATGTCGGACTCGGCCGAGCGCAGGATCGGGCTGTTTTCCAGCATCTGCGCGCGGGCTTCATTCAGGTTGGCCGGCATCATCGCCATGAACGGCGCCGGACGCTCCAGTTGATCGGGCATCTGGCCGACGGCGCTGAGGAAATTGGTTTCCGAGTCGGCGAGGTTGGTCTGCTCGGTGATCAGGTTGTTGCGGGCCTGGGCCATACGCGCTTCGGCCTGATCGAGGTCGGCACCGCTGCCGACGCCGCGCTGGGTGCGCAACTGGATCTGGTCGTAGATGCGCTGGTGACTCTTGAGGTTTTCTTCGGCCAGACGCACGAACTCGCGACGGGTCAGCACATCCAGGTAAACCTGGGCCACGGTCAGCGCGGTGCGTTCGGAAGTGCCGAGCAAGGAATAGGCGCGGGAGTTGACGGTGGCTTGTTGACGCCCGACTTCGCTGGACGTCGCAAAACCGTCAAAGACCATTTGCGACAGACGCAAACTTGACTCGCTGCGGTTCAGGGTTTCCCAGTGATTGCCGCCACCGGCAGCACGGGTGGTGACGCTGTCGGTGCCTTCACGGCCATAACCGCCCAGCAGATCGACCTTGGGCAGGTATCCACCTTTTGCGGCCTTTAACTGATAATCCGCGGCCAAACGACTGTTCACGCCTGCCTGGATTTCCGGATGGACATCCAGCGCCTGCTGCATGGCTTCTGGTAAGGATTGTGCTTGTACGAAAGACGCGGCGAGAGCGAAAGGCAATGCCTTGAACAGGTGCGAACGCATGGTAAGGATTTCCCAGAACTTCTTGTCGTGAATCACAGCAAATAAGGGTGCTGCGTCGGATAATGGCAACCGGAATGACCGTATGTCGGAAAGTTTAAAACCGGAACTGGATCACATGCTCAAGGGCAAGTCGCCGCGTAAATATCAATGTGACATTAGTGGGGCGATTGTTTAGGATGGCATCCATAAGGTCAATAGTTTGGCATAAAGTTAATAGCGAAAGAATCTAGCCAAAATATTGACGAATAGCAGCGTCAAACTTGATTCACATTTTTTAAAAAGTACGTCCAGACTGAATCGGCGCAGAAAAGCCATCAGGTCTATGGAAGTCAACTGAACGTGACACCCCGGAGAGTCTTCAATGAGCAGTGTTGTTGCCATCGTCAAAAGCATTGTCGGTCAGGTTTTCGTGGTGTCCCCAGAGGGCGTCCGTCGCGTACTCGTTGAAGGCGACCGGCTGTTTGCCGGCGATCAGGTCGACACCGGCGTTTCCGGTGCCGTGTCCCTGGAACTGGCCGATGGCCGCACGATCGATCTGGGCCGAGACACTCAGTGGAGCGCCGATACCCCGGATTCCAGCACTGACCTGGCCGAAGCCACCGCGCAAGCCGCGCCGTCGGTAGAAGAGCTGCAACAAGCCATCGCCGCCGGTGTCGACCCGACCACCGCTCTTGAAGCCACCGCTGCCGGCCCGAGCGCCGCAGGGACTGGCGCCGCCGGTGGTGGCCACAGCTTCGTGATGCTCGATGCGACCGCCGGCCGCGTCGACCCGACCATTGGCTTCCCGACCGCAGGCATCAACTCCGCCGGCCAGGTCGCCCAGGACACCACCGGTGGCCAGACCACCGACACCACCGCCAACGCCCTGCGCGAGTCGACCCTGAGCCTCAGCGCCACGCCGAGCATCACCGAAGCCGGCGGCGTGCTGGTGTACACCGCGACCCTGACCCAGGCGCCGCTGACCGACCTGACCATCACCCTGTCCAACGGCGCGGTGATCGTGATTCCGGCCGGTTCCACCACCGGCACCGTCAACGTGCCGCTGGCACCGAACGACACTGTTTATAACGACCCGACCCAGATCGACGTGACGGTCACCGGCACCACTGGCGGCGGCGGCATCACCGTGACCCCGCCGACCACCCCGGCCACGACCCAGGTCACCGACACCATCGACACCACCACCGTCACCCTGACGGCGGGGCCAAGCGTGACCGAAGGCGGTCAGATCACCTACACCGCCACGCTGACCAACCCGGCGCAGACGCCGGTGACCGTCACCCTGTCGAACGGCTCGACCATCACCATCGGCGCCGGCCAGACCACCGGCACCGTCAACGTGCCGACCGCGCCGAATGACGTCTATAACAACGGCAGCACCGTCACCACCACCATCACCGGTGCCACCGGCGGCAACTTCGAAAACCTGGTGCCGAACCCGACACCGGCCGTTACCACGATCGTCGATTCGCGAGACACCACCGGCCTGACCCTGACCGCTACCGGCACTGTGGTCGAAGGTGGCCAGATCACCTACACCGCGACCCTGACCAACCCGGCGCAGACGCCGGTGACCGTCACCCTGTCGAACGGCTCGACGATTACCATCGGCGCCGGCCAGACCACCGGCAGCGTCAACGTGCCAACCGCACCGAATGACGTCTACAACAACGGCGGCACCGTCAGCACCACGATTACCGGTGCCACCGGCGGCAACTTCGAAAACCTGGTACCGAACACGACACCGGCGACCACCACGGTCACCGACTCCATCGACACCACCAACCTGTCGCTGAGCGCTACCGGTTCCGTGGCCGAAGGCGGTTCGATCGTCTACACCGCGACCCTGACCAATCCTGCCGGCACCCCGGTGACCGTGACGTTGAGCAACGGCTCCGTCATCACCATCGAAGCTGGCAAAACTACCGGCACCGTGACCGTTCCGGCGCCAGCCGATGACGTCTACAAAGACGCCGGCAAAGTCGAAGTGACCATCAAGGATGCAACCGGCGGCAACTTCGAGAACCTGGTGCCAAGCACCGTTCCGGCCGTTACTGAAGTCACTGACACCATCGACACCACCACGGTGAAACTCACCGCGACCGAGTCGGCGGCTGAAGGTGGCACTGTCACTTATACCGCTACTGTTGGCGCGCCAGTGACCGGTTCTCCGGTCACCGTGACGCTGGCCAACGGTCAGTCGATCACCATCGAAGTGGGCAAAACCACTGGCACCGTGACCACCACTGCGCCGAACGATGCGTTGACCGGCAATGCACCACTGACCAACTCGATCACCGGCGTTTCCGGCGGTAATTACGAAAATCTGGTGGCCGACAAGACTCCGGTTTCGACCACGGTGACAGACGTTGCCGACACCACCAATCTGACCCTGAGCGCCACCGGCACCGTCGCCGAGGGTGGTTCGATTGTTTACACCGCGACCCTGACCAATCCGGCCGGCACACCAGTGACCGTGACGTTGAGCAACGGCTCCGTCATCACCATCGAAACGGGCAAGACCACCGGCACCGTGACCGTTCCGGCCCCTGCCGATGACGTCTATAAAGACGCTGGCAAAGTCGAAGTCACCATCAAGGACGCCACCGGCGGCAACTTCGAGAACCTGGTGCCAAGCACCGTTCCGGCCGTCACCGACGTGACCGATACCGTCGACACGACCACCGTCAAACTGACCGCCACCGAGTCGGCAGCTGAAGGTGGCACCGTTACTTACACCGCGACAGTTGGCGCCCCGGTAACCGGCTCGCCGGTCACCGTGACCCTGGCTAACGGTCAGTCGATCACCATCGAAGTCGGCAAAACCACCGGCACCGTGACCACCACCGCACCGAACGACGCATTGGCCGGCAATGCACCGCTGACCAACGCGATCACCGGCGTGAGCGGCGGCAACTACGAGAATCTGGTCGCCGACAAAACTCCGGTTTCGACCACCGTCACTGACACCGTCGACACCACCAACCTGACCCTGAGCGCTACCGATTCGGTGGCCGAGGGCGGCTCGATCATCTACACCGCGACGCTGACCAATCCGGCCGGCACTCCGGTGACCGTGACGTTGAGCAACGGCTCCGTCATCACCATCGAAGCCGGCAAGACCACCGGCACCGTGACCGTTCCGGCGCCTGCCGATGACGTCTACAAGGATGCCGGCAAAGTCGAAGCGACCATCACCGGCGCAACCGGCGGCAACTTCGAAAACCTGGTGCCGAGCACAGTGCCGGCCGTGACCCAGGTCACCGACACCATCGACACGTCGACCGTCAAACTGACCGCGACCGAATCGGCTGCTGAAGGCGGTACCGTCACTTACACCGCGACGGTTGGCGCCCCGGTAACCGGCTCGCCAGTGACCGTGACCCTGGCCAACGGTCAGTCGATCACCATCGAAGTCGGTAAAACCACCGGCACCGTGACCACCACAGCGCCGAATGACGTGCTGGCCGGCCATGCACCGCTGACCAACTCGATCACCAACGTCAGCGGCGGCAACTACGAAAATCTCGTGGCCGACAAAACCCCGGTCAGCACCACCATCACCGACACCGTCGACACCACCACCGTATCGCTGACTGCCACCGGCAACGTCAACGAGGGTGGGCAGATCGTCTACACCGCCACCCTGACCAACCCGGCCGGCACCCCGGTGACCGTGACGTTGAGCAACGGCTCCGTCATCACTATCGAAGCCGGCAAAACCACTGGCACCGTGACCGTTCCGGCGCCAGCCGATGACGTCTACAAAGATGCCGGCAAAGTCGAAGTGACCATCAAGGACACTTCCGGCGGCAACTTCGAAAACCTGGTGGCCAACCCGACGCCAGCGGTGACCAACGTCGCCGACACCATCAACACCACGCACCTGACCCTCAGCGCCGAAAGCTATGTGCTCGAAGGCACGTCGATCACTTACACCGCGACCCTGACCAACGCCGCGCAGACGCCGGTGACCGTCAACCTGAGCAACGGCCAGACCATCGTTATCGAGGCCGGCAAGACCAGCGGTTCGGTGACCATCCCGGCACCGAGCGATGACGTCTACAAGGATGTCAGCAAGCTCACCGTGACCATGACCGATGCCAGCGGTGGCAATTTCGAGAAGCTCGACGTCAGCAAGACGCCGGTCAGCACCACGGTCAACGACACCATCGACAAGACCACGCTGACCCTGAGCGCCAGCGACACCGTCAGCGAAGGTGGCCAGATCACCTACACCGCGACCCTGAGCAACCCGGCCGGCACCGCCATGACCGTGACCCTGGCCAACGGCGCGGTGATCAACATCGCCGCCGGTGCCACCAGCGGTTCGGTGAATTTCCCTGCACCGGCCAACACGCCTTACATCGATGGCGGCAAGGTTCAGACCGCGATTGCCAGCCACAGCGGCGGCAACTTCGAACAGGTCGATGCCAACCGTTCGGCTGTGGTGACCAAGGTCACCGACACCGTCGACACCACCAACATCAGCCTGAGCGCCACCGGTTCGGTCGCCGAGGGTGGTTCGATCGTCTACACCGCGACACTGACCAACCCGGCCGGCACGGCCATGACCGTGACCCTGAGCAACGGCGCGGTGATCAACATCGCCAAAGGCGCGAGCACCGGCACCATCACCGTCGCCGCACCGGGCGACGACGTGTACAAGGACGCCGGCAAAGTCGACGCCAGCATCACCAAGACCACGGGCGGCAATTTTGAAAACCTGGTGGTCGACAAGACCCCGGCGGTGACCGACGTCACTGACACCATCGACAACAGCACCGTTTCCCTGAGCGCCACGGCCAGCACCGTAGAAGGCGGCGTGGTGGTTTACACCGCCTCCGTCACCGCACCGGTGACCGGTTCGCCGGTGGTCGTGACGCTGTCCAACGGGCAGACCATCACCATCCCGGTCGGCGCCAGCAGCGCCAGCGTCAACTACACCGCGCCGGACGATGCACTGGCCGGCGGCAACACGCTGAGCGTGAAGATCAACGGCACCAGCGGCGGCAATTACGAAAACCTGGTCGCCGACAAGACCCCGGCCGTGACGTCAGTCACCGACACCATCGACACCACCAACCTGACCTTGAGCGCTACGGGTTCCGTGGCTGAAGGTGGTTCGATCGTTTACACCGCCACGCTGACCAATCCGGCTGGCACGCCAGTGACCGTGACCCTGAGCAACGGCTCGGTGATCACCATCGAAGCGGGCAAAACCACCGGCACCGTAACCGTTCCGGCCCCTGCCGATGACGTCTACAAAGACGCCGGCAAAGTCGAAGTGACCATCAAGGATGCGTCCGGCGGCAACTTCGAGAATCTGGTTCCGAGCACCGTTCCGGCCGTCACTGAAGTGACTGACACCATCGACACATCGACCGTGAAACTGAGCGCCGATACGTCGGTGGCTGAGGGCGGCACCGTCACCTACACCGCCACTGTTGGCGCTCCGGTGACTGGCTCGCCGGTCACCGTGACCCTGGCCAACGGTCAGACCATCACCATCGAAGTCGGCAAGACCACCGGCACCATCACCACCACCGCGCCGAACGACGCGCTCAACGGTCATACACCGCTGAGCAACTCGATCACTGGCGTGAGCGGCGGCAACTACGAAAACCTCGTAGCCGACAAGACCCCGGTCAGTACCACCGTGACCGATACCGTCGACACCACCGACCTGACGCTGACCGCGACCGGCACCGTGGCCGAAGGTGGTTCGATCACCTACACCGCGACCCTGACCAATCCGGCTGGTACTCCGGTGACCGTGACGTTGAGCAACGGCTCCGTCATCACCATCGAGGCCGGTAAAACCACCGGCACCGTGACCGTCGATGCGCCGAAAGACGACGTCTACAAGGACGCCGGCAAAGTCGAAGTGACCATCAAGGATGCAACCGGTGGCAACTTCGAGAATCTGGTGCCGAGCACTGTTCCGGCCGTTACCGAAGTCACTGACACCATTGACACCACCACGGTCAAACTGACTGCGACCGAGTCGGCGGCGGAAGGTGGCACTGTCACTTACACCGCCACCGTTGGCGCCCCGGTAACCGGTTCGCCTGTGACCGTAACCCTGGCCAATGGTCAGTCGATCACCATCGAAGTGGGCAAAACCACCGGCACCATCACCACCACCGCGCCGAACGATGCGTTGAACGGTCACACCCCGCTGACCAATGCGATCACCGGTGTGAGCGGCGGTAACTACGAAAATCTGGTGGCCGACAAGACTCCGGTCAGCACCACCGTGACTGACACCGTCGACACCACCAATCTAACCCTAAGCGCCACTGACTCGGTGGCCGAAGGTGGCTCGATCACCTACACCGCCACCCTGACCAACCCGGCCGGCACTCCGGTGACCGTGACGTTGAGCAACGGCTCCGTCATCACCATCGAAGCCGGCAAAACCACCGGAACCGTGACCGTCGATGCGCCGAAAGATGACGTCTACAAGGACGCCGGCAAAGTCGAAGTCACGATCAAGGATGCCTCCGGCGGCAACTTCGAGAACCTGGTGCCGAGCACTGTTCCGGCTGTTACCGAAGTCACCGACACCATCGACACCACCACGGTGAAACTGACCGCGACCGAGTCCGCAGCTGAAGGCGGCACTGTCACTTACACCGCCACCGTTGGCGCCCCGGTAACCGGCTCGCCTGTGACCGTGACCTTGGCCAATGGTCAGTCGATCACCATCGAAGTCGGCAAAACCACCGGCACCATCACCACCACCGCGCCGAACGACGCGTTGAACGGTCACACCCCGCTGACCAACGCGATTACTGGCGTGTCTGGCGGCAACTACGAAAACCTCGTCGCCGACAAGACCCCGGTTTCGACCACCGTCACCGACACCGTCGACACCACCAACCTGACCCTGAGCGCTACTGACTCGGTGGCCGAGGGCGGTTCGATCGTTTACACCGCGACCCTGACCAACCCGGCCGGCACTCCAGTGACCGTGACGTTGAGCAACGGCGCCGTCATCACCATCGAAGCCGGTAAAACCACCGGCATCGTGACCGTCGATGCTCCGAAAGACGACGTCTACAAAGACGCCGGCAAAGTCGAAGTCACCATCAAGGATGCGACTGGCGGCAACTTCGAGAACCTGGTGCCAAGCACCGTTCCAGCTGTCACCGATGTCACCGACACCATCGACACCTCGACCGTCAAACTGACCGCGACCGAGTCGGCGGCTGAAGGCGGCACTGTTACCTACACCGCCACCGTTGGCGCCCCGGTAACCGGCTCGCCTGTGACCGTGACCCTGGCCAACGGTCAGTCGATCACCATTGAAGTGGGCAAGACCACCGGCACCGTCACCACTACCGCGCCGAACGACGCACTCAACGGCCATACGCCGCTGACCAACTCGATCACCGGCGTGAGCGGCGGCAACTACGAAAACCTCGTGGCCGACAAAACGCCGGTCAGCACCACCGTGACCGACACCGTCGACACCACCAACCTGACCCTGAGCGCCACGCCGGAAGTCAACGAAGGTGGCCAGATCACCTACACCGCGACCCTGACCAACGCCGCCGGCACCCCGGTGACCGTGACGTTGAGCAACGGCGCCGTGATCACCATCGAGGCCGGTAAAACCACCGGCACCGTGACCGTCGATGCACCGAAAGACGACGTCTACAAGGACGCCGGCAAAGTCGAGACGACCATTTCGACCACCACCGGTGGCAACTTCGAGAACCTGGTCACCAGCACCGCCCCGGCGGTCACCACCGTCAATGACACCATCGACACGTCCACCGTGTCGCTGACCGCTACCGCCAACGTCGCCGAAGGCGAAACCGTGGTCTACACCGCGACCGTGACGGCGCCAGTGACCGGTTCGCCGGTCGTCGTGACCCTGTCCAACGGACAGACCATCACCATCGCCGTCGGCGAGACCACCGGCACCGTGAACTTCGTCGCGCCGAACAGCCCGCTGGCCGGCGGCAGCTCGCTGAGCGTGACCATCGACAAGGCCACCGGTGGCAACTACGAAAACCTGGCGGTCGACGGCAAGTCCGCCGACACCTCGGTATCGGACACTGTCGACACGACCAACCTGAACCTGACGGCCACCGATTCGGTTGCCGAGGGCAGTTCGATCGTTTACACCGCGACCCTGACCAACCCGGCGGGTACGCCGGTGACCGTGACCCTGTCGAACGGCGCCGTCATTACTATCGAGGCCGGTAAAACCACCGGCACCGTGACCGTCGATGCGCCGAAAGATGACGTCTACAAAGACGCCGGCAAAGTCGAGGCAACCATTTCGACCGCCACCGGTGGCGGTTTCGAGAACCTGGTGCCGAGCACCGTTCCGGCCGTGACCAACGTCACCGACACCATCGACACCACCACGGTGAAACTGACCGCGACCGAGTCGGCGGCTGAAGGCGGAAACGTTACTTACACCGCTACCGTCGGCGCGCCTGTGACCGGTTCGCCTGTGACCGTGACCCTGTCCAACGGACAGTCGATCACGATCGAAGTCGGCAAAACCACCGGCACCGTCACCACCACCGCGCCGAACGATGCGCTCAACGGCCACGCGCCGCTGACCAACGCGATCACTGGCGTGACTGGCGGCAACTACGAAAATCTCGTGGCCGACAAAACGCCGGTTTCGACCACCGTCACTGATACCGTCGACACCACCAACCTGACCCTGAGCGCCACTGGCTCCGTGGCCGAGGGTGGTTCGATCGTTTACACCGCGACCCTGACCAACCCGGCCGGCACTCCGGTGACCGTGACCCTGTCGAACGGCGCCGTGATCACCATCGAGGCCGGCAAAACCACCGGCACCGTGACCGTCGATGCGCCGAAAGACGACGTCTACAAAGATGCAGGCAAAGTCGAGGCAACCATTTCGACCGCCACCGGTGGCAACTTCGAGAACCTGGTGCCGAGCACCGTTCCGGCCGTGACCGAAGTCACCGACACCATCGACACCACCACGGTGAAACTCACTGCGACCGAGTCGGCAGTTGAAGGTGGCACCGTCACTTACACCGCTTCCGTCGGCGCGCCTGTGACCGGTTCGCCTGTGACCGTGACCCTGTCCAACGGTCAGTCGATCACCATCGAGGTGGGCAAGACCACCGGCACTGTGACCACCACCGCGCCGAACGATGCGTTGAACGGCCACACCCCGCTGACCAACGCGATCACTGGCGTGAGCGGCGGCAATTACGAAAATCTGGTCGCCGACAAAACCCCGGTCAGCACCACCGTGACCGACACCGTCGACACCACCAATCTGTCGCTGAGCGCGACCGACAGCGTGGCCGAAGGTGGCTCGATCGTTTACACCGCGACCCTGACCAACCCGGCCGGCACGGCCATGACCGTGACCCTGAGCAACGGCGCCGTCATCACCATCGAGGCCGGTAAAACCACCGGTACCGTGACCGTCGACGCGCCGAAAGACGACGTCTACAAAGATGCAGGCAAAGTCGAAGTCACCATCAAGGACGCAACCGGTGGCAACTTCGAGAATCTGGTGCCGAGCACCGTGCCAGCGGTAACGGAAGTCACCGACACCATCGACACGACGACCGTGAAGCTGACCGCTTCCGAAACGGCCGCTGAAGGTGGCACCGTCACATACACCGCGACTGTTGGCGCGCCAGTGACTGGCTCGCCTGTGACCGTGACCCTGGCCAATGGTCAGTCGATCACCATCGAAGTGGGTAAAACCACTGGCACCGCCACCACCACCGCACCGAACGATGCACTCAACGGCCACACGCCGCTGACCAACGCGATCACCGGCGTGACGGGCGGCAACTACGAAAACCTCGTGGCCGACAAAACGCCGGTGTCGACCACCGTCACCGACACGGTCGACACCACCAACCTGACCCTCAGCGCAACCAATTCTGTGGCCGAGGGCGGTTCGATCACTTACACCGCCACCCTGACCAACGCTGCGGGCACCCCGGTGACCGTGACCTTGAGCAACGGCGCCGTGATCACCATCGAAGCCGGTAAAACCACCGGCACCGTGACTGTCGACGCACCGAAAGACGACGTCTACAAAGACGCCGGCAAAGTCGAAGCGACCATTTCGACCGCCACCGGTGGCAACTTCGAGAACCTGGTGCCGAGCACTGTTCCGGCGGTCACCAACGTCACCGACACCATCGATACCACCACGGTCAAACTGACCGCGACCGAGTCGGCGGCTGAAGGCGGCACTGTCACCTACACCGCGACCGTCGGCGCGCCTGTTACCGGCTCGCCAGTCACCGTGACCCTGTCCAACGGTCAGTCGATCACCATCGAAGTCGGCAAGACCACCGGCACCGTCACCACCACCGCACCGAACGATGCGCTGACCGGCCACACGCCGTTGACCAACGCGATCACCGGCGTGACGGGCGGCAACTACGAGAACCTCGTAGCCGACAAAACGCCGGTTTCGACCACCGTCACCGACACGGTCGACACCACCAACCTGACCCTCAGCGCCACCAATTCGGTTGCCGAGGGCGGTTCGATCATCTACACCGCGACCCTGACCAACGCCGCTGGCTCGCCAGTGACCGTGACCTTGTCGAACGGTGCAGTCATCACCATTGAAGCCGGCAAAACCACTGGCACCGTGACCGTTGCCGCGCCAGCCGACGACGTCTATAAAGACGCCGGCAACGTGCAGGCCAACATCACCAATGCCACCGGTGGCAACTTCGAAAACCTGGTGCCGAGCACTGTTCCGGCCGTGACCCAGGTCACCGATACCATCGACACCACCACGGTGAAACTCACCGCGACCGCGTCGGCGGCTGAAGGCGGCACGGTCACCTACACCGCGACCGTGGGCGCTCCCGTGACTGGCTCGCCAGTGACCGTGAACCTGTCGAATGGCCAGAGCATCACCATCGAGGTGGGTAAAACCACCGGCACCGTGACTACCACGGCGCCTAACGATGCGCTCAACGGCCACACGCCGCTGACCAACGCGATCACCAACGTGACGGGCGGCAACTACGAAAATCTGGTGGCCGACAAGACGCCGGTCAGCACTACCGTGACCGACACCGTCGACACCACCAACCTGTCGCTGAGCGCGACTGGCACCGTGGCCGAAGGTGGTTCGATCACCTACACCGCGACCCTGACCAACGCTGCGGGCACCCCGGTGACCGTGACCTTGAGCAATGGCGCTGTCATCACCATCGAGGCCGGTAAAACCACGGGCACCGTGACCGTCGCGGCGCCAGCCGATGACGTCTACAAAGACGCCGGCAACGTGCAGGCCACGATCACAAACGCCACAGGCGGCAACTTCGAAAATCTGGTGACCAGCACCACGCCAGCGGTGACCAGCGTCACCGACACCATCGACACCACCACGGTGAAGCTGACCGCAACCGCGACAGCTGCTGAAGGTGGCACCGTCACTTACACCGCGACCGTGGGCGCTCCTGTGACTGGCTCGCCAGTGACCGTGAACCTGTCGAATGGCCAGAGCATCACCATCGAAGTTGGCAAAACTACCGGCACCGTGACCACTACCGCGCCAAACGACGTGCTGACCGGTCATGCACCATTGACCAACGCCATCACCGGCGTGAGCGGTGGTAACTACGAAAATCTGGTGGCTGATAAGACCCCGGTTTCGACCACCGTCACCGATACCGTCGACACCACCAACCTGTCGCTCAGCGCGACCGGCACCGTGGCCGAAGGCGGTTCGATCACCTACACCGCGACCCTGACCAACGCCGCTGGCTCGCCAGTGACCGTGACCTTGTCGAACGGCGCCGTGATCACTATCGAAGCCGGTAAAACCACCGGCACCGTGACCGTTCCTGCACCAGCCGATGACGTCTACAAAGACGCCGGCAACGTACAGGCAACGATCACCAACGCCAGCGGTGGCAACTTCGAGAACCTGGTCACCAGCACCACACCAGCGGTCACCAGCGTTACTGACACCATCGATACCACCACCGTGAAGCTGACCGCGACCGCGACAGCGGCCGAAGGTGGCACCGTCACTTACACCGCGACTGTGGGCGCTCCTGTGACTGGCTCGCCAGTGACCGTAAACCTGTCCAACGGTCAATCGATCACCATCGAAGTCGGCAAGACCACCGGTACCGTCACCACCACCGCGCCTAACGACGTGTTGAATGGTCATGCGCCACTAACCAACGCGATCACCAACGTCAGCGGCGGCAACTACGAGAACCTGGTTGCCGACAAGACCCCGGTTTCGACCACCGTCACTGACACCGTCGACACCACCAACCTGTCACTCAGCGCCACCAATTCGGTCGCCGAGGGTGGTTCGATCACTTACACCGCGACACTGACCAATGCTGCGGGCACTCCGGTGACCGTGACCTTGAGCAACGGCGCCGTGATCACCATCGAAGCGGGTAAAACCACTGGCACCGTGACCGTCGCAGCACCAGGCGATGACGTCTACAAGGACGCCGGCAACGTGCAGGCCACGATCACCAACGCCACCGGTGGCAACTTCGAGAACCTGGTAACCAGCACCACGCCAGCGGTGACCAGCGTTACTGACACCATCGATACCACCACCGTGAAGCTGACCGCGACCACCACGGCGGCCGAAGGCGGAACCGTCACCTACACCGCTACCGTAGGTGCGCCGGTGACTGGCTCGCCGGTAACCGTGAATCTGGCCAACGGTCAGTCGATCACCATCGAAGTCGGCAAGACCACTGGCACCGTAACCACCACCGCGCCGAACGATGCGTTGACCGGCCACACGCCGCTGACCAACTCGATCACCAACGTTTCTGGTGGCAACTACGAAAACCTCGTGGCCGACAAAACGCCGGTTTCGACCACCGTCACCGACACCATCGACACCACCAACCTGACGCTCAGCGCGACTGGCACCGTGGCTGAAGGTGGCTCGATCACTTACACCGCGACTCTGACCAACGCTGCTGGCTCGCCAGTGACCGTGACCCTGAGCAATGGCTCGGTGATCACCATCGAAGCCGGCAAAACCACCGGCACCGTGACCGTTCCTGCACCAGCCGATGACGTCTACAAAGACGCCGGCAACGTGCAGGCCACGATCAAATCCGCCACCGGTGGCAACTTCGAGAACCTGGTCACCAGCACCACACCAGCGGTGACGAGCGTTACCGACACCATCGACACCACCACCGTGAAGCTGACCGCGACCACGACGGCGGCCGAGGGTGGCAACGTTGTCTACACCGCGACCGTCGGCGCGCCAGTGACAGGCTCACCTGTGACTGTGACCCTGGCCAACGGTCAGTCGATCACCATCGAAGTCGGCAAGACCACCGGCACCGTGACCACCACCGCGCCGAACGACGCATTGACCGGCCACACACCGCTGACCAACTCGATCACCAACGTTTCTGGCGGCAACTACGAAAACCTCGTGGCCGACAAAACTCCGGTCTCGACCACGGTCACCGACACCATCGACACCACCAACCTGTCGCTCAGCGCGACCGGCACCGTGGCAGAGGGTGGTTCGATCACCTACACCGCAACCCTGACCAACGCCGCTGGCTCGCCAGTAACCGTGACCCTGAGCAACGGTTCGGTGATCACCATCGAAGCAGGCAAGACCACCGGTACCGTGACCGTTCCTGCGCCAGCCGATGACGTCTACAAGGACGCCGGTAACGTGCAGGCCACGATCACCAACGCCACCGGCGGCAATTTCGAAAACCTGGTGACCAGCAACACACCAGCCGTGACCAGCGTCACCGACACCATCGACACCACCACCGTCAGCATCACCGGCAGCACCTCGGTGACCGAAGGCCAGACCGCCAGCTACACCGTCAGCCTGACCCACCCGGCGCAAACCGAAGTGACCCTGAAAATCGTCTACAGCGGCACCGCCGCCGACGGTTCGGACTTCACCGGCGTGTACACCGTAAAGATCCCGGCGGGTGCCAGCAGCGCGCAGTTCAACGTTGCGACCATCGACGACAAGATCACCGAAGGTACCGAAAACTTCGTGGTCAAGATCGACTCGGCCACCGGTGGCAACTTCGAAAACCTGGCGGTCAGCAGCACCAATGGCAGCGTCAGCACTTCGATCATCGACAACGATGCACCGCCGGTCATCGACCTCGACGCCAACAACTCCAGCGGTGCAACGGGTGCCGACTACAAGGTGACCTTCACCGAGAACACCCCGGGCGCAGGTGTGTCGATTGCCGACACCGACATCAAGATCACCGACCCGGACAGCACCATGCTGACCGGCGCCACCGTCGTGCTGACCAACCGTCAGGACGGCGATGCGCTGAATCTGGGCAACAGCGTCAACGGCATCACCATCAACGCCAACAGCACCAACGGCACGATCACGCTGACCCTGTCGGGCAACGCGACGCTCGCCGACTACATGCAGGCCATCAAGAACATCAGCTTCACCAACAGCAGTGAAGACCCGAGCACCGTGCCGCGGATCATCACCGTGACCGTGACCGATGGCGGCAACTACTCCAACACCGCGACTACCACGGTCAACGTGGTGGCGATCAACGACGCGCCGGTCGCTGCACCGGTCAACGTCACCGGCACCGAAGACACCCCGCTGGTTCTCGGCTGGTCGACCTTCGGCGTCAGCGACGTCGACAGCCCGGCCAGCAGCCTGGGCGTGAAAATTACCCAGCTGCCGGGCGAAGGCAAACTGCAGTACCTGGACGGTTCGACCTGGAAAGACGTCGCCACCAACCAGACCTTCAGCAAGGCCGACATCGACGCTGGCAAGCTGCGTTTCCTGCCGGATGCCAACGAGTCGGGCGTGAACGGTTACGGCGGCACCGGCCTGGGCAACAACCAGGCTGACTACGCACAGATCAAGTTCCAGCCAACCGACGGCCAGTTGCTGGGCAACACCGGCACCGTGAAGATCGATATCACGCCGGTGGCGGATGCACCGACCCTGTCGGTCGCCGACAACAGCGTGAAGTCCACCGGGCTGATCAAGGAAGTCTGGACCGGTCTGTCGGGCCTGGGCACCGACGGCAGCGGCGCGAATTCGACCACCCTGAAAAACGTGATCGACGGCGCGGGCAAGCCGAACACCAGCGGCACCGTGAACAACGTGCAGTCCGATGGCAGCGTGACCGCCGGCACCGCGTCGAAAACCTCGGGCCTGATCTATCTGGAAGCCGGCAAGACCTACACCTTCAGCGGTACCGGTGATGACAGCCTGCTGGTGACCATCGGCGGCAAGAACGTGGCCTCGACCACGTGGGGCGCGGGTGGCAACCTCAACGGTTCGTTCACCCCGACCACCAGCGGCTACTACACCCTGGACATCTACCACCACAACCAGAGCGGTCCGGGCAGCTACGACGTCAACCTGTCGGTCAACGGCAGCACGCCGATCGACCTGAGCAGTGCCGGCGTGCCGATCTACACCGGCGTGCAGGATCTGGTGAATGCCGGCGTGACCGTCTCCGATCTGCACGGCAACAACGGCGAAGGCTATTACGACGGCTACAAACTCAACACCGGCGCCGAAGGCACCACGGTGAAACTGTCGTCGATCAGCACCGCGCTGACCGACACCGACGGCTCGGAAACCCTGAGCATCAAGATCAGCGGCGCACCGGTCGGTTCGGTGCTCAGCGACGGCGCAGGCCACAGCTTCACCGTGACCGCCACCAGCGGCGACGCCAACGTCACCGGCTGGAACCTCGGCACCCTGACCGTGACCCCGCCGACTTACTACAACGGCCAGTTCAACCTGACTGTAACCTCGACCTCCACCGAGGCCGTGGGCGGCTCGGCCAGCACCACCGCGACCATTCCGGTCACCGTGGTGCCGGCGATCTACAACTCGATTGTCGCCACCTCGGCCGACGACACCGTCAGCGGTACCGACGGCAACGACATCATCGTCGCCGACATCGGCGGCCTGACCGTGGTGCCGGGCACCAACTACAACATCGCGTTCATGGTCGACAGCTCGGGCAGCATGAGCGCCTCGTCGATCAGTGCCGCCAAGGACTCGCTGACGTCGGTGTTCAACACCCTCAAGCAGAGCCTGGGCAGCAACTCCGGCACGGTGAACATCTTCCTGGTGGACTTCGATACCCAAGTCAACAAATCGGTGTCGGTGAACCTCAACGACCCGAACGCGCTGACCTTGCTCAAGGCCGTGCTGGACTCGATGTCGTCCGGCGGCGGCACCAACTACGAAGACGTGTTCAAGGCTACCGCGAACTTCTTCCAGAGCGCTGAAGCGGTGGCCAACACCGGGGCGAAGAACCTTACGTACTTCATCACCGACGGCCAGCCGACCTACTACCAGAGCAACGAGCAGACCAACCCGACGCTGTACGGCAACGTGAAGCTCGACGACGTAGTGAAAACCAGCAACTACAAGCTGGGCAGCAGCTTCGCCACCTACATCGACAGCACCCACTACCTGAGCATCAGCACCTCCGGTGAAGTGGTGCTGCAGACGCTCAAGAACAACAACTGGAGCTGGAACAGCCTGGGCACCATCCACGCCCAGGGTGACGGCACCTACGAGATCTCGAGCCTGGCCGGCAGCGGCAACAGCACTTCGTCGAACACCACCGACAACTCCGCCGCCGGTTTCGCGCTGCTGAGCGGTCTGTCGAACGTCGAAGCGATCGGCCTCAACAACGGTGTCAGCCTCAACGACTTGAAACCGTACGATTCGGACAAGACGCCGCAGACCAACATCGATCCGAAGGACCTGGCCAACTCGATCATCGGCCACACCGAAGCGACGATGCCGGGCAACGACACCGTCAGCGGTGGCGACGGCAACGACATCCTGTTCGGCGACCTGGTGAGCTTCAACGGCATTGCCGGCGAGGGTTATCAGGCGATGCAGGCGTTCGTGGCCAAGGAAACCGGAGTCGACGTCAGCAAAGTCACCACCAGCAACGTGCACCAGTACATCACCGAGCACTATCAGGCGTTCGATGTGTCCGGTGCCCACGACGGCAACGACACGCTGCTGGGCGGCGCGGGCAATGACATCCTGTTCGGCTCGGGCGGCAACGACCTGCTCGACGGCGGCAAGGGCAATGACATCCTGCTCGGCGGCACCGGCAACGACACGCTGATCGGCGGCCCGGGCAACGACATCCTGATCGGCGGTTCCGGTGGTGACACCTTCGTCTGGAAATCAGGCGACACCGGCAACGACGTGATCAAGGACTTCAAGGCCAGCGAAGGCGACCGCATCGACCTGCGTGATCTGTTGCAGGGCGAGACCGGCAGCACCATCGATAACTTCCTGAAGATCACCACGGTCGACGGCGTGTCGTCGCTGCAAGTCAGCTCGGGCGGCAAGTTCAACTCGGGCGATGCCGCAGCCGCGACACCGGACGTGACGATCAAACTCGAAGGCAACAACTGGTCGAGTGCCAACATTCACAACCTGATTGCCGGCAGCGATCCGACCATCAAGGTCGACCACAACAACAGCTGATGCGTGAACAACGGCCGCCCCATTGGGGCGGCCGTCACGTTTGCGGCGCTTGAACCGGTGACGATTGCGTCGGCGCACCGCATACTCGCGCGCAGTTGGCTATGCTGCTGACAGCATGACGCTGGTCCATTTCCGAGGGATGCTCAATGTTTTACGTGCAACGCGATGCGCAGGGTCAGTTGATTCGCGTGGAAGCTGCGGCCTACGCCGAGGCCACGGAAACGCTGCCGGCCGACCACCACGAAATCCAGGCCTGGTACGCCAACGAGGCCGTGGAGAACAGCCTCAAACAGCTCAAGCAGAGCGACCTGGAAATGATCCGGGTACTCGACGACCTGATTCAGGTGCTGACCAGCAAAGGCGTGATCCGCGTCACCGACCTGCCGCCGGCGGCCCAGGCCAAGTTGATGGACCGGACCCAGGCGCGGGAAGCGTTGGGCGGGTTGAGTCAGCTGATTGATGAGGATGAGGGCGGGTTGATCTGATCTACCCGGAATCAAAAGCCTGCCCTCACCCCAGCCCTCTCCCGGAGGGAGAGGGAGCAGACCGAGGTGTCTTACGCTATACATCGACCTGAAAAATCGAGTCGATTATGGATTCATACCCTGACGTCAGTGAGCCTTCGATTACGGATTCAGCGAAGCTCTTGCACGTCGGCGGATCTGTGGAGCATCCCCCAATCGGTCCCCTCTCCCTCCGGGCGGTCCGACGTTTCGGGAGGGCTAGGGTGAGGGCAGCGATCTCAATGACTCACCGCCAAGGCGCAGGCTCACCAAACAGCTGCCCCTGAACCCCATACAACCCCATCTCGCGAATTACCGACAACTCCCCTTCCGTCTCGACCCGCTCGGCAATCAGCGGCAGATCGATGCTGTGCGCCGCGCGCTGGATCGCTTCGATGAACAGGCGCTTGTCGCTTTCCTGATCGATCGCCCGGATGTAGCTGCCATCGATCTTCAGGTACGCCAGCCCGAGCCGCGCCAGGTTGCCGATCATGCTGAAGCGCCCGCCGAAGCGCTGCAGGCTCAGGGAGAAACCGAGCTCGCGCAGGCGCCGGGTCAACTGTTCCAGCACCGCTTGTTCCGGCAATTGTTCCTCGCCGATTTCCAGGGTCAGGCGCGCCCCCAGGTTGGAATGCGTCCGCAGAATCTCGAACACTTTGTTCAACGCCTGCGAATCGGCCAGGGTCGCCGAGGACAGGTTCAGCGCCAGGGATTCTTCATGACCGGCCATCTGCTCCAGCACCCGCTCGAGCATCAAACGGTCCAGTCGCGCGGTCCAGCCGAAGCGCTCCAGCCACGGCAGGAAGCGTCCGGCGGGAATG
Source organism: Pseudomonas aphyarum (assembly GCF_028657055.1). NCBI lineage: Bacteria > Pseudomonadati > Pseudomonadota > Gammaproteobacteria > Pseudomonadales > Pseudomonadaceae > Pseudomonas > Pseudomonas aphyarum. The sequence continues at coordinate 307,302 of NZ_JAMDGS010000009.1, forward strand.
GTCTGGCCCTGCTCGTCGAGCAAGCGCGACAGCACTTTGTAATGCAGCACCAGTTGCGTGTCCTGCGCCGCCACTACCGGCTGGAAGAACAGCTCGAAGCGCCGCTGGTTCAGCGCCTGATCGAGCAAGCGATGCCAGGCGTGGTGATCGTCACCGACATCCGCCACCAGGCTCTGATCGAGGCATGCCCAGTTCTGCTCGCCCTGCCCTTCGGCCTGGGCCAGCGCCTGATCGCCGAGGCTGAGGACCGCTTGCGGCGAATCGCCGTGAGCGAACGGTGCCAGGCCGATAGAAGCCACGGCGGCCACATCGGTGGCGCCTGTCGCGTGCAGGCTGCTCAGGGCACTGTCGAGACTTTGCGCCAGTTGCAACGCTTCTTCGCGGGTCAGCCCCGGCGCCAGCACAGCGAATTCACCGCCGCGAATCCGGGTGACGAGGTTCTGGGTTTCCGGATATTTGGCGCACTCGCGGGACAGTTGCTCGCCAACCGCTTTCAACAATTCATCGGTACGCTGACCGCCAAGACGCTGGTTCAGCCCGGCCAGATCCTTGACCCGCAACAGCAGCAGATAACCGGAACTGGCCTGCTCCGGGTTGCTCACCCTTGCATTCAACTGCATCTCGAAATAACGCCGGTTGGCCAGCCCCGTGAGGTTGTCCTGATAGGACTCGGTGCGCAGTTTTTCGCTGCGCTCGGCCTGCTCCTGGAACAGTGCCTTGAGCTTCTCGACCATCTGGTTCATCGCCAGCACCACACGGCGCAATTCAGGCGTGCGCGGCAGGTCCGGCAGGCTGAGGAATTCGCGGCGGGCGATAGCGTGGGATTGCTTGACCATGTAATCCAGCGGCTTCAGTTGCCGGCGCAGCAACAACGCGCCCAGCACCGCACTCACCGCACCGCAGACCAGCAACCAGCCAAGGCTGCCGAGTGCGCTCTGCCAGAGTTTGGCCAGGGCGAACATCGGGTGGCTGACCACCTCGACCCGCGCCGCCTGCTCCCAGCCACGGCTGACCAGCGCATCGCCACCGGCCGGTTCCAGGCCGATCAGTTTGACGAACCAGTCCGGCACGTTGGTGACCGCCGGAATGCCGTTGCGCTCGACGATGGTCTGGTCGGTCTTCAGGTCGACCACGCGAATGCTCGAGTAATAACCGCTGTCGAAGATCGAACTGACCAGCAGCTCGACCATCGCCGGGTCATCGATGTTCGGCGTCAACGACAGCGCCAGCGCCGTGGCCGCATCCTGCGCGTGGGAGCGCAACTGGTTGACGTACTGGGTGCGCGAGCTCTCCAGACTGACCATGAAGCTGCCGGTGAAGGCGACCACCAGGAACAGACAGATAGCGATCAACAGCTGTTTGAACAAAGACATCTGAGCGCGTGCTCCTAGTTAGTCGTCTCGACCGGAAATCCTTCGGCCTGCATTTTCTTCAACACATCCTGCCAGCGTGACAGGCGTTTGGTGTCACCGACCTTCTTGTTGCCCTTGGCGCCCGGCAGGTACAACCCTTCGGCATTGAAAGAGTAGACCGGCAGCAAATCGGTTCGCTCGGCGGCCGGCTTGATCGGGTCGATCAGGCTGTCGAGCACCAGCGGCATGGCGTCAGGGCTGGAATAGTAAGTCAGGACCATATGCGCGCGGTTCTGGCGCAGGGCCTTGACGTAGGTGATGCGCAACTTGTCACTGGCCACACCGAGGTGGCGCAGGCTGAAATACTTGGCGATCGCGTAGTCTTCGCAGTCGCCGGCGCCTTTCCACAAGGCTTCGATGGGGGTCTCCCAATAATCGACCTCGTGCCACAGATCGATGTCTTCGACGTAGCGCATCTGTTTGTTGAAAAACAGGTTCACCACTTTGAGCTTTTCCATCTCGCTGACCTGCTTCTGCGTGGCCAGCAGATTCTGCCAGGCATCGATCCGCTGTTGCCCGGCGCCCAACGGCCCGTAAAGTGCCGTGGCCTTGCGACTGATCGCGGAAAAATCCCAATCGGCATGCAGGCCGCCCAGCATGATGCCGGCCAGCAGCAGCGCGCAGGCAAGCCAGCGCGCAATCCGTGGGATTGCGAAACGTACCGCCAATGCAAGGCATCCAGGGCAGAGAGGAAAGCGCTTGATGGTGAAGGTTAGCCCAGCAAAAAACAATGGCACCCTGAGATCATCGCTGGCGCGCTAAACTTCAGATGTGACAGGGTTCTTCTACACGGTTTGACAACCTGTAGAGCAATCACTAGTGTCCTTTGGATCCAAATCCGCAGTCATAGGGTGTGCAGTTGTGACCCAGAAGCCCAAGCCACTCCACAGCATCAAAGTCGACGGCCCGATTCCCGCGCATCTGGCGCGCTCGGTCATCGAAGAAACCCTGCGCGCCGCGATTCTCGACGGGCGCCTGCCCTGCGGCACTGCCGTGCGCCAGCAGGATCTGGCCGACCTGTTCGGTGTCAGCCGCATGCCGGTGCGCGAAGCCTTGCGTCAGCTCGAGGCTCAGGGCCTGCTCAGCGTGATTGCCCACAAGGGCGCCGTGGTGGCACCGCTGATCCAGGGCGACGCAACGGAAACCTACGAGCTGCGCATCCTGCTGGAGTCCGAAGCGCTGCGCCAGTCGATCCCGCTGCTGACCCCGGCCGATCACGAACGCGCGGCCGGCTACATCGAAGAGCTGGAAATCGAGCACGACTACACCGAAATCGGCCGGCTCAACCGTCTGTTTCACATGGCGCTCTACAGCAAGGCGCCCAATGGCCGGCTGCTGCGGCTGGTGGAAGATGGCTTGAATGAAGAAGAGCGCTTCCTGCGCTTCAACCTCGAGGCCATGGGCCTGGGCAAACTCTCCCAGGACGATCACCGTGCGTTGTTGCAGGCCGTGAAAGAGCGTGACATCCCGCACGCCGTGACACTGTTGGAGCAGCACCTCAATCGCGGTGTCGAGGTGATCACCCGTTACCTCGCCAGCTCCGCCGGCCAAAGCCGCAAAGCGGCGCGCTGAATCCTCCCTCCCGGGTGAGCCTCCACTCACCCGGCGAATAACCCGCTTACAAATCCCCCCACCGGTCACGGTCATTTGCCGTGGCACATCGACGCCTGCGCTCTAACCTCCCCCCTGCTTTGAACAGCCCGGAATTTGCACCGCAAGGAAGTCATTTTCGACGATAGCCGCGGCGCCGATTTACGCGCACCCTTGGATCGCCAACCCAATATAGAACGGGGACGCGCCGCCCCGGCAGCAGTCCCCGCACCAGGAACCTACGGAAGGAGCCTTGTCACGGGAACAGGAAGAAACGGCGCCGTTACAGCCCGACTTCATCCCCTCATATTCATTCAATTACTCAATTGGAAAGTTGCTTCGAGTGAGGCATTCACTCTTGTCGTTCAATTTTGGCCATTAAACGCCGAAAGGAGCAACTACGCCCAAATAAAACTTAACTTATAAGTTTTATCAGACTCACTCATACTTCAAAAACAGCCAACTAAAAATAATTAAAAATAAACTTGTTAAGTTGTTTTGCGATGTATTAGTTTTTCTTCGCCGAGTTTGGATCCGAAATGACAAACCCGGCACAACCTTGCAGTACGGCCTCGATTGCGACGGCTTGACCGTCCGCTGTAGTTTTGGGCCCTTCAGACATTGCCTGCTTTCATCGAAACCGAATGAGGCTGTCGTTCGCCTGGAGAAACTTGTTCAGCGTTATTAGCGATTGATTGAGCAATCCCTACTTCCCTATTAGCCAGAGTCTCGCAACCATGCCAACTAAAGAGCAACTTACACTAAAGAAAGCCGAACTCAGCGTTCATCCGATCTTCTCCGAAATCGATTCTTTGGCGACATTGCGCCGGTTCATGGAGTCCCATGTATTTGCTGTCTGGGACTTCATGTCGCTGACCAAGCGCCTGCAGCAGGAACTGACTTGCACGCGTCTGCCGTGGTTGCCGCCACGGGATCCGCACGCGGCAAGACTGATCAACGAAATCGTGCTCGGGGAAGAATCGGACGATCGGCTGTCACACGGGCATTACAGTCACTTCGAACTGTACCTCGATGCGATGCGCGAAGTCGGTGCGGACACGACAGCGGTGGAGCGCTTCGTGACGCTGCAGCAGGAAGGCGTGAGTTACGACGTCGCCCTGCAAAGCGTCGAGGTCGATCCGGCCGCTGCACGGTTCGTCCGTGACACCTTGCACATCGCGCTGCATGCGCCGGGGCACAGCGTGGCCGCCGCCTTCCTGCACGGTCGCGAGAGCGTGATCCCGACCATGTTCCAGCGCATGCTCGATGCCTGGGGCATCGGCGTCGAACAGGCGCCGACCTTCCGTTACTACCTCGAGCGACACATCGAAGTCGACTCCGAAGACCACGGCCCGGCCGCAGAACAACTGCTGGATCGACTGGTGGACGGCGATCCGCAGCGCGAAGCCGAAGTCTACGCCAGCGCCATCGCCGCCGTGGAAAGCCGCATCGCCCTGTGGGACGGCCTGCGCCTGAGCATGCGCGAACCGCTGGCGGAGGTGGCCCAATGAACGCCGCCGACTACCAGTCTTTCGCCGATGCCTGGGAAAGCCGCGCGACCATTCGCACCCGGCCACGCCGCGTGCTGGAGGACGACGCGCGGCTGATCTATCCGCTCAGCCGCCAGCCCTTGGTGCTCAGCGAAACTTTCCTGCGCGAATGCCCGGAACAGCGTGATTTCGCCCTGGTGCAGACGCTGTACAAATTCATCAACGACGTGGTGATTTTCGAAACCGAGATCGTCGACAAAACCGCGCGCAGCATCGCCAAGAACCGCTTCGCCGTGGCCTTCCCGTTCGCCTGTCGCTACGACGCCATGACCGTGGTCGTGGACGAGGATTACCACGCGCTGGTAGCGATGGATTTCATGCAGCAGACCGTGGCCATGACCGGCATCGAGCCCATCGAGTTGCCGAACGAAATCGAGCTGAGCCGGGCGATTCCGGCGGCCGTCGAACTGGCCCCGCAACACCTGCGAAGCGCCGTGGAGCTGATCTGCGTCGCCATCGCCGAAAACACCGTGACCGGCGATGTCGCAGCGTTCGCCCGGGACGACACGGTCAAGCCGTCGATCAAGGGCCTGATGGCCGACCACTTGCTCGACGAGGGCCGGCACTCGAGTTTCTGGGCGCGGATGGTGCGCATCTACTGGCACACAGCGAGCGATGCGGATCGCGAATGCATCGCACAGATCCTGCCGGTGTTCATCGGCCATTACCTGACCAACGACATCCAGAAGGCCTTCGACCTGCGCCTGATCGATACCCTGCCGGTCAACGATGCAACGCGTCGAGCGCTGAAGGACGAGATGGCCGGGCTGGCCTTCCCGATCAATCGCCACCACCCGCTGGTGGGCAACATCGTGCGGTTTTTCCACAACAGCTCGCTGCTCGACACACCGTGCGTGCAGCACGCCCTGCGCGACTACCTGGTTTGACAAGGAGGCTGACATGAGACGTCTCGACATTTTGCTGAGGGGCCGCAGCCAGGCCTTGACCGACCTGGCGCAGGAGCTCGAACAACACGGTCATTCATTGCTGACGGAAGTTGCTCCGTCGGTGGATCTGGTGATCGATGACGGCAGTCTTGTGCTGCAGGATCACGGCGTGACACCGCACCTGACCTTGCGTCTGGGTATTGGTGCAACGGGCACCGGCGGTTTGCCGGTGCTTGATCTGCTGTGTCTCTGCAACTCGACGCTGCTGAGTCGCGTGCCGATCGCCGACGAACCTTCCGGCAACGGTCAGGCCCTGCGCCAGCGAACACTCGCGCAGGTGGTGGACGAAGTGGCGCTGCTGGTCAGCCGTTTTTCCCGCGATGCCGAGTATTTCCAGCACGCGATAGCGGCCCGTGCGCCGGACTTCGAGCAAGTGGAAAACCTGCTGTTTCTCGACAGCCTGGCCTACGTCCATCGCCTCAATGCCACGGCCAATCCGGCCTTGCTGCAACAAGCGCAGATCCCGGTCATCGAACGGCTGCAACGGAGCCTGATTGAACACGCTGAACGCCCGGCGCTGCACCTTGCCGAGCAGTCGATCAGCTATCGCCAGTTGCATGATCACAGCCGGGCGATCCAGCAGCGCTTGCTGGCAATGCTGGAGACACAACCGCAACCCTGGGTAGTCGGGATTTGCCTGCCGAAATGCGATGCGCTGTTTGCCTCGATCCTGGCGATTCTCGGCAGTGGCGCGGTGTACCTGCCGCTGGAGCCGAGCCATCCGCTTCAGCGTCAGCAGTACATTCTGGAAAACGCCGGAGCGGTGTTGTTGCTGCACGACGGCGAACACCCGCTGAGCGGTTCGATGCCGGGACTGGATGTCAGCCTTATCGACAGCGCCAACGCCGATCTTTCGTTGCCGTTGATGCGCCAGCGACCGTCGCTCGACTCGCCGTGCATGGCGCTCTACACCTCGGGCACTACCGGGCATCCGAAGGGTGTGCTGCTGAGTCAGGCGAACCTCGCGCACTTCACCGCGTGGTACGCCGACTACGTGCAGTTGCACGCCGAGAGCCGGGTGCTGCAGTTCTCGTCGCTGAGTTTTGACTCGTCGCTGATCGACATCTTCCCGACCCTGCTCGAAGGTGCAGAACTGGTGGTGCCCGACGACAACCAGCGCCGTGATCCGCTGCAACTGGTGGCGCTGATTCGCCGTCGGCAACTGACCCACGCGTTCCTGCCGCCGGCGCTGTTGAGCATCCTGCCGCTGGAGCAATTGCAAAGCGTCGGGCAAATCATGACCGGCGGCGACGTCTGCGAGCCGTTCGTGATCGAGCAACTGACGCGCCAGGGCAAGCTGCACAACCTCTACGGCCCCACCGAAGCCACGGTGCTGATCACCGCGCGACAACTGCAACCGGGCGACAGCAATCGCACCCTCGGCGGGCCGATTGCCAACAGTCAGGTGCTGATCCTCGATGACGATTTGCAACCGGTGCCGGAGCAAACCGTGGGCGAGCTGTTCATCGTCGGCCCCGGCGTATGCCTGGGTTACCTGAACAATCCGCAGCAGACGGCGGAGCGCTATCTGGATCTGGAGTTGCCGGACGGTCAGCGCCTGCGTGCCTACCGCAGCGGCGACATGGCCAAGTGGGGCGAGGATGGCATCGAGCTGTGCGGACGCCGCGACAATCAGGTGAAGATCCGCGGCTTCCGGGTCGAGCCGGAAGAGATCGAGCGGTGCCTGCGCGAGAGTCAGCTGTATCGGCAGATCGCGGTGGTGATCGACAGTCAGCGACGGATTCTGGCGTTCCTCGCCCAGCCGCAATCGGATGCCGCACGGGAGTCTTTGAAAGCTCACGCGCAGCAGTTTTTGCCCGACTACATGCAACCGGTGGCGTGGACGGAGTTGCCAAACATGCCGTTCGCCGCCAATGGCAAAGTCGATCGCAAGGCCTTGCTGGAACTGTCGGTCAGCGTGCAGGACAGCGGCCCCAAATGCCTGCCGGCCAACGCCGACGAAGCGCTACTGCTGGAGATCTGGGGCGAGCTGCTGGAGCTGCCGACCAGCGACATTTCCACCGACGAAAGCTTCTTCAATCTCGGCGGTCACTCGATTCTGCTGTCGCGCATGCTCCTGCGTCTGCGGGAGGAATTCGGCCGCAGCATTTCGATCAACCGCTTCATCGAACTGCCGACCATCACCAAGCTCGCCACGCTGGTGCGCGGCACCGATGACAGCGCGGTGCTCAGCGCCCAGGCGATGGCCGACGCCGAGCGAGCGCTGGACATCGAGCCGTTGCCGATCAGCCGCATGGGCGATGTGCACAAGGTGATCGTCACCGGCGCCAACAGTTTTGTCGGCGTGCACATCGTCGAGGCGCTGCTGGGATGGGGCGTCAGTGAAGTGGCGTGTCTGGTGCGCGACGGCGGTGGGCAAACGGCGGCGCAGCGCTTTGCCCACTCGTTGCGAGAGAACCGGTTGGAGCATCTGGACCTGAGTCGGGTGCGGGTCTATTCGGCGGACATCACCCGGCCTCAACTGGGCCTGGCCAATGAGGATTTCGAGCGACTTGATCGCGAGTTCGGCGCGCTGGTGCACAACGCGGCCAACGTCAATCACGTGCTCGATTACGAGTCGCTGGCGACGGACAACGTCGAGCCGATTTTCGAACTGCTGCGGCTGTGCGAAGGGCGCAGCAAGAAGGTGTTCAATTTCGTCTCCACGCTGTCGGCCTCCAGCACCGTCGACGACGCAGGCCGGGTTCTGGAGCTGCCCGCCGCACCGACGCCGCCGATCTACATCCGAAACGGCTACAACCTGTCGAAATGGGTCGGCGAACGCATCCTCGAACGGGCCCGGGAGCGTGGGGTGCGGGTCAATCTGTATCGACCCGGCAACATCAGTTTCAACAGCCTCAGCGGCGTGTGCCAGCCGCACAAGAACCGTTTGATGCTGATGCTCAAGGGCTCGATCCAGCTCGGTCAGGTGCCGGCCTTCGCACTTAATTTCGACCTGATGCCGGTGGACTTTCTTGCCCGTTTCATCGCCTTCCACGCCAGCCGTTATTCGGCCGAACGGGCGGTGTTCAACCTGCACAACCCGGAGCCCCTGAGCTGGGATGCCTACGTCGCGTCGTTCCGCGAAACAGGCAGCGAGTTTTCGCTGGTCAGCGTCGCCGACTGGCAACAGCAATTGGGCCGGGTCGATGCCGACAACGCGCTGTTCGGCGTACTCGGTTTCTACCTCAACGGCTTCGAGGAAGACATCGGCGACATCTCCCTGATCGGCCACGCCAACGCCCAGGCCGGCGTGCAACAGATGGGCGCGCACTACCCGGAAAAATCCCCGGCGCTGCTGCGTCGCGGCTGCGACTACCTGAAAGAAATCAACTTCATCTGAATCAACAACCAAGGAGCAACACCATGAGCAATCTTCAACCCGACACCCTGATCAAAAACCCTCACGGCTGCCACGTCGTGTCTTCGGTGGAAGTGCCGGTGGACGCGAAGCAAGTGTGGGCAGTGGTCGGCAAATTCGACGGCTTCGACCGTTTCATTCCGGCGCTGTCGCACATCGAAATGACCGGCGAAGGCGTGTCGTCGCTGCGCAAGAAGTTCTTCAAGGATGGCAACGTGGTGGTCGAGCAACTCAACTCCCGGGACGACCAGGCGCTGAGCATGACCTGGACCACGATCTACAACACGCTGGGCGTGGCCAATCTGTGGGCGGCGATGAATGTGGAATCGCTGGGCGCGGGCAAGTCGCGGGCGACCTGGACGATCATCGCCGAGCCGGCCAGCGGCGGACCCGAGGCGCTGCCGGGTTTCAAGGATTTCGTGCAGGGGTTCGCCGATGATGCGATGGGCAATGTGCAGAAGCTGTTTGTGTAAGGCATGAAAAAGCCCGCTGCGGATCACTCCGCAGCGGGCTTTTTTTTGACCGCAAGCGATCAGATCTTGAAGCTGTCGACCAGTTGTTTCAAACGGTTGGCCTGCTGCGACAACGCATCGCAATCCTTCAACGTTTCATTGAGGTTGGCCACGCTCTGCTGGTTCAGCAGGTTGATCTGGTTGACGTCGACGTTGAGGGTTTCCACCACGGCGGTCTGCTCTTCGGTAGCCGCGGCCACCGACTGGTTCATGCCGTCGATTTCGCCGATGCGCTGGGTCACGCTGACCAGACGCAAACCGGCCTGGTTCGCCACTTCAACGCTCTCTTCGCTCGACGCCTGACTGGCGTTCATGGTGGTCACCGCTTCGCGGGAACCGACCTGCAGCGAGGTGATCATCTTGTGGATTTCTTCCGCCGATTCCTGGGTGCGGTGAGCGAGGTTGCGCACCTCGTCCGCCACCACCGCAAAACCGCGTCCGGCTTCACCGGCACGGGCCGCTTCGATGGCCGCGTTGAGCGCCAGCAGGTTGGTCTGCTGGGAGATGCCTTTGATCACATCGAGAATGTGGCCGATGTTATCGGTGCTCGCGTTCAGGGTTTCGATCTGGGTGCACGACAGGCTGATTTTCTGCGACAGCTCGGTCATGGCCTGAATCGTTTGCTCGACCACCTGACGACCGTCATCGGCCTGCTCGCTCGCGCCGCTGGCGTGTTGCGAAGCGTCGGCCGCATTGCGGGCGATTTCCTGGGTGGCGGCACCCAACTGATTGATCGCGGCAGCCACGCTGTTGGTGCGCGCGCTTTGCTCATCGGAGCCGATGATCGAGGCGTTGGACGATGCCATCACCCGTTGCGACAGGTCGTGTACGTGGCGAGTCGCGGAAGACACTTCGGAAATGGACGCGTGAATCCGCTCCACGAACTGGTTGAACGAACTGCCCAGCTCGCCGAACTCGTCCTTACTTTCCACTACCAGACGACGGGTCAGGTCACCTTCACCTTGGGCGATGTCCTGCATCGCGCGACCCATGGTGATCAACGGACGCATCAGGACGGTGATCAGCAGACTCAGGAAGACTGCAATCGCGCCGACGGCGACGAACATTGCGATCAGTGCCGAGGTACGGAACTGGCTGAGTGCGGCGTAGGCCTTGTCGCGGTCGATCGACAGACCGATGTACCACTCGGCATTCGGCAGACCGGTGACCGGGGTGAACGACAGGATGCGCTCCTGGCCGTTGAGCACCACGTTCTGGTTGCCCTTCTGGATACGCACATCGGCGTTCGGGTAGATGTCCTTGAGGTTCTTCATCACCTGATCTTTATCCGGGCTAACGATCACCTGACCGTCACCGCTGACCAGGAACGCGTGGCCCAGGCCACCGAAGTCCACCGAGTTGATGATCTTCACCAGGGTTTCCAGGCTCAGGTCACCGCCCACGACGCCGAGCAGCTCGCCGTTCTTTTTCACCGGCATGGCGATGGTCACCACCAGACCGCCAACGGCGGCCATGTATGGCGGGGTCAGCATGGTCTGGTCAGCGGCCACGGCCTGCTTGTACCAGGGACGCTGACGCGGATCGTAGCCGTCCGGCATCTTCGCGTCAGGGCGCTGGGTGAATACACCGTTGGCCTGACCGACGTAGGTGAACTGGAAGTTCGAGGTGAAGGCCGGTTGATCGACCAGGCCCGGGAAGTCGGCATTTTTGCCTTGATGGGCGACGTTCTGCGCGAGGTTTTCCAGTACCAGAATCCGCCCGCTCATCCAGTTCTGCACACTGCTGGCGGTCAGGTCGCCGGCCTGCTGGACCGAGGACTGGAGGTTCTGGCGAATGGTGTTTCGCTGCAGATAGTCGTTGTACAAAGTGAACAGCGCGAACGCCAGGACCACGACGCCCGAGGCGGCCAACAGGATTTTATGGCTGAACTTGAGATTCATTTCATGGGACTTCTTATGCCAAAAGTGGGGATGCGTTCCGGATGCAACATTCCATGTACAGCGTAGGCAGCGTTCTGATGACTGCTCTACTTTGGTGCACGCATGTCTCACCAGTCTGTCGGCACGCTTCGGAGAAAACTTAGGGCTTTGCAGGAAATGGATGGCATTTCTGCCAGATTCCCGCCGAACGGCGCGCCAGAGCGTTCACCTGTCATTTTTTGATGACTGTTTTGCAGCGCCGGTTGCAAATTCTGTAACCCTTGATGACAATGCGACTAATTATCATTTGTGACGTTCGGGCTGTCGCGTTCATGTCCTCACCTGAGTTTGCAGTACAGGCGCTTTACAGTAGTCATCACGGCTGGCTCAACGGCTGGTTGCGCACGCGGCTGGGCAATGCCGCCGATGCGGCGGATCTGGCTCAGGACACGTTCGTGCGTTTGCTGCAGCGCACCGAGCGTCTGGAACTCAAAGCACCTCGCGCATTCTTGCGCACGGTTGCTCGGGGTTTGGTGATCGATCATTGGCGCCGAGAAGAAATCGAACGCGCCTATCTGGAAACCATCGCCCATTTGCCTGAAGCCGAAACCCCGAGTGCCGAATCCCGCGCATTGGTGATCGAACTGCTCGAGGGCATTGCCCGCATGCTTGAAGGACTGAAGCCAAAAGTGCGTCAGGCATTTCTGCTGGCTCAGTGCGAAGGTTTGACGCATAAGCAGATCGCCGAGCAGATGGGCCTGTCCCTGCGCTCGGTAGAACGCTACGTCGCCGACGCCCTGTTTCACTGCTACGTGCTGCGGTACGAAAGCTGATGCCCGTGGATAACCTCTCGCTTGGCCGACGCGCCGAGCCACCGCAGCAGGTCGTCCGACAGGCCATTCACTGGCTCCTGCGTCTGCGCAACAACCATGGCAACCCGCGCCTGAATCGACAGTGCGAACAATGGCGTGCCGAACACCATGATCACGAACTGGCCTGGCAACGGGTGCAGTCTCTGCAAGCCGAACTGACCCACAACCTGCGTGCCGTGCCCGGCGCGCAGGTGGCGTTCAACACGCTGGAAAACAGTGCGCAGGGTCTGGGTAGACGTCAGGCGTTGAAGCTGTTGTCCGGCGCGTTGCTGATGGGCTCGGCGGGATGGCTGGCCAGCGACACTTCCGCCTGGCAACAGTGGAGCGCCGACTACGCCACCGCCACCGGCGAACGCCGTGGCTTCCAGTTGCCGGACGGCACGCGGATCGAACTCAACACCGCCAGCAGCGTGGATCTCGATTACACCGCGCAACAACGGCTGATCAAACTGACCCGTGGCGAAATCATCGTCACCTGTGGCGGTGCCGATGAAGGTGCGCCGATTGACCGACCGCTGCGGGTGCAGAGCCGTCATGGCAGTTACGAGCCGTTCAACGCGCGATTCATCCTGCGCCAGGAGGATGGATGCACGCGCCTGAGCGTCACCAGTGGCCGGGTCGCAATTCACTCCGCAGGCAACTCGACGGAGGCCCTCGCCGGTCAGAGCTATCTGATCGATCACCATCAGGTTCGCCCGGCGCCGCCGTTGGACATGGACGCCGGTGCCTGGGTCGACGGGCTGATCGTGACTCGCAACATGCGGCTCGGCGACTTCCTCGGCGAAGTCGGCCGGTATCGTCAGGGGTTTCTGAGCTGTGCGTCGGACATTGCGGATTTGCGCCTGTCCGGCGTGTTCCGTCTTGAGGACACCGACAAGCTGCTGGCGGTCCTGCCGCAGACCCTGCCGGTGCAATTGCGCTACCGCACCCGTTGGTGGGTGACGCTGGAGTCTGTGGCCTGAAATTATTTTGGCGGGTTTTCGTGGCAAGTCCGGCTTAGTCAGTAAGCACTTCAACTCAGCCTTCGCGACTGCCTACGGAAACCTACAATGACTGCGCGCGTTACCTGTAAGAACCCTCTGAATTTCTCTGCCGAATCGGGCCTGTTGCGTCACGCTGTTCGGGCGGCGCTGTTCTCTACTGCACTGGGCGTTGGCGTGTTGCCGAGCCTGAGCATGGCGGCCAATGCCGGCGAGGTCAGCAGCCACCGCTACAACATCGCCGCTGGACCGCTGGGCGATGCGCTCAACCAGTTCGCGCGTCAGGCGGGCATCACGTTGTCGATGACGCCGCAGCAAACCCTGGGACGGCAGTCGCCGGGTGTGCAGGGCGAGTATTCGACCGATCAGGCCCTGAGCCACTTGCTCGGCGGCTCGGGGCTGGAAGCGGTCAGCCAGGACGGCAGCAGCTATGTGTTGCGCTCGGTCGCGGAAACCGAAGCGCTGGCCCTGCCAACCACGGACATCAAAGGCTTCGCCCTCGGCAACGCGCTCGGCAGCATGGACGGCTACAACGCGACGCACAGCCAGATCGCCACCAAAACCAGTACCGCGTTGCTGGAAACGTCGCAGAGCGTGTCCGTGGTCACCCGTGAGCAAATGGATGACCAAGGCTCGCAAACCGTGTCCCAGGCCATGCGTTACACCCCCGGCGTGCTGACCAATCCTTACGGCGCCACGCACCGTTACGACTATGTGGCGATGCGCGGCTTCAACGACGGTTCGGTGGACAACATCTACCTCGACGGCCTCAAGTCGATGGGTGACAGCGGCACCTACAGCACCATGCAGGTCGATCCGTATTTCCTCGAGCGCGTCGATATTCTGAAGGGCCCGTCGTCGGTGCTCTACGGCCGTAGCTCGCCGGGCGGTCTGGTGGCACTGACCAGCAAGAAACCGCTGTACGAGGCCTATCACCAGATTCAGGCCACCGTCGGCACTCAGGGTCAGCGCGGTGTCGGTTTTGACTTCAGCGGACCGGTCGATGACGACAAGCGCATCGCCTATCGTCTGATCGGCTTGACGGATCAGTCCGACACGCAGTTCGACCACAACAAGGAAAAGCGCTTCGCCCTCGCGCCGACGGTCAGCATCGATTTCAGCGAAGACACCTCGCTGACGCTGCAAGCGTATCTGCAGCATGACCCGGATGGCGGCTACCACGGCGGCGTGCCGGCCGACGGCACGATTCATCAGCGCAACGGCAATCGCATCTCGCCGCATTTCTTCGAAGGCGAGCCGGGTATCGACGGTTACTCCCGTGATCAGCAGTCGTTCGGTTACCAGTTCGAACACCGCTTCAACGACGTCTTCACCGCGCGGCAGAATTTCCGCTACCTCGACTCCAAAGTGAACATGGATCAGGTGTACGCCTATGGCTGGACGTCGCCGACCAGCAACGAACTGAATCGCTACTACACCGGCGGTGACGAGCGTCTGCACGCATTCATCGTCGACAACATGCTCCAGGCCGAATTTTTCACCGGCGCGACCAAGCACACAGTGCTGATGGGGGCGGATTACCAGCGACGCAAAACCGTGGTCGACTGGACCAGTGGCGGCCTGGCGCCGATCAATGCGTTCAACCCGGTGTATGGCAATTCCGCTATTACCCCGTACGGCGAGACCAGCTATCTGCGGCGCCTGGAGCAGACCGGCGTTTACCTGCAAGACCTGATCGAGATGGACAAGTGGCGCTTCTCGCTGGGACTGCGTCAGGACTGGGTGGAAACCTCCGACGAAAACCGCATCGCCGAAGCGGGCCGTCCGGTCGGCACCGAGATCAATGATCGACGCACCAAGCTCACCGGCCGTGCCGGCGCGCTGTATCTGTTCGATAACGGTCTCGCGCCGTACGTCAGCTATTCCGAGTCGTTCAACCCGAATTCCTACGCTGACAGCGCCGGCAATCCGCTCGCACCGACCGATGGAACGCAGTGGGAAGTGGGCCTGAAGTATCAGCCGCCGGGCACCGACAATCTGTTCACCGCCTCGCTGTTCCGCATCGATCAGGAGAATCTGGCGACCAAACTGCCGCAGGAAAACTTCTATCGCGCTGTAGGCGCTGTCCGCTCTCAGGGTCTGGAACTGGAAGCGCACATGCAGCTGACCGACAACCTGAAAGTGCTCGGCAGCTACACCTTCACCGACATTGAATACTCGAAGTCGATGACCAGTACCTTGAGTACAACGACCAATGTGATCGAGAACAAAGGCAACTCGCCAACCCAGGCGCCGCGGCACATGGCATCGCTGTGGGCGGACTACAAGTTCGACAGCGCGGCACTCGACGGGCTGCGACTGGGCGGTGGCGTGCGTTATGTCGGCTATAGCTGGGCGGATGCAGAGAACACCATGAAAGTGCCGTCCTACACATTGTTCGACGCATCGATCGGTTATGACCTCGGCAAGGTCGGTTTGAAGGGTGTCGACGTACGCCTGAATGCGAACAATCTGACTAACGAATCCTACGTAGCCTCCTGCGCCAGTCTGGACTTCTGCTACATGGGCGAAGAGCGCAACGTCGCCGCGACGGTCAGTTACCAGTTCTAAGCCTTTGTCTTGTGCATAAAAAGCCAGCCCCTGATTTCAGGGGCTGGCTTTGTCGTATCTGTGGGGGAATTTTCATGCGTTCGTTTCTGGTTTTATTGCACCGGTATATCGGGTTGGCCACGGCGGTTTTCCTGCTGCTGGCCGGGATCACGGGCAGCATTCTGGCGTTCAACCATGAGCTGGATGAGTGGTTGAATCCGGAGTTTTACGCGGCTTCGGCCGAGGGGGAGCGTCTACAACCAGGTGACCTGGTTGATGCGGTGCAATTGGCACATCCGAAGTTGCAGGTCTGGTACATGGAGTACCCGAATGAGGCAGGCCACACGGCATTGCTGGCGGCAGTCCCACGGAATGATCCGGCGACGGGCGAACCGTTTAAAGAACGCAATGAAGTGTTCTACCTCGACCCGGTCAGTGGCGAGCAGGAAGGTCAGCGTTACTGGGGCGAGTGCTGTTTCCAGCGTGAGAACTTCGTTCCGTTCATTCTCGAGTTTCACTACAACCTCACACTGCCCGGTAACTGGGGTTTGCTGTTGATGGGGTTGGTGGCCATCGCCTGGGTAATCGATTGCTTCATCGCCCTTTGGCTGACGTTGCCGAGGGGTAAACCGTTCTGGAAGAAGTGGTCGAACGCCTGGAAGATCAAGGGCGGGCATGCCTATCGACTCAACTTCGATCTGCATCGGGCAGGGGGCTTGTGGCTGTGGTTGTTGTTGCTGCCGATAGCCGTCAGCAGCGTGGCGATGAACCTGCCGAGCCAGGTCTTCAAACCCGCGGTGTCGCTGTTTTCTCCGATTGAACCGAGCGTGTATGAAGCCCGAGGGCGGATGCCTGCCGAAGAGCTGGGGATCACCCGATTGAGTTATCAACAGGCATACGAAAGGGCACAGCAGGAGGGGAAAAGGTTGGGGCTGACAGCGGCGATCGGCGAGTTGTATTACAGCTTTGAGTACAACTTCTACGGTGCAGGGTTCGGACAGCATGACACCGAGGCCCACGGCAAATCCTGGTTGTTCTTCCACGGTACAGACGGGCGATTATTGGGGCAGGAGATTGCAGGAGAAGGGACCTTGGGAGAGCGGTTTTATCGATTGCAGTTGCCGATACATGGAGGACGGATCATAGGCTTCACCGGACAAGTGATGATCGCGGTATTGGGTGTTCTGATTGCGGGATTGTCGGGGACTGGCGTCTACATCTGGTGGCGCAAATGGCAGGCTCGTCGGAGCAGCAAGGCACGCAAAGCGGTTTGAAGATCGGACTTTTGTGGGTACTGAAATGACAAAACCCCTGTCTGCGTTAGCAGACAGGGGTTTCGGAATTCAATCTTGACGATGACCTACTCTCACATGGGGAAACCCCACACTACCATCGGCGATGCATCGTTTCACTTCTGAGTTCGGGATGGGATCAGGTGGTTCCAACGCTCTATGGTCGTCAAGAAATTCTGTGACCAGCCCGTTACCGCAGTAACGTTCCGGCAAAAATCGGTGACTTCTACTAAAACAAAACCCCAACTGCTTTCGCAATTGGGGTTTCGGAATTTAATCTTGACGATGACCTACTCTCACATGGGGAAACCCCACACTACCATCGGCGATGCATCGTTTCACTTCTGAGTTCGGGATGGGATCAGGTGGTTCCAACGCTCTATGGTCGTCAAGAAATTCGGGT
>NZ_JAMDGS010000010.1:0-447006 GCF_028657055.1 Pseudomonas aphyarum
AACCCTCTCCCAGAGGGAGAGGGGGCCGATTGGTGTGTTTTTCAAAGCCGGAGTTCAACGCGGTATCGCATGTCGGCGCAACTCTCCCAATCAACTCGGTCGGTTCCCTCTCCCTCCGGGAGAGGGCTAGGGTGAGGGAGGGCTTTTGATCTGGCTCTTGATCTGGCTCTTGATCTGCTTTTGATCTCAAGCCCCTTCGGCAGGCCGAGCGGAGGTGTTCATCAGGGGGTAGGCGCGCAGCGCCGTGCGGCGAAGCCGCATACATCGAGAGGAGGTGCAGCGAAGCAAACCGTAGGCGATGCCCCCTGATGGACACCGTAGCGAGGGAACACTGAGCCTAAGCGAAGTGCCGTACGCCGGGGCAAAAGCCTTTTGGTTCCTTTTTGGCGTTTGAAAAAGGGACTCGCTGTAAGAGCGAAACCATAAGAAGCCGTTACCGCAGCAACGGATATGCCCACAAAACCAACCTCCCATTGACCCATCACCAACCCATGCGTAGCCTTGCGCTTTCGAGGTTCTTCGGCCCACGCCGAAGCTAAGAAGGGAACGCGGTCCAAGCCGCGGCTGCCCCCGCAACTGTGAACGGTGCTGTTCGCTGCCACGCCACTGCCAACTCAATCCAGAGCCAGCGGGAAGGCGCAGCGAATACCGGGCCAAGGCCCGAACACCGTCAGCCAGGAGACCTGCCTCGTCACAGATTCTCACTTTCAACCGGGCGGGGTGATCCGGTGGCGAACTCTCCAGGCACGCACCCGCGTTGCCGGTCTCGTCCCGTATGCCCGCCACCTTGCCAAAGGGCATCCGATGAAAACACTGGCCAAACTCCCCGTCACCATCGTCACCGGCTTCCTCGGCTCGGGCAAAACCACCTTGCTGCGGCACATGCTCGACAACGCCCAGGGCCGCCGCATCGCGGTGATCGTCAACGAGTTTGGCGAGCTGGGCATCGACGGTGAAATCCTCAAGCAGTGCACCATCGGCTGCACCGAAGAAGAAGCCACCGGCCGCGTCTACGAACTGGCCAACGGTTGCCTGTGCTGCACGGTGCAGGAAGAGTTCTTCCCGGTGATGCGCGAACTGGTGGCCCGTCGCGGCGACCTCGACCACATCCTGATCGAAACCTCGGGCCTGGCCCTGCCAAAGCCGCTGGTGCAAGCCTTCCAGTGGCCGGAAATCCGCAGCGCCTGCACCGTCGACGCGGTGATCACCGTGGTCGACAGCCCGGCCGTGGCCGCCGGCACCTTTGCCGCATTCCCGGATCAGGTCGATGCCCAGCGCAAACTCGATCCGAACCTGGACCACGAATCGCCGCTGCACGAACTGTTCGCCGACCAACTGGCCAGCGCCGATCTGGTGATCCTCAACAAGGCCGACCAGACCAGCCCTGAAGACCTCGCGCGCGTCCGTCTGGAAGTCGCCGAAGAATTGCCGCCAGCGGTGAAAATCATCGAAGCCAGCAACGGTCGTCTGCCGCTGGACGTGTTGATTGGTCTGGGTGCCGGTTCCGAAGAACACATCGACAGCCGTCACAGCCATCATGATCACCATCACGGTGAAGGCGATGACGATCATGATGACCACGATCACGATGCTTTCGACTCGATCTCCATCGAACTGCCGCAAGCCGACGAAAGCCTGCTGCTCGACGCACTGACGCAACTGGTGGTTCAGCACGGCATCCTGCGGGTCAAAGGCTTCGCGGCGATCCCGAACAAGCCGATGCGTCTGTTGATCCAGGGCGTGGGCACGCGCTTCGACAAGCACTTCGACCGTCAGTGGGGTGCCGATGAAGCGCGCGTGACGCGTCTGGTGTTGATCGGTCAGGCGCTGGACGCGGCCAAGCTCGAAGCGCAATTGCGCGCCGCGCTCAGCGTTTAAGCCATGCACCTGCTCAGGACCCAGCCCGGCGGTTTCGTGTCGGATGACAACATTGCCGACCTTGGACAAACTCCCGCCGAGCTGGTGATTCTATGCAGCGGCGATTCCAGCCTCGCGCTGCTCGCCGAAGCCGCGCAACAACTGCCCGAAGATTACCCGAGCGTGCGGCTGGCCAACCCGATGCAGGTGCAGAACCATGCGTCGGTCGACCTGTACGTCGATGAAGTGCTGCGCCACGCCAAGGTCATTCTGATTTCACTGCACGGCGGCATCGCTTATTGGCGTTATGGCGTCGAGCGGCTGGTCGAGTTGTCCGAACGTGGCGTGCAGGTGATTCTGGTGCCGGGCGATGACCGTCCTGACCCGGAGCTCAGCGACCTGAGCACCGTGGGCGCCGAGGATCGCGACCGGCTCTGGCAGTTTTTGCGTCAGGGCGGCATGGGCAATGCGCTGGACTTTTTCCGTTGCCTGGCCAATCGCTGGCTGGCGCGCGATTACGTGTGGGGCGAGCCACAAACGTTGCCACGCACGGCGATTTACCACCCGAACAAAAACACCGCCGCACTGAGTGACTGGCAAGCCGATTGGCTGCCCGGTCAACCAGTGGCGGCGGTGTTGTTTTATCGCTCGCATTTGCAAGCGGCGAACACGGCGTTCATCGATGTGTTCTGCCAACGGCTTCAGACGGCCGGTCTCAATCCGCTGCCGATCGCCGTGGCCAGTTTGAAAGAACCCGGCTGTCTGTCGGTGGTCGAGGACTGGCTTGATGAAGTCGAGGCCTCGGTGATTCTGAATACCACCGGTTTCGCCCAATCCAGCCCGGAAGCACCGCATCTACGGCCATTCCGTCGCAATATTCCGGTGATCCAGGCGATCTGCGCCCAGGACAACGAGCCCGGTTGGCGCGACAGCGAGCAGGGCCTAGGCCCGCGGGATCTGGCGATGCACATCGCATTGCCGGAGCTCGACGGTCGGATCATCAGCCGGCCGATCAGCTTCAAGGATCTGGCCTGGCGCAGCGAGCGCAGTCAGTCCGACGTGGTGTGTTATCGCGCTCAGCCCGAGCGCATGGATTTTGTGGCTGAACTGGCGCGCCGCTGGGTCGATCTGGCGCGGGTGCCGAACGCTGAAAAGCGCATCGCCCTCATCCTCGCCAACTACCCGACCCGGGACGGGCGCATCGGCAACGGCGTCGGCCTCGACACGCCGGCTGCCGCGCTGAATATCCTGCGAGCGTTGCAGGCTGAAGGTTATCCGCTGCCGGCCGAACTGCCGGACAGCGGCACCGAGTTGATCCAGCAATTGCTCGGCGGCGTCAGCAATGACCTCGATACCCTCGATCAGCGCCCGTGCCAGCAGAGCCTGGCGATGGACGATTACCTCGCGATGTTCAACGCAATGCCGGAAGCCAATCGCACGGCGGTGCTGGAGCGTTGGGGTTCGCCGCAGAACGATCCGATGTGCCGTGACGGGCGGATGATGATCGCTGGTCTACGTTTTGGCCTGACCTTCGTCGGGATTCAACCGGCGCGGGGTTATCAGGTTGATCCGAGCGCGGTGTATCACGACCCGGATCTGGTGCCGCCGCACGCGTACCTCGCGTTCTATTTCTGGCTTCGCCAGACCTACGGCGCCCATGGCGTGATCCACGTCGGCAAGCACGGCAACCTCGAATGGCTGCCCGGAAAAGGTGTGGGCCTGTCGGAGAACTGCTGGCCCGACGCATTGCTCGGGCCGCTGCCGAACATCTATCCATTTATCGTCAATGATCCGGGCGAGGGCGCTCAGGCCAAACGTCGCACTCAGGCGGTGATCATTGACCACTTGATGCCGCCGCTGACCCGTGCCGAAACCTACGGTCCGCTGCGCAATCTGGAACTGTTGGCGGACGAATATTACGAAGCTCAGTTGCTCGATCCGCGCCGCGCCCGGGAATTGCAGCGTGACATTCTGCAACTGGTGCGTGATACGCAAATCGATCGTGAATTGCAGCTGGACGAAGCCCTCGACAGCGATGCCGATGCGGCGATCTGGCTGCCGCGTCTGGACACCTATCTGTGTGATCTGAAGGAATCGCAGATCCGCGATGGCCTGCATATTTTCGGTGAGTCGCCGACCGGACGGCTGCGCATCGACACCTTGCTGGCGCTGCTGCGGATTCCTCGTGGCGATGGCAAGGGCGCGCAATCGAGCCTGTTGCGGGCGTTGGCCAAGGCATTTCAGCTGGGATTCGATCCGCTGGATTGCGCACTGGCTGATCCCTGGGCGGGCCCGCGCCCAATGGAGCTGCTGTCGGTCAGCGATGAAATCTGGCGTACGGCGGGTGATACCCGTGAACGCCTTGAGCTGTTCGCGGCGCAATTGATCGAGCAGTCGCTGGTGGGTGATGTGGCGCAACTGGATGCTTCAGGCTGGACAGATGTGCAGACGATCATCCAAGCGCTGCGCGAAGTGATCGCCCCACGCCTCGACGCCTGCGGCCCGGCCGAAATGCACGGCCTGCTCGACACCCTCAGCGGCCGTTTCGTCCCGGCCGGCCCGAGCGGTGCGCCAAGTCGCGGCCGCCTCGACGTGCTGCCCACCGGGCGCAATTTCTATTCGGTGGACGTGCGCAATCTGCCGACCACCACTGCATGGCGAATCGGCTTCCAGTCGGCAACCCTGATTCTCGAGCGGCACCTGCAGGATCACGGCGACCATCTGCGCCAGCTGGGTCTGTCGGTCTGGGGCACCGCGACCATGCGCACCGGTGGCGATGACATTGCCCAGGCCATGGCGCTGATGGGCGTGCGTCCGGTGTGGGCCACCGGCAGTCAGCGGGTCGATGATTTCGAGATTCTGCCGCTGAGCCTGCTCGACCGTCCTCGGGTCGATGTCACGCTGCGGGTCTCCGGTTTCTTCCGCGACGCGTTCGCCAACCTGATCCGCCTGTTCGACGCCGCCGTACAAGCCGTGGCGGAGCTCGACGAGCCGGACGATCTCAATCCGCTGGTCGCAAAAGTGCGTGCCGAACGTGAGGCGTTGCGACAGTCAGGGCTGGATGAAGACGCTGCCCGGCGTCAGGCTGGCTGGCGGATCTTCGGTGCCAAACCCGGCGCGTATGGCGCGGGCGTGCAGGGCGCCATCGATGGACGCCTGTGGCAAACCCGCGAGGATCTGGCCGAGGTCTACCTGAACTGGGGCGCCTATGCTTACGGTGGTTCCGACGAAGGCACCGCCGCCCGCGAGCAATTCGTCCAGCGCCTGAGCCAGGTGCAGGCCGTGCTGCAAAACCAGGACAACCGCGAGCATGACCTGCTCGATTCCAACGACTATTACCAGTTCCAGGGCGGCATGCTCGCTGCCGTGGAAAGCCTGCGCGGTGAAGCGGCTGCCAGTTATCACGGCGATCACAGTCAGCCGGACCTGCCGAAGATCCGCACCTTGAAAGAAGAACTGAACCGGGTCATTCGCTCCCGGGCGGCGAATCCGAAATGGATCGACGGGGTCAAGCGCCACGGCTATAAAGGCGCGTTCGAACTGGCGGCGACGGTCGATAACCTGTTTGCCTTCGACGCCACCACGCAATTGATCGACGATCACCAGTACGCCTTGCTGGCCGATGCGTATCTGCTGGACCCGGCGACCCGCGACTTTGTGCGCGAGCATAATCCCCACGCGCTGCGCGACATGACCGAACGCATGCTCGAAGCGCAGCAGCGCGGGATGTGGCAGGAGCCGGGCGCCTACAAAGAGGCCCTGGAAAACCTGCTGCTGGACATAGAAGAAGAGAGCTGAGACTGAACATGACCGACACCCCGCATTTCCCGCTCTCCGCCGTGGTCGGCGCCGATGACCTGAAACTTGCGCTGTACCTGACGGCCATCGATCCGAAGATCGGCGGCGTGCTGATCGAAGGCCCGCGTGGCATGGCCAAGTCCACGCTGGCCCGGGGTCTGGCGGATCTGTTGGCCAGTGGTCAGTTCGTCACCTTGCCATTGGGTGCGACTGAAGAGCGGCTGGTCGGCACGCTTGATCTGGACGCGGCGTTGAGCAACGGTCGTGCACAGTTTTCTCCAGGTGTGCTGGCCAAGGCTGATGGCGGCGTGTTGTATGTCGATGAGGTGAATCTGTTGCCGGATCATCTGGTGGATCTGCTGCTTGATGTGGCTGCCAGTGGCACCAACCTGATCGAGCGCGACGGCATTTCCCATCGGCATTCGGCGAAGTTCGTATTGATCGGCACGATGAACCCGGAAGAGGGGGAATTGCGTCCGCAATTGCTGGATCGCTTTGGTTTGAACGTCGCACTGAGCGGTCACACGGCGCCGGTCGAACGTGGTCAGATCATTCGTCGTCGGCTGGATTTCGACAGCGATCCGCAGGCGTTCTGTGCGCAGTGGGAGGCTGAGCAGCAAGCTTTGCGCGAGCGCTGCGAGAACGCCCGCAAGGTTTTACCGGGTATTCCGCTGGATGACGTGGCGTTGGCGCAGATCACCGAGCGCTGCTTCGCGGCTGGCGTCGACGGTTTGCGCGCCGATCTGGTCTGGTTGCGTGCGGCGCGTGCACATGCAGCGTGGCGCGGTGCTGAAGCCATTGCCGAGCAAGACATCGATGCCGTGGCTGAGTTTGCACTGCGTCATCGTCGTCGCGAGCAGTCTTCACCCCCTGCACAGCCACCGGCGCAATCGCCGTCCGGCACTAACGCCGAACCGAGCGAAGGGCAGGGGCAGTGGGGCGAAATGCCGGCACCCACCCTCGCCACGGGTGCCCGCCGCGAAGTGCCCGTCTGGCCAAAAAAGCCTTAGGCATTCGCCCCCGATCCGACGCGGGGGCGAATGCCAGACCCCGCGCCGGACGCCTCGATAACGGTCGCCAGGGCAAGCGTCACGCGGCTCGCAGTGGCTCGGTGAACTGGCCGGGCACCTTGCTCAAAGGCCGCCCGAAAACCCGGGCGGATCTGCTGTTTCAACTGCGCACCCGCACGCCCCATGAACTGTGGCTGGTGATCGTCGACGCCTCGGCCTCGACCCGTCGCCATCAAGCCTTGAGCGATGCCAAAGGCGTACTCGCGCAACTGTTCGACGACGCTTACCGGCAGCGCGCGCGCCTGGCCTTGTTGACCGCGAGTGGTGCGGCGCCGAAATGGCAGGTGCAAGGGCTGAAAGCCTCCAGCGGGTTGCGCGCGTGGCTCGATGGATTGGGTGCGGGAGGCGGTACGCCTCTGTTGGCAGCGTTGACGGAAGCCGGGCATTGGCTGGCGGTACGGCGCAAGCGCTTCCCCGCCGAACAACAACGATTGCTGGTGATCACCGATGGTCGTTTGAAAGACTGTCCGGAACTGCCAGCGCTGGCGTGTCCGGGCCTGTTGATCGATATCGAGCGCGGACCGATCCGGCTGGGCCGCGCGAAACAATTGGCGACAGCACTGAACGCCGATTACCGGCATATCGACGAGTTGTTGTCGGTCTGAGAGCTATGCTGCAGTGAGGCCAAATCACAGGGAGTGAATCATGCGCGTACTGGTCGCCAATCCGCAGGACGATTTTCGCGTCAAGGCCTACGCCGGCACCAACGGCGTACTACTGGCGATGGACCTCGCCGAACCCCGCCGCAAAGGCCTGCTGGGGTTTGCCATCGAAAAGCAGCAGGGCGACAAGCCGTGGCTGTTCCTGTTCAACAGCCTGACTTTTCCCGGCAAGGTTCACACCTTCCCGCAGTTTCACGCCACGCCGAGCGACAAGGCACCGTTGCAGAAATTTCGCTGGGCCGATTACGCGGTCAATCCGGGGATGACGATTCACTATCGCGTGCACCTGGCGTATGGCACGCCGGATGCGCCGCAACTCGGTGAAGCGCTGGAACTGACAATCCGCACCGATGACGGTCATCCCGCCAATCAGGGCGTGATCTTCAACCGCGCCGTGGCCGCCAGTCAGGCGTTTCAGCGCAAATTTCCCGATCTTGACGCACAGATCAGCGCCAACAAAAACATGCCCATCGAAGCCTGGCCCGCTGCGGCGCGTCAGTGGCTGGAGAACGGTCTGCTCGGGCGCCTGCAAGGCTTTATCGAGCGTGCGGTGGACGGGCAGTGGGCGCTGGACATCGCGATCTACGAATACCAGTTGCAAGCCATCATCGACACGGTGAACGCGGCGTTCGATCGAGGTGTTCAGGTGCGCGTGCTGTATCACGCCCGGCCCGACGACGAAGACACGACGATCAACGAAGCAAGCCTTGCGAAACTGCCCGCGACCAGCAAGCGCGGGCGGGTCACTCACAACATTTTCCATAACAAGTTCATCGTCCTGAGCCACCTCGACGGAGGCGGCGAGCGCCAGCCGCAAGCGGTTCTGTGCGGCAGCACCAACTTCACGGCCAACGGCGTGTACCGCCAGGCCAACGTGGTGCATGTGCTGGACGATTCGGCGGTCAGCGCGAGTTACCTGAAAACCTTCGAACAGATCTGGGCCGAGCCGGCGGACGTCGGCGCCACGCGCGACTGGATCACCCAGCACAACCCAATGAATCCGGCGCAGCCTTTGTTCGCCGGGTTCTCACCGCGTACCGGCGGCGCGGATCTGCGGGAGTTCGTCGATATCATCGAGGCGGCGAAAAAAGACCTGCTGTTCGTTACCGCATTCGCCTTGCCCGACGCGATTCTCAACGCGTTGCTCGGCCAGCCCCACGACGACATCCTGCGTTACGGCCTGCAAAACACGGTCAGCCGCATCACCGGGTTTCACGCCGACCGAACTGCCGAATTCGCCGCCACCGCGTTGCTCAACACCGGGCTGGAAGGCTGGCTGCGGGAAAACATGAAAGGCCAGAAAGGCAACCTGCTGGTGCACACCAAAGCGGTAGTCACCGACTTCACCAGCGACAGCCCGACCCTCATCAGCGGCAGCCACAACCTCAGTTCCTCGGCCAGCAACGGCAATGACGAGAACTACCTGATCATTCGCGGCGACACCGACCTGGCGGACCGTTATGGCCTGGAACTGCTGCGGTTCTACGAACATTACCGTTTTCGCTACTTCGCGAAAAAACTGGCGTTGAAGCAGGTGCAGCCGTTGGCGGCGGATGACAGCTGGACCAACGACTATTACGTCGAGGACGACCTGCGTCAGTTGTCTCGCCTGCGGTTTGCCGGGCGTTAGACTTCCATCGCCTGACGGTACTGACGGGTCCGGCGGCTGAGGTACAACCGGTCGCGGATCAGCGCCCAGAGTGCCGACACCTCGGGCTTGGGCTGGCGGCCACGGCTCAGGCGGGCCATCTGGAAGCGCACCACGGCCATGTTCGCCAGTGCGGCCAGTGGTTTGCGTTTCCAGCGGATCGGCGGCAGTTGCGGCTCACTGTTGCGGCCTTCGCGCCAGTGCTTGACCAGGCTTGGCTCGATGGCCAATGCAGTGGCGATGCCGGCCATGGCGATGCCGCTGTCCAGCACTTGTTCGACCACGGGCAAGCGACGGATGCCGCCGGTGACCATCACCGGCATGCGCGCGACGCTGGCCAGTTCCGTGGCCATTTCCAGAAAGAACGCCTCGCGAGCGAGGGTGCGCCCGTCACGCGCTTCGCCTTGCATGGCCGGGGCTTCGTAGCTGCCGCCGGACAGTTCCAGCAGGTCGATCGGTTGCTCGTTGAGCCATTCGATCACCTGGCGCGCGTCATCGGTGTCGAATCCGCCGCGCTGGAAGTCCGCCGAATTGAGCTTCACCGCCACGCAGAACTGCGGCGACACCGCTTGGCGGATGGCCTCGATCACCGACAGCAGCAGGCGCGCGCGGTTTTCCAGCGAACCACCCCAGCGGTCGGTGCGGCGATTGGTCAGCGGCGAGAGAAACTGACTGAGCAGATAGCCGTGGGCAGCGTGAATCTGCACGCCGGTGAATCCGGCTTTTTCGGCAAGCGCGGCACTTTTGGCGAAACGCCGAATGACTTCTTCGATGTCGTCCTCGGTCATCGGCTTGGGCTCGGCGAACAGTTTCGAGAACGAGCCCATTTCCAGTGCCACCGCCGACGGCGCCAGCGCTTGCTGACCCATGTTGGCGAAGGTCTGACGACCGGGGTGATTGAGCTGTACCCAGACCTGTGCGCCGCCGCTGCGGGCGATTTCGGCCCATTGGCGGAAACGCTCCAGATGCCGCTCGTCTTCGAGCACCACGCCACCGGGCCCGGTCATGGCACGGCGGTCAATCATCACGTTACCGGTCAACAGCAATCCGGCACCGCCGTCGGCCCAGGCCTGATACAGGCGGAACAGTTCGCGAGACGGTGCCTGGTCACGGTCCGCGAGGTTTTCTTCCATGGCGGCTTTGGCGATACGGTTGCCGACGGTCTGACCGTTGGGCAGATTCAAAATCTGGAAGGGCGACATTGCTTGACTCCTCATCAGTGATGGAGAGAGGCTAAGCTTAAAGTTAACTTTAATGTCAAGCGGGCAAATCGAGGCTGAAATGAAAATCGGTGAATTGGCGCAGCAGAGCGGGTTGAGCGCTTCGAGTATTCGTTTTTATGAGGCCCAGGGTCTGATCCCCAAAGTGGAGCGCCAGGGCAATGGTTACCGACGTTACCCGCCACAAGTGCTGCAGACCCTGAACATCATCCGCAGTGCCCAGCAGGCCGGCTTTTCCTTGGAAGAACTCAAACAGTTGTTGCCGGCTGCCGGAACCGGTGAATTCAAGCACGATGAGCTGGTGGCAGGCCTGACGCGCAAGGTCGAGCAGATCGAAGTCATGCAGCAGCATCTGGCCCAGAGCAAGGCGCGGTTGCTGGAGGTGATCGAGAACATTCAATCCAAGCCCGAAGGCATGAGCTGCGGTGCCAATGCCGACCGGGTGTTGTCGACGCTTTACCCGTAAAAGTCCGGAGACGTGTGCGGCGTACAGATTTTGAAATGATTTCCAGCTGTAGGAAAAGTCATCAGAGCCTGTACGCTTCAAGGCCTTTTTTCATTCAGGATTTGCATGAACACCCTCTCGGAGCCTCCCAGTTCTATTCAAAGAACCCTGTTCCCCTCGCGCCACCGCGCGGTCTTGACGCACTCGCAACATCCAGTCTTCCGACTACCGACTATCGTTGTTGGCGCAGCCTTCGAGCTTTCGCGCCGCACTTTGCCGTGTCCGGCAGCCTGAATTCACCGACGAGAGATAGAGACAGATTATGGAATGGTTAGCGGATCCCACGGCATGGCTGGGCTTGTTGACACTGATCGTGCTGGAACTGGTACTGGGTATCGACAACCTGGTGTTCATCGCGATCCTGGCGGACAAACTGCCGCCGCATCAGCGCGACCGCGCACGCATCATCGGTTTGAGCCTGGCGCTGATCATGCGTCTTGGTCTGCTGGCGAGTATTTCCTGGCTGGTCACCCTCACGGCACCTTTGTTCGAAGTGTTCGGCAAGAGTTTCTCCGGCCGTGACCTGATCATGCTGTTCGGTGGTGTGTTCCTGTTGTTCAAGGCGACCATGGAGTTGCACGAACGGCTGGAAGGTCACATTGGCGAGCGCTCGACCAACACCGCTTATGCGTTGTTCTGGCCGATCGTGGCGCAGATCGTCGTGCTCGACGCGGTGTTCTCCCTGGACGCAGTGATTACGGCCGTGGGCATGGTCGATGAACTGGCGGTGATGATGATCGCGGTGGTCGTGTCCATCGGTGTGATGATCGTTGCCAGCAAGCCGCTGACCCGCTTCGTCAACGCCCACCCGACGGTGATCATGCTGTGTCTGGGCTTCCTGATGATGATCGGTTTTGCCCTGACGGCCGAAGGCCTGGGCTTCCACATTCCGAAAGGTTATCTGTACGCGGCCATTGGTTTCTCGATCCTGATCGAGATCTTCAACCAGATCGCCCGCGCTCGTCGCAAGCGCTCGATGCAGGGCTTGCGCCCGATGCGCGAGCGCACGGCCCATGCGGTGATGCGTCTGTTGGGTGGTCGCAAACTGGCGGTGGAGGAGGTCGGCGAGGAAATTTCCGACTTGCTGGATAACGGTGAAGCGCCGAGTGCGGAGCTGTTCGACCGTCGCGAGCGGGTGATGATCAGCGGCGTACTGCAATTGGCCGAGCGACCGATCCGCGCCTTGATGACGGTGCGCGCCGATGTCGATCACATTGATCTGGCGGACGACGCCGAGGCTATTCGTACACGGTTGATGCATTCATCCTACTCGCGCTTGCCGCTGATTCGTAATGGCGCGGTCGATGAGCCACTGGGCTTCGTGCACAAGAAGGAATTGCTCAAGGAATATCTGGCCGGCAACGAGCCGAACCTTGAACACCTGGCGCGCAAGACCGTCAATCTGCTGGACAGTTATTCGATCCTCAACGCACTGGAACAAATGCGTGCGGCTTCGACCCACATTGCCTTTGTAGTCAATGAATTCGGTGATTTTGTCGGTGTGCTGACCATGACCGACATTCTCGAATCGATTGCCGGTGAACTGCCCGACGCCAGCGAAATCGCCGGACCGGACGTGGTCGAGGAGCAGGGCGGGTACATCGTCAACGGTGCGCTGAACCTGACCCGCATCCGCGAGCACACCGGTTTTCGCGCCGAGCCGACCGAGGATTACCAGACCCTCGCCGGGCTGGTGATGAGCCTGCTGGATCGCCTGCCGATGAAGGGCGATCGACTGGAGCATGAAGGCTGGGGCATGACCGTGATGGCGGTCGAAGAGCGTCGCGTGACGCGGGTGTTGCTGGTGCGTGAGGCCTGACGGCCTCACTGATGAAAAGTGTACCGGTCCTTGCCGGTATGCTTTGACTCGTACAACGCTTCGTCAGCCTTGATCAGCGCCTGATTGAGGGTGTCGTCATCTTCGACCCGGGCCAGACCGATGCTGATGGTCACCGGGTGCCGGGTCGGTTGCTCACGCACCACCCGGCACAATTCCCCGGCCAGCGCCTCGACATCCTCGCGGCGCACCCCAGCCAGATAGATCGCAAATTCCTCACCGCCCAATCGTGCGTATTCAAAGCGTGACATCACGGTTTTGATGTCCGCCGCGATGCGCTTGAGCACCTCATCGCCGATGTCGTGGCCGTACACATCATTCACTTTCTTGAAGTTGTCGATGTCGATCATCGCCAGGTAATGGTCGTGCTCGCGCGGTACGGTTTGCAGGGTTTTTCCGGCGCGGGTCATGAATGAGCGGCGGTTGGGGATTTCGGTGAGGGTGTCGTTGTAGGCCTGGTCCAGCAACAGCTTGGACATGATGTAGTTGTAGAGCTTGGCCTCGCGCAGCTTCAAAAACGTATAGATCGTCAACCCGCAGAGAAACACGGCGTAAGCGATGGTCATCACGCCTTTGAGTTCGAACAGCCCGACTTCGGTACCAAAAAACGGATTGAGCACCAGCCAGATCACCCCTTGCGAGGTGTAGAACGACCAGCGGCTGATGGGCAGAACCGAGATGCTGTAGAGCATGCTCGAAGCGCCCAGCACCAGCCACGCGGGTTGAAAGCTTGCGGGAAGGCCGTCGATCAGCAGTCGCACGCCAAGGGTCATGGCAACGATGAACAGGATGTTCAGGATGTCGAAATGGGCGGCCTTTCGCGTGAACAGCAAAATGACCGCCTGAATCGAAAATACCGTCAGAAACACCATCGATCGCCAGGTAAAACCTTGCCCGCCCAGGAAACTGACGATCAGATCGAAGACTATCCAGACACTGATGCTCGCCAGATAAATCAGCAGGCAGAATCTGTGCAGCCGCTCGAATTCATGCTGGATGAACTCGCTCCACAGCTCGGCAGGCGCGGTCTTTTTCAGGACTTCGTCTTCAATGGTTTTGTACATTGCTGCCCGGATGCTTGCGTTGGTTATCGAGGATTACCGAGCCCCACGGTCGATAGCGCAGGGAAAACACCGCGTTCTGATGGCAGCCGGTCGAGGTCGCATCCGGGCTGGCCGGTTCGGCACGGAAGGGCTCGCCCTCACGGCTGACTTGCCGGAAGGCCTCGCGCACGATACCCACGGAGCAGGGCAGTGCACTGGCATAACCGTTGCGCACCAGCGGTGACAAACGACCGGTGCCCGCGCCGTCCTGCCACCAGACCTGTGCACCGGCCGCCGTCAATTCACCCAGCCATTGACCGTTGACCGCCGGGGCCAGCTTGCCGGCACTGAAGGCGCTGACATGCAGCGGCGCATCCAGCTTCGCGGCGAAGTCCTTCAACTGGCGCTGAAGCGTGGCCCGTCGATCTGCCGCCAGAAAGTGCAGGTCGTCCAGCTCCAATGGCAGATACCAACCGCTGACTGGCAGCCTCCAGTCCTGACGCAGCTTCTGTTGCTGGGCCAGCGACTGCCCCAACTGCGCCTGCCAGTAGGCGCCGAGACCGGCGCTGTCCAGTTCATCGATACGCTTGTAGTAGGCCGGGTCCATCGCCAGGCCGAGCACCAGTTGCAGACCTTGTCGTTGAGCGAGTTTCAGACTATTGGCGAGCCAGCCATTGGCACCGCCGAAGTCCGAGTCACCGTAGGCCGTCCACTGCACGATCACGGTACGCGTGCCTTGTTTCGCGGTGTCTTGCCAGACTTTCTGCCACTGCGCCTGGGTCAGGCCGGCATCGACATTCAGCGGCTGATAGAACACCCGCTCATCGGCCTTGGCGACAGTGGCGCTCATCAGCAGGCACAAACACAACATCCATCGAGCCATCAGAAATTCCACTCCACGCCCAGCAACACACCGTTGCCGCCTTCATACAGATTGCCGCCCAGCGACTGTTGATATTCGGTGCGAACCGTCAGTTTCGAACGGTAGGCGTTGTAGCGATCCTCGTCGTACCACCATTGCCAGCGCAGACCGACACCGGTGCGCAGGTCCTGGCGCCAGTCGTTGCTCGGATCCTGGCTGGCAAATTCGAGGAAGCCGTAAGGCATGATGGTCTGGGCTCCGCTGAACGGCAGTTTCCAGGCGTGACCTTGCTGGAAACGCGACAGCCATTGGTGATCGCCGGCCTTGGTCCACCATGCGGCATCGAGGTAGAGAAAGCGCTCGTCCCATTCGTTCTCGTCGACGCGCCAATCGTTGCGGTATTTGCCCTGATCGAGGAATGAGGCGGTGGCGCGCAGCAGGTAGTCGGTGCTGGTTCGACCGAAGCGATCGTAGTCGTGACCCTGATCCCAGACTTTCACCGGGCTGAACAACTGCCCCAGGCGCATGCCGCCGCTGCCATCGTCGCTGACGCCGGTTTGCTTGTAGATTTCGGCATACAGGTTGACGTTGGCCGTGCCCCACGGTTTGTAGCGCAGGCCGACGCCGGTAGCGAAGGTTTCGCCATAGCTGGAACGACCCTGGCCTCCGAACAGCAGCCGGCCATAAACCGACAGCGTACTGCCGGCCCGACTCGGTTCTTCACCCAGCGCGTGATCCCACATCGCGACCTGAACGTTCTGCGAGCGGGTAACCCGTTTGCTGCCTTCGCTGTCATCCGGGCGCAGAAAGTCGTTGGTCGAGACCCCGGCCGGTGACCAGGTGCTGGCAACAGTGAAATTGTCACGCCGGGACAAGGTTTCATGGGCGCGTCGCTGGCGATACCGCCTGGCTTCCATGCTGCCGTCTTCGTCATCGGCCGCCACCGGGTTCTGCTCCAGATCGATCACCCGACGCAGTTCCTTGCGTGCGGAGGCACTGTCTTCCACTTCGTCGTAGCGCCAGGCCAGGGTTTCGCCGAGGCGGTAATCCTCGGGGAAATCCCGGGTCGCCTGTTGCAGATACGGAATCGCCGTGGCGCGCTCTTCGCGGGTTTCGGCGCCGGCCAGACGCATGCCGTAGTCGGCGCGATAACGCGGGTTGTTCGGCTCGCGGCGTACCGCTTCGGCCAGCCACGCGGTGCTTTGTGGCAAGTCCCCGGCCTTTTGCGCGGTGACCGACGCGGCGTAGAAATGCCCGGCATCCGGTGCCTGCTGCAGGGCCTGACGCTGACGTTGCAGTGCCTGGGCGTGATCACCCCGTGCGTCGGCGATGGCTGCGCCGAGGGCCCACTCATTGGCGCCGCGAGTGGTGCTCTGTTGCCAGTAGGTTTCCGCGGTCTGGCTGTCGCCGACATTCAGCGCGCTGCGACTGGCCGTCAGACGCGCGTTGTCGCTGAGTTCGGCGGTCGGGATGCTGCGCCAGATCGTCAGTGCGCCGGCAGAATCACCGGCCGCTTCCAGGGCATAGGCCAGCGGCAGACGACTGCCGCGATCGCCGAGCTTTTCAGCCTGCTGGTAATAGACGACGGCTTCACCCGGGCGATCAGGCATGGCGCAGCGACCGAGCGCGCGGTAATCGCCAGCCGCTTGCGGGTGGCTGCCGATGGCTTGCTGCACGGCGTCGCACTGGCCGGTCTCCGCGAGTTGTGCGAGCAGTTGGCCGCGCGTGGCACCGTCTACCCGGTTGAGCAGCAACGCCATGCGTCGCTGTTGCTCCGGTGTCGTGGAGGGCGCTGCGGCATACAAACCGGCCAGACGCTGCAACGCCGTCGCCGGCAGACGTCCGCCATGACGATCGAACGCAGATTCCAGCAACTGTTGAGCGTGCGCGCGATCACCGGCATTTACCGCCAGGTAAGTGGCCTGATTGAGCGAGGAAAGATTGCCGGTTTGCCGGTAATGCAGTTCCCACAGGGTTTCCGCTTCAATCATCCGTCCCATGCGCTGCGTCAGTTCGGCTCGGCGCTTGACGATATCGGGCGTCTGTTTCTGCCCGGCCAGCCAGGCATTGACCTCGGCGCTGCGACCTTGCTCCTGCCAGATGTCGAGCACCTGCGTTTGCCGTCGGCTGTCCCAAGGCTCCGGTAGACGGGTGCTTTGCAAAAGGTCAGTGGCTTGCAGGCGCTGGGCGAGTACCAGCCAGGTCTGTGGATCGTCCGTCGGCGTGCAGCTGCGCAGTTGCTTGAGCGCCGCTTCCGGATCCTGGCGTGATAGCCATTCGGCGGTTTCCAGGCAAGGCCGTTGCAGATCGTTGCTCAGACGCTGCACGGTGGGCACGTCTTCGGTCTTGCGTGCCAGTTCCCACAGCCGCTGTCGTTGCGCCGGATCGGCGAGATCGCTGGCCGGCAGCGACTGCATCCAGCGCTGGGCCTGTTGCTCGTGACCCATGGCGATGGCGCGATCGACCATTGCCAGGCGAATGTTGCGTGCGGCCTCGGGACTCGGCGCCTGTTGCAGCAGTTGCTGCAGCGGCTTTTCATCGAGGCGTTGCACGTAAGCGTTGGCCAGCCGTTGCCAGCCTTCGGCGTCCAGTTGTTTGCGTGCGGCCAGTGGCGCCAGTTGGTCGATGGTGCCGCTCCAGTCGCGCAATTGCTCCGACCAGTTGGCGCGGGCCAGGCGCAGGATATTGTCATCACCCTTGGGCGCCAGTTGTGCCAGCCAGTCATGGGCCTTGGCCGCGCCGCCGAACTTGGCCAGGCTCAGGCTGTAGGCCTGCCACAGGCGCACGCGGTCATTCAGGCTGCTGGTGGCCATCCAGCTTTCAACTTGCGTGCTGGTCGGCGGATCCTGTTCGATCCAGGTCAGGCGCAGGTCGAGCAGGGCATCGCTGTTGTCCGGCAAGGCTTGCAGCGCTTCCTTGTAACGACGTTGCTTGGCCAGGGACTCCACCAGCAGTGCCCGGGCCTCGTCGTTTTTCGGGACCTTTTCCAGCAAGTGGCGCATCAGCCGTTCGACTTCTTTCCAGTTGCCCTTTTTCGCCTCGCGATAGCTGCGGTCCATGTAGGGGTAGCTGCGGAACTGTTCAAAGTCGCTCAGCGGTGCCGCTTGCAGCGGATACGCGGTGCTCAGGCCCAGCAGCAGGCTGCCCATCAGCAGGGTTTGACGATGCACAGGCTTCATGCGACCTCCCGGACAATGCGGTAGGCGGCTTGCTGTTCGCTGGCCTGATCGGCGAGGGCCTGTTCCAGTACTTCCTGGGTGATCATGCCCCGGGAAATCAGATGCTCGCCGAGTGACATGTTCTCGGCATCGAAGTCGATCAGCGCCTGATTGAACAGGGTCGGCGGCACCATGCCGCGCACCTGCAACAGATTGCCCAGCAGCACCTGATGGCGGCTGACCCGTTCCAGCAGGGCTTCATCGTCCTGATGGCGCTCAAGCACTTCGAGCATATGACGCACTTCCTCATTCTGGCGGGGGCTGGCGTACCAGTAACGAATCCCCAATGTGACGCGGCCCTGAGGTGCGAGACGGCTGCGCACCGGGCGTTGCAATTGACGGCTGATGGCGCCCAGCGAGACCTGGCTGACCGGGCCTTCGGAGGCCAGGATCAGGGTGTCGCCTTCTTCGGCCACCGGCAAAATGCCGTAGTGGGAGGCGACTCGGCGCGGTACGGCATCGATCAGGCGCTTGTCGAGCTTGAACGGATTGAGTGGCGCCCATTCGAGATCAAGCTGCTCGGCGAGGGTTTGAACCAGTTGAGTGCTGTCGATGTACTCACGCAGCAGCAGTTCGCGGCCAAGTCGACGGCGTACGGGGCTGGTGATCGCCGCTTCCAGTTGCTCTTCGGTAAGCAGACCTTTTTCCACCAGACGATGGCCGAGCGGGGTGCGCTGCGCCTTGGTCAGCGCCGGGAATTCGTGGGTGGTCTTGTCCCAGGCCACACGTCGTGAATCGCCCATTTCCATGACCTGACGCAGGGCACGCAGGTTGGCGAAGAAGTTGACGAAGTTGCTCCACATCATGCGCGGCGCCGACAGCAGACCTTCAACCAAACCGTAGTAACGAGTGACAAACCAGCCGCGCTGGAACAGGCGGTTGAGCAGCATCAGGCCGTTGAGCCACAGCAGCACCGAGAGCAGCGAGCTGTCGGCGAGGATCGAGGGATAGCGCCACGAGTCCGGGGAAATGATCGTCACCGCCCACATCGCCAGCAATACCAGGAACAGCAGGTTCACCAGAAAGCTCAGCAGGTAGGCGATCAGCCCGCGACGGTCGCGCCACAGGAAGTAGTTGAGCAGACCCTTGCGGCTCCAGCCGAGGTTCTTGGTGCCCTGGAACACGATGCCGACAATCCACCGCGATTTCTGCCGGATTGCGTGTTGCAAGTCACGCGGGAAGTGTTCCCGGACGCAGATCACCTGAGAGAATTCGCGGTTCATGCCGAACACCCAGGGTTGCTCCAGCGCCAGTTTCGGATCGCTGACCGAATAACGGGCGAAAATGCATTTCATGCCTTTCTGCTTGAGGCGGAAACCGATGTCGTAGTCCTCGGTGAGACTCTGCACATCGAAGGCAATGCCGTCGCCGTCTTCCAGCAGGGCACTGATGGCCTTACGGCTGAAGCAGGTGCCGACGCCGGCGCTGGGCACCTGACCGGTGAGGGCTTCGCGGACGATGACGTCCTTGCCGTGGTTCTCGGCGAACTCATCGACGTAGTGCCCGGCGGTGAAGCCTTTCCACTCCGGCGCGTAGGGGTAGACCGGAATCTGGATCAGGTCTTTGTTCGGCAGCAGGTAGTTGTAGAGGCGTAATTCCATCGGCGAAATCACGTCTTCGGCGTCGTGCAGGATGAACCCGGCGAACTGGATTTTCGCCTCGCTCTCGAAGCGCAGGATCGCGTCGATGATGTTGTTCAGGCAGTCGGCCTTGCTGGTCGGGCCGGGGCGGGCGCAGACCACTTTGTGCACGTTGGGGTAGTGCTGGCACACCGCGTCGACATCGGCCTGGGTTTCGGCGTCGTTGGGGTAGGTGCCGACGAAAATCTGATAGTTCTCGTAGTCGATGGTCGAGGCGGCCAGACGCGCCATTTCACCGACCACGCCGACTTCGTTCCACGCCGGCACCATGATTGCCAGCGGTTTCTCGGGAATCGAATACAGGCGTTCCTCGTCGGCACGCTTGAATTTTTCGTAGATCCGCCAGCGCCGGATGAGCTTGCGGCTCCAGTACACGAGGTCGATGAACAGGTCATCGAGCCCGAGGATGAACATCAGCAGGGCGAGGGCAATCGCCACATATTTGAGACCGAACAGCACATACGCGAAGAAATCGACCCAACCCAGACTCATACCCCTTTACCCGCCGCCGAGCGTGCGCTCAGCCAGGCGTGGAGGCGGGTGGCGATCAGTTCGCTGGCGTGACCGTCGCCATAGGGAAAGTGCACGCGGCTCATGCGCGCGTAGGTGTCCGGGTCGTCCAGCAGTTGTCGGGCTTCCTTGACGATGCGCGCCTTGTCGGTGCCGACCAGCAGCATGGTGCCGCTCTCCAGCACGGAAGGGCGTTCGGTGACGTCGCGCAGCACCAGCAGTGGTTTGCCGATCGCCGGGGCCTCCTCCTGGACGCCGCCGGAGTCGGTCAGGATGAAGTGCGCGCGGCCCATCAGCCAGACGAAGTTCGGATAGTCCTGCGGTGGCACCAGATAGATGTTCGGTTTGTCGGCCAGCATGCCGTACACCACCTCCTGCACCAGCGGGTTGAGGTGCACCGGATAGACGAATTGTACGTCCGGGTATTGCTCGGCCAGTTCGGCCAGCGCCTGGCAGATATTGCGGAAACCGTCGCCGAGATTTTCCCGTCGATGGCTGGTGACCAGAATCATCCGTCGCTGGTCGTCCAGCGCCGCCAGGGGCGAATCGGCAGGCGGATGCCAATCGATCTCCTGCTGGTGCTTGCGCATCCACAGCAAGGCATCGATCACGGTGTTGCCGGTGATTTCAATGTTGTCTTCGGGTACGCCTTCGCGCAGTAAATTGGCGGCGGACTTGGAGGTCGGCGGGAAATGCAGGTCGGTAATCACGCCGGTCAGGCGTCGATTCGCTTCCTCGGGCCAGGGCGCGCGCAGGTTGCCGGTACGCAGGCCTGCCTCGACGTGACCGATGGGCAACTGACGATTGAAGGCGGCGAGGGCGGCGATGAAGCTGGTGGTGGTGTCGCCGTGGACCAGTACGATGTCCGGCTTGACCCGCTCGTAGGCCTGATCGAGCTGGGCGAGCAGATGCTGCGACAGACCGTTCAGGGTCTGGCCCTGGGTCATGACTTGCAGGTCTTCGTCGACCGTCAGTTCGAACGCATCCAGCACCTGAGTGAGCATCTCGCGATGCTGGCCGGTGGAGCAGATGTTGAGTGTGATGTCGGGCCACTGACGCAGAACCCGGGCCAGCGGGGCCATTTTGATGGCCTCCGGGCGAGTACCGAAAACCATCATGACATTAAAGGACATTGACCCCTCCTGGGACGAAGCAAGGCTGCGACCAAAGGGCCGGCAGCACTTATCTCTTTCTGAGAAATAAAGAAAAGCAGCCGGATGGGAGCTTGTCCAATCCGGCTTCGAGGCTAGTTGTTACAGATCAATTGGAACGACGGTGCCATTACCTGATGGCTCTTAGGTGGCACTTTCAGGAAAAGTTCCGTGGAGAGGTGCGGGGAAGGGTGCGGAGATTTCTCAGAGCCTGGTAAAGCCAGGCGGTGTCGTGTTTTGGCTTGTGTTGTACGGGCGCAGGTTTGATCTTGCCGATGTAGCGAATAAAGGATTGCTCCAGCATTTCCTCATCGCCGATTCCTTTCAAATGCTCCAGCAGCTTTCCGTTTTTGTAGAACAGGATTGTCGGGAACCCAGAGACGCGCTCGTGTCTGGGTGACTTGTCGACATCAAGCATGTAGCTGTCGGCCAAGGGTTTGAAACCTTCGGCAATCCGCCGGAATACCCGGCTGGCCCAATGGCAGGCGTGGCATTGCTCGCTGTAGAAGTACAAAGCCACCAATCGTCTGGTTTTCAAGGCTTTGCGGTAGGCGGGCGCAAGGGTCGAGTATTCGGATGTCGAGCGCATGGAGACGTACCTGTTCGTCGGTTCCGGATGAAGCTGACGGTAAGGCAGGTAATGCTTCTGCGGCTACTGTCAGAGTTGACAGGTGCCGCGCGCGATTTTTTGTGCGTTGCGCACTGAAATGTGGCCCAGATACTCGCACTGTGTAGCCAACGGTAGCGCGGGTTGATGACACCTCGCGTAACACGGGTTTCACCCTTCTTTTTATCTCTTTGATTCAAAACAAATTTCAATCCATTGCAGATTCCCCGCGAATCCTGTGGCACACTTTCTGCTGTCTATTCCGTAGTAACAAACCGTGTTCCGGTATAGCGGAATAAACAATCCTCTGGAGTGCTTGCCATGCATCGCCGACCTTCCTTGTTCAAAGCGTGTGTTTTTGTTCTCGCGGCTTCGTCCGCTGTCATGGGTATGGCCCAGGCGGCCGACAGCAAGCTCGACAGCGTCCTGGCCCGTGGAAAGCTGATTGTGGGCACCGGCAGCACCAATGCTCCGTGGCACTTTCAGGGCGCGGACGGCAAGTTGCAGGGCTTTGATATCGACATCGCGCGGATCGTGGCCAAAGGTCTGTTCAATGACCCGAGCAAGGTCGAGTTCGTGGTGCAGTCGTCCGATGCGCGGATTCCCAACCTGCTGACCGACAAGGTCGACATGAGCTGCCAGTTCATCACTGTCACCGCCAGCCGCGCGCAGCAAGTGGCGTTCACCCTGCCGTACTACCGCGAAGGCGTCGGCCTGCTGCTGCCGAACAACAGCAAATACAAGGAAATCGAAGACCTGCAGGCCGGTGGTGATGGCGTGACCGTAGCCGTATTGCAGAACGTGTACGCCGAAGAGCTGGTGCATCAGGCGCTGCCCAAGGCCAAGGTCGATCAGTACGACAGCGTCGATCTGATGTATCAGGCCGTGAACTCCGGCCGCGCCGATGCCGCCGCCACCGACCAGTCCTCGGTCAAATACCTGATGGTGCAGAACCCTGGCCGCTATCGCAGCCCGACGTACGCCTGGAGCCCGCAGACCTACGCCTGTGCCGTCAAACGTGGCGATCAGGACTGGCTGAACTTCGTCAACACCGCGCTGCATGAAGCCATGACCGGTGTGGAGTTCCCGACCTACGCCGCGTCGTTCAAGCAATGGTTCGGTGTCGATCTGCCATCGCCGGCCATCGGTTTCCCTGTCGAATTCAAATGAACCCGTGAGAGTGGGGCGCCCTGATGCGCCCCGCTCAAGGTACTGCCGACCATGAACTATCAGTTGAACTTTGCCGCCGTGTGGCGCGATTTCGACACCTTGCTGGCGGGGCTCGGTCTGGGCCTCGAACTGGCGCTGGTATCGATCGCCATCGGCTGCGTGATCGGCCTGCTGATGGCGTTTGCCTTGCTGTCCAGGCATCGCGCCTTGCGGGTGCTGGCATCGGTGTATGTGACGGTGATCCGTAACACGCCGATTCTGGTGTTGATTCTGTTGATCTACTTTGCGTTACCGAGCCTGGGGATCCGGCTGGACAAGATCCCGTCGTTCATCATCACCCTGTCGCTGTATGCCGGGGCGTACCTGACCGAAGTGTTCCGCGGCGGTCTGTTGAGCATCCCCAAAGGCCAGCGCGAAGCGGGGCTGGCTATCGGCCTGGGCGAGTGGCAGGTGAAAGCCTACGTCACCGTGCCGGTGATGTTGCGCAACGTGCTGCCGGCGCTGTCGAACAACTTCATTTCGCTGTTCAAGGACACCTCGCTGGCCGCCGCGATCGCGGTGCCGGAGCTGACCTATTACGCGCGCAAGATCAACGTCGAAAGCTACCGGGTGATCGAAACCTGGCTGGTGACCACGGCGTTGTATGTCGCGGCCTGTTACCTCATTGCCATGCTGCTGCGTTACCTCGAGCAGCGTCTGGCAATCCGCCGATAGGAGGCTGCGATGTACGAATCCCCCAGTTGGTTGCATGAGTTGTGGATTGCCCGCGAAGCCTTGTGGCAAGGCTTTCTGACCAGCGTGCAGGTGTCGGCGCTGGCGATTCTGTTTGGTACGGTTATCGGTGTGTTTGCCGGTCTGGTGCTGACTTACGGCAAGTTCTGGATGCGCGCGCCGTTCCGCTTTTATGTCGATCTGATTCGTGGCACGCCGGTGTTCGTGCTGGTGCTGGCGTGCTTTTACATGGCACCGGCGCTCGGCTGGCAGATCAGCGCGTTTCAGGCTGGCGCACTCGGGCTGACGCTGTTTTGCGGCTCCCACGTGGCCGAGATCGTGCGCGGCGCGTTGCAGGCCTTGCCACGCGGGCAGATGGAAGCCGGCAAGGCCATCGGCCTGACGTTCTATCAGTCCCTCGGCTACGTGCTGTTGCCTCAGGCGCTGCGGCAGATCCTGCCGACTTGGGTCAACTCGTCCACGGAAATCGTCAAGGCCTCGACCTTGCTGTCGGTGATCGGCGTGGCCGAGCTGTTGCTCAGCACCCAGCAGATCATCGCCCGGACGTTCATGACCCTGGAGTTTTACTTGTTCGCCGGTTTTCTGTTCTTCGTCATCAACTACGGCATCGAATTACTCGGCCGGCACATTGAAAAGCGGGTGGCCCTGCCATGACTCAAGCTCAAGTTTCCAACGTCCAGAACGGTCAGCCCCTGCTGGACATCCGTGGCCTGCACAAACAATACGGCGCGGTCGAAGTGCTCAAGGGCGTCGACCTGAGCATGCAGCGCGGCAACGTGGTGA
Organism: Pseudomonas aphyarum; assembly: GCF_028657055.1. Lineage (NCBI taxonomy): Bacteria > Pseudomonadati > Pseudomonadota > Gammaproteobacteria > Pseudomonadales > Pseudomonadaceae > Pseudomonas > Pseudomonas aphyarum. The sequence continues at coordinate 24,314 of NZ_JAMDGS010000010.1, forward strand.
CACTCATCGGTTCCAGCGGCTCGGGCAAGACCACGCTGTTGCGCTGCGTGAACATGCTGGAGGAATTCCAGGGCGGGCAGATCCTGCTCGACGGCGAATCCATCGGCTATGACGAACTCAACGGCAAACGCGTGCGCCACCCGGAAAAAGTCATCGCGCGCCATCGAGCGATGACCGGCATGGCGTTCCAGCAATTCAACCTGTTCCCGCACCTCACCGCGTTGCAGAACGTCACGCTCGGCTTGCTGAAAGTCAAAAAGATGCACAAGGACGAAGCCGTGGTCCTGGCCGAGAAATGGCTGGAGCGGGTCGGCCTGCTGGAGCGGCGCAATCACTTTCCCGGCCAGTTGTCCGGCGGTCAGCAACAGCGCGTGGCGATTGCCCGGGCGATTGCGATGAACCCGAGTCTGATGCTGTTCGACGAGGTCACCTCGGCCCTCGACCCGGAACTGGTCGGCGAAGTGCTGAACGTGATCAAGGGTCTGGCCGAGGACGGCATGACCATGTTGCTGGTGACCCACGAAATGCGTTTTGCCTTCGAGGTCTCGGACAAGATCGTTTTCATGAATCAGGGGCGCATCGAAGAGCAGGGGCCTCCCAAGGAACTGTTCGAGCGTCCTCAATCGCCGCGGCTGACGGAATTTCTCAAAAGCACGCGGTTCTGACTTTTCACTTTTTCAATCAGGAGAAACACCCATGAGCATTACTCGTTACGGCACCGGCAGCACCGCCGCTGGCGGCCAGCCTCGTCCATTCGCCCGCGCCGTTGAAGCCGATGGCTGGCTGCACGTTTCCGGGCAGGTGCCGGCGGTGGATGGCGAGATCATTGTGGGCGGCATCGTCGAGCAGACGCACCAGACCATGAAGAACCTGATCGCGATTCTCGAAGAGGCCGGTTATGGCCTGGAAGACGTGGTACGCGCCGGCGTGTGGCTGGACGATCCGCGGGATTTCAGCAGTTTCAACAAGGTCTTCGGCGAGTACTTCAAGCCTGAGCACGCACCGGCCAGGGCCTGTGTGCAGGCGAGCATGATGGTCGACTGCAAGGTCGAGATCGACTGCATTGCGTACAAGAAGAAGGCTTGAGAGATGTGGCGTCGCTGAGGCCGTAGCCCCCTCACCCTAGCCCTCTCCCCCAGGAGAGGGGACTGATCTCTATCGATGCAGGGCCCGGCGTTTGGCAGCTAGTCATGCATCGATGCGGTCAGGCTCCTTTTCCCTAGGAGAGGGGAATGATTTGTATCGATGCGGATTGTTGTGTCAGACGATGGCATTTGCATCGATGCGATCAGGCTCCCTCTCCCCCTGGGAGAGGGCGGGGGGTGAGGGCTGCGATCCAACTGACACAACGCCAAGGGCCAGTTACCATCCCGGCATCTTTTATGGGAACAACAGAAATGACCGAAGACACCATCAAGCGCCGGGCACGCGGTCTGGACCGGGCGTTCGATATCCTCGATTTCCTCAAGGAAATTGGCCAGCCACTGCGTCCGAACGACATCGCCAACGGCATCGGCAGCCCGAAATCCACGGTCTACGAACTGGTGGCGTCATTGCTTGAGCGGCGAATTCTGGAGCCGGTGGGCAAGGACGGTCACGTCTATCTCGGTCGTCAGCTGTACTTCCTCGGTCAGGCGCATCTGCGTCACTTCGACCTCAGTCGCGAGGCCGATCACGCGTTGCAGGAGATCGTCAGCCAGACCCGGGAAACCGCGCAGATGTGCCTGCTCAACGGTCGCAAATACACGGTGGCGCTGATGAAGGAGGGCGAGCGGCATTTCCGTATTTCTTCCGATATCGGAGAAAACGCGCCGATCCCGTGGACCGCGTCCGGACGATTACTGCTGGCGCACTTGAGCGACCAGCAGATCAGCGACCTGATCGACCCCGACGACTTCATTTTGCCGGGTGGCGAACGCCTGCCGATGGAGACGTTTCTGGCGGAAATCCGTCAGGCCGGCATCGACGGTTTCTTCTCCTTCGACAGTGTCGCCGACACCTTCACCCATTGCTTCGCCGCCCCGGTCAAAGACCCTCAAGGCGTTGCCATCTGCACCCTGTGCATCGTCGCCCCGCGCGCCGACGCCAAGACTAATTACAACGACTATCGCCGGGTCTTGATCGAGAGCGCCAACAGCCTCGCCCGGCGAATCAACGAATAACCGCGCCTGCCTGCGGGCGCGACTGTGAGGAGTTCGACCATGACGACTGCCAACAACACTGCTGCCGTGCAAAAGGGCGATGCCGCCGTCGGCGCGCAACTGGTGCGTGACATCAGCCTGCCGGCGCTGGTGCTGCACCGCGAAGCGCTGGAACACAACATCCGCTGGATGCAGAAATTCGTCAGCGACAGCGGCGCCGAACTCGCGCCCCACGGCAAGACCAGCATGACCCCGGCGCTGTTTCGTCGTCAGCTCGACGCCGGCGCGTGGGGCATCACCCTGGCCAGCGCCACCCAGACCCGCGCCGCATACGCCCACGGCGTGCGCCGGGTGTTGATGGCCAACCAACTGGTCGGTACGCCGAACATGGCGTTGATTGCCGATCTGCTGGCGGCCGATTCCGGTTTCGATTTCTATTGCATGGTCGATCACCCGGACAACGTCGCCGATCTGGGCGCTTACTTTGCGTCGCGTGGCGTGCGTCTGAACGTGATGATCGAATACGGCGTGGTCGGTGGCCGTTGCGGTTGCCGTAGCGAGCAGGAAGTCATCGAACTGGCCAAGGCCATCGGCGCACAACCGGCGCTGGCCCTGACCGGCATCGAAGGTTACGAAGGCGTGATCCATGGCGATCACGCCGTCAGTGGCATCCGTGAATTCGCCGCCTCGCTGGTGCGCCTGGCGGTGCAGTTGCAGGACAGCGGCGCGTTCGCTATCGCCAAGCCGATCATCACCGCGTCGGGTTCGGCGTGGTACGACCTGATCGCCGAGTCGTTCGAAGCGCAGAACGCCGGCGGGCGTTTCCTCAGCGTGTTGCGCCCTGGCAGTTACGTGGCCCACGACCATGGCATCTATAAAGAGGCGCAGTGCTGCGTGCTCGACCGTCGCAGCGATCTGCACGAAGGCCTGCGTCCGGCGCTGGAAGTCTGGGCTCACGTGCAGTCGATGCCGGAGCCGGGGTTTGCCGTGATTGCCCTGGGCAAGCGTGACGTGGCGTTCGATGCCGGGATGCCGGTGCCGTTGCTGCGTTACAAGGCCGGTGTGCTGCCGGCGGTGGGCGACGATGTAGGCGCCTGCAAGGTGACGGCGGTGATGGACCAGCACGCGTTCATGACCGTGGCGCCGGGCGTGGAGTTGCGCGTCGGCGACATCATTTCCTTTGGCACTTCGCACCCGTGCCTGACTTTCGACAAGTGGCGCGTAGGCCTGCTGGTTGACGAGCAGCTGTCGGTGATCGAAACCATGGAAACCTGCTTCTGATGAACACGCTCAGTCCATTGGGTCCGAACACCCCGCGCATTGCGCTGATCGGCGAATGCATGATCGAACTCCAGCAACGTGCCGATGGCAGCCTGCAACAGAGCTTCGGCGGTGACACGCTGAACACGGCGGTCTATCTGTCCCGCGCGATGGGCGACAAGGCGCAGGTCGATTACGTCACGGCGCTGGGTGATGACAGCTTCAGTGACGCGATGTGCCGCATTTGGGCCGACGAAGGCATTGGTCTGGATCTCGTCCAGCGTTTACCCGGTCGCCTGCCCGGTTTGTATTGCATCCAGACCGACGCTGCCGGGGAGCGGCGCTTTCTGTACTGGCGCAACGAAGCCGCCGTTCGCGACTGCTTCACCACGCCAGCCGCCGCACCGATTCTGGCGGCGCTGCCGGATTACGACGTGCTGTATTTCAGCGGTATCACGCTGGCAGTGCTGGGTGCGCAGGGGCGGGAAAAGCTGATCCAGACCTTGATCGAAGCCCGTCAGCGCGATGCGCGAATCGTCTTCGACAACAACTATCGGCCACGTTTGTGGGCTACAGTGGAGGAGGCGCGGGCGGCCTATCGCAGCGTTTTGCCCCATGTCGATCTGGCGTTGCTGACGGTGGACGACGAGCAGGCGCTGTTCCATTTCGAAGACTGTGGCGCGGTGTTTGAAGCGTACGCGCAGATCGGTACGCCGGAAGTGGTGCTCAAGCGCGGCGCTGAAGCCTGTCTGATCCGTTGCGCCGGGGAAGCGTTCGAAGTCCCGGCGCAGAAGGTCGAGAAGGTGGTGGACACCACGGCGGCGGGGGATTCGTTCAGTGCGGCGTATCTGGCGAGTCGCTTGCTTGGGGGGAGTCCGACGGAAGCGGCGCAGGCCGGGCATCTGTTAGCGAGCCAGGTTATTCAGGTCCCCGGCGCTCTGATTCCGAAGTAATCGGTGAATGGCCGATTGCTGCGCAATCGGTTCGCGGGCAAGCCCGCTCCCACAGGGATGACTGTTGTGAATGCTATCGATGCCACACAGCAGAATCTTGTGGGAGCGGCGGTGCGACGATTCGACTTGCCCGCGAAGAGGCCCTGAAGCCAAACACTTAATCGCGGTAAAACACCTGCACCAGGTGATAGCCGAACTTGCTCTTGATCGGCCCGTGCACAGTACGTAGCGGTTTCTTGAAGATCACCGCATCGATCGCACCGACCATCTGCCCCGGCCGCACTTCACCCAGATCGCCGCCGCGCTTGCCGGACGGGCAGGTCGAAAATTTCTTCGCCAGCACATCGAACGCTTCACCGTTGGCGATGCGTTGTTTGAGTTTTTCGGCCTCTTCGGCGGTTTTCACCAGAATGTGGCGGGCTTGGGCTTTCATCGTGCAATACCTGTAGCGGGGTGACGGCGGGGCGCGGATTATGCCTCAAGTCACGGGTTTTGGCTGATCATCGTGCGGATCTTGCCGGCCAGCTGCTCGATGGAAAACGGCTTGGCGACCATGTCCATGCCGTCCTCGAGGAAGCCCTGACGCTCGGCGGCTTTCTGCGCGTAACCGGTCATGAACAACACCTTGAGCCCCGGACGGTGCTGGCGGGCGATCTCCGCCATTTGCCGGCCGTTCATGCCCGGCAGGCCGACGTCGGTCACCAGCAGGTCCACCCGCAGATCCGATTCGAGCAATGGCAGGGCACCCTTGGCGTCTTCGGCCTCATGGGCGCGATAACCCAGCTCCTTGAGCAGGTCCATGACCAGCATCCGCACCGCCGGATCGTCCTCGACCACCACCACGGTCTCGCCGGTCGCCACAGCGGGGGCTTCGGTAACCGTTTCGATGACCGGCCGCTCCGGTTCCAGTGCATACAAACGCGGCAAGTACAAGCGCACGCAGGTGCCCTGGCCGGGCAGACTGTCGAGGCTGACGTGCCCGCCGGATTGCTGGGCAAAGCCATAAATCATCGACAACCCGAGCCCGGTGCCCTGGCCGATCGGCTTGGTGGTGAAGAACGGATCGAACGCCTTCGAACGTACCGAAGGCGTCATGCCGGTGCCGTTGTCGCTGACTGCGAGCATCAAGTAATCGCCGGCCTTGACCGGTTCGAGGGTGGTGATGTCGTTGCCGTCGAGATAGACATTGGCGGTTTCGATCAGCAGTTCGCCGCCGTCGGGCATGGCGTCGCGGGCGTTGATCACCAGATTGAGCAGGGCGTTTTCCAGTTGACTGACATCGGTGCTGACCGACCAGACATTGTCGGCAAGGCGCAACTTGAGCTCGATCGGATCGCCCTTGGTGCGGCGGATCAGGTCTTCCAGCGAGTGGATCAGCTCGTTGACGTCGATGGTTTTGCGATCCAGCGACTGACGCCGGGAGAACGCCAGCAGACGGTGGGTCAGTGCCGCCGCGCGGTTGGCCGAGGACACCGCCGCATCGGTGAACCGGCCGATCTCATCGGCGCGACCACTGGCGATGTAGCGCTGCATCAGGTCGAGGCTGCCGATGATGCCGGTCAGCATGTTGTTGAAGTCATGGGCGATGCCGCCGGTGAGCTGGCCGACCGCTTCCATTTTCTGCGCGTGGCGCAGAGCGTCTTCGGCGCGCTCGCGTTCGAACATTTCGTTCTGCAAACGCTGGTTGGCCTGGGCCAGTTGCTCGGTGCGCGCACTCACGCGTTCCTCAAGAGTTTCATTGAGGTTGCGCAGGGCTTCTTCGGTCTTTTTGCGTTCGGTCTCGTCGATCACGAAGATGTAGAAACCGTTCACCGCACCGTCCGCGCCGTGGCGCGGCAGGTAATTCATCAAGGCATGCCGCTGGCTCCCGTCGCGGTGCGGCGTATACAGGCTGAACGAGCAGGGACGACCGGCCAGGGCTTCGGCGATGTACGGCGCCCGCAGGAAATAGGCCTCTTCGCCGATCACCTCGCGGATCGTGCGACCGTACAGCTCCTGCGGCGTGAGTCCGTACCAGTCGAGGTACGCGGCGTTGTTCAGGCGAAAGCGTTCCTCATGGTCGACATAACTGATGAGGATCGGCATGGCGTTGATGATCAGCTGCAGCTCGGTCTGGCTTTGACGCAGTGCCTGCTCGGTGTGTTTGCGCTCGGTCAGGTCCAGCGCGGCGCCGAGGAAACGCATCGGCCGGCCATGATGATCCTTGTAGCAGCGCCCGCGGGCGAATACCCAGCGCAGCTCGCCATTGGCTTGCAGCAGGCGGTATTCCTCGGCGTATTCGGTGCCATGGGTAATGCAATGCTTGATGCTGCGGGCGATCAGCGCGCGGTCTTCGGGGTGCACGCCGTGCAGGTATTCGCTGATCGGCAACTGACCGGCCAGCGCCGGATCGACACCGTGCAACTGGGCGAAATGCGCGTCGGCAATGAAGCGGTCTTCGCCAATGTCCCAATCCCAAGTGCCGACCGCATCGGTGGCCGCCAGCGCCAGTTGCAGGCGTTCTTCGCTTTCGCGCTGGGCCTTGAGGCTGTCTTCGGAGCGCTGCTGCAGTTCCAGGGCGATGCGCCGGCGTTCGTTGGTTTCGATGGCGGTAACCAGAATCCCGGCCACTTGCGCGCTTTCGTCGCGGATCGGGCTGTAGGTCAAATCCAGCCAGAAATCGGAATCCTGGCCGTCCCGTTGCAGGGTGAAGCGCCGTTCGCTGTAGGTTCGCACCTGCCCTTGTAGGACGGCGCTGTAAATCGGGTCGGTAAAGTCTCGAAGTTCCGGCCATATCTGGTGCGCCGGTTGTCCGAAAGCGTGCGGATGCTTGCTGCCGGCCAGCAACGCGAAGCCGTCGTTGTAGATTTGGGTCAGGTGCGGGCCCCACAACAGCAGCATCGGCATCGGCGAGTGAATCACGATGTCCACCGCGGTGCGCAGGCTCTGTGGCCAGGTGCCAGCGGCGCCCAGCGGGCTGCGGCTCCAGTCGGTGCGGGCAATCAATGCCTGGGCGTCGTTGGTGTTCGGTACAGCGTTCATCACATCAATCCTGGGCGTCGGTCGGTGAGGCGGCGTCTACTATCCTAGTGCGGTAGACGCTGTAAGGCCCGCCGCGTCACGACGCACGGTCTCAAGTTCATTGAAAGCTTCGCAGGTGCTTTTGGCCATGGAAATCGATGCATTGCTCAAACAACTGGCGAGCCGCCACGGTTCAGATCTGTTCCTGTCCACGGGCGCACCGCCCAGTGCGCGGTTCGACGGGGTGCTGACGCCCTTGAGCGAACAGCCCTTCAAACCCGGTGAGGTGGCAACTGTCGCCGCCTCCCTGATGGACGCCGAGCAGCGCCGGGAGTTCGACCGGGATCTCGAAATGAACCTGGCGATTTCTCGCACCGGGATCGGGCGCTTCCGGGTCAACATCTTCAAACAGCGCAACGACGTGTCGATCGTGATCCGTAACGTCAAACTCGACATTCCGCGATTCGAAGACCTGAAACTGCCGTCGGTATTGCTCGAGTCGGTGATGCTCAAGCAAGGCCTGATCCTGTTCGTCGGCGCCACCGACTCGGGCAAATCCACGTCGCTGGCGGCGCTGATCGACCATCGCAATCGCCACAGCAGCGGGCACATCATCACCATTGAAGACCCGGTGGAATACATCCATCGCCACAAGAAATCGATCATCAACCAGCGCGAAGTCGGGGTCGATACCCGCAGCTTTCACGCTGCGCTGAAAAACACTCTGCGTCAGGCCCCGGACGTGGTGCTGATCGGCGAAATCCGAGATCGCGAGACCATGGAACATGCGTTGGCCTTCGCCGAAACCGGGCATCTGGTGCTGTCGACATTGCACGCCAACAACGCCAATCAGGCGCTGGACCGGATCATCAATTTCTTTCCCGAAGAGCGCCGGCCGCAGCTATTGCATGTGTTGGGTAATCATTTGAAGGCGTTCGTTTCCCAGCGCCTGGTACGGACTCTGGACGGGCAGCGCCGGGCCGCTGCGGAAGTCATGTTGGGGACACCCACCATCGCCGATCTCATACGGCGCAATGAACTGGGGGAGTTGAAAACCATCATGGAGAAATCCACAGAACTGGGCATGCAGACTTTTGATGATGCACTTTACAAGTTGGTGGTGGAAGGTGTTCTCGGTGTACAAGAGGCACTTAAACATGCTGACTCAGTTAATAATTTAAAGTTGAAGTTGAAACTCGAACATCAGGGTGTGGCTTCTGATTCAGGTACTGGTGAGTGGGGATTGGTAGATTGAGGGGAAGTTGAATTTGGTGGTCTTGGGTTCGAAACGTTAACTTATAAATAACGACTGGAAAGCATGTTTGGTGTAAGTAATATCGCCCCGGCCAAAAAAGGCGCATTCATTGAATGATGGGGAAGATATGAGTTTTGAATCCAAAGGGAAGTTTTTCAAGTATGCAGCCGGTGCGAACATGCAGCAGCGGCTGGATGCGGATGCTGTAGAACGCAATCGGGTATTGGCTGAGTTGAAATCGTGCCTCGCGAAGTATCCGGCAGAACAGAAGATTCTGGGATGGGATTACCAGATCGAGTTGCAGAAGAACTCGTCCTTGCATGAAATCCATGCACCCGGTCAGATGCTTTTGATCAAGCTGACCCGCACGACTGCCATGCGCAGCTATCTGCTGAGTTTGACGCTGGATGACAGGCCGCCGATCTGCGTGGCCCAATCCGGAAAAATGGAAGTGTTCGCTCCAGACGGCTGGATTGATTTCAAGGACCATTACAATCACAAGGGCCTGAATTTCGATCACTCTGTGTTGTCGCTGATAACGGATATCGCCAAGGAAACGGGCGGGTATGTATGGACGGACGACGAAATTACCGTGGATCAATGGCTAAGCTTTCATGGCTATGATGTGCCCGGTACGGCTGCCCAGCTGACTAACCTGATTGCCTACTTCGAGTTCGAGTTTCCGGAAGTTGATGATCTGGGGAACTATGGCGGGCAACTTGTCGTGGATGATCAGTCATTCATTACATTGTCTTCCGAACAATGCCTGGCGATCAAAAATGTCACGTCTCAGCAACTGCCCAGTCAATCCAGATTGCTGGACAGTTTGATGTCGGGTTCACGACCCGGGATCGCAGTGCATGACAATGCGGCAGTCATGTTAAAGCAGGTTATCGCTCATTCGGTTTCGCAGGGATGGGCGCGTTCATGCCTTCAACGACTTCACTGGCTAGGCTCTCAGGCGGGACAGACAATCTCTGAATCACAACTTGGCCAACTGTTGGTGACCGCCATGTTGCTGGACATCAATCCCTTTATCGGCAAGCAGCAGAACAGAAAGTCGGTCGGCAGTTACGAGCTGTATTCGCCACGCTATCTCGGCAGGCCTGCGTCCGTTGTCCTGGAGGGGTTGCGCGATCACATGGTCGCCAACCAATGGGTCGGCCATGACGCGGCACCGCTGGCGATACACTTGTGCCTGGCGCAGATCGCCCCTGAATTCATTGTCAGGCAGGTACCGACATCCATCGCGATCGGGTCGCTGGAGTGGGTTGCCTTCTGTCGGGGTGTCGCGTTGGTCGAAGCAGCCGTTCAAGGCGCTGCGCGAGTGATGACTTATCCGCAGATCATGGCCTATGCGCAGCTCGAACCCGTCAGCCAGTCGCTGGCTGATGTGCATATGCTGGCATTGATCGATCCGATCGTGGACTGGGCGTTGATCAACGCTGTCGTCACTGAAGCCGAACTGAAGCAGGATGAGAAGGCGACGACGCAGCGGGCCATCGTCGCCTATCAGCAATACGTGGCGAATTTTTCTCAGGTCGGCATCGCCTATTCCACGCCATTGCCCGATCGCAGAGCCATCGCCAGGGCCGTGCTGGAGGCTGCAGCCCCAGGTTGCGACTTTCTGGAAAAACCGCGGCTCAATCAGCGTCCCGGGCTTTGGACTTCTCCGACCACTGTGTCGATGGTCGACTTGCATATGTCCGGTGATCTGACAAAGCAGGAGTGGGACTTTCACCCTGTCTTTCCAGACAGCAAGGCCCCCGATCTGCAATCCCAGATCACCGGCAGCAGACCCGCGACTCACGATCCATCAGTCGTGAGTATTTACCGCCGCTATCCGAAACTCTTGCAACTGGCAGACAACAACGTCGAGTTCAGCCGACAGTTGCGCAGTTATCTGGGCGAGATGAACGTGGCTTTGGCCACCACACTCAAACTGGCGCTGTCGCGGATGTCCTATTTCGACCTGCAGGATGTGCTGCGTGGTGAGCTGACGTTTTTCACGGTACGTGACTCTGCCGTCATCACTCGCACTACGCCGATAGGCGGTCCGCTGCACCGGAAAGAGCCGGTCGAGAGCCAGGCCGGAAAGGACGCTGCGACGGGACGATTCGGTTTGGTCATGTGTGCCTCGCATCGCGGTAAAACGAGTTGCTTTGAAGTGTTCACCCTGCGGGGCGAGATCCACCGCAACGATGAACTGGGAAAGCTGATCGTCAGCGGTGGCAAGCTCCAGGCCCCGGCCAGGGTGGATTTCAAAGGCGATCTGAAGACCCACGTAGCACCGACTCCCAAACAGCGCTTGCCGATCAATATCAAGTGCTACATCGAAGGTGTGGCGAATGATTTCAAAGTCACGCGCAGTGAAGCGATTATCGACAAGTTGATTGTGTTGTCTGCACCGGCCACACCTTCGAAACCGAAAAACAGCGAGTACCAGAACTTCTCTGACCCTCGGATCGGGCAGATTTCGGCGCTCATCGTTTCACGGCATCCGTTGATGACCTTCGAACAACTGCGAGCGACCGCCACTCTGCCCACGGAACTTGAACGTGAGCGGGCAAAAGGTGAAGCGGTGACGACCTATATCGTGGATCTGGCCGTGCCATTCAAACGCTGCATCCAGGACCTCAGCACCGGCGAACACAATCTGGTGGTCGACGGCCTCTACGGTTGTGCCATGGATGCCATTGCCCTGGTGGGCACCGTTGCGGGCGTGGTCAGCAAAACAGTTTCGATCGTGTCAAAGGCTTCCACGCTGGCCACCAGGCTGGGGAACCTCGCCAGGTTGGCGATTGCCACCGGGATTTCCATTTTCAACCCGCTGGACGACCTGCCTTCAGTCGTGCGCGGCACGGGCAAGCTGGTCTACAAGGGCGGGATGCGTCTGAGTCGTCAGACCCAGGAAATCATTGCGCTGGCCAAATCACAGATGGGGCATATCAAAGGCACTCAAAAATCCGGGCAATTGCTCGGTACAAGTGACAGCGCGATCGTCGGACAAGGCACCTGGCGCCCGAAAACGGCCAGTGCAGACACCTTGACCGTGCTGGCTGCACGCAAGGACTTCCACTGGTATGCGCTGGATCGTACGGGCAAGGCCTGGGGGCCAAAGCTGAGCAACTTCATGTTCGATGCGCCTTTGAGGGCGAACCGTTCCCACAAGACACTGCCGATCAGTTATACCCGAGACGTCATCAAGAACAGCTTGCCGAAGGTCAAGGCCAAGATCGAACAGGCGATCAAGGCCATCGGCGATCATGACTTTACGAGGGATCGAGACTTCATCATCAAAGCATTTCTGGGCAGCAACACTTCGGATGCCACGGATCGGATATTGAAATACCTGAACCTGATCCGTACCGATTTCGCCGGTTTTTCCCTGAGCAATCTGATTCTTGAACAGTACAAGGACAGCGGCAATATCGCCGCCTTCAATCCCGAGGCGTACCGGCAATGGATCGCCGCCAGTGCCAGCGAGCGGCCAGACGTGATGTTCATGGAAGTCTATGCGCGCAATCTGAACGCTCATTTCACCGGGCACGGTTACAACCATGCCGTAGTGGCGGATGACCTGATTCACGAGATGCTGCATGGTGCGGCGCAGACTGAGGACGTCAGCTACGCCAGCGATACTGCCAAGAGCGGGAGCGCTGACCAGACGCTGAACGTGACGTCGCTGCTCAACCTCGCCAGCGGCAACCTGCCGATGGACGAAGAGGGCACCACGACGCTATACCAGTCGGCAACGAAGGCCGTTGAAAACGCTGACTCGCTGGCCTTGGTCATCTCATTGCTCGATCAGTACTACACCGACAAACCCGAATTCGAGCGCAACCTTGATACCCTTGAGCAGTGTCTCGCGATCCATCGAACCGGCGCGATTGTCGAACCGGTGGTGCTGACCCTGAACCGATCTCAATAATCCGCCTGCACTACACAACAGTGCCCCCTGACAAGGGGGCGCTGTTTCAGTGGTTCAGCTCCGTTCGATTGCGAAATTGCTCAAGCGCTTGCGGATTGGCTAGCGCATCGGTGTTTTTCACTTGTTCACCGTGCACTACATTGCGCACGGCCAGCTCCACCACTTTGCCGCTGATGGTGCGCGGAATGTCAGTGACCGCGACGATCTTTGCCGGTACATGGCGCGGTGTGGTGTTGGCGCGGATCACTTGGCGAATCTGCTGTTGCAGTGCCTCATCCAGCGTTACGTCTTCCTTGAGGCGCACGAACAGCACCACCCGCACGTCGTCCTGCCACTGTTGGCCGATGGCGACGCTGTCCAGCACCTGCGGGACTTTCTCCACCTGTCGGTAGATTTCCGCCGTGCCGATGCGCACGCCGCCGGGGTTGAGCACGGCGTCGGAGCGGCCGTGAATCAGCATTCCGCCGTGGGGCAGTTGCTCGGCGTAGTCACCCTGGGCCCAGACGCCGGGGAACTGGCTGAAATAGGATTTGCGCAACTTCTCGCCGTCCGGATCGTTCCAGAGTCCGATGGGCATCGCCGGGAATGGTCGAGTGCACACCAACTCACCTTTTTCGCCGATCACCGGTTGCCCGGCGTCGTTCCACACTTCCACCGCCATGGCCAGGCTCTTGCCCATGATCTCGCCCCGGCGGACCGCCGACATAGGGTTGCCGTTGACGAAGCAGGACACGATGTCCGTGCCGCCGGACATCGAGGACAGGCAGACGTCCGGTTTGAAGTCGCGATAGACGAAGTCATAACTCTGCGGCGACAGCGCGGAGCCGGTGCAGAGCAGGGTTTTCAGGTGGCTCAGGTCGTAGCTTTCGCGCGGCTTGATGCCGCTGCTTTCCAGGGTCGCGAGGAATTTCGGACTGGTGCCGAACACGCTGACCTGCTCGTCGTCGAGCAGCTCCAGCAACCGCTCGTTGTCCGGATAAAACGGTGAGCCGTCATACAGCACCACCGCACTGCCGACCGCCAGTGCCGAGACCAGCCAGTTCCACATCATCCAGCCGCAGGTGGTGTAGTAGAACAAGCGGTCGCCAGGGCCCAGGTCGACATGCAGCCCGTGTTCCTTGGCGTGTTGCAGCAACACGCCGCCGGTGCTGTGAACGATGCATTTCGGCACGCCGGTGGTGCCGCTGGAATACAGCACGTACAGCGGATGATCGAACGGCACTGGGACGAATTGCGGCTCATCGCCGGGTTCGTAGAAATCGTCCCACAGCGTGACGTTGGCGGGTGTCCGGTAATCCGTGGCATGGGCCTGAGGTCGCGCGTAGGGCACGATGATCAGCTGTTGGAGTGACGGCAGCTGTTCGAGGATTTCATTGATCTTGACGGTCTGGTCGATCTCTTTGCCGGCATAGCGGTAACCGGCGCAGGTAATCAGCACTTTCGGTTCAATCTGGCCGAAGCGGTCGATCACGCCGTGGGTGCCGAAGTCCGGCGACGAGCACGACCAGATCGCGCCGAGACTGGTGGTCGCGAGCATCGCCACCAGGGTTTGCCAGGTGTTGGGCATGCAGGCTGCGACCCGGTCGCCGAGCACGACGCCGGCCGCTTGCAGGCTGGCCTGGAACCCGGCGACTTGCTGGGCCAGTTCGGCCCAGGTCAGCAGTTCACGCTGGCCGTTTTCCCCGATAGCGATCACGGCGGTGGCATCGTCGCGGCGACTCAGCAGGTGTTCGGCGAAATTCAGGGTGGCGCCGGGAAACCATTCGGCCCCCGGCATTTTCAGGCCTCCACGCAGAACGGCGTCCGGCTGGGTGTGAAAACTGATACCGAAGAAATCCACGATCGCCTGCCAGAAGGCTTCACGATGGTCGATGGACCATTGGTGCAGGGCAGGGTAGTCATCGAGGTGCACGTGATGACGCTGAATGATGAAGCGCCGAAAGCCGTCCATGCGGGACCGGGCAATGCGTTTGGCATCGGGCTGCCAGAGAATGTCGGACATGGTTTGCCTCTTATTGTTGGTCAGAAAGCTCCCACGACAACGTGGGAGCGATCAGTTGCAAGCTTACTGCGCGAGCCACCCGCCATCGATATTCCACGCGGCGCCTCGCACCTGGCTGCCGGCTTCGCTGCACAGAAACAACACCAGTTCACCCAGGTGCGCAGGGGTGACGAACTCCAGCGACGGCTGTTTTTCGGCCAGCAGATCGTGTTGTGCCTGTTGCGGGTCGACACCCTTGGCCGCGCGATCGTCGATCTGTTTCTGCACCAGCGGCGTCAGGACCCAGCCCGGGCAGATCGCGTTGCAGGTGACGTTGCTGGCGGCGGTTTCCAGGCCGACCACTTTGGTCAGGCCGATCACGCCATGTTTGGCCGCCACGTACGCGGCTTTGCCGGTGGAACCCACCAGACCGTGCACCGAGGCGATGTTGACGATCCGTCCCCAGCCCTTGGCGCGCATGCCCGGCAAACTCAGGCGAGTGCTGTGAAACACCGAGGACAGGTTGATCGCAATGATCGAATCCCAGCGCTCCACCGGAAACTCTTCCACCGCCGCGACGTGCTGGATGCCGGCGTTGTTGACCAGAATGTCCACGCCGCCGAATTCGCGCTCGGCGTAGGCGATCATGTCGGCGATCTGCGCCGGGTCGCTGACGTCTGCCGAGTGATGGCCGACCTTGCCGCCGAACTGCTCGACTTCGGCGATCACCTTGGAGGCGTCGCCAAAACCATTAAGGATCAGGTTGGCGCCGGCCTTGGCCAGTGTCAGGGCGATGCCCAGCCCGATGCCGCTGGTGGAGCCGGTAACCAGTGCGGTCTTGCCAGAAAGAGTCGTCATCAATACCTCACACAATGCCAGTGGCGTAGAAAGTGCCGATCACCACGAAAACCGCCAGGGTCTTGATCAGCGTAATACAGAAAATGTCCTTGTAGGCCTCACGGTGAGTCAGGCCGGTGACGGCGAGCAGGGTAATCACCGCGCCGTTGTGTGGCAGGGTGTCCATGCCGCCGCTGGCCATCGCGGCCACCCGGTGCAGCACTTCCAACGGGATGTTGGCGGCGTGGGCAGCACTGGTGAATTGTTCGGACATCGCCGCGAGCGCGATGCTCATGCCGCCCGAAGCGGAACCGGTGATACCGGCCAGCAGGGTCACGGTGATCGCTTCGTTGACCAGCGGATTGGGAATGCTCTTGAGCCAGTCGGCCAGCACCAGAAAACCTGGCAACGAGGCGATGACCGCGCCGAAACCGTATTCCGACGCGGTGTTCATCGCCGCCAGCAGTGCACCGCTGACTGCGCTTTTGCTGCCTTCGGCGAGCTTGCTTTTGATCGCTTTAAAACCGAATGCCAGCACCATCAGGATGCCGACCAAAAGGGCTGCCTGCACCGCCCAGATCGCCGTGAGTTTGGCGATCTCGGTGGTAACCGGCGCGGCCATGCCCGGCAGTGCGAGGCTGTGGGTCTTGCCGTACCACTGCGGAATCCATTGGGTGAACAGCAGGTTCATGATGCCCACCGCCAGCAGCGGCGACAGGGCGATCCACGGGTTCGGCAGTTTCAGGTCTTCGGCGGTTTCCGGTTCGTTGCGCAGTTCGGTGCCGTAGCCTTCACCCGCGCGCTGAGCCTTGTTGCGCTGGCGCTGCAGGAACAGCATGCCGGCGCAGAACACGAAGATCGTGCCGATCACACCCAGCCATGGCGCCGCCCACGCGGTGGTGTTGAAGAAGGTGCTGGGGATGATGTTCTGGATCTGCGGCGTGCCGGGCAGGGCGTCCATGGTGAACGAAAACGCGCCGAGGGCGATGGTTGCCGGGATCAGGCGCTTGGGGATGTTGCTCTGGCGGAACATTTCCGCTGCGAACGGGTAGACCGCAAACACTACGACGAACAGCGAAACGCCGCCGTAGGTGAGCAGGGCGCAGACCAGCACGATCACCAGCATCGCCTGACGGGTGCCGAGCAGACGAATCGCTGCGGCAACAATCGAGCGCGAAAAACCCGACAACTCGATCAGCTTGCCGAACACGGCGCCGAGCAGGAACACGGGAAAGTAGAGTTTGATGAAACCGACCATCTTCTCCATGAACACCCCGGTGAACGCAGGGGCGACGGCAGACGGGTCGGTGAGCAGGACGGCGCCGAGGGCGGCGATCGGGGCAAAAAGGATAACGCTATAGCCACGGTAGGCCGCGAGCATCAGCAGTGCGAGGGCTGCCAAGGCGATGATCACACTCATGGTGTGCTCCTTCGATTGTTATTTTTGTGGGTGGAACGGGTGTGGAAAGGAGCTAAAGCGAGAACTGTGCCAGATGCTTAAGTGATTGAAATAAAAGGAATTAATTTGATATTTGGCGATGGTTTTCGAGAAGTTGTCTCTGGTTGGAGACTTTTATGGCTGTGAGGACGCTTTCGCGGGCAAGCCCGCTCCCACAGTTGGACGCATTCCCCTGTGGGAGCGGGCTTGCCCGCGATGCTTTTGATGTTGTCTCTCTATGGGGAATTTTGTCTCCCTATTGAGACTCTGCGATCCCGAGCGCAATCATCTTCTTGTACAACGTCGACCGACCAAGCCCGAGCCGCTCAGCCGCCTCGACCACCTTGCCCCCGCATTGCGCGAGGGTGGATTGAATCAACTGCCGGTCAAACCGCTCTCGAGCCTGACTGAAGGTTTCGTTGGTTATCGGCTCTGACAGAGGCGCCAGCGCTCGCTCAACCGGTGTAAACGTGCCAATCGCTGCACGAATGTCATCCGCCGTCAGCATCAAGTCATCACTGAGCAACGCCGCCCGTTCCAGCACATTGCGCAGCTCGCGGATATTCCCCGGCCAGGCATGCTGACCCAATAGCTCCAGCGCTTGGCGATTCAGCTCATGCTGGCTGCGCAACTCCTCAAGAATCGCTTCACTGAGCGCCGGCAGATCATCCAGTCGTTCCCGCAGCGGCGGCACCTGAATCGGCAACACGTTGAGCCGGTAGTACAAATCCGCGCGGAACTCGCCGCGCTTGATCGCCGCCTCCAGATCCGTCGAGGTCGCGGCAATCACCCGCACATCGCTCTGGATCACGTCGTTGGAGCCTACGGGCTCGAACTCCTTTTCCTGCAACACCCGCAGCAATTTGCTTTGCAGCGGCAGCGGCATGTCGCCGATCTCGTCGAGAAACAGCGTCCCGCCCTGGGCAATCTGCAACTTGCCGGTGCGACCCTTGCGGTCGGCGCCGGTGAAGGCGCCGGGCGCAGTGCCGAAGAACTCGGCTTCAAGCAGTGCTTCCGGAATAGCCGCACTGTTGATGCTGACGAACGCCTTGTGCGCCCGAGGCGAAGCGCCGTGGATGGCCTGGGCCAGCAATTCCTTGCCGCTGCCGGTTTCGCCCAGCAACAGAACCGGCGACTCGGCGCTCGCGCTGCGACGGGCACGGCGTTTGACTTCCAGGCTCGCGGCGCTGGTGCCAATGAAATGGGCGAAGTTGTATTTGGTCTGCCGGGCGCGCAGCAGCGAACGGGTCGAAGCCAGTTCTTCCTGCATGCTCAGGTAGCGTTTGAGCATCGGCGACAGCGTGCGCAATTCGTCGAACAGGGCAAAACCGATGGCGCCGATCACCGCGCCGGCGTCGTCATGGATCGGCAGGCGCATCACCACCAGCGGTTCTTTCGGGGTGTCCTGCATGTCCAGCAGAATCGGCCGCCCGGTGCGCACCACCTCGCGCAGCAGGCTGCCGGGGATCACGCTTTCGCAAGGCTTGCCGATGGCCCCGGCGGCGGAGTCGAGACCAAAACGCCGCGCATAGCGCTCGTTCATCCAGACGATGTTCGCGTCGCGGTCGACAATCACCGTGCCTTCACTGGATTGTTCGATGATCTCGAACAACGAACGGATTGCCAGCGTGCGAACCCGTTGGTAATCCTTGAGGCTTTCGGTGGTGTTCATGGCGGCGTCCATTGGCGGAAGTCAGGTGGCGCGATTATGCCTATCCCGGATGCGCCGCCGCCAACAGCTCTTTGGTATAGGGATGCTGCGGTGAATCGAACACGTCATGGCTGGCGCCGCTTTCGACCACCTTGCCGTCCTTGATCACGATCATGTCGTGGGCCAGCGCCCGCACCACGGCCAGATCGTGACTGATGAACAGATACGTCAGTCCGTGTTTTTCCTGAAGCTGACGGAGCAGGGCGACCACCTGCTTCTGCACGGTGCGATCCAGTGCGGAGGTAGGTTCGTCGAGCAGGATCAGCGCCGGTTTGAGCACCAGCGCCCGGGCGATGGCAATGCGCTGACGCTGCCCGCCAGAGAACTCATGGGGATAGCGATGACGGCTTTCAGGGTCGAGCCCGACCTCCTTGAGCACGCGGATCACCTGGTCGTCGCACTCTTCGGCAGTGGACTGGCAATGCACCTCCAGCCCTTCGCTGATGATCTGCGCCACCGACATGCGCGGGCTGAGGCTGCCGAACGGGTCCTGGAACACCACCTGCATCTGCCGGCGCCACGGCCGCATCTGCTTCTGGTCGAGACCGTCGAGTGCCGTGCCCTGGAAGCGAATGCTGCCCTTGGAGTCGAGCAGCCGCAGGATCGCCTGACCGAGGGTCGACTTGCCCGAACCGGACTCGCCGACGATGCCCAGCGTCTTGCCGCGCTGGATGTTCAGGCAGATACCGTCCACCGCGCGCAGGTATTGCTTGCGCTGGAACAGCCCGCCGCCGACCGTGAAATCAACCCGCAGGTCATCGACTTCCAGCACGTTCTCGCGTTCGTCCCGGGGCAGTGCTTCGCCTTCCGGTTCAGCGTTGAGCAACACGCAGCTGTAAGGGTGTTTCGGCTCGGTGAACAGGGTTTCGCACGGCGCCTGCTCGACGATCTCACCGGCCTTCATCACGCACACCCGCTGGGCGATGCTGCGCACCAGATTCAGGTCATGGCTGATCAGCAGCAGCGACATGCCCAGGCGCCGTTGCAGGGACTTGAGCAGTAGCAGGATCTTGCGCTGTACGGTCACGTCGAGGGCGGTGGTTGGCTCGTCGGCGATCAGCAATTCAGGTTCGCAGGCCAGGGCCATCGCGATCATCACCCGCTGGCGCTGGCCACCGGACAGCTGATGAGGATAAGCCTTCAGCCGTTCTTTTGGTTTCTGGATGCCCACCAGTTCCAACAGTTCGAGGATCCGTGCCTGAGCCTCTTTGCCGCCGAGGCCACGGTGCAGCAACAGGGTTTCGCCGATTTGCTTTTCAATCGTGTGCAACGGATTGAGCGAGGTCATCGGCTCCTGGAAAATCATCGCGATGCGGTTGCCCCGCAGGTCGCGCAGGGTCTTGGGATCGGCACCGACCAGTTCCTGTCCACGATAACGAATGCTGCCGGTGGTCCGGGCATCGCATTCGGGTAGCAGTTGCAGGATCGAATGGGCCGTCACAGACTTGCCCGAGCCCGACTCGCCGACCAGTGCCAGGCACTCGCCGGGTCGGATGTCCAGGCACAGGTTGCGCACCACGGTCTGGCCATGGAAGGCGACGCTGAGGTCACGGATTTCGATCAGATTGTCAGTCATATCAAGGGTCCGTTCATGAGCGCGGGTCAAAGGCATCGCGCAACGCTTCGCCGATGAATACCAACAGGGAAAGAATCAGTGCCAGGGTGAAAAATGCGGTCAATCCGAGCCACGGCGCTTGCAGGTTCTGTTTGCCCTGACCGATGAGCTCGCCCAGTGACGCGCTGCCGGCAGGCATGCCGAAGCCGAGGAAATCCAGCGCGGTCAGGGTCGAAATCGCCCCGGTCAGAATGAAGGGCAGATAGCTCAAGGTTGCGTTCATCGCGTTGGGCAAAATGTGCCGGACAATCACCTTGCGATCACTCAAGCCCAAGGCCCGGGCAGCCTTGACGTACTCGAGGTTGCGCCCGCGCAGAAACTCGGCGCGCACTACGTCCACCAGCGCGAGCCAGGAAAACAGCGCCATGATCCCCAGCAGCCACCAGAAGTTCGGCTCGACGAATCCCGAAAGGATGATCAGCAGGTAAAGCACCGGCAACCCCGACCAGACCTCCAGCAAACGCTGGCCGAGCAGATCGACCCAGCCCCCGTAATAACCCTGCAGGGCACCGGCTGCGATGCCGATCAGGGCGCTGACGAAGGTCAGCATCAGGGCGAACAGGATCGACACCCGTGCGCCGAAAATCACCCGAGCCAGTACGTCGCGCGCCTGATCGTCGGTGCCCAGCCAGTTGACCGAAGTCGGCGGGCTCGGTGCCGGTTTGTTGAGGTCGTAGTTCGGGGTGTCGTCACTGAACGGAATCGGCGGAAACAGCAGCCAGCCACCGTCCTTGCGGATCAGCTTCTGCACGTAATCGCTGCGGTAATCGGCCTGGAACGGCAGTTGTCCGCCGAACTCCTGTTCGGTGTGGCGCTTGAACACCGGGAAGTACCACTGGCCCTGATAACTGACGACCAATGGCTTGTCGTTGGCGATCAGTTCACCGCCGAGGCTGAGCAGGAACAGGCCGATGAACAGCCACAGCGACCACCAGCCCCGGCGGTTTTTCTTGAATCGTTCGAAACGGCGACGGCCCAGAGGCGAGAGCTTGAACATCAGGCATTCCTCGCGGCGAAGTCGATGCGCGGGTCGACCAGGGTGTAGCACAGGTCGCCGATCAGTTTTATCAGGAGGCCGAACAGGGTGAAGATGAACAGCGAGCCGAACACCACCGGATAGTCCCGGGACACGGCCGCTTCGTAACTCATGCGCCCGAGACCGTCGAGGGAGAAGATCACTTCGATCAGCAACGAACCCGCGAAGAACACGCTGATGAACGCCTGGGGAATGCCCGACACCACCAGCAGCATCGCGTTGCGGAACACGTGTCCGTAGAGCACCCGGTTCTCGCTCAGGCCTTTGGCGCGAGCGGTGACCACGTATTGGCGGGTGATTTCATTGAGGAACGAGTTTTTGGTGAGGATGGTCAGGGTGGCGAAACCGCCGATCACCAGCGCCGTGACCGGCAGTACAAGATGCCAGAAATAGTCGGTGATCTTGCCCAGCGTCGACAGGGATTCGAAGTTGTCGGACACCAGACCGCGCACCGGAAACCAGTTCAGCGAGGTGCCGCCAGCGAACACCACGATCAGGAACATCGCGAACAGGAATGCCGGCATGGCGTAGCCGATGATGATCGCCGTGCTGCTCCAGATATCGAAATGGCTGCCGTGGTGCACGGCTTTGCGGATGCCCAGCGGGATCGACACCAGATAGGTGATCAGCGTCGCCCACAGGCCGAGGGAAATGGTCACCGGCATTTTCTGCAGGATCAGGTCGGTAACCGTGGCGCCGCGGAAGAAGCTCTTGCCGAAATCCAGCTGCGCGTAGTTCTTGAGCATCAGCCACAGGCGTTCATGGGCCGGTTTGTCGAAGCCGTACTGTTTTTCGATGTCCTTGATCAGCTGCGGATCGAGGCCGCGACTGGCGCGGGACGTGCCGCTCATGGTCTCGCTCGCACCGCCGCCGACGCTGGCGCCGCCGATCCCCTGCAAGTGGGCGATGGCCTGTTCAACCGGACCACCCGGCGCGGCCTGGATGATCACGAAGTTGACCAGCAAAATGATCACCAGCGTCGGGATGATCAGCAGCAGGCGCCGCAGTATGTAAGCCCACATCAGTGCGGCCCTCCGGGTCTGCCACGGCTGATTTTCTCGGCCGTCATCTGCTGGTTGGTCAGCGGCGTGCTGCTGATTTCCCACCAGCTCTCGATCGCTTCGTCATTGCTCGCCTGCACGGTGGGAATGCCGAAACGGTTCCACCACACGGTGGACGTGCCCGGCGGGTAATAGTTGGGAATCCAGTAGTAGTTCCATTGCAGCACCCGGTCCAGCGCATGGGCATAACGCAACATGTCGGCCTGGGTCGAGGCGCGGATCAGGCCGTTGATCAAGGTGTCGACCGCCGGGTTCTTCAGCACCATGTAATTGTTGGCGCCCGGGTCGTTGGCCGACGCCGAACCGAAGTAGTTCAACAGTTCGCCGCCTGGGGAGGTGGTGACCGGGTAACCGGTGACGATCATGTCGTAGTCACGACTCATCAGGCGATTGACGTACTGCGAGGAGTCGATGCGACGGATGTCGAGGTTGATGCCGATCTGTTTTAGCGTGCGCTTGTACGGCAGCAACAGACGGTCCATGCCGTTCTGGCTGACCAGGAAGGTGAAGCTCAGCGGCTCGCCACGGTCGTTGACCAACTGGTCGCCATCGGGTTTCCAGCCGGCCTGTTCCAGCAGCTCCAGCGCTTGCAGTTGTTTGTCGCGGATAATGCCGCTGCCATCGGTCTTCGGTGCTTCGAAGACCTGGGTGAACACCTCGTCGGGAATCTGTCCGCGCAAGGGTTCGAGAATCTTCAGTTCGGCGGCGTCCGGCAGCTTGCGGGCGGCCAGATCACTGTTGGAAAAGTAACTCTGCTGGCGGATGTACATGTTGCGCATCATCTGCCGGTTGCTCCATTCGAAATCCCAGAGCATGGCCAGTGCCTGACGAACGCGGCGATCCTGGAATATCGGCTTTTGCTGGTTGAACACGAAACCCTGGGCCGACTGCGGCGCTTCGGTGGCCAGATGCGCTTTTTGCAGGCGACCGTCGCTCAGGGCAGGGCTGTCGTAACCGATGGAGTAGCCGGTGGCGGAGAATTCACGGTTGTAGTCATAGGCGCCGCCGCGCAAGACCTGGCGGGCGACGTCGGTGTCGCCGAAGTACTCGATACTGAAGTGGTCGAAGTTGTACAGGCCACGGCTGACCGGCAAGTCCTTGCCCCACCAGTCGGGATTGCGTTCAAAGGTGATGCTGCGCCCGGAGTCGACCTTGCCGACCCGATACGGGCCGCTGCCCAGCGGCGGTTCATAGCCGCCACCACCGGCGAAATCACGGGTCTTCCACCAATGCTCGGGAAATACCGGCAGGGTCGCGATGTCCAGCGGCAGGGTACGGTTTTCATTGCTTTTGAAGTCGAAGCGCACGGTGAGCGGGGCTTCCACTTCCACGCCTTTGACGTCGGCGAACTGGGTGCGATAACGCAGGCTGCCCTGGGTCATCAGCAAGTCATAGGTGTAGCGCACGTCTTCGGCGGTGATCGGCTTGCCGTCGGCGAAGCGGGCCTTGGGATTGATGAAGAAACGCAACGACAGGCCGTCATCCGAGCGTTCCATTTTCTGCGCCACGAGGCCGTATACGGTGTAGGGCTCGTCGAGCGAGCGCTGGGCGAGCGGGGAGTACAGCAGGCCGTCGATCTGGCTGACGCCGATGCCTTTGTCGATATAAGGCAGGACGTGGTCGAAATGGCCGATCTCGATGGCCGAGCGGCGCATCGTCCCGCCTTTGGGCGCCCGGACGTTGGTGTAGTCGAAGTGACTGAAGCCGGGCGGGTACTTTGCCGGTTCGCCATAGACGGTCATCGCATGCTGGGGTGCGGCGTCCACACCGGTGATCCCCAGCAGCAGGGTCACGGCAGTGAACATCAATGTCGGGAAAGCCAGTCGCATTGTCAGCCTTAAAGCCGGGTAATCGATAAGCGCAATTTGTACGCGAGCGGCGCGCCGTTCGCCAGCGGTGCGATGTAACCAAAACAAAACGGCCCGCCATCAGGCGGGCCGTTGCACAGCAGGTCGGGCTGAAAATCAGTCCTGGCGGCTGGTCACTTCCAGCAGGTGGTAACCGAACTGGGTCTTCACCGGACCTTGCACGACGTTGATCGGCGCGCTGAATACCACGGTGTCGAATTCCTTGACCATCTGGCCAGGACCGAACGAGCCCAGATCGCCGCCCTGGCGGCTGGACGGGCAGGTGGAATTGGCCTTGGCCACTTCGGCGAAATCGGCGCCGCCTTCAATTTGGGCCTTGAGTTCGTTGCACTTGGCTTCGCTGGAAACCAGGATGTGGCGGGCAGTGGCTTTAGCCATTGGGAAACTCTCCAATCAAATCAGTAAAGGGTGGAGCCTACCGGAATCAGTGGCTGATTTCTCGGCAAAGTTCCATTCGCTCATCTGATGCAGCCTCTACAGATTAGCGGCTTGCAGGCGTAAGACGTGTTCCACGTAGAGACTTATCGAGTCGCTCGCTCCTGCGGGCTGACCGATGTTGCGCCCCAGGCTGCGCAAGTGGTCAAAAGGGTAGTCGGAGCGGATAACAGTGCCCAGATGAGAACTGAAACGACCGACGAAACCGTCATTCTGCGCAGGCTCGGTGATGAAATACTCTGACAGGGCCAGGCAGATGCCTTGCACCGGATCGAAAGTTTTCAGGCTCATGGTTGGCACGACGCCGCTCCAGGAGTAATAGCGAACACCATTGACCTGTTCGGCCCCATGGCCACCCCATTTTTCAGGAAGGCCTTGCGGGTATTTGTCATTGAAGCTGCCTACGCCCTCGGTTGTCAGGGCGTTGAGCGCTGCCAGTGCATGGCGGGGCAACGTCGGGCTTGCGCTGAGCAGGGACAGAAAGTCGGCGAACAGCGTGGCCACATTCTGTGCCACATGTTCCGGCAGTCGTCCGGGAATCAATGCCTTGCGCAGGAAGTCTGCCAGCTCCGAGCCATGATTCGGGCCGCTGACCGAAGCCACGGAGGCGACCTTGTGTGGCGCCAGCGCTGCAGCGTATCGAGCAGACAATGCGCCCTGGCTATGACCGATCAGGTTGACTTTGGTGGCGCCTGTGCCTCTCAGTACGGAATCGATTTGCGAGAGCAGTTGCTCGCCCCGCACTTCGTTGTCATGGATGGACGACAGGTGCGGAACAAATACCTGAACCCCGGCGGCCTTGAGTGCCTGTTTGACGTCGTGGAACAGTTCGAAAGGGCCAATGCGCTCGAATCCGAACAGACCATGCACCAACAGAACAGGATGAAGAGTTGTGGCATTTCGTTGCATTTTTCCTCCGTGATCGCAGAGATTCAGCGATGTTGTCTGCGTGCCACTCTAAAACAGTCCTTACGTTCGCGATGCCTGAAGAGTCTTTCTAATGTGTTGGAAACTGGATCAGTGTGTGTACGAAATTTCACTTTTGAATGAGATCCGGTTCTGAATATTTGGAGGGTTCTCGCCTTGTTGAAAGAGATTTTCCAATTTTTGCCTACTCGTTCCAGTGCGTTTGGCGTTGCCTCGTAGGGTGTCGGGCTGACATCGAGTGGTCGATGAAACGCGTCAAATAGAGGCTCTTTCACGCAGCTTTTTGGCGGCGTGTGATTTCCAGGGAATGGAGCAGCAAATGGACATGACAGGTGCAGTGGCAACGGCTTCGCGAGAGCGGAAGATGGGGATGGGGGCTGAAAGAGCCGAGGATTTCGCGCATTGTCGGAGTCGCGAGCAAGCCTTGCGGCTACCTCTGCCGACCTTCGATTCGGTAGAGGGGGCGGTACTCGATCCCTCACTCGGCAGGGTTGTCGTGCGAATCGCTCCTTATCCGGGGATGGCGTGCGGGGACAGGATCGTATTGAGCTGGCGTGGTCTCGATATCGAGGGTCAGCCGTATCACCATGACATATCGCGATTTATCAGCGAAGCTCAACTAGGCAGGGAGATTGTTCTCGTCGTCCGCGGTGCCCACGTCGCGGCGCTGGACGGAGGGTCGCTGGAGGTGTTCTGGACGTTGACCAGCGCTTCACGACCGGAGCCACTGACCTCATTGAGCAGGCGACTGGATGTCGGAGACGTTCGATACAGTCTGATGCCAGTCACCCTTGAGGATGCCGTCGGAGGCAGTCTCGACCCCGCACGGGTCGTTGATGGCACCTCGGTCACTGTTCAACCCTATGCCGGGATGAGTGCTGGTGATCGGGTGTGGTTGATGTGGGAGGGGCCTGCGCCGGAAGCTTCCCTGCGAGACACGCTGATCGTCGAGTCCTTTGCTGTCGGGCTGCCTCTGGTGTTGGGCATCGCTCCCGAATTTATCACTCCGCATCTCGGCGGGGAGGTGGTGGTTCGATATTGTGTCGAACAGAAAAGCGGCGCGACTCGCGAATCAGGTGCGACGCGAATCAGCATTGCTCCTCTTGAAAGAGGTGAGCTGGCGGCACCCCAGGTGCTCGAAGCCGATGACGGAGTGCTCAGCGTGGAGGACGCGGTTGACGGCGTGAGCGTGCTGATCAGCGATGCGCGGGTGGAAGAGGGTGAGCTGGTTTATCTCAAGTGCGATGGCGAGTCATTCTTTCACCGCGACGACCGCGAAATAATCAGTGGAATGGCCATGCAGCCTTTGGTTTTCATCGTGCCGTACCGATTCTGGCGTGAACATGTGGGCAGCCGTGTGCAAGTGTCCTATTCGGTCGAGAGGCTTGATGATGTGAGTCAGATGTCCAGTGTGACCCTGCTGCGAGTACAGGGTTGATGCGTCGACATTGAGCATCGGCTGGCCCTCCGGTGAATGACACGCCGGAGGGCGGCTTGGCTGTCAGGCCTGTTGTCGAATGCGTTGCGCGGCGTCCAGCAACAGGCGTTCTGTTGCATCGAATCCGAGGCAGCCATCAGTCACCGAAACGCCATAACGCAGCGACTCGCTCAGGGGCTGACATCCCTCGAACAGGTGCGACTCGAGCATCATGCCGATCAATGAACGATTGCCTTGTAGTCGTTGTTCCAGCACCTCGTTGAACACGCCCGGCTGGCGGAGCGGGTCCTTGCCACTGTTGGCATGGCTGCAATCGACCATGATCCGGCTCGGAATTTTCAGGCGGTTCAACTCGGTGTTGATGACGGCAACGCTTTCGCGGTCGTAGTTCGGCCCTTGGTGACCACCACGCAGCACCAGGTGGGTGTCCGGGTTGCCCGGAGTCTGGATGATCGCCGGGTGGCCCTGGCTGTCTACGCCGAAGTGGCGATGGGCATGCGCTGCCGAACGCATTGCGTCAACGGCGACGGTCACTCCGCCATCGGTGCCGTTCTTGAAGCCGACCGGCATGCTCAGCCCGCTGGCCATTTCCCGATGGATCTGGGATTCGGTTGTGCGGGCGCCAATCGCGACCCAGCTCAGCAAGTCATCGAAGTACCCGGCGGCCATGGGTTGCAGCAGTTCGGTGGCGATCGGGAGCCCGAGGCGGATCATTTCCAGCATCAGTTCGCGCGACAGCGTGAGGCCGGCAGCCATGTCGTCGCTGCCATTCAAATGAGGGTCGTAGGCAAGGCCTTTCCAGCCGACGGTAGTGCGAGGTTTTTCGACGTAGGCACGCATCACAAGCAGCATGTCATCACGGACTTCTTCGGCCAGGCGTGAAAGTTTGCTGGCGTATTCGAGCGCGGACTCGGGGTGGTGTATCGAGCAAGGGCCGACGATCACCAGCAAACGCGGGTCATGGCCATCGAGAATCGCGCGGACCGCCTGGCGGTGGGCGACGACTTGCTGGTTCAGCACATTGCTCAGAGGCAATTGCTGTTTGAGTTGCAGCGAACTCGGCAGACGCAGGGTCAATGCTTCGTTGGCAGGGTTCAGGGTGGACAGTGGCAGAGCAGAAACGGACGAGTTCATGTTCGGTCTTCCTGGGCGGACGGCGGGGTTTCCCGCTCACTCGGCCCTACTGGGGTGTTCGACAATTGGCCGGATTGGCTACGTGTTTTGGCTTGCCACCTGTGGGTGACCGATCGGAGGCGGCAGGCTGTCCCGAGCGGAGGCTGGTAAATCGCCAGGCGGTAAAACTGTCGTAACGGTAATAAGTGGCGTAGTTCATTGGTTGAATCCTCAAAGTGTCTGGTGTGTTGCTGAAAAAAGTTCGGGCCTGAAAAAACAAAACCCCCGGTCGGGAGGCCGACCGGGGGTTGAGAAATCTCTGGTAGGCGACCCGTTCAAATGGGCGCCGGTTGGGTATCAGGCGCGCCAGTGGCTAAACCAATACCCAAAATAAAAGCTTGCAGGAGCAGCGCAGACGCCATTCACCCGGGCAGCCGCAACCGAGCGCGAGGCGCTGGCGGTACGAAGCTGTGAAAGGGCGTTGAACATGAGCTGTCTCCAAAGAATGCGCCGAGCTTACTAGAGGCGGCTGCGCGTCAGCAATCAGAAATTGCTATCGAACGCACAAGAGGGATTCTATGGATTGAGCGCCCGCCAAGGTGTGACACACTCTGCTTTCTGAAACGTGTGCTCAAGGAAGGGGCATGAACTTGAAGACGATCGAGGCAGGAATGAGTTTTGAGTTACGCCAGGCAACGTCCGCCGACCTGTCGTTTGTACGAGAGCTGACTTGCCGAAACATGCTCCGCTACTACATTCACTATGAGTTGCTGTGGCAGGACGAGGCGTTTGATGTTGCCTGGGCCGGGCGCGAAAACTGGTTGATCCTTCGTGAAGGCGAATTGATCGGCTATTTCAGTCTGAGTCGTGATGCTCGGGCCGTGTATATCCGCGAATTGCAGATCGTCGAAAGTGCTCAAGGCCAGGGCGCGGGATCCTGGGCGATCGATCAGGTTGTTGCGATGGCTCGGCTGGAGCATCGCCCGGCGTTGCGCCTGACGGTGTTCAAAAACAATCCGGCGCAAAATCTGTATCGAAGAAAAGGAATGTTTGTGCAGGGCGAGGACGAGTGTTTCCTGCGAATGCAGCTCGATTTCAGTACACCTGTGCTCTGAAACCCACGGCTGGCAAGCCTTCGATGAAGAATTGAAACTTTTTATATGTCGCTTGCCGCTAGGTCTGCCCGGCACTTTTTGCTAAGGTGTCCGGCATCCCAATAAGACCATATCGCGAGGTGTCTGCTTGATTAGGGTGCTAGTGGTCGACGACCATGATCTCGTTCGTACAGGCATTACACGGATGCTGGCCGATATCGATGGCCTGCAGGTGGTAGGCCAGGCCGAGTCCGGGGAAGAATCCCTCATCAAGGCTCGTGAGTTGAAGCCCGACGTGGTGCTGATGGACGTCAAGATGCCAGGCATCGGCGGTCTCGAAGCCACGCGCAAACTGTTGCGAAGTCATCCCGACATCAAAGTGGTCGCGGTCACCGTGTGTGAGGAAGATCCGTTTCCTACACGGTTGTTGCAGGCCGGTGCGGCGGGGTATCTGACCAAGGGCGCCGGATTGCCGGAAATGGTTCAGGCCATTCGGCTGGTGTTTGCCGGCCAGCGCTACATCAGTCCGCAAATTGCCCAGCAACTGGCAATCAAATCCTTTCAGCCGACCAACGATTCACCGTTCGATGCCTTGTCGGAGCGGGAAATCCAGATTGCGTTGATGATTGTCGGCTGTCAGAAGGTTCAGATCATTTCCGACAAATTGTGCCTGTCGCCGAAAACCGTCAACACCTACCGCTACCGCATTTTCGAGAAGCTCTCGATCAGCAGCGATGTCGAGCTGACGCTGCTGGCGGTTCGACACGGCATGGTTGATGCCAGCCTCTGACCATGACTGAAGCATTCGATTCGGGCGCCTTTCTTTCGACCGTCAGCGGGCGCCCCGGCGTGTATCGCATGTTCGACAGCGATGCGCGTCTGCTCTACGTCGGCAAGGCCAAGAACCTCAAGAAACGCCTCGCCAGCTACTTTCGCAAGACAGGCCTGGCGCCGAAAACAGCGGCTCTGGTCGGGCGTATCGCCCAGGTCGAAACCACCATCACCTCCAATGAAACAGAGGCGTTGCTGCTCGAGCAAACCCTGATCAAGGAGTGGCGGCCGCCGTACAACATCCTGCTGCGCGACGATAAATCCTATCCCTATGTCTTTTTGTCTGACGGTCAATTTCCGCGCCTGAGCATTCATCGCGGGGCTAAAAAGGCCAAGGGCAAGTATTTCGGTCCCTATCCGAGTGCGGGGGCGATTCGCGAAAGTCTCAGCCTCCTGCAGAAGACGTTCTTCGTACGTCAGTGCGAGGACAGCTACTACAAGAACCGGACCCGGCCGTGCCTGCAATATCAGATCAAGCGTTGCAAGGCGCCCTGTGTCGGATTGGTCGAGCCTGAGGTTTACGCCGAGGACGTGCGTCACTCGGTGATGTTCCTCGAAGGGCGCAGTCATGCGTTGACCAATGAGCTGTCGACGGCGATGGAAGAGGCTGCAATCAATCTTGAATTCGAACGCGCCGCCGAACTGCGCGACCAGATTGCCTTGCTGCGTCGGGTGCAGGATCAGCAGAGCATGGAGGGTGGAACGGGCGACATTGATGTGATCGCCGCGTTCGTCAATCCGGGTGGTGCCTGTGTTCACTTGATCAGCGTGCGGGGAGGGCGGGTGCTTGGCAGCAAGAATTTCTTCCCACAAGTCGGAATCGAAGAGGAAGTGGCCGAGGTCATGGCCGCTTTCCTCGGGCAATACTTCATCAGTAGCCCTGAACGCGACTTGCCGAGCGAGCTGATCGTCAATGTCGTACACGAAGACTTCCCTGCGCTCATCGAGGCCATTCAGGCGCTGCGCGGGCGTGAGCTGACCATCAGCCATCGGGTGCGTGGTACGCGGGCGCGCTGGCAGCAACTGGCCGTTACCAATGCCGAACAGGCGCTGGGCGCACGGCTGGCCAATCGTCAGCACGTTGCCGCACGTTTCGAAGCGCTGGCTGAGGTGTTGAACCTCGATGAGCCGCCGCAACGGCTGGAGTGCTACGACATCAGCCACTCCAGTGGTGAAGCCACGGTGGCTTCCTGCGTGGTGTTCGGCCCGGAAGGGGCGATCAAGTCGGATTACCGTCGTTACAACATCGAAGGCGTGACCGCCGGCGACGATTACGCCGCCATGCACCAGGCCCTGACCCGACGCTTCAGCAAGCTGAAGGAAGGCGAGGGCAAGCTGCCGGACATCCTGTTGGTGGACGGCGGCAAAGGGCAGTTGTCGATGGCACGTGATGTGCTCAACGAACTGGCTGTTCCGGATCTGATCTTGCTGGGGGTCGCCAAGGGGGCCACGCGCAAGGCGGGATTCGAGACTTTGTATCTGAATGATGCGGCAAACGAGTTCACCTTGCGGGGGGATTCGCCGGCGCTGCATCTGATCCAGCAGATTCGTGACGAAGCCCACCGCTTTGCAATCACCGGCCACCGTGCACGGCGCGGCAAGACTCGCCGTACGTCGACCCTGGAAGGCGTTGCAGGCGTCGGGCCGACCCGGCGTCGGGATTTGTTGAAACATTTTGGTGGATTGCAGGAGCTGTCTCGTGCAAGCATCGAAGAGATCGCCAAAGCACCGGGGATCAGCAAAAAGCTAGCAGAGTCGATTTATGCAAACCTGCATAGTGAGTAGAATGCCCATTCACCTCGTAGCCAGTTGTGCCGATGAATATCCCTAATCTGATTACCGTTCTCCGCGTCCTGCTCATCCCGATCTTCATTCTGTTGTTCTATCTGCCTTACCAATGGAGCTATCTGGCCTCAAGTTCTGTATTCGCCTTTGCGGCGGCAACGGACTGGCTGGATGGCTATCTCGCGCGACGTCTGGAGCAAAGCACACCGTTTGGTGCGTTTCTGGATCCTGTCGCTGACAAGCTGATGGTGGCTGTTGCCCTGGTATTGCTGGTGCAAGAACATGGCAACCTTTGGCTCACGTTGCCGGCCGCTGTCATCATCGGTCGCGAGATCGTTGTCTCGGCACTGCGTGAGTGGATGGCCGAACTCGGTGCACGGGCTCATGTAGCCGTGTCGAATCTGGGCAAGTGGAAAACTGCTGCGCAAATGCTTGCACTGGTGATCCTCCTGGCCAACCCCAAGGTTTTCAGTTTCTGGGTTTTCATCGGTTACGCGTTGTTGATGGTGTCGGCAGGCCTGACCTTGTGGTCGATGGTTCAATACCTTCGCGCTGCCTGGCCGCATCTGAAGACCGATGTTGAAAAGAAATAAAACTTTTTTGAATCAAAGGGTTGACGGGGCATCTGGAATCTATAGAATGCGCCACACCAAGCGGGAATAGCTCAGTTGGTAGAGCACGACCTTGCCAAGGTCGGGGTCGCGAGTTCGAGTCTCGTTTCCCGCTCCAATTTGTACAACGTTTGTTGTTGCGCTACTGACAGCAAATGTTTTGAGGCCGAGTAGCAAAATGGTTATGCAGCGGATTGCAAATCCGCCTACGCCGGTTCGATTCCGACCTCGGCCTCCACTATAAACAAGCTCCGTAGATCCATGATTTACGGAGCTTTTTTATTTGCGTTGCACTGAAAGATTTAGTCTTTGAAACGGCAACTGCAAACTTGCTTCACCGGGAAGTGATGTATATATTTCCCCCTCTGCCGCCGACGCGCAGTTCCTGTCAGGACTGTGAATCGTCTTCAGAGCCAAGCAACACCGCGCTACCGCCCGAATGGCGAAACTGGTAGACGCATGGGACTTAAAATCCCCCGTTCGTAAGGACGTGCCGGTTCGATTCCGGCTTCGGGCACCATGAATATCAAGGGCTTGCATGAGATACCTCATGCAAGCCCTTTTGGTTTTTCCGCAATGGAAAATTCCTTTCCGCCAATCAATTCGCGGATTTCACTTTCTTTCCGTTGCGATTCCAGACGTACTCTTCGGTCATTGCGAACGAAGTGAGCTAGTGTTTCTTTCTAGCTCACCCCAACACAGGGCAATAATGATGAAAAGACTGCTACTGGGCGTTTTGCTGATGTCTTCCGCCGCTGCTCAAGCCGGCATCCCGCTATTGAACGCAACATGCCCTGGAAACATCGAGGTCCACGCAGACAAAGGCGGCCCGATCTACATCAATGGCAAAGAAGGAAAACTGAAGAAATTCAACGATAACGCCTTCGAAGCCAAAGGCAGTGGCGTGACCATCTCGTTGACGATCATGCCCGACGGCTCACCTGATGTTTCATACACGGGCAAGAACAAAGCCAATGGAGTTTGCCAAGTAAAGGAAACGAAGTAAGTCGACTACTCCATTAACCGGGCTCTAATCACCAGAGCGTTTAGCGAACAGCAAAATGGGCCGATCCAATCGGCCCATTTTTTTGTTCAGACAAATGCTTGCCCGGTAAACCCTCTAGGCAAACGCTGAAGTCCGGCCATCGCGGTCAAACGCTCGATCCACTCCGAACGCCAGTCGGACGCCGTGTGCTGGTCCTTTGAATGGCGAGCCGCGCGCCGCGCCGCATTGCGCTGGTCTTTGCGCGCATCCTTGTAAGCGTCGGTATTGCGGCAGCTGCGGCACTTCACTCGATTGAGTTCGTTGCTGGAGGAGAGGTTGTTGCCCTTGTGCCCACAGGCCAGGTGCCCGTCGACTTTGAAATGAATGACCATAAGACGCCTCCTTGGTGACGTGTAAAGGTATTGACCTCACACGACCAAGGACGTTCTTTTTTCGGGCACCGTGTATCGATGACCTACCTGAAGCGTGGCAACGGCCGGTCGATCGGTTTGAGCGATGACAAGGTGCTACGAATCAGCGGGGTATCCTTTTCGATATCGTTCAGCCGGTCGCGGATGCGCAGGGCGGTGGGGTGCCCGCCTTGATGGTCGACCCAGTCGGCGATCTCTTTGCAGGCCGCGGCGAGGCGTGCTTCGCGGGCATCGAGCAAGGTGAGGAGAGTGGTGATGGACTCTCTTTCGGACATGGAACACCTCCGTTCATTAATCCGCTCGGTGGCAGCAAAAAGCCCGCGAAGGGCGAGCTTTCTGCCGTTGGGGCGCTGCTCCTTCAGCTGGTTTGAGTATAGACCCGTAAATGACAGCTATCAGCCCGACGACTCGGGGGCGGTCACTCGGGAGCTGGCGGCGTTGAGCCGATGACATTCCTTGCGGGCGTCGTCTTCCCGATCGTAGCCATCGCCGATGAAACCGCCGGTTCGCGTGTCGCAGATGCGATACCAGCCCAGGGCTTCGGCGGGCTCATGGAGTGTTTCTCCGGCGCGCCGGCCGTGGATGACGATCTTGTTGCAGCGCTTCACGACGAATATGTCTTCCATGGCGTCACCGCGGCTGATTCGTACCAGATCAACTATAGAAGCCCTGACCAATCGTGCAAAAAATACACAGGTCAGTTCGTCGGGTGCAGTTGCCAGCCTGATGGTTGCCAGCGCAAGTGGTGAGTCGGATTCAACGCCTCAAGGAAGTCCTGATCGTGGGAAACGGCGACAACGGCGCCGGGAAATGTCTGTAATGCTCGTTCGAATGCTTCCACCGAAGGCAGATCCAGGTGATTGGTCGGCTCATCCAGCAGCAACAGCTGCGCAGGATCCTCTCGCCACAAGGCCAGTGCCAGCGCGGCTTTCAGGCGCTCGCCACCGCTCAACGCAGCGCAGGGAGCCGTGGCGCGGCTTGCATCCAGCTGCAAGTGGGCGAGATAACTGCGCAGGGTGCCCTCGGCCAGCGTGGCGCCTTGCGTCATCAACTGTTCGGTAATGGAACGCTGATCGTCCAGTTGTGCCAGTTGCTGATCCAGGAATGCGAAGGGCACGTGAGTCGTGGCGGCTCCATCGACGGGTGCCAGTTCTTCGGCGAGCACTTTCAACAGAGTTGATTTGCCGCACCCGTTGGGACCGCTGACAGCGATGCGCATCGGGCCGTGGATCGTCAAATTCAGTGCATCGTTCGGCAGCCATGGCAGCCGAGCGTCAATCAGCGTGCAGATCTGACGGTTGTTCGGCACGGCGCTCCCGGGCAGGTTGATCAGCACGCTGCCTTCGGGCTGCACCTTTGCGTAAGCCTCGCGCACCTGGGCATCCAGCTCTGACTTGCGGGCCTGATGCCCCTGACGGACATGCCCCATGATTTCACGGGCGGCGCCCTTGATCGCCACGTATTCGAAACTGGCAATGTTGGCGGTTTCGGCGTTGCGCCGCGAGTTGGCGGCGTGGCGCTGTATGGTGTCGTGCTCGCGCCGTAGCCGAATCCGCTCGCGCTGGCGTTCACTTTTGGCGTGGTCGAGACGTGCCTGCGCCGCGGCTTGATGGATTCGCTGATGTTCGCGGAATGCCGAGTAATTGCCACCGAATTCGATAGCCCCCGACGCGCTCAACTCGACAATCCGCTGCATCCGGTCGAGCAATTGCCGATCATGGCTGACGACGATCAAACCGGTGTGCCACCGCTCCAGCGAGTTCATCAGCCATTGCCGTCCCGATGCATCCAGATGGTTGGTCGGCTCATCGAGAACCAGCAACGGAGCCTGACTCAAAAACGCGCCAATCAGGGCGATGCGCGCTTGCTGGCCGCCACTGAGGTTCCCGGTGTAATCAGTGAAGGCAACTTCTGTCAGGCCGGCGTCATCAAGCAGGCGCCGCAGACGGTCCGCCAGATCCCATTGTTCGCCAATAAGATCGAAATCCTCGACTGATCCGCAGCCCCGGTTCATTCGCTCCAGCGCCTGAAGAATCGCGGCGCTGCCGGTGGACTCGGCGACCGTCTCGCCCGGTGCAGCGACAAAGCTCTGCGCCACATAGGTCGTCGCCACGGCGCGCGTCACGCTGCCGCTGGTGGGTTGCCATTCTCCGGCGATCAGGCGCACCAAAATGCTTTTGCCAACGCCGTTGCGCCCGACGATGGCGGTCGGGGTGTGATCGAATTTCAGATTGAGTGCAGTGAAAATCGTCTCGCCATTGGCGAACTGAAAACCCAGTTGATTCAGGGAGACGAGAGCAGGCGTACGCGAGACGTGAGTCATCGGCACCTCCAAGAAATGTCGTGAACACTGACACGCGCCATGAGCGGCGTGTCGCGATTACATTTTTGAAGGCTTAGTTGTTCACTTCTGCGGTCGTCCCGGGGAGGTAGGAGGGCGTAGCCTAGTCGAGACGGCGGAAGGCTTCAAGACACGTTTGCCTGCTCGACCATCCGTTCAAGGAATAGCGCCAGCGCGACTTCTTCCTTGCGCAGGCCCTTGCGGAGGCGCGGCTTCGGCAACTCGGCCAGAGCCCCGAGCATGAAATGCTCAACCACCGCCGGGTGGATGTAGCACTTGCGACAGACCGCCGGTGTGTTGCCCAGTTGCCGCGCGACGCCCTTCACCATCTCGACCACATGCCGCTTGGCCTCGGTCTCGGACTCCCATTGCAGCTCCCGCAGAACCGCCAACGCCAAGGCACTACCGGCCCAGGTCCGGTAATCCTTCGCGGTGAAGTCGGCGCCTGTCAGGGTTTGCAGGTAGGTGTTGACGTCAGAGGAGCTGACGGTGTGCCGCTCGCCGTTTTCATCCAGATACTGAAACAGGTTCTGTCCCGGAATTTCCAGGCAGCGCTTGATGATCCGTGCCAGGCGCCGGTCCTTCACCGTGATCTGATGTTCGATGCCGCTCTTGCCGCGAAACTGGAACAGGATCGCGCTGCCGTTGACCTCGACATGCCGGCTGCGCAGCGTTGTAAGACCATAGGAGCGATTGTCCCGCGCGTATTGCGTATTGCCGACGCGGATCAGGGTGGCGTCGAGCAGCGTGATAACCGTCGCCATGACTTTGTCGCGGCTGAAGCCGGGCGAGGCCAGCAGCGCTTCCAGCTGTTTGCGTAGTTTGGGCAGCGCCAGACCAAATTCACGAAGACGCGAATACTTGTCCGCGTCGCGCACTTCGCGCCAGCGAGCGTGATAGCGATATTGCTTGCGTCCTCGGGCATCGCGGCCGGTGGCTTGCAGATGGCCGCGCGGGTCGGCGCAGATCCACACGTCGATGTACGCCGGTGGAACGGCCAGTGCGTTGATGCGTTTGATCTCGTCGGGATCGGTGATGCGCTGGCCTTCGGGGTCGAAGTAGGCGAATTTTCCGCGCAGTTTTTTGCGGGTGATACCGGGCTGCGTGTCATCGACGTAATGCAGGTCCGAAGGCAACACTTCGGTGAGCGCAGTATCGGGCATGGCGGACTTCCTTCGCGGCAAATCAGGCTGTTAAAGCCATTGACCGCGCGTCATGACGGTCGTGCCCGCGGATTTACGCCAGTACCGCAACAGCCTTGATCTGGGCCCACAATGACTGGCCCGGATGCACGCCAAGCTGATCCCGCGAATAGCGAGTGATGCGCGCCAGCAGCGGTGTTCCGCCGACATCGAGGCGAATGAGCACGTGCGCGGCGTTATCGGCCGACTGTTCGCTGACGACCGTGACCGGCAGGCGATTGAGGATGCTGCTGAACTCGCTGTTTTGCAGGGTCAGGCTGATGTCGCGCGTGTGAACCTTGCAACGCAGTCTCTGACCCGATGTCATCGGAGCGTGTGTCACGCGAATGCTCAGTGACGACTCCGGCAGTTGCAGGGTGAGCAATTGATAGTCGGCATCGTAGCCGCTGACCTGGCCTTCGATGATCACCCCGGCGTCGTTGTCCATGGCCAGGGGCAGGTCGAGCCGCGCCAGGGTTTCGCCGAGCGGACCGCTGGCCAGCGCTTTGCCGTCGCTGAGCAGCACCAGATGATCGGCGAGCCTGGCCACTTCGTCCTGCGCGTGGCTAACATACAGCACCGGGATTTCCAGTTCGTCGTGCAGGCGTTGCAGGTAGGGCAGGATTTCGCTTTTGCGCTGACTGTCGAGGGCCGCCAACGGCTCGTCCATCAGCAGCAATTTGGGGCTGGTCAACAGCGCGCGAGCGATGCCGACACGCTGACGCTCGCCGCCGGACAAGTGCTGCGGGTGACGATCGAGCAAGTGGCCGATCCCTAGCAGTTCGGTGGCTTGGGTCATGTCGACCCGGCGCTGCGCCTTTGGGATGCGCTTGAGGCCGAATTGCAGATTGGCCAGCACCGACAGGTGCGGAAACAGGCTGGCTTCCTGAAACACATAGCCGAGCGCGCGTTTGTGCGGTGGCACGAAAATGCCTTTCTCGCTGTCCTGCCAGACCTCGTCATTGATACGGATAAAGGCTTGAGGCGCGCGTTCGAGCCCGGCGATGCAGCGCAGGCAAGTGGTCTTGCCCGAGCCGGACTGACCGAACAGCGCCGTCACGCCGCGACCGGGCATCTGCAGGTCAACATCGAGGCTGAAGCCCGACCAGGCCAGTTTCAGACGTGCGTCAATCATCGATCAACTCCAGCCCGCGCGGGTCTTGCGGCTGGAATACAGCGCCAGCAACACCAGAAACGAAAACACCAGCATCGCCCCGGCGAGCCAGTGCGCCTGTGCGTACTCCATGGCTTCGACGTGGTCGTAGATTTGTACGGAAACCACCCGGGTCTTGTCGGGAATATTCCCGCCGATCATCAGCACCACGCCGAATTCGCCGACGGTGTGGGCGAAGCCGAGGATGGCCGCAGTGATGAAGCCGGGACGGGCCAGGGGCAGAATCACGCTGAAAAAGGTATCCCAGGGATTGGCGCGCAAGGTCGCAGCCACTTCCAGTGGGCGTGTGCCGATCGCGGAGAAGGCGTTTTGCAACGGCTGCACCACGAACGGCATGGAATAGAGCACCGAACCGATCACCAGGCCGGTGAAGCTGAAGGTCAGGGTGCCAAGCCCCAGCCATTGAGTGAAATGGCCAATGAAGCCATTGGGGCCGAGCGCCAGCAACAGATAGAAACCGATGACTGTAGGAGGCAGCACCAACGGCAGGGCGACAATCGCGCCGATTGGGCCGCGCAGCCAGGAACGGCTGCGCGACAACCACAGGGCAATCGGAGTGCCGACGACCAGCAGGATTGCGGTGGTCAGGGACGCCAGTTTCAGGGTCAGCCAGATCGCCGCGAAATCGGCACTCGTCAGCGACATTTACAGCTGGTAACCGTAGGACTTGATGACCGCAGCGGCTTTCGGGCCTTTGAGGTAATCAACCAGCGCCTTGGCAGCGGCGTTGTCTTTGCCTTTGTTGAGGATCACTGCGTCTTGCTTGATCGGGTCGTGCATGCTCGCCGGCACGATCCACGCCGAACCGCTGCTGACCTTGCCGTCCTTGTAGATCTGCGACAGGGCGACGAAGCCCAGTTCGGCGTTGCCGGTGGACACGAACTGGTAGGCCTGAGTGATGTTCTGGCCTTCGACGATCTTGGCTTTGGTGGCTTCAGTCAGTTTCAGTTTTTCCAGCACCTGAGTGGCGGCCAGACCGTAAGGGGCGGCTTTCGGGTTGGCGATGGACAGGTGCTGGTACTCGTTTTTCTTCAGAACGTCGCCTTTGACATCGACGTAACCTTCCTTGGCCGACCACAGCGCCAGGGTGCCGATGGCGTAGGTGAAGCGCGAGCCCTTGACGGTGTCGCCTTCTTTTTCGAGTTTTTCAGGGGTGGTGTCATCGGCCGAGAGGAATACTTCGAACGGCGCGCCGTTTTTGATCTGGGTGTAGAACTGGCCGGTAGCGCCGTACGCAGCGACCAGTTTGTGCCCGGTGTCTTTTTCGAAATCGGCGGCAATCGCCTGGATCGGCGCGGTGAAGTTGGCCGCGACAGCGACTTGCACTTCGTCGGCCTGAGCGGCGCCGATGGCGAATACCGCGAGCAGGGCAGGGGCAAAACGTGAGGCACGATTGATCATGTAACGGCTCCGTGGGTGGCAAGTGCAGTGGGCAGTTATTATTGGAAGGTAGACTGCGCCTATGCGAGGGGGTGAAACGCTATATAGCGAAATATATAGCGAAATGCCGCCAAACGGGAAGCACTGCTTTTAAACCGGGCGAGGGCGCCACGCTCCTCACCCGTTCGGGTTCATCATCGCGTCAGTTTTTTCAGCGCACCTTCAGCCAGTTGCCGGGTCAG
Source organism: Pseudomonas aphyarum (assembly GCF_028657055.1). NCBI lineage: Bacteria > Pseudomonadati > Pseudomonadota > Gammaproteobacteria > Pseudomonadales > Pseudomonadaceae > Pseudomonas > Pseudomonas aphyarum. Next base: position 64,369 of record NZ_JAMDGS010000010.1, read on the forward strand.
TTCGGCGGTACCGAGGTCTCTGCCGAGCGTGAAGGCCTGGCCGGCCCAGAGGTTGCTGAATTCGGCTTCACCCTTCGCGCGCAGCGGCATCAGGGCACCGCCCGCCAGCGGAAAGGCAGGGGCCTTGTCCGACATCGGGCCCAGCTCGCGCATCACCCGATTGAGAATCCCCCGCGCCGGGCGCCCGGTAAACAGATTGGTCACCGCCGTCTCGCTTTCCTTGGCGGTACGCAAGGCCTTGTGGTGCGACGCACTGACTTTCGCTTCCGGAGTAAACAGATACGCCGTGCCGACCTGAACCGCTGAAGCGCCGAGCAGGAACGCTGCCGCCACGCCGCGTGCATCGGCAATCGCACCGGCAGCGATCACCGGCACACTCACCGCGTCGACCACTTGCGGCACCAGGGCAAACGTACCGACCTGGCTGCTCAGGTCATCGCTGAGGAACATCCCGCGATGGCCGCCGGCCTCGTAACCCATGGCGATGATCGCGTCGCAACCGTTCTGCTCCAGCCAGATCGCCTCGTCGACGGTGGTCGCCGACGAGATGATTTTCGCACCGGTGGCCTTGACCCGATCCAGCAGGGATTTTTCCGGCAGGCCGAAGTGGAAACTCACCACTTCAGGGCAAAACTCTTCCAGCACTTCGCAGGCAGCCGCATCGAAGGGCGCGCGGTTGGACACCGGCGTCGGTGCATCGAAATCGACACCCAGTTCGCGATAGTAGGGTTCCAGCAGATTTTTCCAGTCACGGGCCTTTTGCTTATCGGCGGCCGGAGGCTGATGGCAGAAAAAGTTGACGTTGAACGGATTGCTCGTGCCCTGGCGAATGGTCTTCAGCTCTTCGCGCAGTTGCTCGATGGTCAGCATCGCGGCCGGCATCGAACCGAGGCCCCCGGCGTTGCACGCTGCGATGACCATGGAAGAATTGGTGGCACCGGCCATGGGGCCCTGGATGATCGGCAGCTCGATGCCGAACAGGTCAAGAATGCGGGTATCAGGCCATTGGCTCATAAAATAGCTTCTCCGACGACAAAACAGGGCAGGGACGGTAGCAGCCGGTTTTTTAACGCAAAGCCACCCCCATGACCAGCACAGATTTGTAGCTTGAGCAACTGGCGCCGGCTCGACGTTCGGGCCCGATTGGCTAAAGGTCGAGTGGGGCAAAATGTTGCAGTGTGCTATTCCAATCCCTCGACATCCTGAATTCCACCCGTGAGAGGCAGTCATGTTCAAAGGCATTTTGATCGACAAAGACGACAGCGGTTATCGCGCCAACCTGCACGAGATCAACGACGAGCAGTTGCCGGAGGGCGATGTGACGGTTCGCGTCGCGTACAGCACGCTGAACTTCAAGGACGGCCTGGCGATCACCGGCAGCAGCCCGGTGGTGCGCAAGTTTCCGATGGTGCCGGGGATCGATCTGGCGGGCACCGTCGAAGTCAGCTCGCATCCGGACTACAAGGTTGGCGATGCGGTCGTGCTCAATGGCTGGGGCGTCGGTGAAAACCACTGGGGCGGTCTGGCGCAGAAGGCGCGATTGAACGGTGACTGGCTGATTCCGCTGCCCAAGGCATTCACCGCTGCGCAAGCCATGGCCATTGGCACGGCGGGTTATACGGCGATGCTGTGCGTCATGGCGCTGGAGCGTAACGGCGTGGCCCCGCAACAGGGCGAAGTGCTGGTGACCGGTGCCAACGGCGGCGTCGGCAGTTTTGCCATCGCGTTGCTGAGCAAGCTGGGCTACCGCGTGGTCGCTTCGACCGGTCGAGTGTCGGAACACGAGTACCTGAAACAACTGGGTGCCAGCGAAATCATTGATCGCGCCACTCTGTCCGAACCCGGCAAGCCGCTGGCCAAGGAGCGCTGGGCGGGCGTCATCGATTCGGTCGGCAGCCACACGCTCGCCAATGCCTGCGCCAGCACCCGGGCCGAAGGCACGGTGGCCGCGTGCGGTCTGGCTCAGGGCATGGATTTTCCGGCATCCGTGGCGCCGTTTATTTTGCGTGGCGTGACGCTGGCAGGGATCAACAGCGTGACTCAGCCCAAGGCGCGCCGCATCGAGGCCTGGGATCGTCTGGCGAAGGATCTGGATTTCGCGCTGTTGCCGCTGATCAGCCATGAAATCGGCCTCGGCGAAGCCCTCGAAGCAGCCCCGAAGTTGCTCGCCGGTCAGTTGCGCGGGCGGGTTGTGGTCGACGTCAATCGCTGACACATTAGCGCCACCGCGGCCCGCCCGGGCCGCACTTCGAGCTAATGGAGTGGCGTTTTCGATGGACTTACAACAGCAATACGTCGATGCATTCACGGTTTCCGGCCTGCGCGTACGCACCACCAACGCAGCCGAACACAACCCTGAAACCGCGCAGATCGGTCCGATGTGGGGACAGTTTTTTGCCAAGGGGCTGGCGGAGGTGATTCCCGGCAAGCTGACCGAGTCGTCTGTGTATGGCGTGTATTCGGCTTACGAGTCGGATGCCTCCGGGGCATTCGATGTCACCGCCGGGGTGGCGGTGGCCGAACCTTCAGCAGACTTCGAGACGATCCGCATCGAAAGCGGCAATTATCTGGTGTTCGAAGGACGCGGCCCATTGCCGGGAGCGGTCATCGAGACCTGGGGCCGGATCTGGCGGCACTTTGAAGCCAATCCGCAGATCGAGCGTCGATTCGCCACCGATTTCGAAGCCTATACCGGCCCCGAATCGGTGGCGATTTACATCGGCCTGCGTTAAGCCGGCGTTTCGCGCAGCAACAACTCACGCTTGCGCTCCACGCCCCAGCGATAGCCGCTGAGGTTGCCGTCGCTACGCACCACGCGGTGGCACGGAATGGCCACCGCGAGGCTGTTGGCGCCGCAAGCCTGAGCCACTGCGCGCACGGCTTTTGGCGAGCCGATACGCAAGGCGATGTCCGCGTAGCTGGCGGTGCTGCCGACCGGTATTTCCCGCAGCGCCTGCCACACCCGTTCCTGAAACGCCGTGCCGCGCACATCCAGCGGCAAATCCAGTCCGATGGCAGGCGCTTCGATGAAGCCGACGACGTGAGCGATCAGCTGTTCGAACTCGGCATCGGCGCCGATCAGGTTGGCGCGGCGAAACTGGTCCTGCAGGTCGCACACCAATTGGTGCGGGTCGTCCCCCAGCAGAATCGCGCAGATCCCGCGCTCGCTCTGTGCCACCAGAATGGCGCCGAGCGAGCACTGGCCGACAGCGAAGCGGATGTCGTTGTTCTGCCCGGCAGCCCGGAAGTCGCCGGGTTTCATCCCCAGTACCTGATCGGCCGCCTCGTAGAAACGGCTGTTGGAATTGAAGCCGGCATCATACAGTGCGTCGGTCACCGTGCCGCCATCTGCCAGGCGCTGACGTACCCGGCGCGAGCGATGCGCGGCGGCATAGCCTTTGGGCGTCAGGCCCGTTGCGGCCTTGAATACACGATGAAAATGGAAGGCGCTCAGGCCGGCGGTCTCGGCGAGATCGTTGAGCGCCGGCAGGCTGTCCGACGCCTCGATCTGGCGACAGGCTGCCGCGACGGTCGCAGCATGTTGCGCGGCGACTTCGGTCTGATCCTTGCTCGCCCGCTTGCTGGGGCGATAGCCCGCTGCCTCGGCGTCCTCGGCGCTGTCGAAAAACTCGACGTTCTGCGGTTTCGGCAAGCGCGCCAGGCTGCTGGGGCGGCAATAAATGCCGGTGGTTTTCACGGCATAGACAAACTGGCCGTCCGCCCGAGGGTCGCGTGCCACGACAGCGGCCCAGCGTGGATCGTCTTCAGTGTTCAGCGAGGTGGAAAGCGTTTTCATGATGGAGAGTCCGTTGACCTGTTGAATTTCAGGTTAACCAGTGCCACCGGCCGGAACACTCCGACCCTTGCGGTCAAACTTTGCAGGATTATCCGGCGGTGCGAAACGTCAGGTTGAAACGCTGTTCGCCAAGGCGCGGGTGCCGGCCGGGCTTGATCGGCAGAATGCCGTGATAGCGCAGTCGGTCGACGCCGCCCCAGATCACCATGTCGCCGTGCAGCAGCGAGATTTTCTGGCTCCTGTCACCACGCGCGAAACCGCCGAACAGAAACGTGGCCGGCAAGCCCAATGACAGTGAAACGATCGGCGCTTCGTAGGCATTTTCGTCTTTGTCCTGATGCAACGACATCTTCGCGCCTGGGACATAACGATTGATCAGGCAGGAATCCGGTACGAAGTCGGCAAATCCCGCGCGTTTCGCTGCGGCCTGGGCGAGCTCGCGAAACACCTCGGGCATGGCCGGCCAGGGTTGATGGCTCACGGGGTCTTCGGATGAATAGCGGTAGCCGTTTCGATCGGTGATCCAGCCCAGTGCGCCGCAGCTGCTGGTGGCCACCGACATGCTGAAGCCCCCGGGCGTCATCATGTGGCGCAATGGGGCGCAGGCGATGATCGATTCCAGGGCCGGCAACAACTGATCGATTTGTGGCAGGGCAAAGCCGCGCAGCACCCAGGATTGCTCGCCGATCTGGTCGGCGCGTCGGGGCTGCTCGGATTCTGTGTCGGCGAACAGATCGAAGGTGGTTTGCATGATCGTCAGGTCGCGTCGTGGAAGATGATGCCCAGAGTATGCCGTTTTCCGTTGTGCAGTCGGCTGACGCCGTGGCGCATGGTCACCCGATAGTCGCCGCGCACGCCTTTGACCGGGCGTTGGTTGACGGCAAAGATCAGCGCGTCGCCTTTTCTCAGGTCCATCACCATTGGGCGCGACTGCATTCTCGGACGTTGTTCGGTCATGACGAACTCACCGCCGGTGAAATCTTCGCCAGGTTCTGACAGAAGAATCGCCACTTGCAGCGGAAATACATGTTCGCCGTACAGGTCCTGATGCAGACAGTTGTAGTCCTGCGGGCCGTATTGCAGCAAGAGCGGGGTCGGCCGCAGTTGACCGGCGGCGTGGCAGCGCTCGAGAAATTCGCTGTGTTGCGCTGGAAAGCGCGCTGGCAGGCCCATGCGTTCATGCCAGCGGTTGGCCAGCGGCACGAGTCGCGGGTAAAGCGCGCTGCGCAGGCGTTCAACCACGGATGGAAGCGGATAGCGCAGGTATTTGTATTCCCCGCGCCCGAAACCGTGGCGGGCCATGATGACCTGGGATCGAAATGGTTCGCTTTGTGGGTAAAGCGCACTCAACCGATCACAGGTGTCCGGGCGCAGCAGCGTGCGGATGACGGCACAACCGTCCTGATCCAGTTGCAGCTCCAGGGCGATCCAGTCGAGCGCATCGAGCGGGGAGGCGGGTGAGGGTGACATGCTGATTCCTTGGCTTACATTCAGGTATCAGTCTGGGCCGTCCACCCGGCCGCAACACTCCGCCGCTTGCGGTCGAATTTCGTCCGGGTTTTACAGGGCCTTGCTGACGCTGATGTCGCTGATCACATCGTCGCTCTGGCCATGCAGGGCGTCCAGTGCGGCCTTGGCCTCTTCCGGCGTGCCGTTTTCCAGCTGGGCAAACTCGAAGCGGCGTTCACCGTTGAGTTTGTACTTGATCACGTATTTGGTCGTTTGGGCCACGTTGATGCTTACCTGTCTGCGTTGGCGGAACTGCTCAGCTGAGTTTGGAGCTCGAGCGGCGAATGATCTTGATCGAATGCGTCAGGGTCGGCTTGCGAGTCACGCTGATCGCGCGGCGGTTGACGGTGTCGATGGTGATGTTCCAGAAACCGGTGCTCGGCGCGGTGATACGGGCCGGGAACGTGTCGAAAGCGCCGCCGTGATAGGTGTGACGGCCGCCATTCTTGAAGCTGCGAAAGTTGGCGTCGTTCATCAAGCGGATGTTGCAGGTTTGCGAGCATTGAATGACGACGATGTCGTCTTCGTTGAGGTGCTCGCGCTGGTGAATGAATTTCATGGGCGCCTCCAGAAGGGCTTTTTCTACAAAATCAAAACGATAGCATTGTCGATTGGCGCAGTTTATCAGCCCGGACAGGTTATTATCCGGCCGTCGGGCACCGCTTTGACAATTAAAAACAGATATTCACGATTCCATGTGGGTTAAATGCAGCAGGCCTCGGAGAAAAACGGCATTCGTGCTGTCGGAGGGTCTTTATCGGAGGTTTTGTATGAAGTGGGGTGTGGTGATTCTGCCGTTGGCATTGGCTATGGGTGGTTGCGCAAGCGTTTCGGAAATCAATGAAACGCTGCCGACCATGAGCGTCATTTCCGGCAAGAAACCCCATGAATATGCTGAGTGCCTGGCCGAAAAGCTGTCCGGCAGCCGGGGTGCCCTGCAGGTGGAGCGGGGCAAGGACGAAGTCCGGGTCATCGTTCCGGGCAAGCTGGGATCGGGTCCGGCCGCGGTGTTTGACATCGAGGATCGCTCCGGTGGCAGCAGCATCAAGCTGCACGAGCGAATGTCCAATGTGCCACTGCGTCCATGGGATGTGCGCAAAGCCGCCACGGCCTGTATTTCCGGCTGATAGACTGTCAGCAGTCAGCATTGATGCCGTCACAGCGTTGCTGTGGCGGCATTGTCATTTCTGGGAGAGGTGAATGAAGAGAGAGCAGGTGCGGGAGCGACATAAGGAAGGACTCATTGCGGCGACCCATGTGATCCAGAACCCGGCGAATCCGGGGGAGTGGATCGTGTTTTTCAAGAAAAGCGCCGGTCGCAGTTACTTCCTGGTCGACGATAACGACGAAGTCGAATCCTTCAACCGTCTCGACGACCTGATCGAGGTCGTGCGCGGTCTGGGGATCAAGTTCGCCGAAATTCACATGTAAGGCTACTTACACACCACTACCACGCTGCGGGTTTTGTAGTTGCCGACGTCGACGCCCAGCGTCTTGTCGTCTTCCTTGGGCGCTGGCGTGCCATCAGTCCCGACGATGCGGTAACCGGTTCCGGCGCAGGATGCGTCTGCCTTTTCGTAACAGGTGGCCCAGGAATTGGCTTCGCCGGAGCAGTCGATGCTCAAGCCTTGTTCGCCGTTGTTCAGGTAGGTGGTCTGCGAAGTGGCGCAGCCGGCCAGGGCCGCGAGCGCAATCAGGGGCAGGAAGCTGATGAAGGGGCGGTTGATCATGGCAATGTCGTCTTCGAGGAGGAGGGGGCTAGACGCTATGACAGCGCCGGCATGAAAAGGTTATAGCGATTGGCCACGTCTTTGTGCGCAGTCCAAAAAAAGCCCTGCGCGAAGGCAGGGCCGGGATTCGTCGTTGCGGATCAGTCTTGATCCTTGCCGCGACGCTTCGGTGCAGGAGGCGTGTAATCAAGCACCGCGGCTACTTCAATCGCCATCGCTTCAGTGGGCAACGGACCGGACACATCTTCGCCGTTCGCGGCGGTGATATGCCACTGGCCATCTTTCCCCTTGGCGACGGTGTACCCATTGATGATTTTTGCTGCGGACATCTAACGGCCTCGTTGGCTGGTTCAAAGGCGCCATGATAACGGTAAATGGGCGAATGGGCGCAGCTCGATGAGGTGTTCCGAGATCTTTGGGCTACGCTGATTGCGCAGCCTCTGTGTGCGGATTGAACTATCCGCCAGAATATTTCTCTATGTTGACATCGGTTAGCCAGTGCGGGGCATTGTAAGGTGCACGCCGCCTGATTAGACTGCGCCGAAACTCGTACACACAGCCCTTTCAAGGACTTATATGATCAAGAAATGCTTGTTCCCAGCAGCCGGTTACGGTACTCGCTTCCTCCCAGCGACTAAGGCCATGCCCAAAGAAATGCTGCCGGTGGTAAACAAGCCACTGATCCAGTACGGCGTCGAAGAAGCTCTGGATGCTGGCCTGAACGAAATCTCCATCGTGACCGGTCGTGGCAAGCGCGCCCTGGAAGACCACTTCGACATCAGCTATGAGCTGGAAAACCAGATCAAAGGCACCGACAAGGAAAAATACCTGGTCGGTATCCGCAAGCTGCTGGACGAGTGCTCGTTCTCGTACACCCGTCAGACCGAAATGAAAGGCCTGGGTCACGCGATCCTGACCGGCCGCCCGCTGATCGGTGACGAACCGTTCGCCGTGGTGCTGGCAGACGACCTGTGTGTCAACCTCGAAGGCGACGGCGTGCTGACCCAGATGGTCAAACTGTACAAGCAGTTCCGCTGCTCGATCATCGCCATCCAGGAAGTCGATCCGCAGGAAACCAGCAAGTACGGCGTGATCGCTGGCGAAATGATCCGCGACGACATCTACCGCGTACACAGCATGGTCGAGAAGCCAAAGCCGGAAGATGCACCGTCGAACCTGGCGATCATTGGCCGTTACATCCTGACCCCGGACATCTTCGACCTGATCGAACAGACCGAGCCAGGCAAAGGCGGTGAAATCCAGATTACCGACGCCCTGATGAAACAAGCCCAGAACGGCTGCGTCATGGCCTACAAGTTCAAGGGCAAGCGTTTCGACTGCGGTGGTGCTGAAGGCTACATCGAAGCAACCAACTTCTGCTTCGAGAACTTCTACAAGACTGGCAAGGCTTACTGATAAAGCCTGATCTGCCTGTACGAAAAAGCCACCTTCGGGTGGCTTTTTCATTTTCCGCCCCTATATCGGCAGGAGTGCTTGCCCAACGGACGACGGCGGGTATGCTGATCGCCTGCCGAGGAGATAGAAATGGCCTACGATTTTGACCTTTATGTGATTGGCGCCGGTTCCGGCGGTGTGCGGGCTGCGCGTTTTGCTGCCGGGTTCGGTGCGAAAGTGGCGGTGGCCGAGAGCCGTTATTTGGGCGGTACCTGCGTCAACGTCGGTTGCGTACCGAAAAAACTGTTGGTGTACGGCGCCCACTTTGCCGAAGACTTCGAACAGTCCTCGGGTTTTGGCTGGAGCCTGGGCGAGGCGGATTTCGATTGGGCCACGCTGATTGCCAACAAGGATCGCGAGATCAATCGCCTGAACGGCATTTATCGCAATCTGCTGGTCAACAGCGGCGTGACCCTGCATGAAGCGCACGCAAAAATCGTTGGTCCGCACGAAGTCGAGGTGAACGGCGAGCGCTACACCGCGAAGAATATTCTGATCGCCACCGGTGGCTGGCCGCAGATCCCGGAGATTCCGGGGCATGAGCACGCGATCAGCTCGAACCAGGCGTTCTTCCTCAAAGAATTGCCCAAGCGTGTGCTGGTCGTTGGCGGCGGTTACATCGCCGTCGAATTTGCCGGGATTTTCCATGGCCTGGGCGCCAACACGACGTTGCTGTATCGCGGGGATCTGTTCCTGCGCGGTTTCGACGGTTCGGTGCGTAACCACCTGAAGGAAGAACTGACCAAGCGCGGTCTGGATCTGCAATTCAATGCCGACATTGCCCGTATCGACAAGCAATCGGATGGCAGCCTGAAGGCCACCCTCAAGGACGGCCGCGTACTGGAAGCGGATTGTGTGTTCTACGCCACCGGCCGGCGTCCGATGCTGGACAACCTGGGGCTGGAAAATACCGATGTGCAGCTCGACGACAAAGGCTTCATCAAGGTCGATGAGCAATACCAGACCACCGAGCCATCAATCCTGGCGCTGGGCGATGTCATTGGTCGTGTGCAGTTGACGCCAGTGGCGCTGGCTGAAGGCATGGCGGTGGCGCGACGTCTGTTCAAGCCTGAGCAATACCGTCCGGTGGATTACAAGATGATCCCGACGGCGGTGTTCAGCCTGCCGAATATCGGCACCGTCGGCCTGACCGAAGAAGAGGCGCGGGAAGCGGGTCACGACGTCGTGATCTACGAAAGCCGCTTCCGGCCGATGAAGCTGACCTTGACCGAGTGCCAGGAGCGCACGCTGATGAAGCTGGTGGTCGATGGCAAGTCTGACAAAGTGTTGGGCTGCCACATGGTCGGTCCGGATGCCGGCGAGATCGTGCAGGGTCTGGCGATCGCGTTGAAGGCTGGCGCCACCAAGCGTGATTTCGACGACACCATCGGGGTGCACCCGACGGCGGCCGAAGAATTTGTCACGATGCGTACGCCGGTCGGCGCTTAAGTCTTTTTCGGTTCTGCTGCGTCTGGCGCTGCCGCAACGGTTGTGGCCAGGCGCAGGCTGTCTTGCGCCTTGGTCAACTCCTTCTCCAATGACTGATTGAGCTGCGACTGCTCGTCGACGTTCTGCTTGAGCGTCTGGCTTTCCAGCAGGGCCACGCGCAGGCGTTCCTGGAGGAGGGTGCGCTCGCTGTCGACGCGGGACACTTGCTCCAGCAATTGATCCTGACGCTGATTGCTGTGCTTGAGCTGATCCTGCATCAGGCTCAGTTCGCGCAGGGTGCCGCGATTCTCGGTCAGCAGGCGTTCGTTGTCGCGGTGCAGCTGGGTGATCTCGTCCTGACGTACCAGTGCGCTTTGTTGCGATTGACGCAACTCCATCTGCAACTGCTGAACCTGGGTTTCGTGACGGCTCTGTTCCTGCTCGCGCTGTTCCTTGATGGCGTTGCGGTAGTGTTCAAGCGCATCACGGGCGTGCAGGTGTTTTTCTTCCAGCGAGCGGATCTGCTCGTCCTTGTCCTGCAAGCGCAGTTCAAAATCTGCCAACGCCTGATTCAGCCCGGCGTTGCGGGTCTGTTCGGTCTGCAGCATCGAGCGGGTGTCACTCAGTGCTTCGGATTCCTTGGCCAGCGCGGCGGCCTGTATGTCGTGCTTCTTCTCCAGTTGCGCGTAATCCTGACGAAGCTGATTCAGCTCGTCCTCCAGTGCCTGACGCTGTTGCTCATACTGCTCGCGCGCCTGATCAATCGGCTCCTGCGCCTGTTCTTTCAGGCGTTGGGCAAGGCGCGTGACGAGTGCCAGCAGCTCGTCATCGATGGGTTCTGCCGAAGGATCGGCCGGTTCGCTGCCGTCATCCAGCTCCTTCAGGTAACGATGAATTGTGGTTTTGGAGCCCGTATTGCCCAGCTCTATACGTACTGCGTCGATGCTGGGGTGTTCGCCACGGGCGAGGATCGCTGTGCGCGCGATCTGGACTACTGCTTTGTTAACGCCGCCACGGGCCATATCTGCTCCTACCATTTCGTACTGTGGTACATGCCACTAAAGTACGCAGTGTACCATGTTGAAAATAAAGTGAAACAAGCACCGATAAACGGGCGGGATATACTGGTATTACCCCATGTGAAACCCCTAAAATCGGTTTCCGCAAAAAACCTCAGTACGCCACGAGAAAATCTGCCCATGAGCGATATCGATCGCTATCTGCAAGCCGCCACCCGTGACAACACCCGCCGCAGCTATCGTGCGGCCGTCGAGCATTTCGAAACGGTCTGGGGCGGGTTCCTGCCTGCCACGGCTGACAGCATCGCGCGGTATCTGGTGGCGCATGCCGGCGTGTTGTCGGTCAACACGCTGAAGTTGCGTCTGTCGGCGCTGGCGCAGTGGCACAACAGTCAGGGCTTCGCCGATCCCACCAAGTCGCCGGTGGTGCGCAAAGTGTTCAAGGGCATTCGTGCCCTGCATCCCGCGCAGGAAAAACAGGCCGAGCCACTTCAGCTGCGCGATCTTGAGCAGACCGTCGCCTGGCTTGAGCAGGAAATGAAAGACGCCCGGGAACAACAGGACCGGCCGCTGCTGCTAAGAGCTTGCCGCGACCGCGCCTTGATCCTGCTGGGCTTCTGGCGTGGCTTCCGCAGCGATGAACTGTGTCGGGTGCAGATCGAGCACGTGCAGGCGCATGCCGGCAGCGGCATCACCCTATACCTGCCGCGCAGCAAGGGCGACCGGGAAAACCTCGGTCAGACCTATCAGGCCCCGGCGTTGCTCAAGCTATGTCCGGTGCAGGCTTACATCGAATGGATCACCGAAGCGGCACTGGTGCGAGGCCCGGTATTTCGTGCCGTCGACCGCTGGGGCAATCTGAGCGAGGAGGGCTTGCACGCCAACAGCGTGATTCCGTTGCTGCGTCAGGCCCTGGAGCGAGCCGGTATCTCCGCCGAGCGCTACACCAGCCATTCCCTGCGACGCGGCTTCGCAACGTGGGCCCACCAAAGCGGCTGGGATCTCAAATCGTTGATGAGTTACGTGGGCTGGAAGGATATGAAGTCTGCCATGCGCTATGTTGAAGCGAGCCCCTTTCACGGGATGGCCCGGATTACGGATAAGCCGCTGTCGCCGTAGATATCGTTTTCTTCTATTAATACCCTCAGCTAATAGCGAAAACAAATCAGCAGCATCAGGTTTGCCAATGAGCCATCCGTCGAGTGACTGGGTAGGATTCACCCATCGAATTCACAACCCTGACGGAGAGTCATCAATGCCTATCATCAACAGCCAAGTAAAACCGTTCAAAGCTACCGCGTTCAAAAACGGCGACTTCGTACAAGTCTCGGACGCTGACCTGAAAGGCAAATGGTCCGTAGTGTTCTTCTACCCGGCCGACTTCACCTTCGTTTGCCCAACCGAGCTCGAAGACCTGGCTGACAACTACGCTGCCTTCCAGAAACTGGGCGTAGAGATCTACAGCGTTTCGACCGACACCCACTTTGCCCACGCTGCCTGGCACAACACTTCGCCAGCCATCGGCAAAATCCAGTACACCATGATCGGCGACCCGACTCAGGTCATCTCCCGCAACTTCGACGTGCTGATCGAAGAAGCTGGTCTGGCAGACCGTGGCACCTTCGTGATCAACCCTGAAGGCCAGATCAAAATCGTTGAGCTGAACGATGGCGGCGTTGGCCGTGACGCTTCCGAGCTGCTGCGCAAAATCAAGGCTGCTCAGTACGTTGCCGCTCACCCAGGCGAAGTTTGCCCGGCCAAGTGGAAAGAAGGCGAGGCCACTCTGGCTCCGTCCCTGGACCTGGTCGGCAAGATCTAAGTCTGTGACACACGCAATGCAGGGCGGGACTCCGCACCTACTCAAGTAAGCTGCACCGCCCAATAGAAAAGCCCGGGCGAGATTCGCTCGGGCTTTTTTTCGCCTCAAATAAAGTCAGGAGATCGCCCGTATGTTGGACGCCAATCTTAAAGCCCAGTTGAAATCGTACCTGGAACGGGTCACCCAGCCGATCGAGATCGTTGCTTCACTCGACGACGGTGCGAAATCCCGTGAAATGCTCGACCTGCTGAAAGAAGTTGCCAGTCTTTCGCACCAGATTACCTTGATCGACAGCGGCGACGATGCACGCAAACCGTCGTTCTCGATCAACCGCCCCGGTGCTGATATCAGCCTGCGTTTTGCCGGCATCCCGATGGGCCATGAATTCACTTCGCTGGTGCTGGCTCTGCTGCAAGTCGGCGGCCACCCTTCGAAGGCCAGTGTCGAAGTGATCGAACAGATCCGCTCGCTCAAGGGCGAGTTCACTTTCGAAACTTACTTCTCGCTGTCCTGCCAGAACTGCCCGGACGTCGTTCAGGCACTGAACCTGATGGCCGTGCTGAACCCGAACATCCGCCACGTCGCCATCGACGGCGCGCTGTTCCAGGACGAAGTCAACGATCGCAAGATCATGGCCGTGCCGAGCATCTACCTCAACGGCGAAAATTTCGGCCAGGGCCGCATGGGCCTGGAAGAGATCCTCGCCAAACTCGACACCGGCGCCATCGAGCGCCAGGCCGAGAAAATCAGCGCCAAGCAAGCCTTTGATGTACTGGTGGTTGGCGGTGGCCCGGCCGGTGCGTCGGCGGCGATCTATGCCGCACGTAAAGGCATTCGCACCGGTGTTGCAGCCGAGCGCTTCGGCGGTCAGGTGCTGGACACCATGGCCATCGAGAACTTCATTTCCGTGCAGGAAACCGAAGGCCCGAAACTGGCGACCGCGCTGGAAGAGCACGTCAAACAGTACGACGTCGATATCATGAATCTGCAACGCGCCGACAAGCTGATCCCGGGCAAGAATGGCGAGCTGCATGAAGTCCGCTTCGCCAGCGGCGCGACCCTCAAGGCCAAGAGCGTGATTCTGGCGACCGGCGCGCGGTGGCGTGAAATGAACGTGCCGGGCGAGCAGGAATACCGCAACAAGGGCGTGGCGTACTGCCCGCACTGTGACGGTCCGCTGTTCAAAGGCAAGCGTGTGGCGGTGATTGGCGGCGGTAACTCCGGCGTCGAAGCGGCTATTGACCTGGCGGGTATCGTGTCCCACGTGACCCTGCTGGAGTTCGACGTTCAGTTGCGCGCCGACGCCGTATTGCAACGCAAGCTGCACAGCTTGCCGAACGTTACCGTGATCACCAGTGCACTGACCACTGAAGTCACCGGCGATGGCCAGAAGGTCAACGGTCTGCACTACAAGGATCGCAACACTGACGAGCTGCGCACGGTCGAGCTGGAAGGGATCTTCGTGCAGATCGGCCTGTTGCCCAACACCGATTGGCTCAAAGGCACCATCGAGCTGTCGCCGCGCGGCGAGATCATCGTCGACAACCGCGGTGAAACCTCGATCCCGGGCATCTTCGCTGCCGGTGACGTGACCACCGTGCCGTACAAGCAGATCGTGATCGCGGTGGGCGAGGGCGCCAAGGCTTCCCTCAGCGCTTTCGATCACCTGATCCGCACTTCGGCTCCGGCATAAATCCCGGGCCTGAAAAAAGAAAACCCCCATCAGTGATGATGGGGGTTTTTCTTTGCGGGGTGCTTTCTACCCAGGTTCAGCTTTACAGCGGCGCTGGCTGGATGATCTCGACCCAGTAGCCATCCGGATCCTTGATGAACGCCAGGCTCTTCATGCGGCCGTCGGTCAGGCGCTTCTGGAAGTCGCAGCCCAGTTCTTCAAAGCGTGCGCAGGCAGCGACGATGTCCGGTACCGAGATGCAGATGTGGCCGAAACCGCGCGGGTCGGTGTTGCCGTTGTGGTAGGCGAAATCCGCGTCGTTTTCGGTGCCGTGGTTGTGGGTCAGTTCCAGAATGCCGGGAATCGACTTCATCCACTCGGTGCGTGCAGCGGCGTCGGCCGGGATCTGCGATTTGTCGACCAGGGCGAGGAAGTACAGGCTGAATTCCGCTTCCGGGAAATCACGCTTCTCTACCAGCGAGAAACCCAGTACGCGGGTGTAGAAATCCAGCGATTTGGTGATGTCTTTGACGCGCAGCATGGTGTGGTTGAACACGAAGTTGCGGGTTGCGCTGTCCGGGGTGGCGGTGACGCCAGGGAAGGTGTTCAGTTCTTGCAGGCTCATGGGCCCTCCGTAACAAATTGGGGCGAGTGAATGGGCGCAATGATACGCATGCCTGGCTGCATCGCCAAACCGAAAGCGCGGGCTTGCCCTGCGAGCGGGCGGGCCTCAGACTTTACGGCTCAATCCGCGAGTGCCTCTGGTAATGATCCGACCGTTCAAATCGCTGTTCGTTTTCCTGGGTTTTTCCCTGCTTGCTCTGCCGGCCTTTGCCGAGGCGCCGAGCATCACCTGGCCCGCCGGCTGGGAAGTCGAGGCGCTGCCCGAAACCTCCCCGGAAGTCTCCCGTCAGCGCGCGGTGAAGACTGACGCCGATGGCAATCAGGTGATGGTGATGGAGTTGACGATGACCCGCGTGGAAAGTGGTCATCAGGTCAACTTGCAGGGCGTGTTGCTGGAAATGCGCAAGTCGGTACAGAAAGACTTTTTTCAGAGCGGTTATCAGAGTGTCTGCAACAAGGTTCATGCGAGCACGCTGGGCTCGCTGACCGCGCTTGAGACCACTTGTACGGTGACTGAAAACGGCCGTCATGTGTTGTCGCAAACATTGGTTGCAGCGGTCGAGGCGGATAAGGCTTACGTACTTTCGTATGCCGGACAGGCAGAGGTTTATAAGGCGAGCGGCGACGACATAGTGGCTGCGCGAAACAGCTTGAAATTCTAGTCGTCTGTTCGTGCTAAGCCTGATGTTAGATACCGGAACTGATTAAACATAAAGTTAATCTCCGGCTAACGGGGCAACATTCGGAAGCATAGTTTCAGCGCGACAGCGGTTTGAGACTCAACTTGCCCGCCAGAAAAATCGTTGCATTTGTTAAATATTGTCCGAAAAAAAGCCCTGCATATGCAGGGCTTTCATGTTTGCGAGGGATTAACCGCGCAACCAGGAATCAACGGTGGCTGCACCGTATTGTTCCTTCCAGGCTTTCAGGCCACGGTGGTTGCCACCCTTGGTCTCGATCAGCTCGCCGGTGTGCGGGTTCTGATAGACCTTGACCACGCGAGCACGGCGGGTTTTAGGTGCGGCGGTCGATTGCAGACCGGATTTCGCCGGGTTCGGATCGAGAATGGCGATGATGTCTTTCAGGCCTTTGCCGTAGGTTTTCATCAGCCCCTGGAGCTTTTCTTCGAATTCGATTTCTTTCTTGAGCCCGGCATCGTTCTTCAGCGATTCCAGCTGCTTGAGCTGTTCCTGAAGGGCCTTTTCAGCTGCACGAAATTCAGCGAGTCTGGACAATATCTTTACTCCAATAGTGTGTTTGGCTGATACCAACCGCAAACAAAGCTATAAGCCAAGAGCCTTGAAGCGACTCGGTGATAATGGCTCACCTGCCCATCTTGCAACAGGTAAGAAAAATTGTAGTAGTTAATGCGGCAAGAGTAAATCCTGACTTTTTCTTCATGTAACAACAACGCTGTTTTGTATCAATTTGGTGCGAGCTGTCGGCGAGTCAGGATTTATCCAGAGAAGTTAATGATGAGTTAA
Organism: Pseudomonas aphyarum; assembly: GCF_028657055.1. Lineage (NCBI taxonomy): Bacteria > Pseudomonadati > Pseudomonadota > Gammaproteobacteria > Pseudomonadales > Pseudomonadaceae > Pseudomonas > Pseudomonas aphyarum. The sequence goes on from NZ_JAMDGS010000010.1 coordinate 80,905, forward strand.
TGCTTCGATGAAGTCTGCAGCCGGCATCGGTTTGCCGAAAAGGTAGCCCTGCAGAAAGTTGACATGATGAGCGGCCAGGTAATCGCACTGGGCTTGCGTCTCTACACCTTCAGCCACAATGCCCAGATCCAGTTTGGTGGAAAGCTCGATGATGCTGTCCAGAATGTGCCGGGACAGGGCATCTTTATCGATCATGGCGACAAATGTCTGATCGATCTTGAGGAAGTCGACATTGAAGGTCCTCAAGTAGCCGAGGCTTGAGTGACCGGTACCAAAGTCGTCAATCGCGATCTTCACGCCCATTGCACGCAGTTGCGCGAACAGTTGATGGGTGATGTCGGACGGCACGATCAGCTCGCGCTCGGTCAACTCCAGTACCAGGCTGATGCTGCCGGGCTGGAACGCTGACAAAAATTCACGGCAATCCTCAACCAGCTCCAGATCGTGGCAGTGGCTGGCGGTGATGTTGATGCCGATGTGGAACGGCGCGGTAAAGGTCGATGACAGCGGCCCCAGTACGACAGCGGTTTGCTGCATCAAGGCGCGGGTCATCGGCACGATCAACCCTGAGTGTTCGGCAAAGGGTATGAACAGGTCCGGACGCACCAGCCCCTCCTTGGGATGGTTCCAGCGCATCAGCACTTCCGTGCCCGACCAGCGTTTGCTGTCGCCGTGCACCACCGGTTGAAAGTAGGGAATGAATTCTCCCGCCTCCAGCGCTCGCAGCATCTCATGGCTGGGCGATGTGGAGCGCCTCTGCAAGATGTAGCCGATCGCTCCCGATACCGCACCGAAGAACATCAGCAGACTGAACAGCGGCGGATATTCGTCTTTCATGTAGCGCCAGGTTTCGCCTGCCGGAAACGCGGCGCTGACCGTGAACGCGTAGTGCGACGAGTGCAAGGTACTTTGCGCCACGGGCAACGCGGGCAGGGCGCCTTGATGCACTTTGCCGTCGGCGGAGAGCCAGTTGTTGCCGACTTGCAGCAACAACAGCGTGTGCCGGCCGATCAGGCGCAGGATGTTGCTCAGGTGATAGCCGTCCAGCGTGGTCAGTGCGCCGCCGCGACCCTCGCTCAGGCGATACACCAGCAGCGCGGTGTCAGGCGTGACCGGGTTGCCATTCATGAGCCACAACTTGCCTTGGGCGTAGTCGCCCGGATTCACGGCTTCCTTGAAGTCGCCGAACAAGGAGCTGCAATAAAGATTGTCGTCCCACACCAGATTGGTCGAGCGCACAAACGGACGGCGGGTGACTTGCTCTCGCAAGGCCAGTTTGACGGTCTCGCAGGTCTGGCCGGCCAAAGGCAACAGTTCCCGGGCGGCCTGGGCGGTGTTGTCGAGCATCAGTTCGAACTGCCGCAGGGCTTCATCGGCGGTGTGTTGCGAACTCTGCTGAAGGGCGCGTCCGGCCTGCATATAAAGAATCCCGCTGCCGAGTACGATCGGCAGCAGGCCGCACAGCAATGTCACGATAATCCGGGTGCTGCGCTTGCGGCGGGGCCTGACGGTCAGTGGCATGGGCGCATCCTGTCGCGATGGAGTGGGGCTCGTGATGGCAGGCGAAGCGTGCGAGCAAAGCCCAAGGTCTGAGCCCATGATAGATGGCCAATGACAGCTGCGCCGCTCAACGATAATCCAGCCGTGTTGCCAGCTGAATGAATGCCAGCGTGGCGGGTGATGCCTGACGTTGGTCCAGCACCGCCAGACCGACTTGCCGGGTAACGGCAGGGGACAGCGGTCGCTTGACATAGCGCGGGTCGGGATCGAAAGGCAACGATCCTTCGGCCACCACAGTCATCGCATCGCCCCGGCCCACGGTGTCGAGGGTGCTGAGCAGCTGCGAGCAGCGATAGCGGATGTTCGGGCTCAACCGGGCCGCGTTGAACAGACGCGATACCAGCTCCGACGAACCGGCCTCGGTCAGCACGAACGGATCATTGCACAGGTCTTTAAGGCTCACTGATTCATGCGTCGCCAACGGGTGACCGAGCGGAAGCAGGGCGACCATCTGATCTTCGATCAGGGCAAACGTGTCGAAGCGCTCCTCGGTCAGCACCACAAAACCGATGTCGATCCGCCGCTCCTCCAGCCACTGAATCACTTGCCGATCCGGGCCTTCGTCGATGTGCACTTCGATCCCCGGATGCGCCTCGCGATACTGCTGAAGAATCCGCGGCAACAACTTGATCGAGGACGTCGGGCCGAACGAGCCGATGCGCAGCGTGCCGCGTTTCATGCCGCGCGCATCCGCCGCCTCTTGGCGCAAGGTGTTAGCCAGCCCGAGCATCGCCCGCGCCCGCAAAAGCAGTTGCTCGCCGATGTCGCTCAGTTCCACTTGCGATTGGTGGCGACGCAGCAGCTCGACGCCCAGTTCCTGTTCCAGCGACTTCAAGGCGTGAGACACCGCTGACTGGGAAATCCCCAGACGATGGGCGGCGAGGGTGAAGCCGCGCAGTTCGGCCACCAGCGAGAAGATTTCGAGTTGGGTCAGGGTCATGAGTAAAGACTCATTTTACGATGATGAGGAATCAATCGAATGATACGTCATCCGTCAGTCTCATCGTTGGGAGCGTTATGAGTTGTCATGAACTTGATCGTCCGGCCACTTCGGACATGCCCGTCTACCTGAACCTGGCCCTGGTCACCATGATCTGGGGCGGAACGTGGGTGGCCGGGCGGTTTCTGGCCGGTAGCCTGAGCCCGGTGTTTGCTGCCAGCCTGCGGTTTCTGCTGGCCAGCGTGGCGTTGCTCGGGTTTCTGCGGCTGGCGCGGGTTGCGTTGGCGCGGCCCACGCCCCGGCAATGGCTGCAACTGACGCTGTTGGGGTTCTTCGGGATTTTCTTCTACAACCTGTGCTTCTTTTACGGGTTGCAATACATCAACGCTTCCCGGGCTTCGTTGATCGTGGCGCTGAATCCGGCGGTAATCGGTCTCGCGTCATGGCTGCTGTTCAAGGAGCGGCTGAGTCGATTGAAGGTGACCGGCATCGCAATCTGCATCGGCGGGGCGGGGGTGGTGATCGTCAGTCGCAATCCGCAACTGCTGAGCGAAACGCCAGACGCATGGATTGGCGACCTGCTGATCCTCGGCTGCGTTTTGAGCTGGGGCGTCTATTCGCTGTTCTCCCGCAGCCTCAACCAGAGCATCGGCCCGGTGCAGACCGTGAGCTTTTCGATTCTGCTGGGCACCCTGATGTTATGGGCGCTGGCCCTGAGCCGTGGCGAAGTGGATGTTGCAGCGCTGGCGGCACTTGGCACGCGCCAATGGCTGAGCCTGGCCTATCTGGGCGTACTCGGTTCGGCGCTGGCCTATATCGGTTACTACGATGGCATCCGCAAAATCGGCGCCACGCGCTCCGGCGTGTTCATTGCGCTCAACCCGCTGACCGCCGTGCTGGCCGGTGCAATCCTCCTGGGCGAACAGCTGACGCTGGCCATGTGTATGGGCGGCGTGCTGATTCTGGTGGGCATCTGGCTGTGCAACAAACCTCTTGCACCGGGCCGAAAAAAGCGGATTTTATAGAGAGGGCAGACAACCCTATTTACGCTGTGTAGAATCGGGTTACGCATACAATAATAATCGTCTTCTGGCAGCAGAAGCCTCGCCCGCAAGAGCCTTGGGTCGACAATGAAGATATTCGGGTTTCAACTGATCTACGGTGACTTCCTCGCCCGCAGTGTGCGTGGCATCTCCTGTGCGCCACCCACCGGTCTCAGCATTACTGACAAATAACTCTGGTTAATTGATAAGAATGATGAGGCGCCAACCATGGCAGATTTATACGAAAACCCAATGGGCCTGATGGGCTTCGAGTTCATCGAGTTCGCATCGCCGACGCCTGGCACCCTGGAGCCGATCTTCGAGATCATGGGCTTCACCAAGGTCGCGACCCACCGTTCCAAGAACGTGCACCTGTATCGCCAGGGCGCGATCAACCTGATCCTCAACAACGAACCCCACAGCGTTGCTTCGTACTTCGCGGCCGAACACGGCCCGTCTGTTTGCGGCATGGCGTTCCGGGTCAAGGACTCGCAAAAAGCCTACAGCCGCGCACTGGAACTCGGCGCCCAGCCGATCCACATCGAAACCGGCCCGATGGAGCTGAACCTGCCGGCGATCAAAGGCATTGGCGGCGCGCCGCTGTACCTGATCGACCGTTTCGGCGAAGGCAGCTCGATCTATGACATCGACTTCGTGTTCCTGGAAGGCGTCGACCGCAACCCGGTCGGTGCCGGCCTGAAGATCATCGATCACCTGACCCACAACGTGTATCGCGGCCGCATGGCCTACTGGGCGAACTTCTACGAGAAGCTGTTCAACTTCCGCGAGATCCGCTACTTCGACATCAAAGGTGAATACACCGGCCTGACCTCGAAAGCGATGACCGCGCCGGACGGCATGATCCGCATCCCGCTCAACGAAGAATCGTCGAAGGGCGCCGGGCAGATCGAAGAGTTCCTGATGCAGTTCAATGGCGAGGGCATCCAGCACGTGGCGTTCCTCACCGACGACCTGGTCAAGACCTGGGATCAGTTGAAGAAGATCGGCATGCGCTTCATGACCGCGCCGCCGGACACCTATTACGAAATGCTCGAAGGCCGCCTGCCGAACCACGGCGAGCCGGTCGATCAACTGCAATCGCGCGGCATCCTGCTCGACGGTGCGTCGGATAAAGAAGACAAGCGTCTGCTGCTGCAGATCTTCTCGGAAACCCTGATGGGCCCGGTGTTCTTCGAATTCATCCAGCGCAAGGGCGACGATGGTTTCGGCGAAGGCAACTTCAAGGCACTGTTCGAATCGATCGAGCGTGACCAGGTGCGTCGTGGCGTACTCGCTACCGAGTAATCCGCATCAGATGTAAAAAAGCCCGGCCTGTAGAAATGCAGGCCGGGCTTTTTATTGCGCGTCTTATGGGCGCCGTTGGCGCATCAGATGCTTGAAGCCTTCAAACACCAGCACTACCACCGCGAGCCAGATCGGGATGTAGGTCAGCCATTCACCGGGTTTGATGCTTTCACCGAGCAGCAGCGCCACACCGAGCAACAGCACCGGCTCAACGTAACTCAACAAACCAAACAGACTGAACGGCAGCAAACGGCTGGCGATGATGTACACCACCAGCGCCGACGCACTGATCAGACCGAGCAGCGGAATCAGCCATGTCAGCGCAGGATACTGATCGAACACCCCGAAACCCTGTTCACCGCCGCGCACAAACCAGTACGCCACCGGCAGCATCAAAGTCATGTCGACCCACAAACCGCCGAGGTTGTCGGTCTTGAGGTATTTGCGCAGCACGAAGTACAGCGGGTAGCCGACGACCACCACCAGCGTCGCCCAGGAAAACCCGCCGACCTGATACAACTCGTTCAGCACGCCGAGGCTGGCAAAAAACACCGCGACTTTTTGCAGGTACGACAGGCTTTCGCCATAAGCGATGCGTCCGGTCAGGACCATGGCCAGCGGCAACAGGAAGTAGCCCAGCGACACATCAAGGCTGTAGCCGTTGAGCGGCGCCCACATGAACAGCCACAACTGCACGCCCAGCAACGCTGACGAGAGGATCAGACCGCCGATCAACTTCGGCAACGCAGGGACCCGGCGCAGCAGCTCGAGCACCCGCCGCCATTCGCCGGACAACAACATGAACACGGTCATGCAGGGCACGGTCAGCAGCATCCGCCAACCGAAGATTTCCACGCCGCTCAATGGGGTGAGCAGCGAGGTGTAGTAATACATGACGGCAAACAGCGTCGATGCTGTCACCGATAGAGCGATACCTTTAGACAAACTGTCCTCGCGGGGGTGATGGTGAAACGGGGCGCGCAGGATACGTGGTTTTTGTGCTGAATATTGGCCAGATGGTCATTATTTTCAACAGATCCAAAAGCCCCTCACCCCAGCCCTCTCCCAGAGGGAGAGGGAGCCGACCGAGGTGTCTCAGGAAATCCGTCGACCTGAAAAGGCCAGTTGATTATGGATTCAACACAACAGCTTCAGGCAAAAGCTTAGCTTCAATATTCCCCAATCGGTTCCCTCTCCCTCCGGGAGAGGGCTAGGGTGAGGGCTACGGTCTCAAGCCGAGCGCGATTTCCGCCCCGACACAAAATGACTCACATCATTAAACCCCGGCGTAGACGCATGCCCCGGCGTCACCAGCGAGTCGATAAACGCCTCATCCTCCGCCGTAATCTTCACCGCCTGCGCCTTGGTGTACGCATCCCACTGTTCCTCAGTACGCGGCCCGACAATCGCCGACGTCACCGCGCCGTTGTTCAGCACCCAGGCAATCGCAAACTCGACAATCCCGACCCCACGCTCCTGGGTGTATTGCTGAATCTGCTGGGCAATGCGCAACGACTCCACCCGCCATTCGGTTTCCAGAATCCGTTTGTCCTGACGCCCGGCGCGGCTGTTGGCGTCCGGGGTTACGTCCGGTGCGTACTTGCCGCTCAGCACGCCACGGGCCAGCGGGCTGTACGGCACCACGCCGAGGCCGTAAGTCTGGGCGGCGGTGATCTGCTCGGTTTCGGCCTGACGGTTGACGATGTTGTACAGCGGCTGGCTGATCACCGGGCGATCGACGCCCAGTTTGTCCGCCACGCGAATCACCTCGGCAATCCGCCAGCCGCGATAGTTCGACAGGCCCCAATAACGGATCTTGCCCTGACGAATCAGATCGCCAACCGCCGAGATCGTCACTTCCAGCGGGGTGTTGTGGTCTTCGCGGTGCAGGTAATAGATGTCGAGGTAGTCGGTGCCGAGCCGGGTCAGGCTGGCCTCCAGACCATTGAAGATGTGTTTGCGGCTCAAACCGCTGCGGTTCGGCACGCCGTCCACCGGGCCGAAACCGACCTTGGTCGCCAGCACCCATTCATGCCGATGACGGGCGATGGCCTCGCCGACGATCTCTTCCGAGCGGCCGTTGGTGTAGACGTCCGCGGTGTCGATGAAATTGATGCCCTGATCCCAGGCCTTGTCGATGATGCGCAGCGAGTCTTCTGCGCTGGTCTGCTCGCCGAACATCATCGTGCCGAGGGTGAGGGTGGACACCTGCAACCCCGAGTGACCCAGTGTGCGATAGCTCATGCCGAAATCCTTTTGTCGGTGGGAAAACTCCAATCAAATACCAGAAGCGTCGCGAAGGGCAATGGGAAAGACTGAACGTGATGCCCGCCTGGAAATATTTCAAACCTTGCACGGCACAACAATTTGGATTGTCTATGCTCCGCACCGTTGATCATCAGCATTAAGCAGTGAGCAGGGAGCCGCACATGCCTTATCCAGGGAAGTTTTGAACATGATCAAGATCCGAAGAGAGCAGATTGAAGTGCTTGAACGCGCACAGCAGCAAGCGTTCGGCGAGACAGTGGTGGAGTTTTTCCATCAGGAACATCCGGTCCGCTGCGCGCAGCGTGGCCGCCGAGACGTCATCCACCTCGTGGAAAAATTCACCCCGCGCGTCGTCATGCATGGGATTTCCTCACAAGTGGAGGTCGTGACCGTGCTGGAAACACTGCTGCTAAGCCGGTTGAATCTGAACTCCCGCTTCGATGCCGAGACCATTGATGCAGTCTTCGCTAAGAGCGGTCACACCTTCGATGATCTCAACGATGGCTTGCGGGCCGTGTTGACGTTTGCGTCGGAGGGATAGGGATGTCGGATTTCCTCGAAAAATTTAACAATTATTGCAGTTCTTTGAAGCCGCCCATGGAGCTGGAGAAGTTGTACTTAGACAAGCTGAGAGCGCTTCGCGCCAGCAATGCAGTTTCATTGGCCACACTGGAACAAATGCTCGTCTCAGGGACCGCTGATCTCGTTTACCGCTACACGCAGTTTCATTGCAGTCTTGCCAGGGACCCGGTTGGCGAGACAGCAGAGAAAAAGAAAAATAACCACAAAGTCCCGACCAAGAAGGGAGGGATGGTTGGCGAGGATGTCGAAAACCGCTGGACTAATGAAAACGCTGACAAACGGACGTTCATTGACGAAGCGTTGGCCCGAGCTGAATTTAAACGCTTGTACACGATCATCGAACGCACCACGATCGCGGTCCTGATTGCAACGATGAAGCGCCATCATTTGCAAGGGCCTCCACACCAGGCGTTTCAAGAATATCTATCGGAGAGATGGGCTGACGAATTCTCCCACGACTTCGATCGGATGCGGGTGCATTCGAGCCATTTGGGGCTGACCCCGGTGTTCGCTCATGGACCGCTGACTGGCAACTCTGTACTGGCCGGGATGATAGACCTCACTGAAAATCACGCCGACAGCTGGCATCTGTACGTGTTCAACGTGTGCCTGATCAAGGTGGCGGACACTGAAGCGCAAAAGATTCCGAACGCGCCAGATCGCATGTTTCTGGTGACGCAGAACAATCGGTCCTGCTTTACCCACGGTGTCAGTCAGGTACCGCCACTGGTGTTCAAGCTGCTATCTGACCAAGACGACCTCACCGCCAACTTTCGCAAAGTCAAAATGTTTTTTGGCAAAACGCTTTCCTCTGTCGAAGCCTGCGAGGACAGTCCCAACACGGTGAATCCCCCCGACAAAGCAATAATGAGCCTTAAAGACGCCGCAGCGGCGAATGTTTCAACTTGTATAACTCATCTCTGGGGGGCGCACCGCAAAAAAGATCCCGAAGCGATTAAAGCGATCGGCCGCGCCCCGGCTTTTACCCATGCATGTCTTGAAAAGACGACGGACGCGACGTTTACCAAAGGAAACAAGTCCTATCAGGTACGTGTGCCGTGTGGGCTTTACCAGCATGGTGGCCCGGATACCCTCGGTGCGCTCGCCGATCTGGAGAGGCAGTGGAAAATCGATCCCGAACGGTATCCACCCGTGGTAGATGACTTGCTGGTCGAGCGGGTCGCCGATGATGGCCACTGCATGTTTTCCGCTATCGGTCTCAGAGTGGGCCAAAGCGGCCGCCAGTTGCGCGAGCTGGCTGCCAGACATATCAGCGAAAATCGGGGTCTGATTGCGCATCAACAGAACCAGGATCAGTACATCAACGATCTGCGGAACACGGAAGGGAACATTCTTTGGGGTGGAGAGCCGGAACTGCGCGCGCTGGCTCGGGAACTGAATCGGGCTATCGTGATTCACCAAGACGGTCAGGACAACATCAGGATATTGCCTGGCGGACATGGGGAACATGGGGAACCGTCTGCCGACGATATCCATATTTACTATTGCTCGACGGAGGGTAGAGGCGGGCAACTGAATCATTACAACGGTTTGCGTGAGCCCTGACGGTCGGCAATGTCGAGCGCTCGGCAACGCACCCGCAAGAACGCCTGCAACACCTTGACCCGCTCCGAGACTTGCACCCGGTGCGGGCACAGCAGATTGAACGGCACACTCTCGCCTTGCCAGTCATCGAACAGCGTCACCAGCCGCCCGGCGCGGACGTCTTCGGCGACGTCGAGCCAGGCCTTGTAGGCGATCCCGTGCCCGGCGAGCGCCCAGCGGCGAGCGACTTCGCCGTCGTCGCTGAGGTAGTCGCCGCGTACTTCGACCTCGACGGTTTCGTCGTCGCGATGGAAACGCCAGGTGTTATAGGGCCGACCGTTGCGCAGGTAGAGCAGGGCGCTGTGCTCGCTCAATTCGGCAGGATTTTGCGGTGTGCCCTGGCGCTCCAGATACGTGGGGCTGGCGCAGGCGACACGACGATGCTCAGGCAGAATCGGCAACGCCACCAGCGTCGAATCACTCGGCACACCAAAGCGCAACGCCACATCTACGGTTTCGCGAAACAGATCCGCATGCCGGTCGTTGAGCAGCAATTGCAGCTGAATGTGCGGGTGCTCGCGCTTGAAATCGTCCAGCCAAGGCAGCAACACATTGCGCCCGAAATCCGACGGTGCCGCCAGTTGCAGCACGCCGCTCAGGCCTTCGGTCTGCTGCTTCAGCGCCTGCTCTCCCTCGGCCAGGGTGGCCAGGGCCAGACGCACGCTTTCCAGATAGCGTCGGCCTTCTTCGGTCAGGCGCATGCTGCGGGTCGAGCGGGCGAAGAGGCGGATACCGAGGCGGGTTTCCAGACGTTTCAGCGCGATGCTGGCGGCAGCCGGAGTCAGCTCCAGAGTTCGGGCGGCGGCGGAGATGCTGCCGGAGTCGGCGGTGCGAACGAAGATTTCCAGATCGAGGATTGAGCTCATTAGTAAAAATCCGTTGAAGATCCTTGGCGTTTTGCGGGATTTTTCCCGGATTGGCAAGCGCGGATACTGGAATTCTGAATAACCGCAGGAGACAGACATGACGTGGACATTTGATCATCTGGCCTTCAACACGGGTGACGGTCAGGCGCTGCAGGATGCTTTTGGTGGGTTACTGGGGCTGACGCCGGGGCGTCGGCCGCCATTTCCGTTTCCCGGGCGTTGGTTGTATCAGGATGCAGAGGCGTTGGTGCATGTGATTGAGCAGCCTTCGTTTGAGGACGCTGCTTTGAGCCATATTGCGTTTCGTACGGATGAAGATGCGGCGGTGGTTTTGAAGCGGGTGCAGGGGAGTGGGTTGCCGTATCAGGTGGCGCAGGTGCCCGAGGATGGGGTTTGGCAGATTTTTGTGCAGATGCCGGGCGGGTTGGTGCTTGAGCTGGATGCGAAAACGGAGGTTTTGTGAAATTAAGCCACCACTTGTTTCACTCTAATATTTTTCACAATTAGCATTTTGTCCTTTGATTCTTGAGGTTTTCAGCTTAATTAGCGCGCTTGGCTATAAACGAGGCTTGGTTATTCAAAAAAGCACTTGGAGACTGTCAGAACTGACAGTGGAAATTCGCTCCGCGACACGTCAGGATTTATTCAAGTGCCAAGAGCTATTCATATCGGTATTGAACCCGGCATCACACATTGAAAATTGACTTCATTGAAAAAAAGAAGCAAGCCCACGTCGATGTACATCGTAAAAGGAATGCATCATGACCGTCACACAGAATCAGCCACCTGCACCACTTCCGACGTCCCCATCGATTCCCCTAACAACAGCTCTTAGTACTACTACCCCTCCTTTGTTTCCGCCAGCGGTACCAAACGTCGCCCCAGCACCGGTGCTGGACTCCTCGGGTCGTGTTGTTCAACACCCAATACCGGCTACTGCCAGGAATGGGCAAACTATAACTATTTATTTGTCAAATGCGGCCAACGCCCAGCTCTGGACTCTTTACAGTGTGACACTAGATCAAAATTTGTTGTCAGTTATGTACAAGGATCAGAACGGTGTATTCAAGTGGTGGGGGTTGTGGGATGCGCTGAAAAATAACCAAGTCCCACCAGGGACCTATGACATAAAAGTCACATACTGGACTTCTCCAACTTCGGTAGCAATCGTTTCGCTGCCGTTACCTATTACATATTCTTGATTAAAGCAAAAAGCCAGAGTGGGGAGCTGAGCAGAACAGCACGACAAGGTCATAATTAAAGATGCTGGTGAAGTCTAGTCACATTGACAATTAATTAGTGGAAATAAGAAACCTGTCTTTCTGGGGGATGTGGAAACCAGGCAATCTGCCCGATGTAAAAAATGCTCCGTATTTAAAGATGCGGAGCATTTTCGTCATGGGCTGCACAGTGACAGCTTTATTTTTCGGAATTTTTTGTGCGTTTAAGTCTGGTGTTTAAGTGACACGTCCAGACACGCCTCCCAGGCTACACAACCTTGCGCCGTTGCCTACGACTAAGCCAGAATCCGCCGGCTTGTGCGCTCAAGGGCCGGGTTTTATCGTTATCTCGTCGCTGAAAAGAACAGCGATCGGGTTTGGTAGCCCGGGTCTTTAAGTGCAGAGTGCTCCATTTTGTAGAGTCTTTTGTCTCTGTTTTATGGTGGTCATTCGCAGGGCACCTTCGGGTGCGCCGTTTCTCCTAAGGCCCGGTCTACCAACCTGCGTCTGGCCACCACCATCGTTTGGTAGCGAGAGTGGTGGCTCCAATAAGTGCCTTAGGAGTTTCACCATGATCAAACCAACACCCAACCCACCCGAAACCGACACCACTTCGCCCTACGAAACCCTCGACTCCAAGACATTCCACGAAGCCGCCGAGCGCGCCCTCGATCATTACCTCAATCCGCTGCTCCCCAGAAAACCGCTGCTCAAACCCAACACTCGTTACCTCATCGCCCCCGGCATCGACAGCGAAGAGTTGTTGGCCGACGCCTCTGAAACCCTGACCTGCGCCAAAACCATGGCCACTGACTTCGCCGGGCTGGTGGATGGCTCGCAGCGGCATGTGCTGCTGGGTATCGCGCAACTGATCATGCTGAGTGAACTGGCGGTGAACAGGGCGCTGGATAATCTGGAAGTAGGAAGCTGAAAATCAAAAGCGCCCTCACCCCAGCCCTCTCCCGGAGGGAGAGGGAGAGGGAGCCTACCGAGGGGTTCTCACGAAATACATCGACCTGAAATGTCGAGTCGAACTCCGATTTTGAAAAGCACCCAGATCGGCTCCCTTTCCCCCTCGCCCCCCTGGGGGAGAGGGCTGGGGTGAGGGGGTGACGTTTGCAGCGACACTGCAAAACAGAAGTCATACGCCCAGAATAAAAAACGGCCCGTAATGGGCCGTTTCTGTATTTCGACTAAGGCTTAAGCCCGCAGCGTCCGCGTCATCCGCAACGCCAGCAAACTCCCGCCAACAATCACCCCCGCCAGCAGATACAACGCCGCATCCGTCGACCCGGTGCTGTCCTTGACCCAACCCACAAGGTAAGGGCTCAGGAACCCGGCCATCTGCCCCATCGAGTTGATCAACGCCAACCCACCCGCCGCAGCACCTGCGCTCAGCATGGCAGTCGGCACCGGCCAGAACATCGGCAAACCAGTCAACGCGCCCATGGTCGCAATGGTCAGACCGAGAATCGCAATCGCCGGATTCGCCGCGAAGTTCACCGCAATCAGCAGGCCGACAGCGCCCATCAACATCGGCACCACCAAATGCCAGCGACGTTCCTTACGCAAGTCCGCCGAACGCCCGACCACCAGCATGAACACCGCCGCCAGCAGGTACGGAATCGCGCTCAACCAGCCAATCACCAGGTTGTCGCTGAAGCCGAGGTTCTTGATGATCGACGGCAGCCAGAAGTTGATCGCGTACACGCCGCTCTGGATGCAGAAGTAGATCAGGCCGAAGGCCCAGATGGCCGGATTCTTGAACACGGCAATCAACGAATCGGAAGTGGTTTTCGGTTTGTTCGCCAGGTCTTCCGCCTGATCCGCTTCCAGCACCGAGCGCTCATGCGGGGTCAGCCACTTGGCGTTGGCGAAGTTATCGCTGAGCAGGAAGTAGGCGAGGGCGCCCAGCACGACAGTCGGAATGCCTTGCAGCAGGAACATCCACTGCCAGCCGGCGAGGCCACCCTGGCCGGCGGCAAAGTGATTGAGGATCCAGCCGGAGAACGGGCTGCCGAGCAGGCCCGACACCGGGATCGCCGACATGAACAGTGCCATGATCCGGCCACGGCGGAACGTCGGGAACCACTGCGAGAGGTAGAGCACAACGCCCGGGAAGAACCCGGCTTCAGCCGCGCCAGTGAACAGGCGCAGGGTGTAGAACTCGGTCGGCGTGGTGACGAACAGCAGGCAGGTCGACAGCGTGCCCCAGGTGATCATCATCAGCGCGATCCAGCGCCGTGGGCCGAACTTGGTCAGCGCCAGGTTGCTCGGTACGCCGCACAGCACGTAGCCGATGAAGAAGATACCGGCACCGAGGCCGTACACGGTTTCGCTGAATTTCAGCGCGTCGAGCATCTGCAGTTTGGCGAATCCAACGTTGACCCGGTCGAGGTAGTTGAACAGGTAGCAGATGAAGATGAAGGGGATCAAACGCAGGGTGATGCGTTTGTAGACGGCATTTTTATCGTCATCGATGGTCTGGGCGGCAGCGGCGCTCTGCGACATGGCGGCTCTCTCTTTATTATGATTTTTTGCGATGCAAAGGGTAACGTTGATCGCCCTGAGAGTCTCGGCCACCTTTGGCCGGATTGTCTTTGTGCCTGAGCACAGGGTTTGTTGCCAGACCCTGTGCGGGTGAACAACCGTCCGCGCCTGTTTTCAAGGATTCAAGCCCCTATGTTCGAACTCGATCACGACCTCGCCCAGGACATCGTCGACCGGGCCATGGCCATTTTGCCGTACAACGTCAACGTCATGGACAGCCAGGGCTTGATCCTGGGCAGTGGCGAGCCGGAGCGGATCAACACCCGTCACGAAGGCGCGCAACTGGTGCTGGCCAACGGGCGGGTGGTGGAGATCGACGCGCAGACCGCCGTGCATTTGAAGGGCGTGCAGCCGGGGATCAATCTGCCGCTGCTGCTGGATCAGCGTTTGATCGGCGTGCTCGGCATTACCGGCGAGCCCGAGCAACTGCGCACTTACGCCGAACTGGTGCGCATGACCGCCGAGATGCTGGTCGGCCAACGCAACCAGCAATCCGAGCAGCAATGGCGGCGGCAGCGTTGCGATGACTTGCTCGCGCTGCTGTTGAGTGAAGCGGGGGATTCGCCAAGGCTGGTCGACGAGGCTCAACAGCTTGGGCTCAAACCACAACTGACACGAGTGCCGTATCTGTTCGAGTTGGGCCTGGAACACGGACCGGGGCAAACCGTCGAGGCGCTGAGTGCCTGGCTGATGACGCGCTATCCCGACAGTTGGTGCGTAAGTTCGGCCAAGTCGTCACTGCTGTGGTGCCGGCCGGCGAGCCAGAACATCGAGCATGATCGCCTGCTGGAAAAACTCGATGGCCTGGGCTGGAACATCCTGCGTATCGCCGTCGGCGGGCAGGCCGATGGGCTGGCCGGGTTGCGCCGCTGCTATCGACGGGTCGGCGATCTGCTCGCTTACGGCCGCGAAGTGCTGCCGCGTTCACGGCTGCTGACCCTCAATCGCTATCGCTTGCCAGTGATGCTCTGGCGCCATCGCAACGACGATGCGCTGGATGAACTGCTCAAACCGTTGCGCAAGGTCATCGCAAAGGACAGTAACGGCCAGTTGCTCGCGACCCTGCGCAGCTGGTGCGATCACGACGGCCAGAGCCAGGCCTGCGCCGATGCCTTAGGGATTCACCGCAACAGCCTGCGTTACCGGATGGAGCGGATTGCCGAGTTGAGCGGTGTCGATCCGCTGAAACTCGATGGCATGCTGGCGCTGTATCTGGGTGTGCAATTGCTGCCGCAGACCGACGATTTGTCGAAATGAACAATAAACGCCTACCCAACTTGTGCAGCGGACAGGCGTCAACGCGCAAGGCGACTGGCAGCATGAGGGGCATTGGAACTGGAGAATTCGCATGAAAATCGTCATCGCCCCCGATTCGTTCAAGGACAGCCTGAGTGCCCAAGGCGTTGCAGAAGCCATCGCGCTGGGCCTGGCGCAGGTCTGGCCGCAGGCGACGCTGGTCAAATGCCCGATGGCCGACGGTGGCGAAGGCACGGTGGAGTCGATTCTCGCCGCGTGCGAAGGCGAACTGCGTCGCACCCGTGTGCGCGGCCCGTTGGGTGCAGCGGTCGAAGCCGCGTGGGGCTGGCTGCCGCACAACCACACCGCAATCATCGAAATGGCCGAGGCCAGTGGCTTGCAACTGGTGCCGCCGGGGCAGCGTGATGCGTGCA
This sequence comes from Pseudomonas aphyarum, assembly GCF_028657055.1. Taxonomy (NCBI): domain Bacteria; kingdom Pseudomonadati; phylum Pseudomonadota; class Gammaproteobacteria; order Pseudomonadales; family Pseudomonadaceae; genus Pseudomonas; species Pseudomonas aphyarum. Next base: position 96,514 of record NZ_JAMDGS010000010.1, read on the forward strand.
TCAGCAGCACGTTCGGCACCGGTGAACTGATTCGCGCTGCGCTGGATGCCGGCGCACAACGCGTCATTCTGGCCATCGGCGGCAGCGCCACCAACGACGGCGGCGCCGGCGCGATGCAGGCGCTCGGCGTGAAGCTGCTGGATGCTCAAGGGCAATCATTGGTGCCGGGCGGTCTGGCTCTGGCGCAACTCGCACGTCTGGACTTGAGCGAATTCGACCCGCGTCTGGCGCACGTCCGCTTCGACATCGCCGCCGACGTCAATAATCCACTGTGCGGCCCCCACGGTGCATCGTCGATTTTCGGCCCGCAGAAGGGCGCATCACCGGCGCAGGTGCAACAACTGGATCAGGCTCTTGGCCACTTCGCCGAACTCTGCGCGCAAGCGCTGGGCAACGATGTTCGCGATGAACCGGGCAGCGGCGCGGCAGGCGGACTGGGTTTTGCCGCCAAGGCGTTTCTCGGCGCACGCTTCCAGGCCGGTGTCGAAGTCGTCGCGGAACTGGTCGGACTGGCCGACGCGGTGAAGGGCGCGGATCTGGTCATCACCGGAGAAGGGCGCTTCGATGCCCAGACCCTGCGCGGCAAAACTCCGTTCGGTGTCGCGCGGATCGCCAAGCAACACGGCGTGCCGGTGATCGTCATCGCCGGCACCTTGGGCGAGGGCTATCAGGAACTCTACGATCACGGCATCGACGCCGCCTTCGCCGTCACCAGCGGCCCGATGTCCCTCGAACAGGCCTGCGCCGAAGCACCACGTTTATTGCGCGAGCGTGCCACGGATATCGCTCGCGTCTGGCGCATGGCATCCCCGGCCTGACCTGTCGCCCATCATCTAAAACAACGGGTGTTTCACCGCTGAAACACCCGCAACACCTTGAAAAATATTTCATCTTTCCCCGCAAACTTCCTCAAGCCTGGCCGATACAGAAGTCAGGCGCGCACAAGACTTTCCAAAAAAGTGACGCCGGACTGAAGCCCGCCCATGGGCCAGTGATCACGGCATGGACGCTCGTAGTTTCAATCATCCGAGAGTCCTCCTATGTCCATGCGTAATCTGAATATCGCGCCCCGTGCCTTCCTCGGTTTTGCCTTTATTGCCTTGCTGGTGATCGTGCTTGGCGTGTTCGCCGTCAACCGCATGTCGATCATCCGCCAGGCGTCGCTGGAGATGGAGTCGACGCAGTTGCCGAGCGTCACGCAACTTGCCGTGGTCACGGAAAACGTCCTGCGCCTGCGCATCCTCTCGTTCCGCATTCTGGTCAACCGCGACCCGGCCGGTTTGCAGGAAGCCCAGACCCGCATCGGCGTGCTGGTGGACAAGGTGCGAGCCGCCCAGGCCAGTTACGCGGCACTGCCGGCCGGCTCGGAAGAACGCGCGCTGTATCAGACTTTCGCGACGACGCTCGACAACTACCTGCAAGCGCAGAACCAGATGATGGACCTGTCGCGTCAGGACAAGGTCGATGAGATGCGCACCCTGATCAACACGAAGATCAAGGACGGCACCGACCAGATGGGCGAGCAGCTCAACAAGCTGATTGCGATCAACGCCGCTGATGCGAAAACCGCCTCCACCCAGGCCGGCGACCATTACGACAGCGCGATTACCGGCATCGTCATTGTTGCGCTCATCGCGGCACTGGCCACGGTGCTGCTGGCCTGGCTGCTGACACGCAGCATCGTCACGCCGTTGAACCGCGCCGTTGCTGCGGCGCAAACCATCGCCGGCGGCAACCTGACCAAAGTTATCGAAGTCGACGGCAAGGACGAACCGGCGCGCCTTCTGGAAGCGCTGGCCGCGATGCAGACCAATCTGCGAAAGACCATCGAACAGATCGCCGGCTCCGCCACGCAACTGGGCGCCGCTGCCGAAGAGCTCAGCGCCGTGACCGAAGAAGCGTCCCGTGGCCTGCAACAGCAGAACGACGAAATCGAACAGGCCGCCACCGCCGTCAACGAAATGACCGCAGCGGTGGAAGAGGTGGCACGCAACGCGGTGTCGACCTCCGAAGCCTCGAACCAGTCGACCCACGCCGCCCGCGAAGGTCGCGATCAAGTGGTGAAAACCGTCGATGCGATCCAGACCATGACCCACGACGTGCAGAACACCGCCCAAATGATCGAAGGCCTGGCCGCTCAGGGCCGCGACATCGGCAAGGTGCTGGACGTGATCCGCGCCATCGCCGAACAGACCAACCTGCTGGCGCTCAACGCCGCCATCGAAGCGGCCCGTGCCGGTGAAGCGGGACGCGGTTTCGCCGTGGTCGCGGACGAGGTTCGCGCGCTGGCCCATCGCACTGCGCAATCGACCCAGGAAATCGAAAAAATGGTCGCCGGCATTCAGAACGGCACCGGCGAAGCGGTGGAGTCGATGCAGCAAAGCAACCAGCGCACCCAGTCCACCCTGGAAATGGCCCGCGCCGCTGGCGTGGCGCTGGAGCAGATCACTCAATCGATTCACCAGATCAACGAGCGCAATCTGGTGATCGCCAGCGCCTCGGAAGAACAGGCGCAGGTGTCCCGCGAGGTCGATCGCAATCTGGTCAACATCCGCGACCTGGCTACCCAATCGGCCGCTGGCGCGAATCAAACCAGCGCCGCGACCCACGAACTGTCGCGTCTGGCAGTGGATTTGAACGCGATGGTGGCGCGCTTCGTGATTTGACCTAGGGTGAAGGCTGGAGACCGCGCAATCAGGAGACGTACATGCGCTATTCAGCCTTGACCCAACGAATCGCCGGGGAGGGAGCAGCGGCCTGGCGGATTCACGACCGAGCGCTGGAGTTACGCGCCGAGGGCATTGATGTGTTGCTGCTGTCCGTGGGTGATCCGGATTTCGATACGCCGCTGCCGATCATCCACGGCGCCATCGACAGCCTGCTGGCGGGCGATACCCATTATTCCGAAGTGCGTGGCCGGCTGGAGCTGCGCAAGCGGATCGCCGAGCGTCATCGGCGCCGCAGCGGCCAGGACGTCGATGCCGAGCATGTGATCGTGATGCCCGGCGCGCAATGCGCGGTGTATTCGGTGGCGCAATGTCTGCTGGATCCGGGCGATGAAGTGATCGTCGCCGAGCCGATGTATGTGACTTATGAAGGTGTGTTCGGTGCCTGCGGCGCAACCGTGGTGCCTGTTCCGGTGCGGCCGGAAAACGGTTTTCGCGTCGATCCGGCGGATGTTGCGGCGCGGATCACTCGGAAGACGCGGGCCATGTTGCTCAACAGTCCCAACAATCCTTCCGGTGCGAGCCTGTCGTTGTTGATCTGGCAGGAGCTGGCGGCGTTGTGCATCCGTCATGACCTGTGGCTGATCAGCGATGAGGTCTACAGCGAATTGTTATACGAAGGCGAGCACGTCAGCCCGGCGAGCCTGCCGGGCATGGCCGAGCGCACCGCGACCATCAACAGTCTGTCGAAATCCCATGCGATGACCGGGTGGCGCATCGGGTGGATGATAGGACCGAAACCGTTGGCCGAGCATTTGGTGAATTTGTCGTTGAGCATGCTGTTCGGTCTGCCGGATTTTGTGCAGAAAGCGGCGCAGATCGCGCTGGAGAAAGATCTGCCGGAAGTGACGCAGATGCGCGAGGAATACCGGTTGCGTCGGGATCTGGTGTGCGAGCGCTTGCGCGGCTGTCCGGGGTTGTATCCGATCAAACCGGATGGCGGGATGTTCGTGATGGTCGATGTGCGCCAGACCGGGCTCGGCGCGCAGGATTTTGCCGAGCGGTTGCTGGAGGGGTATGGGGTTTCGGTGCTGGCCGGTGAAGCGTTCGGACCGAGTGCGGCGGGGCATATTCGCATCGGGCTGGTGGTGGATCGGGTGAAGCTGGCGGATGCGTGTTCAAGGATTGCCCTGTGCGCTGCGCAGCTTCTCCAGGTGCGCAGTGCCTGAAATTTTTGCATCGACAGTACCGGCCCCTTCGCGGGCAAGCCCGCTCCCACATTGTTCTGCGGTGTACACAAAACCTGTGGGAGCGGGCTTGCCCGCGAAGACGGCCTGACAGGCGCTGAAGATGTCAGCCTTGCCAAGCTGATGAATTCACCAGATTCACCGGCTTCTTCCCGGCCAGCGCCGCCAACAGATTCTCCACCGCACACCGCGCCATCGCCTCGCGCGTTTCATGGGTCGCCGAACCCATGTGCGGTGTCGCCACCACGTTGTTCAGCTGCAACAACTGCGAGTCATGATTCAGCGGTTCACGCTCAAACACATCCAGCCCCGCCGCGCGAATCCGGTTATGCCGCAAGGTGTCGATCATCGCGGCTTCGTCTACGACCTTGCCTCGGGAAATGTTGATGAAGATGCTCTCCGGCCGCATCAAGGCAAACTGCTCGGCGCCAATCAAACCTTCAGTCTGCGCCGTCAGCGGCAAGGTCAGACAGATGAAATCCGCCTGTCGCAACAGATCCTCCAGACTGCGGTACTGCGCATCGAAACGTTCTTCAACCGCCGGTTTGCGCGACTGGCTGTGATAGATCACCGGCATCCCGAACCCGAAATGCCCACGCTGCGCCAGCGCCTCGCCGATCCGCCCCATGCCGATGATGCCCAGCGTCTTGCCATGCACATCAGTACCGAAATGCGCCGGGCCGATGCTGCGATGCCAGTGGCCGCCGCGCACCATATTCGCCAGTTCGACCACGCGCCGGGCGGTGGCCAGGATTAGCGCGAAGCCGGTGTCGGCAGTGGTTTCGGTTAGCACGTCCGGAGTGTTGGTCAGCATGACCTTGCGCCGGGTCAGGTAGTCGATGTCGTAGTTGTCGACACCCACCGAGACGCTGGAAATCGCTTCGAGCTGCGGCGCCAGATCGAGCAGCGCCGCGTCCAGTTTCAGGCTGGCGCCGAGCAACCCGTGGGCAACCGGCAGGGCGTCGCGAAGCTTCATCAGGCCGTCGGCGTCGAGGCTGTCGATCAGCGTCACGTCGACCTGTTGCTCAAGGCGCGCCATCAGCGCCGGCGACAGTTTCTTGTACAGCACAACCTGCTTTTTCATCGCAGTCATCTCTCTATCAATTCAGGAGTGGGCCGGCAGCGGACGCGGTGCGGCGCGCTTGGCCGTCACCCGGTCGCTGGCGCCGGGCTTGAGAAAAATCGTCAGCACCACCGAGAGCATCAGCGCGCCGCTCATCAGCAGATACGAAGCGCCGGGCGAACCGGTGGAGCTGTTCAGGTAACCGACCAGATAGGAACCGCCGAACGAACCGAGAGCGCCCATGCTGTTGATCAGCGCCATGGCGCCACCGGCGACGTTGGCCGGCAGGATCTCCGGCACGATGGCGAAGAACGGCCCGTACGGCGCGTACATGCAGGCGCCGGCAATCACCAGCAGCGTGTACGACCACCAGAAATGTTCGGCGCCCAAAGCGTAGGAGCCGTAGAACGCCACCGAGGCAATCAGCAGCGGCGGCCAGACGAAGCGTTTGCGCTTTTGCAGTTTGTCCGAGCCCCACGACACCAGCAGCATGCCGATCACCGCCGCCAGATACGGCAGGGCCGACAGCCAGCCGGCCTCGATCATGTCCATCTGCGCGCCGGCCTTGAGGATCGACGGCAGCCACAACACGAAGCCGTAGACGCCGATGCTCCAGCAGAAAAATTGCAGCGCCAGAATGATCACCTTCGGCGAACGGAAGGCTTCGGCGTAGTTCTTCACCGCTTTGATCCCGACCTGTTCGGCCGCCAGTGCGCTTTCCAGATCGTGCTTTTCCTGCTCGTTGAGCCACTTCGCCTGGGCCGGACGATCATCAGCGAGTTTCCACCAGATAAACGCCCAGAGCACCGCCGGCAGGCCTTCGATGATGAACATCCAGCGCCAGCTGAAATGCTGCACCAGATAGCCCGAAACCACCGACATCCACAGCATCGTTACCGGGTTGCCGAGGATCAGGAAGGTGTTGGCCCGCGAGCGTTCGGCGCGGGTGAACCAATGGCAGAGATAGACCAGCATCGCTGGCATCACCGCCGCTTCGACCACACCGAGCATGAAGCGGATGACGATCAGCCAATAGGCGTTGGAGACCACGCCGGTCAGCGTGGCGAGCCCGCCCCAGAGGATCAGGCTGACGAAAATCAGCTTCTTGACGCTGTGCTTCTGCGCGTAGATCGCGCCGGGCACCTGGAAGAAAAAGTAACCAAGGAAGAACAGCGCGCCGAGCAGGGACGACAGGCCCGGGGTGATCATCAGGTCCTCAGCCATTCCGGACGCGGCAGCGAATCCGTAATTGGCGCGGTCCAGGTACGCCAGGCTGTAGGTGATGAACACGATCGGCATGATGTACCACCAGCGGCGGGTGGCGAGGGTTGCGGTTTTCATGGTCTTGCTCCTGAGCTTGTTGTTTTTGTCGCAGCAGGTTCAAAAAATGTGTTGCCTGTCAGGGCCTCATCGCGGGCAAGCCCGCTCCCACAGTGTCCGTGGTGTACACAAAACTTGTGGGAGCTGCGGTGCGACGATTCGACTTGCCAGCGATGGCGGCTTCGAGTTCAGCGGTGAGTTCGGATCGGGTCGGCAGTCCTTCCATATCGCCACGGCTTTGCACCGCACGGCTGCCAATCCAGTTGGCGCGTCTGACCGCCTCGGGAAAACTCTGATGCTCCAGCAGGGCACTGATCATCCCGACCGCGAATCCATCGCCGGCGCCGACCGTATCGACCACGGTTTCGACCGGCACCCCGGCGACAAACCCCTGATCCAGATGCGTGCGGTAATACGCACCCTGCGGCCCCAGCTTGATCGCCACCGCTTCAGCACCCTGATCGAGATAGAACGCGGCGATGTCCGCCGGGTCTTCAAACCCGGTCAGCAGTCGCCCTTCGCTCAACCCCGGCAACACCCAGTGGGCGAGGGCGGCGAGGCGGTTGATTTCGGTGATCATCTCCCGCTCGCTGGCCCACAGGCTCGGGCGCAGGTTCGGGTCGAACGACACACTGCGCCCGGCGTTGCGCATACGGGTCATCAGTTCACGGGACATTTCCCGCGCCGAGGCCGACAGCGCCGGCGGAATACCAGTGGCGTGCAGATGCCGGGCGCCGAGCAGCGTCGGGGTAATCGACTGTGGCGACAGATGACTGGCCGCCGAGCCGCGACGGAAGTACTCGACCGTCGGATCGCTGCCGTCATCGGTGCGCGATTTGAGCTGGAAACCGGTCGGGTGCGCGTTGTCGACTTCCACATGGCTGCAATCCAGACCTTCGCGGGCCAGGGTTTCGACGACAAAGCGACCCAGCGAATCTGCACCGACCCGGCTCAGCCATGCGACTTTGAAACCCAGCCGCGAAAGTCCGATGGCCACGTTGCTGTCGGCCCCGGCAATCCGTTTGTGAAACTGCTCGACGGAGGCCAGATCACCGCTCTGTTCGGCGACAAACATGGCCATGGTTTCGCCGAACGACAGAATATCGATCTCAGACATGAGCAGGCTCCAGACGGGACTGGCCGAGGCGGGCGAGGGCGGCGACGTGTTCGGTGGTGAGTTGTACCAGGTCATCGCCCTGCAACGGGTATTCGGCGGCGCGCATGACCCCTTGGGCCATGTGCCGTAACAGTTGTTCCCACAGATGCAGGTCGGTGGCGGCCGGTGGCACCGCGACCAGTTTGCCGTCGGCGCGGCGGGCCACGGCTTTGCAATGCACGTAGCCGACGTGACGGCCCAGCAGTCGAGCGGCGCTGGTGGCGGACTGGTCTTGCCACTGCCAGTTGCCGATATCGAAGGTCATCTTGATCGGCAGATTGTGTTGCTCGACGGCGGCGAAGAAACGCTGGAACGGTTCGATGCGCCCGCCGTGCAGGGTCTGATCGTTCTCCACCAGCAGGTGCACCGGGCTTTGCGCAAGGATTTGCCCCAGCGTCTGCAGATCGTTGTTATCGGTGAAGAATCCAAGGGAAACCTTTAGCCACTTAGAACCGAACGCTTCGGCGTTTTGCAGCGCGTTGATGAGTTCGGGATTGGGCCGCGACTGACCGGCCAGCCACAGTTCGGTGGGTGAGGAATAGATGCTTTGCAGGCCTTGAGCTTGCGTGGCGGTGGAGAGTTTTTCGGGGACTTCGTTGGTCAGCAGCTCTTCGCGCCATTCGATGCGATCGGCGCCGGCAGCGGCCAGCACTTCGATGAACGAAGCCTGGCCACGACGGCGAACAAGGTCGGCGCCGTAGCTGGACAGGCTGATGGAAACGGCAGGTTTATTCATTGTTATCTACCTCTGAAACCGGTTTCATTTTTGTACAAAAAATTTTGGCTGGCCCCGAGGGGCCTTATTCCGCCATACCGTGCGTCGAGCCGCGCTCGACCAGCACCGGTGCAAAATCCAGGGTTCGCGCTGCTTCGTCATCCCCACGCAAACGCTTGAGCAAACACTCAAACGCCCGCGCACCCATCTCCTCTGTAGGCTGGGCGAGGGCAGTAATCCCGCTGCCCACCAACGGATACCAGTCCAGATCATCCAGCGCGATCAGCCCGACATCCTCGAACAACCGGCAGCCAATCTCGCGCAGGGCCAGGGTGCAAGCCAGTGCTGCCACGCCGTTGGCGCAGAACAGGGCTTTCGGGCCCGAATCATGTGTGTTCAAAAAGGTTTGAAGGTCTTTAACCAGACTGGAGCCGGTTTCCAGCACAGCGCCATTCATGTCTTTGCGCTGGCCAATCTGCTGCTGGAAACTGCTGACCCGCTCGATCCGCGAACTGGTGCCGTCATAGGGTTCAGTTACCAGCAGCACATCGCGATAGCCGCGCTGCTGAAGGTGTTCGAGCGCCATCTCGATGGCCTGTGGGTTGTTCAACCCGACCATGTCGCTGTCGAGCCCGTCGACCTTGCGATCCACCAGCACCAGCGGCATTTCACGCTTCAACTCATCCAGTTCATCCCGGTGATGACCCAGGGTGTTCACGATCAGCCCCTCAATGTTGTACGAGCGCAGCAGCGCCAGGTGCTGGCGTTCCTGCTCGTCATCGCGGTCAGTGTTGCACACCACCAGGCTGTAGCCGTGCCGGCGGCAGGCGGTTTCCACGCCGTGCATCACGGCAATCGAATAAGGGTTGCGGATATCGGCCACCAGCATGCCGATCAGGCGGGTGCGGCCGCGTTTCAAACCACGGGCCATTTGATTGGGACGGTAGCCCAGCTCGGCAATTGCCTGCTCGATGCGCTGGGCAATGGCATCGGAGAGCAGGGCGCGGTCATCGCCGATGAAGCGCGAGACGCTGGCCTTGGACACGCCGGCGTGTTCGGCGACGTCGAGCATGGTGACGCGGCTGCGCTGGGCGGCGGAGAAATCGTTCACGGTTGAAAAGCCTTTTTTATTGGAGTTATCCGAGTCAGCACGGCAAGGCTGAAACCGGTTTCAGATAACCGCATTCGCCATCGCCTCGTCAAGCCCGAGAACGCCTGAATCAGAAACAGCGCAAGCTCAATTCCGACCAGCGGTCATCAAACCTGTCAGATCTGACAGTAGGCGAAAGCGCGGTTACTGCGTTTAATTTCTTCCGAAGCAAAGTGTTTTTTACGCCTCTGGAGAACAGTGGATGAGCGCCAAAAAATCAATCGGGATATTCGCCTTGCCGTTGACCATCGACGGGGTAGGAGCCGACAAAGTGCTTCCCCCGGATGCGCATATCAATGGCGTCACGCTGCGGACTCCCCCTTGGAGTGATCCCTCGATCTTTCCGGGCAATAGCGATTTGCATCAGATCTGGGTACGTGAACCTGGGGCGACTTCCGAGACGCGTTTCTACAGCAACCCAATTCCCGTGCCGGTGGTGTTTCCTGGCCCGATCCAACTGCCTGCGGAGTACTTGCAACAGACAGGCGACATCACGCTGAGGTACAGGGTGACACACGGTGATACCGGTAATGAGGATGACTCGATACCACAAGTGTTCATCCTCAGGCGCCCGGTGCCGGTCAAATTGAAAGAGGTGGTTTATCCCGACGCGAACTTTTGGGGCTGGCTCATGTGTTTAACATTCCCGGCGATCTGGGATGTGGTGGTCGTGCGGGTTCCGGCGCAACCGGGAACATTCCTCGCTGGTGATGTTTGTGAACTGAATTGGGAGGGTTTCACCGGCCTCAACGGCGCCGTAAAGGACAAGGAACCTCCGCACGCAATCCTCAATGCCATTCCCGGCACCAAGTTGCTCTTGCCAAAAACACTGACACAACAGGAAGCCACCTCTCCCCAAGGGTTCGATTTCAGACTCGAAAGTGAGTACTACGTCGATTACATCAAACCGATCGAATACGGATCTGCGATGTGCACCTACACCCACTACCGAAACGGTGTTGCGCTGGCCAGTTCATATCCGGAATTCGTGAAGATCGACAGGCGCAATCCCGGGAAACCGCCTTGCGGTCCTTGAATCAAGCAGTCCGAAAGAAAGCCGTTAAAAGCGATAGATCCAACAAAGCGTTGGCTGAACGTCAATCCCAGGAACATGCAGCCTGCAGTCGCGAAATTCTTCATTGGGAAACAACGTTGATGGTTCAACAACACACTCATCGATGGAGTTCACGAACATGAATATGCAGGTTAAAGCGGGTGGTGGTGTCCTGGCGTTGCCGCCAACGGTTGTGGGACTGGTGTCGGGTGATCGACTGACCTATCAGCAACTGAAAGTTGATCGCAAGGTGACGTTTCAGTTGGCCGACGTTGATGACAAAACGCCTAGTGGAGCCCACAGGATCCAGTTGCTGGTATATCCAAAAGGCTACACGCCGGTAGAGTTTGACCCTACGTATGTGGTCATGGAATTGTTGAAAGCCAACCAGACAGGGGGCAACTGGACCTTCCCGGTGGATTTTGACCTGACTGGCGCAGCGATCGCTGCCCTGGTAGACAAATTCGATGCGGCGGGTGCCTACAATGAGTTCGGCGCCGCGTTCATCATCTATGACGAATTTGACAACGCCGATACCTCCCAGCCGACTCTGGTTTTTTTCGCCGATCTCACCGGACCCTGGCAGCGCCAACCCGGCACCGGCAATGGCACCGGCAATCGGCCGCCGCTGATCAACCAAGCAGGTTTGCCAACCCTTATCGACGACAATTGGTTGAACAACAACGCGGGCGGCTTGAACATTACCATTTCAACGGCCTGGGTTAATTTTGAAGCAGGCATTGATCTGGTCAACTTCTTCATCTCCCAGCTCACGACATTCACGGGCATGCAGGGTGAGGGCGCCATCGTTGCTGATTTCCCGGTACCGGCTAATGGCGTTATCAATATTCCACTGACTGCTCTGCAAGCGTTGAAGGATGGCGCGTATTATTACTCCTACAACCTCGAGGATGACCCAGGCAATATCAGCAACAACTCGGCCATCACGCTGCTGTTCAATCGGGTCAGCGCACCGGCGCCGGTGCTGGGTATTCCAAGGATTCCGGTGACCGGTACCAACGGTCAGACGCCCATTACGTTCGCGTCATTCAGACCTGATCCAAATGCAGTGGTCATGGAGATCGATTTCCCGCTCAATTCGCTGCAAGGTCACAAGATCCTGCCGCATATCATGGATGAGACTGGCATTGTCTATGATCTTCCGGAACAATCAATCCCGGCGCCAGGCACTTCGGGCCCACTTAAATTCGTGTTGGATTACGCCTTTTTGGCGCCGGTCTTCGGCGATCCTAACCGGGACACCGACCATGTGGTCGAGTACTGGTTCGAATACATAGACCCGACGAAACCTGTCAATCTGGTTTCCACGCCTCAGCAATTTGCCACTATCGATTTTGCATACGCCGGGTCGGAGCAGCCAAACCTTCCTGATCTGGAAAACCCCAATATCGATCCGGTGGAGGTTCAGGGTGGCGGCACACCCGTACCTGCGCCAAACACACTTGGCCCGAATCAGGCCGGTCTTGATGCAACCATGATCTGGAACTTGTGGACGGATCCTCTGCGGCCGATTACCGGTCGTGAAATCGTCACGTTCTTCTACCAGGGCAAACAAGTGGGAACGCCCGTTGGCGTACAAGCAGGCGCGACGACGGTCACCACGCGATTGCCTTGGACCACGATTCTGGCGGAAGGAAACGGCACTGGCGCTACCGCGCGCGAGGCCTACATTGTTGTCTCCTACCCCGGCAGTGCAAACCCGATGACGCAGACACCTGTCACGCCGGTCAACGTGACAGCGATCGTGATCAATCTGCCGGCACCGAAGATTGTCGTTTCGGCGTTCAGAACCCCCACCGGTGCCGTGGTTCCCGAGCGTTTCGTGACGTCCGTCAACTGCCCGAGTCTGGATCACCCGGCAGTCGCGAACGGACCGATGCCGCCGTATGAGGCTACACGCAGACTGCGGATCAGGGTCGAGCGGGATGCCAACATCCCGACAGGTGCAACGGTTGCGTTCAAATTCGAGGGGCGGACGACCAACGGAGCTGGCGGGACGGTGATAGGGGGCACGCTTGTAACCGCTTCCAAACCCATGCCTGCAACGGGCCCTCTGGAGTTTGACGTGCCGTACGCCAATGTCCGTCCGATCCAGCTGCCGAGCCCCGGCCCTGGCCAGCGCCCGGCGACTCAATATGCGTACATCGAGTATGTGGTCAACGGCATTACAGCGTCGGTCATCGTCGCTGTCGCGCTCTTGAACTCGAGCCTGGTGTATTGCGAACAGAACCGTCCTTGATCGTGGATCAACAGTACTTCGAGTGAAGTTTCCTGCGATGGGGACGGCAGTGAATACCGTCCCCATCGTAGGAATCGAAGTCAGATACGGGTGCTCTTACGAGACAAGGGGATAAATCGTACGAAGATGGAGATTAGTCCTACATATCCCTCGGAAAGTTATCCGTAGTCTGGCGGCCGCTTCAGTTCCGGCTCGCAACTTGTTTGAGTCGGACGCTCGTTCCTCACGGAATGTAATCGAGTAGGACTCAACCATGTCGCCCAAATTGCACACCCCGTTTCAGAAAACCTCGATCAGCTTGGGAATCTTGACCCTGCTGCCCCTATTGATGAATTCGCCGCTCACCCAGGCGGCTACCGTTCCGGCGGGTACCACGCTTCCCATTGACGGCACGACGCCGGTGCAATCCTGGCAACTTGAAAACAACGCCATCTTGAACGCCACCAATGCCACGACACTGGAAATGACCAGTTCTGCCGGTGGCCTGATCAACCTGACAGGCTCGAATGTCAGCGCCGCGGCGGGCTCAGGGATTTTTCTGACTAACGCCAGCGCAGTTCTGGACAGCTCAACGGTTACCAGTGCAGCCGGTATCGGCATCTCGGCGGTCCGTAGCCCCGCCAGCGTAGGTGGTTCAAGCGTGACGCTGCGTAATGGTTCAGTTGCTCAGGGCCTGACCGGGGGCATTGCGGGCAACCGATTCAGCGTCATCAGTCTGCAAAACTCTACTGCCGTAGGCACTGGCGCCAACAGCTTCGGGATCAGGATGCTGGAAGGTTCCCTGTCGGCCACAGGCAGTACGATAACCGGCGGCCTTAACGGCGTGACGGTGGGTACAGACACTCAGGTAACCGCCGTTATCCCGACCAAAATAGTCCTGGATGGCACTCGCGTCGAAGGCCAGACCGGCTCGGCACTGGTGGTCGGCATCAACGCGCCGAATTTCCCGACAGTGGCAGACATCGAAGTGCGTAACCGTTCGACGCTGGTGGCCGGAAACAACACGTTGCTTGAAGTCCGGCAAGGTGCCTCGGCAGGGTTTCTCGTCGATAACAGTGATTTGACCGGTAACGTCACGGTGGTTTCGGGCAGTTCCGCGAATGTCACACTGCAGAACAATGCGTCGCTGACCGGTGATCTGCAAAACGTCACGACCGCCGTGTTGAACAACCAGGCGCGTATGACCGGTAATGTGTTGGGGGCTTCGAGCGTAACGCTCGACAACGGTTCGACCCTGACCGGCAATCTGAACGATGTCGCCACCGTGACAATCAACAATCAGAGCGTCATGACCGGTGACGTCAACGCTTCTGCCAACAGTGCTTCGAGTCTGACGCTGGACAATGCTGCCACGCTGACCGGCCAGGTGAACAATGTCGCCAATTTTGCGATCAACAATCAGGCGCTATGGCAGATGACCGGCAGTCAATCGGTGAACAATCTGTCGCTGGGCAATGGCGGCACGGTAGGTTTTGGCACGCCTCAGCAATACTTTCAATTGAACGTCGCCAACCTGTCGGGCAACGGCACGTTCCGGATGGGCACCGACTTCAATCAGGGACTCAGCGACCTGCTGAATGTCACGGGCAGTGCCTCCGGCAACCACCAGTTGCTGGTCACCAGTTCCGGTCTCGATCCCGTCAATGACTCGCCCATCAAAGTGGTGCAGAGCGTGGCGTCAGGTGCGCAGTACGGCCTGGTGAACAACCGTGTCGACGTAGGTGCATTCATTTATCGTCTGGTGAAGAAGGGGGATGACTGGTTCCTGCAACCGGACAAGACCGTTGTCAGCACACCGACACGCGCAGCATTGGCCATTGCCGGTACCGCCCCGACAGCGATCTACGGCGAAATGGTTCTGTTGAACAATCGCATGGGTGATTTGCGGGTCAATGGCGGGCAAACGGGCGGCTGGGTGCGCTCTTTCGGCAGCCAGTACAGCATCAGTAACAATGCTTACGGAAATGGTTACAAACAACGACAGTATGGTTTGTCGATGGGCGTCGATACGCCGGTGCAAATCGCCGGTGAGCGGGTACTGCTCGGTGTGTTTGCCGGTTACAGCAAATCCGATCTGGATCTGAGCCGCGGCAGCTCGGGTGAAATCGGCAGTACATCGCTGGGTCTCTACGGCACCTGGCTGGGCGACAGCGGTTACTACCTGGACACGGTGGCCAAGCTCAATCACTTTCGCAACAAGGCCGACGTGATGCTGAGTGACAACACCAAAACCAAAGGCAGCTACAACAATCTGGGTGCCAGCGCGTCGGTGGAGTTCGGCAAGCATATTGAGTTCGCGGATGGCTACTACATTGAACCGTTCACCCAATGGCAGGCAGCCTCGGTACAAGGCAAGGACTTTCGTCTGGACAATGGTCTGAGTGTCGACGCTGATACCACCCGTTCCATGCTGGGCAAGGCGGGTGTGACCGTAGGGCGAGGCATGAAACTGGCGGATGGCAGCGTCCTGCAACCCCACGTGCGGGTGGCTGCCGTTCATGAATTCGTCAAAACCAACGAGGTGCGGGTCAACGACAACAAGTTCAACAATGATCTTTCCGGCACGCGCTTCGAAGTGGCTGCGGGCGCATCCTGGACCCTGAATGACCGCTGGCAACTGCACGCAGAGCTGGACACCAGCAAGGGCGACAACGTCACCAAGGACTTCGGTGTGAACATGGGGGCGCATTACAGGTTCTGAGTGAACGGAAACTGAAAAGGGAAGCGTTGGCTTCCCTTTTTTGTGCCTGCGGCTGCATCACTTCAAGACTTGAAAACCTCCCTTCAACTGGAAGGTAGTGCCATCGGCGTTCTCCAGTGTCACATTGAAATCGGCCGCGACATTCTTTTGATCGCTCGCAGGCTTGATCTCGATGTCACCTGAAATGCCTTCACTGATCGCAGTGCCGTCTTTATAGCTGACGGCTACGTCAGAGCCACTGGTCAAGACATGTTTCCCGATCGGGAAACCTTTGGGGACGATCAGGGTCAGTTCGCGTGCCGCGTAGGTTTTGGCTTTCGTTCCCGAAGGTGGCCGGTCAATGGCGGTGATCTGTACCGCGTCGATTTTGTCAGGGCCGACCTTTAGGGTGTCAATCAGTCGGGAAGAGGCAATGAAGTCCGCGACAGGGGCTCCACCGTTGGCGAAAACTTTTGCGGTCACAAAATTACCGGGGGCAAAACTGGTGCGTCTGATCACAGCGTTCATGAATTGGATCTCCGTTCACTTTGGGGAAGTATCCAAAGGCCATTGGGCCCTAACTCTGGATGCATCATAAAAACGCGATTCAGGCGATCTGTACACTGTCAGACTTGACAGGTTACAGCCCTTGAAATCTGTGAGCGAATAGCCTCTTACACCAACCCTCAGCCAAACAAACCAGCAGCAATGTTGATCGAGAAACCCAGAATCGCCGTATTGAACACAAAACCGATCAACGACTGCGCCAGCACGATCTTGCGGATCTCCCGCGTTGCCACGCCAACATCCGCCGTCTGCACCGCCACCCCGATGGTGAACGAGAAGTACAGAAAGTCCCAGTAGTTGGGCGTCGTCAGGCCTTCGGCAAAGCGCAGCGCCGGTTCCTTGCCGTCCCAGGTGTAAAACAGCCGGGCGTAGTGGACGCAGAAAATCACCCCGATCAGCAGCCATGAGCCAATGACCGTCAGTGCGGTAAAACCGTAGTGCATCAATTTGTGGTGGGTATCCAGATCCTTGCTGCCGACAAGTTCCAGGGTGATGGTCGCCAGGCTGGCCAGCGCCGCAATACACACCACGAACAGCACCAGCCCGGCGTTTTCATCTTCGACGACGGCGATCTGCTTGACGTCCGGAGCCTTGGCCCGGGCGGTCAGCCAAAGCATCAGCGCCAGGTAGGTCCAGACCCCGGCATTCCAGCCGATGAGGATCTTGCTGATGATGGAATCGGCGGGCGCCAGCAGGCCGACGGCGAGGCCGAACAGGAAGGCGGCAGAGAGGCGAGGGTGGGTGCGGGCGAGGAAGCGCATGGGAGCTCGATGGGCCAGGGTGTGCAGACAACCTTAGCCCAGCGCGGCGACCTGTGGCCACCGCGCCGGAAGCGGTCAATCAATCAGGCTTGGCGAACCTGCGCACAAGCTTGATCACCACAACGAAGAACACCGGCACAAAGATCACCGCCAACGTCGCGGTAATCATCCCGCCAATCACCCCGGTACCGATCGCCTGCTGGCTCGCCGAACTTGCGCCCGTGGCAATCGCCAGCGGCACCACGCCCAGAATGAACGCCAGCGAAGTCATGACAATCGGCCGCAACCGCAGACGCGCCGCTTGCAGCGTTGCGTCGATCAGATCGTGGCCTTCGTCATACAGGCTCTTGGCAAACTCGATGATCAGGATCGCGTTCTTCGCCGACAGGCCGATGATGGTGATCAGGCCGACCTTGAAGAACACGTCGTTGGGCATCCCGCGCAAGGTCACCGCCAGCACCGCGCCCAGTACGCCGAGCGGAACCACCAGCAATACCGATGTCGGAATCGACCAGCTCTCGTACAACGCCGCCAGACACAGGAACACGATCAGCAGCGACAGGCCCAGCAAAATCGGCGCCTGGCTTCCGGACAAACGCTCCTGCAGCGACAGACCGGTCCATTCCTGACCCAGACCTTTCGGTCCCTGGGCTACTAGCCGTTCGATCTCTGCCATGGCTTCGCCGGTGCTGTGACCGGGTTTCGGTTCGCCGGAAATCGAGATCGCCGGGTAGCCGTTGTAGCGGGTCAACTGCGCCGGACCCTGAGTCCACGTGGCTTTGACGAACGCCGACAGGGGCACCATTTTCCCGGCGTCGTTGCGCACGTGCATTTTCAACAAGTCGTCGACCTGACTGCGGCGGTCGCCTTCAGCCTGCACGACAACCCGTTGCATGCGCCCCTGATTGGGGAAGTCGTTGACGTACGAAGAACCGATGGCAGTGGAAAGCACGTTGCCGACGTCGGCGAAGGAAATGCCCAGCGCGTTGGCCTGCTTGCGGTCCACTTCCAGTTGCACTTGTGGCGCTTCGGCCAGCGCGCTTTCGCGCACGTTCATCAGGATCGGGCTTTTCTCGGCGGCGGCGAGCAATTCGGTGCGCGCCTGCATCAATGTCGCGTGGCCGAGGCCGCCGCGATCCTGCAGGCGGAACTCGAATCCGCTGGAGGTGCCGAGACCGTCAACCGGCGGCGGGAGAACAGAGAACGCCATCGCATCCTTGATCTGGCTGAGGGCGATGTTGGCGCGGTCGGCAATCGAGCTGGCCGAGTCGTCGCTGCCACGTTGCGACCAGTCTTTGAGCGTGGTGAACGCCAATGCGGCGTTCTGCCCGCTGCCGGAGAAGCTGAAGCCCAGAATCACCACGCTGTCGCTGACACCCGGTTCACCGTTGTTGTGCGTTTCAAGCTGTTCGGCGACTTGCACCGTACGATTCTTCGTTGCACCCGGTGGCAGCTGGATGTCGGTGATGGTGTAACCCTGATCCTCGACCGGCAGGAACGAGGAGGGCAGGCGCGCGAAGCACAGGCCCAGGCCGACCAGCAATACAACGTAGATCAGCAGATAACGGCCGGTGCGTTTCAGCGCGTAACCGACCCAACCCTGGTAGCGATCGGTCAGTTGCTCGAAGCGACGGTTGAACCAGCCGAAGAACCCGGTTTTCTCGTGGTGTTCGCCCTTGGCGATCGGCTTGAGCAAGGTTGCACAAAGTGCCGGGGTCAAGGTCAGGGCGAGGAACGCCGAGAACAGGATCGAGGTGGCCATCGACAGCGAGAACTGCCGGTAAATCACGCCCACCGAACCCTGCATGAACGCCATCGGAATGAACACCGCCACCAGCACCAGCGTAATGCCGATGATTGCCCCGGTGATCTGGGTCATTGCCTTGCGTGTCGCCTCTTTCGGTGACAGGCCTTCGGTGGCCATGATCCGCTCGACGTTCTCCACCACGACGATGGCGTCATCCACCAGAATGCCGATGGCCAGCACCATGCCGAACATGGTCAGCACGTTGATCGAGAACCCCAGCGCCAGCATGGTCGCGAAGGTGCCCATCAGCGCCACTGGCACCACCAGCGTCGGAATCAGGGTGTAGCGGATGTTCTGCAGGAACAGGAACATCACCGCGAACACCAGCAGCATCGCCTCGCCGAGGGTGTAGACCACTTTGGTGATCGATACCTTCACGAATGGCGAGGTGTCGTAGGGAATCTTGTATTCCACGCCGGCCGGGAAATAGCGCGACAGTTCATCCATCTTCGCCCGGATCAAGGTCGCGGTGCTGAGGGCGTTGGCGCCCGGCGACAGTTGCACGCCGACGGCGGTGGACGGCTTGCCGTTCAGACGGGTGCCGAACTGGTATTCCTGGCTGCCGATCTCGACCCGCGCCACATCCTTGATGCGCACGGTGGAGCCGTCCGGATTGGCCTTGAGCACGATGTCGGCGAACTCTTCCGGCGTCGACAGTTGACCCTTGACCAGAATCGTCGCGGTGATTTCCTGAGTGCTCGGGTTTGGCAGATCGCCAATGCTGCCCGCCGAGACCTGGGCATTCTGCGCGACGATGGCGGCGTTTACGTCGGCCGGCGTCAGGTTGAAACCGATCAGCTTCTGCGGGTCGACCCAGATTCGCATCGCCCGTTCGGCGCCATACAGCTGGGCCTTTCCGACGCCGTCGATGCGCTTGATCTCGTTCATCACGTTGCGCGCCAGGTAATCGCTGAGCGCTACGTCATCGAGCTTGCCGTCGCTGGAGGTGAGGGTGATCAGCAGCAGGAAACCGGCGGAGACTTTCTCCACCTGCAAGCCTTGCTGGTTGACCGCTTGCGGCAGGCGCGACTCGACCACTTTGAGACGGTTTTGCACGTCAACCTGCGCCAGTTCCGGGTTGGTGCCCGGCTGGAAAGTCGCCTTGATCGTGGCGCTGCCGAGGCTGCTCTGCGACTCGAAATACAGCAGGTGATCGGCGCCGTTGAGCTCTTCCTCGATCAGGCTGACCACGCTTTCGTCGACGGTCTGCGCCGAGGCACCGGGGTACACGGCATAGATTTCGATCTGCGGCGGCGCGACGTCGGGGTATTGCGCCACCGGCAATTGCGGGATGGCCAGCGCACCGGCCAACAGGATGAACAATGCGACGACCCAGGCGAACACCGGGCGGTCGATAAAGAACTGCGGCATAGAAGAGCGTCCTGCTTACTGACCAGAGGTCTGGGCAAGTGGAAGAGGGGTGTCGTCGATCTGCACCACTTCGCCCGGACGGGCGTGTTGCAGGCCTTCGATGACAATGCGGTCGCCGGCCTTCAGGCCACCGGTGACGATCCAGCGGTCGTTTTGCACCGCGCCCAGTTGCACTGGCTGCTGGGCGACGCGCATCTGATCGTCGACGGTCAGCACTTGCGCCACACCGGCGCTGTCGCGCTGCACCGCGCGTTGCGGCACGGTCAGGCCGTGCTGGATCACGCCTTGCTCCAGACGCACGCGAACATAGCTACCCGGCAGCAGATCGAGATCCGGGTTGGGAAACTCGCTGCGCAGAATGATCTGCCCGGTGCCCGGATCGACCGTGATGTCGCTGAACAGCAGTTTGCCCGGCAGCGGATAGAGGCTGCCGTCGTCCTGAATCAGCGTGGCCTTGATCTGATCCTGGCCGACCTGCTGCAACTGGCCGGAACGGAATGCCCGGCGCAGTTCATTCAATTCACGGGTCGACTGGGTCAGGTCGGCGTGGATCGGGTTCAGTTGCTGGATCAGCGCCATGGGCGTGGTTTCGTTCTGGCCGACCAGCGCGCCTTCAGTCACCAGAGCGCGACCGACACGCCCGGAGATCGGCGCGGTGACGGTGGCGTAGCCCAGATTCAGCTTCGCGCGCTCGACGGCTGCCTTGTTGGCGGCGACGTCGGCGGCAGTCTGCCGGGCGTTGGCGCGGGCGTTGTCGTAGTCCTGAGCGCTGATGGCCTTGTCGTCGATCAACTGGGCGTAGCGCTGCTCCTGCAACTTCGCCTGGAACGCATTGGCCTCGGCCTTGCGCAGGGCCGCTTCGGCGCTATCGAGATCAGCCTTGAACGGCGCCGGGTCGATACGGAACAACACGTCGCCCTTTTTCACGTCGCTGCCTTCACGGTAGGTGCGTTGCAGCACGACGCCGGCAACCCGGGCGCGGACTTCGGCGATGCGCGGCGCGGCAATCCGCCCGCTGAGTTCGCTGCTGATCGACAGGGGGCGCGCCTCAAGGGTTTCGATCCGTACGGTGGCCGGCGGCGCCTGTTCCTCGGCGTTCGAGGATTTATCACAGGCACTCAGCGTCAGCGCCAATGCGATCAGGCCGAGCCCGGCCAGCAGATTCTTCGACATGTACAACCCCCAATATTGATCTGCGCATCCTACGGACAGTCGCCGAGGGTAGCGGTGAAGCTTTGTAGGCGCTGTGTGAAATTGTGTAAGGGTTTTGCTCAGGGACGAGTGAGGGCGTATATCCTTTAGGCCTTGAAATTTATTGCGACACAGCAGTCGCCACCGCCTGTTCTGGATCACCTCAATGCCCAACATTCTTCTGGTCGAAGACGACACCGCCCTCGCCGAACTGATTTCCAGCTATCTGGAACGCAACGGTTACTCCGTCAGCGTGATCGGCCGTGGCGACCATGTGCGCGAGCGGGCGCGGCTCAATCCGCCGGATCTGGTGATTCTCGACCTGATGCTGCCGGGCCTGGATGGCTTGCAGGTCTGTCGCCTGCTGCGCGCCGACTCGGCAACGCTGCCGATCCTGATGCTCACCGCCCGCGATGACAGCCACGATCAGGTGCTGGGCCTGGAAATGGGCGCCGACGATTACGTCACCAAACCCTGCGAGCCGCGCGTCCTGCTGGCGCGGGTGCGCACCTTGCTGCGGCGCAGCAGCCTCGGCGAACCGATGACCGCCAACGACCGGATCCTGATGGGCAACCTGTGCATCGACCTGTCGGAACGCACGGTGACCTGGCGCGAGCAACCGGTCGAGCTGTCCAGCGGCGAATACAACCTGCTGGTGGTGCTGGCCCGTCATGCCGGCGAAGTGCTGAGCCGCGACCAGATCCTGCAACGCCTGCGCGGCATCGAATTCAACGGCACCGACCGCTCGGTGGACGTGGCAATCTCCAAGCTGCGGCGCAAGTTCGACGACCACGCCGGCGAGGCGCGCAAAATCAAGACCGTGTGGGGCAAGGGTTATCTGTTCAGCCGTTCCGAGTGGGAATGCTGATTCGATGTTCAGGATCCTGTTTCGCCTCTACCTGGTGACGATCGTTTCCTACAGTGCGGCGATCTATCTGGTGCCGGATCTGGTGGTGATGGCGTTCAAACAGCGGTTCGTCACCTACAACCTCGACTATTCCCGTGGCCTGCAATCGCTGATCACCAAGCAGTTTCGCGCGGTGCCGCAGGATCAGTGGCCGGCGCTGGCAGCATCGATGGACAAGGATTTCCAGCCGCTGCACATCGTGCTCGCCCGTATCGATGACGCCGGCTTCACCGACATCGAGAAAGAACGTCTGCGGCGCGGCGAAAACATGGTCCGGGTGGGCGACTGGGGCTGGCGCACGCTGGCGGTCACGCCGCTGAACGACGAAATGGCGGTGCAGATGGTCGTGCCGCCGGATCCGATGGACGTGAACCTGTTGTACTGGAGCATCAACGTGCTGATCGGCGCGAGTCTGCTGGCGTGCCTGTTGCTCTGGTTTCGTCCGCACTGGCGTGATCTGGAGCGCCTCAAGGGCACGGCCGAACGTTTCGGCAAGGGCCATTTGAGCGAGCGAACGCAGATTGGCCCGAGCTCCAACATCGGCAGTCTGGCCAATGTGTTCGACACCATGGCCGGCGATATCGAAAACCTGCTCAACCAGCAGCGGGACCTGCTCAACGCCGTGTCTCACGAGCTGCGCACGCCGCTGACCCGTCTGGACTTCGGCCTGGCACTGGCGTTGTCCGATGACTTGCCGCAGGCCAGCCGCGAACGCCTGCAGGGGCTGGTCGCGCACATTCGTGAACTCGATGAACTGGTGCTGGAGTTGCTGTCCTACAGCCGTCTGCAGAATCCGGCGAAGTTGCCGGAGCAGGTCGAAGTGTCGCTGGACGAGTTCATCGACAGCATTCTGGGCAGCGTCGACGAAGAACTGGAATCCCCGGAAATCGTCATCGATGTATTGCTGCACAACCAGCTGGAACGCTTCTCCCTCGACCCACGTCTGACGGCCCGTGCGATTCAGAACCTGTTGCGCAACGCCATGCGCTACTGCGAAAAACGCATTCAGATCGGCGTGCAGGTCTGCCCGAAAGGCTGTGAGATCTGGGTGGATGACGACGGGATCGGCATTCCGGAAGATGAGCGGGAGCGGATTTTCGAGCCGTTCTATCGACTGGATCGCAGCCGCGATCGGGCGACCGGCGGGTTTGGCCTGGGACTGGCGATCAGCCGGCGGGCGCTGGAAGCGCAGGGCGGGACGTTGACGGTGGAAAGCTCGCCGCTGGGTGGGGCGCGGTTCAGGCTCTGGCTGCCAACTCCGACCTGATGATCGTTCCCACACTGAGCGCTCAGCGTGGGAGCCGGGATTATCAGAGCAGTTCAGTCGACTGGATCAATCCAACCCCGGCGACCTGCATCCGCTCGAACGCCGTCGCCAGCGAGCCATTCAAATCAATCGCCCGGCACGCATCCAGCACCACAAACGCATTGAATCCCGCCGCCCGCGCGTCCAGCGCGGAGAACATCACACAGAAATCCAGCGCCAGGCCGGCCATGTACACCGTATCGATCCCGCGTTCCTTCAGATAACCCGCCAGACCCGTGGTCGTGACGCGATCCGCCTCGAGAAACGCCGAATAGCTGTCGATGTCCGGGTTGCAGCCCTTGCGGATGACCAATTGCGCGTGGGGCAAATCCAGTCCCGAATGAAACTCGGCACCGCGTGAACCCTGAATGCAGTGATCCGGCCACAGCGTCTGCTCGCCATACGGCAGTTGAATCACGTCGTACGGCTGACGGCCGGGATGGCTGGAAGCAAACGAAGCATGCCCGGCCGGGTGCCAGTCCTGGGCAATGACCACTTGCTTGAACTGCCCGGCGAGCCGGTTGATCAGCGGAACGATCAGGTCACCTTCGGGCACGGCCAACTGGCCGCCGGGAATGAAGTCGTTCTGCACGTCGATGACCAGCAGGGCTGTGCGTGGCGAAATCGGCATAAATCCATCCTTCTTGGAAAATCACCCGAGCAGCATAGTGACAAAGTTCTTTAAACGTTCAGCCGGGTTTTAAACATTTTCGCCATGTCTTCCAGCTCGGAAGCCGGGTGATGGCCGATCAGCATCCAGGCGTGTTCACGCTCGGTCCAGTACACCACGTTCATCCCGTGCCGACGTTCATGGGCCAGTGGCTGGCTGCCGCTGTTGGTGCGCGTGACGCACAGCGCCAGCGGGCCATGGGTGGCGTCGAGCCAGGTCATCTGGGCGATGGGCACGCCGTCATACTCGAGCAATTGCGCGCGTTTGAATTGTGCGCCGGGCAGTTTCAGTTTCGCCGGCGACAGGTTTACGCCCAACCGCGCATCGACGGTTCGCAACTGCGCCAGGTGCGAGGCTTCATCGGTGGGCAGATGTTCGAGGGTCTGCGGCACATACAGCGCCATGTAATCGCCCACCAGTTCACGCCAGTTATGCGATTGCTGGGCTTGCCAGGCCAGGAACAAGCGGTCCGCCGCGACACCTGCGAGCGCCACGCCCGCTGCCGCTGCGCCGATGAACCAGCGTCGGCTGAAACCGGGTTTCTGCGGTGACGGCGCAGCATCGAGCCGGGCCTGCAAACGGTCAAGCGGCGCCTGTTGCGCCAGTTCGTCG
This sequence comes from Pseudomonas aphyarum, assembly GCF_028657055.1. Classification (NCBI taxonomy): domain Bacteria; kingdom Pseudomonadati; phylum Pseudomonadota; class Gammaproteobacteria; order Pseudomonadales; family Pseudomonadaceae; genus Pseudomonas; species Pseudomonas aphyarum. The sequence goes on from NZ_JAMDGS010000010.1 coordinate 121,017, forward strand.
TAGGCCGCTTTGAACGGCAGGTTGCTGCGACTCAGCCATTGCACCCGCAAACTCAGCAGCGGATCGTCGGCGATGAGGCTGTCGAGCTGGCTGCGCTGTTCGCGGTCCAGTTCATCGTCCAGATACGCCACCAGTTGCTCGTCGGAAGGCGCATTCATTGCCGGTCTCCTGCGGGGGTGTTCGGTACCGCTTGCAGCGGTGGGTATTCGGCCAGTTTCAGGCGCGCGGTGGCCAGGCGGCTCATGACCGTGCCGATCGGCACTTGCAGGATATCGGCGACTTCGCGGTAGGACAGTCCCTCGACGTAAGCGAGATAAACCGTTTCACGCTGGGTTTCCGGCAGCGCATCGACCCGTCGAATCACCTGCGCTGCCATCACATGAGTCTGCGCGGCGTATTCGCCATCGAAGGTCAGCTGACTTTCGGCATCCGCCGCACCCTGGCCCTGGCGCACCCGGCGGGCGCGCACTTCGTTGAGCCAGATCGAATGAAGGATGCTCAGCAGCCAGCGGTCCATGCGCGTGCCGGCCACGTACTGGCCCGAACGCTCGAGCGCCCGTACGCAGGTGGCTTGCACCAGGTCCTCGGCCACGTGCCGATTGCGCGACAGCAGCAAGCCGTAACGCCACAGGCGCGCCAGGTGTTGCCCGAGTTCGGCTCTGAAGGCCTGATCGCTGAAAATGTTCGCCTCCGCGTGTCGTGTCAGGTTTTCGATGAATCGTTGATGGCTTCGGCCAGGTCCCGGTATTCCTCGCAGGTCGTGCCGCAGATCTTCTGGATGTGCTGCAACTGTTCCTGCGCCAGATCGACGCGGCCCTTGATTACATAAGCTTCGCCCAGGTATTCGCGGACTTGCGCGTACTGCGGATCGAGTTTCACCGATTGCAGGTAATAGCCGATGCCTTCGTCAGTGCGTCCCAGTTTTCGCGTCGCGTAACCGCGATAGTTGAGGGCCTTGGCGGTGTTCGGTTGTTCCAGCGTGTCGAGCAGGGCCAGCGCTTCTTCATAACGGCCGGCCTTGGCCAGACGGTAGGCGTAATCGGTCCGATCGGCGTCGGGCACCAGATGGCTGGTCTGCATCACGCACTTCTGGGTTTTGGTGTCGAACACCTGGCCTTTGGGGCAGTTGGGTTTCTGAACGGGCGCCTCTTCATCGCCATTGGCGAAGGCGAGGGGGCTCGCGAAAACGGCGGCCACCAGCAACGGGGCGGCGAACATAACGGAACGGATAGTCATGGGCAAGGCTCCACAGGGGGTCATGTTTCACTTTGAACACCGCAGGGTGAAAATTTATTCATTGCTTTGTCAGGCTTTGTTAAAGGAAAGCCCTTTTTCCGGCGCTATGCTCGTCAGCATTCGTTGTCGATCTGCAGTTCTACCATGGGAGTTTGGCCATGAAAGATCAGGTTCACCACTCGGCCGCCAGCGGCTACAAGACCGCTGCCGACACCTATGTCAAAGGCCGGCCCGACTATCCGCCGGCCGTCAGCGACTGGCTGACGGGCACACTGGGCCTCGATGGCCACAAGACCGTTATCGACCTCGGCGCCGGCACCGGCAAGTTCACCGGACGGCTGGTGGCGACCGGCGCTCAGGTAATTGCCGTGGAACCGGTGGCGCAGATGCTGGAAAAACTGTCACTGGCCTGGCCGCAAGTGTTGGCCGTCAGCGGTACGGCGACGGATTTGCCGCTGCCCGATGCCTCGGTGGACGCGGTGGTGTGCGCACAGGCCTTTCACTGGTTTGCCAGCACCGAGGCGCTGGATGAAATCGCCCGGGTGCTCAAACCGGGCGGCAAACTGGGTTTGATCTGGAACCTGCGCGACACCCGGATCGACTGGGTGCCCAAGCTGGACGCCATCGTGAATGCGCTGGAAGGCGACACGCCGCGCTTCTACACCGGCGAATGGCGCAAGGCCTTTCCCCATCCGGCGTTCGGGCCGTTGCAGGCTCAGCACTTTCAACACGGTCATACCGGCTCGCCGGAAGATGTGATCTTCAACCGGGTGCGTTCTACCAGTTTCATTGCGGCGCTGAGTGACCAGCAGCGCGCGAAGATCGACGAGCAGATTGCTGAGCTGATTGCCGGCGAGCCGCAGCTGCGGGGCAGGGAGGAGGTGACCGTGCCTTACGAGACGGCGGCCTTCGTCGCGGTGAAGAACGGCTAGAGTCCCGCTTTTGGCCGAACCGCCGTGCTGATGCCTTGTTATAGTTCGGGCCTCATTTTCAGCCCGGTAAAGGATTTCTGCCATGACTCAATACACCGCCTTCAGCGTCGAACTGGCCGACAACATCGCCCATGTGCAGATCAATCGTCCGGAAAAGATCAACTCGATGAACGCCGCGTTCTGGAGCGAAATCGTCGAGGTGTTCCAGTGGATCGACGACACCGACGAAGTGCGGGTGGTGGTGCTCAGCGGCGCCGGCAAACACTTTTCCTCGGGCATCGACCTGATGATGCTGGCCGGCGTGGCCAATGAACTGGGCAAGGACGTCGGCCGCAATGCGCGCCTGCTGCGCAAAAAGATCCTGACCCTGCAAGCATCCTTCAATGCCGTGGACAATTGCCGCAAACCGGTACTTGCGGCGATCCAGGGTTATTGCCTGGGCGGCGCCATCGATCTGATCGCCGCCTGCGACATGCGCTACGCCGCCGAAGACGCGCAATTCTCGATCAAGGAAATCGACATCGGCATGGCGGCCGACGTCGGCACCCTGCAACGGTTGCCACGGATCATCGGTGACGGCATGCTGCGTGAGCTGGCTTACACCGGTCGCACCTTTGGTGCCGAAGAGGCGCGCAGCATCGGCCTGGTCAACCGCGTCTACAGCGACAAGGACGGTCTGATCGAAGGTGTGATGGACATTGCCCGGGACATCGCCGGCAAGTCGCCGATCGCGATCACCGGCACCAAGGAAATGATCAGCTACATGCGCGACCATCGCATCGACGACGGTCTCGAGTACGTTGCCACCTGGAACGCCGCCATGCTGCAATCCAACGATTTGCGCGTGGCCATGGCCGCCCATATGAGCAAACAGAAACCCGAATTTCTGGATTGAGAAACCATGACATCTCGCTGGACCACTGCAGTACTGGACACCGATCAACCCGGCGGCTGGGCCGTGGCGCGCAGCCCCGAGGGTTTCCTGTTCGATGACAACGGCGCGCTGTTCCCCCGGGAATGGCTCAAGCGCCAGGACTTGTCGATCCTTGCCGAGCACGGTATCGGTCATCTCGATGGCGAACCGGTGTATCTGCTGGAACTGCGCAGCACCAGCGAGGTGCCGGGTTGCAGCTGGAAAGGCCTGCGGGCGTTCATGCTCGACGGCGATCACACGATCTACAAAGTGCTGGGCTACGCCGCACAGATTGGCACTTGGGCGCGCGAACACCGTTTCTGCGGCAATTGCGGTCAGGCCATGACCCAGGTGCCACGGGAGCGGGCGATGTATTGCCAGCCGTGCGATCTGCGCAGTTATCCGCGGATTTCGCCGAGCATGATCGTGCTGGTGACCCGTGGCGATGAAGTGCTGCTGGCGCGTTCACCGCGTTTCGTCACCGGGGTCTACAGCACGCTGGCCGGGTTTGCCGAACCGGGTGAGTCGGCCGAGGATTGCCTGATCCGAGAAGTGCGCGAGGAAGTGCAGATCGAGGTGAAGAACATCCAGTACATGGGCAGCCAGTGCTGGCCGTTCCCGCACTCGATGATGCTCGGCTTCCATGCCGAATACGCCAGTGGCGAGATTGTCTGTCAGGAAGACGAGATCGAAGACGCCCAGTGGTTCAACGTGCACGATCTGCCGCCGTTGCCGGCGTCCAAATCGATTGCCCGTTACCTGATCGACGTCTACGTGGCGCGGCGCTTAGGCCACGCTGAACCAGTGCTGCCAGGCTAGACGCACGGTCAACCCCAACACCACGGTGATGAACACCGGACGAATGAACTTGGCGCCGCCGCTGATCGCGGTGCGCGCCCCGAAGAATGCGCCGACCATCACCGACAGGCCCATGCTCAGGCCGATGATCCAGTCCACCTGCCCGGAAAACACGAACACCGACAGCGCCGCAATGTTGCTGACGAAGTTCATGCTGCGCGCCACGCCGCTGGCCTTGACCAGATCGATCGGGTAGAGCAGCAGGCTGCTGACCGTCCAGAACGCCCCAGTGCCGGGGCCGGCCACGCCGTCGTAGAAACCGAGGCTGAAGCCTTGGGTCGATTGCCACTTCTTCTTGATCGGTGCGTCGCTGTCCAGCGGCGCTTTCGGCGTGCCGCCAAACAACAGGTACAGACCGCAGGCGAAGACGATCACCGGCAGCATCTTGTTCAGCCATTCGGCCGGCAGATAGTGGGCGACGACGGCGCCGGTCAGCGCACCGACCAGCGTGCCGACGATGGCGTGCATCCACTGTTTGGGGTGGAACAGCTTGCGTCGGTAGAACGTGAAACTGGCGGTCGCCGAACCGAAGGTCGAACTCAGTTTGTTGGTGCCCAGCACCAGGTGCGGCGGCAGGCCGGCGGTGAGCAGCGCCGGGGTAGTCAACAGACCGCCACCGCCGGCGATGGCGTCGATGAATCCGGCAATGAAAGCGACAAGGGCCAGAACGGCCAGGGTGGTGAGGTCAACGCTGAGTTCGAAAGGCATGGAATCGGCTTATTTCGGCAGGGCGCAGAACAGGGCTGCGGGGAGGGCAGTCATGTTACTCATTTCCGAATGTTGCGGCGACCCATAAGAGGCGACCACCGACGGCTCAACTGTTGCCCACCCAACACACACCCAACAAATCACCCTCCGACCATGCACTCCTATCGCCTGAAACCCCAATAAAACCGGGTCTCCCGCCGCTGGCACGCTTGCTGCTCTGGCTCACTCACCTTCATCAACTGTCCCGAGGACACGCCAATGAGTCAGCAAGCCGTGAAATTTGCCTACTGGGTGCCGAACGTCAGCGGTGGGCTGGTGGTCAGCAAGATCGAGCAACGGACCGACTGGGGCATCGACTACAACCGCAAACTGGCGCAACTGGCCGAGGCAGCGGGTTTCGAATATGCCCTGACGCAAATTCGCTTCACCGCCGGTTACGGCGCCGAGTTCCAGCATGAGTCGGTTGCCTTCAGCCACGCGTTGCTCGCTGCCACCAGCAAACTCAAAGTCATCGCCGCCATTCTGCCCGGTCCGTGGCAACCGGCGCTGGCGGCCAAACAGTTGGCGACCATCGATCAACTCACCAACGGCCGGATCGCGGTGAACATCGTCAGCGGTTGGTTCAAGGGTGAATTTCAGGCGATTGGCGAGCATTGGCTGGAACACGACGAGCGCTATCGTCGCTCGGAAGAGTTCATCCGTTCATTGCGAGGGATCTGGAGTCAGGACAACTTCACCTTCCGTGGCGATTTCTATCGCTTCGACAACTACAGCCTCAAACCGAAGCCGCTGGGTCGCCCGGAAATCTTTCAGGGCGGCAGCTCCCGTGCCGCGCGGGACATGGCGGCGCGGGTGTCGGACTGGTATTTCACCAACGGCAACAGCGTCGAGGGCATCAAGGCGCAGGTCGACGATATTCGCGCCAAAGCGGCGGCGAACCATCATTCGGTGAAGGTCGGGGTGAATGCTTTTGTGATCGCCCGAGATACCGAGGAAGAAGCCAAAGCGGTGCTGGCGCAGATCATCGATCAGGCTGACCCGGAAGCGGTGAATGCTTTTGGTGATGCGGCGAAACAGGCGGGCAGGGCGTCGCCGGAAGGTGAGGGTAACTGGGCCAAATCGACCTTTGAAGATCTGGTGCAGTACAACGACGGCTTCAAGACCAACCTGATCGGTACGCCGCAGCAGATTGCTGAGCGGATTGTGGCGTTGAAAGCGGTGGGGGTTGATCTGGTCTTGGCGGGTTTCCTGCATTTTCAGGAAGAGGTGGAGTATTTCGGCAAGCGAGTGTTGCCGTTGGTACGGGAGCTGGAAGCCAAAGCGCAATCGGTCCCGACTGCCGAAGTTGCCTGAGAATCCCTCCTGCATTTTATGCAGGAGGGATCGGTTGAATTACAGACCCAGCTCGGACAGCCCCGGATGATCATCCGGGCGCCGGCCCAGTGGCCAGTGGAACTTGCGTTCGCTTTCCTTGATCGGCATGTCGTTGATGCAGGCATAACGCTGGAACATCAGGCCGTTGTCGTCGAATTCCCAGTTCTCGTTGCCGTAGGAGCGGAACCAGTTGCCCGAGTCGTCGTGCCATTCATAGGCGTAGCGCACGGCGATGCGGGTGTCGGAATAGGCCCAGAGTTCCTTGATCAGGCGGTAATCCAGCTCCTTGGCCCATTTGCGGGTCAGGAAACCCTTGGCTTCTTCGCGGTTGTTGGCGAATTCGGCGCGGTTACGCCATTGGGTGTCCAGGGTGTAGGCCAGCGACACGCGCTGCGGGTCGCGGGAGTTCCAGCCATCCTCGGCCAGACGAACTTTTTCAATGGCCGATTCACGGTTGAACGGTGGCAATGGCGGACGAATTTCGGCTGCAGTAGACATGTTTGTCTCCCGATCTATTAACAGTTAAACAACTTGTCAGGCTTATTAAGGCGTTACAGGTCCAATAACTTTCGCGCCATGCATTGCGCATTATCGGCGGCACTGTGATCACCCATCACAAGCGCTACGGTAATGGCGCCGTCAATCAGGATCAGCAGCTGCTTGGCTAACAGTTGCGGGTCCTCGGCCCCATGTTCGGTACACAGCTCGCACACGTAGTCGAGCAGTTTCTGTTTGTGGTCTTTGGCGACCTGGCGAACCGGATCCTCGGGATCGCCGGTCTCACCGCTGGTGTTGATGAAGGCGCAGCCCCGGAAGCCTTCCGAGGCGAACCAGCCCTTGAGCACGGTAAACAGGTTGAGCAGGCGGTCGGCCGGGGTTTCGGCCTGATCGACGGCGCTTCTGTACCAGTGCATCCAGCGCACGTCGCGGCGTTGCAGGGCGGCGACGGTCAACTCCTCCTTGTTGGCGAAGTAGCGGTAGATACTCTTTCTGGAAACACCGGCGGTTTTCACCAGAAGATCCATGCCGGTGGCAGCGATGCCACTCTTGTAGATCAACTTTTCGGTGACATCCAGAATGATGTCTCGGGTCGTGTCGTTGCTTGTGATTTCGTTCATGTGGCGAACAGTAGAACGATCGTTCTCCTTGGTCAAGCGCTGATTTTGAAATGCCTTTCGTGAGCAGGCTCGCTCCCACATTTGAAATGCGATTCACGTGGAAACCAGGCTGCTGGCGATGAAGTCATTACAGACACTCACAAGACCCGAAGGAGTTGATGGTGTAAGCTCTCGGGTTCTTCGGATTCGACCCATTGCGAGCCCTATGCCGTTGCTTTTCAAACGCTCTCTGCTGCCCAAACTGCGCAGCTTTCCGCTGACCGCCGAGGCCGTGACGATCCTGCCCGGCGCCGCCGATTTCCGCCGTTGCCTGCTGGAGAAAATCGCCCAGGCGACCCAGCGCATCTACCTCGTCGCGCTTTATCTGCAAAACGATGAAGCCGGCCAGGAAATCCTCGATGCCTTGCACGCCGCCAAACTCAAGCGTCCCGAGCTTGAAATCGCGGTGGTCGTCGACTGGCTGCGGGCCCAGCGCGGCCTGATCGGCGCCGGCAAACAGCCGGGCAACTCGGCGTGGTATCAGGAAATGACCCGCACCCACCAGAGCGTGGTGCCGGTCTACGGCGTGCCGGTGCAGACCCGCGAGCTGTTCGGCGTGCTGCACCTCAAGGGTTTCGTGATCGACGATTGCGTGGTCTACAGCGGTGCGAGCCTGAACAACGTCTACCTGCACAAATTCGACAAATACCGTTTCGACCGTTATCACGTGTTGCAAAGCCGCGAACTGGCGGACTCGATGCACCACCTGGTCAAGCACGGCCTGATCGAATCGAAAGCGGTGCATCGCCTCGACCTGCCGAACCTGCCGACCACCCGCAGCCTGCGCAACGACATCGGCGACCTGCGCAGCCGCCTCAAATATGCAGCTTACGACACCAGTGCCGGCAGCACGGCGCATACCGGTCTGTCGGTGAGTCCGTTGCTCGGCGTGGGCAAGAACAACCCGCTGAACCGGGTGATCCTGGAGCTGATCGCCAGCGCGCAGAAGCAACTGACCATCTGCACGCCGTACTTCAACCTGCCGCTGGGGGTGATCCGCGAGATCAACCGGGCGCTGGCGCGCGGCGTGAAAATCGACATCGTGGTCGGCGACAAGACCGCCAACGACTTCTACATCCCGCCGACCGAGCCGTTCAAGGTGATCGCCGCGCTGCCGTATCTTTACGAGATCAGCCTGCGCCGTTTCGCCAAGCGTCATCAGCGCAACATCGACAGCGGCCAGTTGAACCTGCACCTGTGGCGTGAAGGCGACAACAGCTATCACCTCAAGGGCATGTGGATCGACCAGCGCTACACGCTGCTGACCGGCAACAACCTCAACCCACGGGCGTTCCGTCTCGATCTGGAAAACGCCTTGCTGATCGATGATCCGAAAGGCGAGTGGCTGGTACCGCGTCGAGCGGAGCTGGAGAACATCTTCGTTCACACCACGCGCATCGCTCGCTTCCAGGATCTGGAAGCCTTGCCGGACTACCCGGCGGGCGTGGCCAAGTTCCTCAAGCGCGTGAGCCGGGTGCGGGTCGAGCGATTGCTCTATCGCATTCTCTAAAACCGGCCCACAAAAAATCCCCCGAACGCAGCACGCGTCCGGGGGATTTTTTTATGCGCGGACTCAGTTCAGACCGAGTTTGCCACGCAATGTCGACAGGTCTTCAGCCAGGGTATTGACCGGGCCGACCAGCGCCTTGCGGTCGTTGTCCTTCACCTTGTCGTAAGTCTCGAAACCACCGTCCTTGGTCTTGTACTTGGCCAGGATCTTGTCCACGGTGGCGAAGTTCTTGTCGACTTTGGCAACAAAGGCCTTGTCCTGTTTCTCGATCTGCGGACGGAACAGGTCGACGATTTTCTTCGCGCCGTCGATGTTGCCCTGGAAGTCGTAGAGGTCGGTGTGGCTGTAACGGTCTTCTTCACCGGAGATCTTGGTCGCGGCGACTTCTTCGAGCAGCGCAGCGGCGCCGCCGACGACTTTCTCAGGCGGGAAGGTCAGGCCGGCGACGCGGGTCTGCAGGTCTTTCACGTCCTTGTTCAGGCCGTCCGCCAGAGCGTCGAGATCCTTGGTGCTCTTTTCCGAGAACAGCGAGTATTCGATGCGGTGGAAACCGGTGAAGTCTTCGGCTTTCACGCCTTGCTCGTGGTCGTCGACGCGGGAGTCGATGGAGGCGTCGAGGTCACTGAACAGCTCGGCAATCGGCTCGATCGACTCATAAAAAACGCGGGTCGGCGCGTACAGCTTTTGCGCGGTGGCCAGATCACCTTTTTTCACCGCGTCGGTGAATTGCTGGGTGTGGCTGGCCAGTTCATCCAGCTGTTCGGTGACGTAGATCTTGTAGTCCGACACCGGCCCCACCAGATCCAGAGGCGCGGTCGCGGCGAACGCCGACAGCGGGGTGTTGAGCAAACCGAGGGTCAGCAATAACGCGAGTGGCGTTTTTTTCATGGGGCGGCTCCTGATATGACTGTTGTTATGCAGTTGTTTTGGGTTGTGTGGCAGCCAGCAGCGAGCGACCGATGAAGTCCTTGTCGCCCGTGACACCCGGCAGGGTGAAGAAGTAACCGCCGCCGACCGGCTTGAGGTATTCCTCCAGCGGCTCGCCGTTGAGTCGGGTCTGCACGGTGATGAAGCCTTTTTCCAGGTCGGCCTGGTAACAGATGAACAGCAGGCCCATGTCGAGCTGGCCGTTCTTGTTCACGCCGTTGGAGTAGTTGAACGGCCGGCGCAGGATCAGGTTGGCCTGGCTCGCGGCGGTGCGCGGGTTGGCCAGTCGGATGTGCGCGTCGAGCTTGGTCAGCTTGCCTTCCGGGTCCTTGCTGTAATCCGGCACCTCGGTCTCATGGCTGGCGCCCATCGGCGCGCCGGTGGTTTTCACCCGGCCGATGATGCTTTCCTGTTCCTGCAACGGCGTACGGTCCCAGCGCTCGACGAAGTTGCGGATGATCCGCACCGCCTGATAACTGCCGTGGGCCGCCCAGGCCGGTTCGTCACTGCCCGGTTGCACCCAGACGATACGGTCCATGGCTTTGCCGTCGTTGGAATCCGGGTTGGCCGAACCGTCGCGGAAACCCAGAAAATTACGCGCCGATTGCGCCGGCACACCGAGCTTGGCCGGGGCTTGCGGCGGCACGCTGCCTTCCTGTTTCCAGCGCACCAGCAGCAGGTCCGGCAGGTTCTTCACGATGTCGCGCAGGGCGTGGATGTTGGTGTCGGCGGTGTTGGAGCAGAACTGCAGGCTCAAGTCGCCGTGGCAGCAATCGGCTTCCAGCGCATCGTTGGGGAAACCGACCATGCGGATCAGACGCTTGGGTTTGGCGGACGCGAGGCCGAAACGCTCGTCGAACAGCGATTCGCCCACCGACACGGTGATGGTCAGGTTGTCCGGTGTCACCACCGGACCGAGGATGCCGGAATCCGGCGGCGGCAGCTTCGGATCGATCTGCGCCACCGGGCCGCCTTTCATCAGGAACGCGATGCGCTCGTTGAGGGTGCGGAACAGACGCTCCAGGTCTTCACGGTCGCTGGCCAGCACATCGAACGACACCAGCATGCCGGCCGCCGGGCGTGGGGTGACGATGCCGCTCTGGTGTACGCCATGAAAGTCGTGGTGATCCTGGGTCTTGTCGCTGCTCGGCGCTTCGGTAACTTGCGCGGGCGCGGCGGCCATCGCCGGGCAGCTCAACGCCGTGCCGGCCAGTGCGACACCGGCGGCGCCCATGCCCATCAGTACGCGGCGACGTTGCAGGTTGAAGTGTTCGGAATCGTTCATCGGTATTCGTCTTCTGCTTACAGGCCGGAGAGGCCGAGGGCGGGATCAATGGCGTCGAGGGCGTCGGCCAGGGCCTTGGCCTTGTCGGCGATCTGCTTGCGTTGCTCACCGTTGACGGTGTCGTAACTGGCGTAGCCGTCCTTGACTTTGAAGCCGTTCAGCGTGGTATCGAAATCAGTCAGCGCGCCGTCGATTTTCGGCAGCAGGTCGGCGGCGGATTTGCTCAGCAGCGGACGCAGCAGTTCGACGACTTTGTGCGCGGTTTCCTGATTGGCCGCGAAGCCGTTGAGATCGCTGTGGCTGTAGCGTTCCTCTTCGCCGCTGGCGGCGCGCACGTCGGCGAGGGTGTTGAGGTTGCGCACGACGATTTCCACCAGTTGCTCCGGCGGCAGCGACTGGGCCAGCAGCTGTTGTTTCAGCGTGGTGACGTTGTCGAGCAAGCCTTGGGCAATCGGTGTCAGGCCGTCGAGTTTGCGTTGCTGGAACAGCGCGTATTCGAGGCGGTGGAAACCGACGAAGGCCGGATCCTGCTCGCGCTTTTCGAAGTAATCGGCGCGGGCGTTGATGCTGTTGTCCAGCTCTGCCAGACGTTGTGCGGCCGGGGCCAGACGCTGATACGCGGCGCGGGCCGGCAAATACAAGGTCTGGGCCTGGGCCAGATCGCCGCTGTCGATGGCTTGATTCAGCGCCGTCACGGCTTTGATCAGCGCGCTGCCCTGGCTCGCCAGGTAGACGCGGAACTCCGACAGCGGCCCGACGAAGGCAACCATCGACGGCTTGGCCTTGGCGGCGGCATCCGAAGCGGCGGTCGGCGTCACGTGCAGGGTGCCGCGCGGGTTGCTCAGCAGGCCGCAAGTGATGGCGTAGTCGCCGGGTTGCAGGTTGGCGTTGATCACCTGGCTCAGGCCCGGCGCGATGTTCTCGCGCTCTTCGATCACCAGTACGCCGTCGAGGATTTCCCATTCCACCGCCCGGTCGGAGCGGTTGACGATGCGGAAACTGGCGCGGCCGGCCGGCACCGTCAGGGCGTTCGGTTCGCAACTGTGCGGATGGATGTTCACCACCACTTCGTCGCGGTTGTGCTGACGTTTGGCGGCGGCCATTTTCGAGGCGTAGTAGAACAGGCCACCGGCGGCGATCATCACGACCACCGAACCGGCCACCGCCCAGCGCAAGGCGCGGGGAGGCGAGGCCTGAGGAATATTAGGCTTTGACATGAAGGCCCTTATTGGCTGGAAACGGAAGACGATTGGGCAGCAGGCTTGGGCGCCGGCATGAAGAACATGACCAGCGCCACCACCAGATAAACCAGGTACGCGCCGAGGGTGCTGACGGTCGGTGCGTCCTGATAACCGAACATGCCGGCCAGCACCGAGCCCAGCGGGCCATCCATCGGCAGCGTCGCGCTGAAGTCGAAGAGCACGGTTTGCAGGTGGTTCCACACCCCGGCTTCATGCAGGGCCTGCACCGAGTTGGCGAGAATCCCGGCGGCGACCACGAGGATGAACAGCCCGGTCCAGCGGAAGAACGCCGACAGGTTCAAACGCATGCTGCCGCTGTAGATCAGGAAGCCGACGATGATCGCCAGGATCAGGCCGAGCAGGGCGCCGATCGGCGCGGCCGGGCCTTCGCTCTGCTGGAACACGGCGAGCAGGAAAAACACGGTTTCCAGACCTTCCCGGGCCACGGCGAAAAACACCATGGCGATCAGGGCGATGACCTGATGCTTCGACGCGGTCAGCGCGTGATCGAGGGAGGCTTGCAGCGAATGCTTGATCGAGCGCGCCACCTTGCGCATCCAGAACACCATCGAACTGAGAATGCCCACAGCGACGAGGCCGACCACGCCTTCGAACAGTTCCTGCTGTTTCTGCGGGAATTCGGCGCTGACCAGTTCCAGGCCACCGCCGACCAGCAACGCCAGCGCAGCAGCGAGAAATACTCCGATCCACACCGCCGGCATCCACTGGCCACGGCCGGTCTGTTGCAGGTAGCTGGCGATGATGCCAACGATCAGCGCGGCTTCGATGCCTTCGCGCAACATGATCAAAAAGGGAACGAGCATTCGACGATCACTGTGTAACGAAATGAGGTTACAAGTTGTAACATAATGAAAGTCATTCTCACATGGCATCCATTGACATTTACCTGAACCTCAGCTGAACGAGTCTGAACATCCACGTCGCCCAGCCAGCTGCGCTAAGATGCCCGCCACTCGAACAACAACAGGATTGCGCGCGTTCCATGTCGGAAAAAGACACCATCGCCATTCAATTGGTGCGCGAAGCACTGCTGCAAAGTTGTGCCCCGGGCGTGGCCACGGAAGAAGTCTTGAGCAAGGTCGGGATCGATCCCGCGCTGCTGTCCACCGATGACGCGCGCGTCCCGGCCAGCCAGTACGCGCGGTTATGGCGACTGTTGGCCCGGCGCGGCGATGACGAGTTCTTTGGCATGGATCCGCGCAAGCTGAAATCCGGCAGCCTGGAATTCCTCTGCCGCAGCGCGATGGCCCAGCCGAACCTGGCTGCGGGGCTGAGCGCCGGTTTGAATTTCCTGTCGTTGATGCTCGAACGCATGCCGGCGCAACTGGTGCACCAGCAGAGTCTGGCGGAGATTGTCCTGCTCGAAGACGACCCGGAACCGCGTCGCGCCTTCACCTACTTCACCTACTGGATGATTGTCCACGGCGTGGCGTGCTGGCTGGCGGGGCGGCGGATCCCGATCCTGGCCATCGAGCTGCGCTGCCCGGCGCCGGATTTCTGTGATGACTATCGGGTGATGTTCTCGGAAAACCTGCGTTTTGACCGACCGCGCACGCGGATGATCTTCGCCGCTGATGTGCTGGATCTGCCGATCAAGCGCAGCGCCGAAGAGTTGAAACGCTTCCTGGCCCATGCCCCGGCCAACATTCTGGTGAAGTACCGCGACCCGGAAAGCCTTGCGAGTCGGATCAAGCAGGATCTGCGGCAGTTGCCCGCCGAACACTGGCCGGAAACCGACGCGCTGGCCCAGCAGTTGTGCATGTCGGCCTCGACCCTGCGTCGGCGTCTGGCTGAAGAAGGGCAGACGTATCAGGGTTTGAAGGACAGCGTGCGCAAGGAACTGGCGATTATCTGGCTGGCGGAGCCTTCGATCAGTTTTGCCGAGATCGCCACCCGCTTGGGGTTTGCCGATGCGAGCTCGTTCTACAAGGCGTTTCGCAAGTGGTCGGGGACCAATCCTGGGCACTATCGCAGCTTGATCCTCAACGAAGCGGTCTGATCCTCGATTCCACGCAAACCTTGGCCAAACCAGTCATCCATCTTGATGGCTTTGACCATTGCCCCGCACCCCGCATGGCGCGAGTATTCCTCTGTTGTTTACGGTTCCCCAACCTAATAAGAACAGAGGGATTCTGGCAATGCGCGATTACTTGTCTGCCACCGCACAGTTTGATTATCAGCACACCGTGGACGCCGCGCTCAGCGGCACGCTCGAGGCGCTCAACGCCTGCGTCGAGTGTTGTGACCGCCACGCCTTGCCGGGGCGTATCGCGCTGTTCTGGGAGGGCCGCGACGGCGCCAGTGCGACATACACCTTCAGCGACCTGCAGGACAAAGCCGCGCGTTTCGCCAATTTCCTTCTCGCCCAGGGCGTGCAGAAGGGCGACAAGGTCGCCGGCCTGCTGCCGCGTAATATCGAATTGCTGATCACCGTGTTCGCCACCTGGCGCATCGGCGCGGTGTATCAACCGCTGTTTACTGCATTTGGCCCTAAAGCTCTCGAACATCGCCTGAACAGCTCAGGCGCCAAAGTGGTGGTGACCGACGCCGCCAACCGACCGAAACTCAGCGAAGTCGCCGACTGCCCGACGCTGGTCACCGTCGGCGGTCCGAAAGGCCAGGGCATCGTCCGTGGCGATTTCAGTTTCTGGGCCGAGTTGCCCAACCATTCCAATGTCTGCGAACCGGTGATGCTGACCGGTGAAGACCCGTTCCTGCTGATGTTCACCTCGGGCACCACCGGGCCGTCGAAAGCGCTGTCGGTGCCGCTCAAGGCCGTCGTGGCGTTCCAGAGCTACACCCGCGATGCCGTGGATCTGCGCCCGGAAGATGCGTTCTGGAACGTCGCCGATCCGGGTTGGGCCTATGGAATCTATTTTGGCGTCACCGGCCCGTTGTCGATGGGCCACCCGATCACGTTCTACGATGGCCCGTTCACCCTCGAAAGTACCTGCCGGGTGATCAACAAATACGGGATCACCAACCTCACCGGTTCGCCCACGGCGTATCGCCTGCTGATTGCCGGCGGCGATGAGTTCGCCAAGTCGATCAAGGGCAAACTGCGCATCGTCAGCAGCGCCGGCGAGCCGTTGAACCCGGAAGTGATCCGCTGGTTCGCCGACAACCTCGGCGTGGTTATTCACGATCACTACGGCCAGACCGAACTGGGCATGGTGCTGTGCAACCACCACGGCCTCGAACACCCGATCCACCTCGGCGCTGCCGGTTTTGCCTCGCCGGGCCATCGCATCGTGGTGCTCGACGAGCAGAACAACGAACTCGGCGTCGGCCAGCCCGGCATCCTCGCCATTGATCGCACGCAGTCGCCAATGTGCTGGTTCGCCGGTTACCAAGGCGCACCGACCAAGGCCTTCGTCGGCGATTACTACCTGAGCGGCGACACCGTCGAGTGGAACCCGGACGGCAGCATCAGCTTCGTCGGCCGCAGCGACGACGTCATCACCACTTCCGGCTACCGGGTCGGCCCGTTCGACGTGGAAAGCGCACTGATCGAACACCCGGCCGTCGTTGAAGCCGCGGTGGTCGGCAAACCCGATCCGGAGCGCACCGAACTGGTGAAGGCGTTCGTCGTACTCAACCCGCAATACCGCGCGGAACCGGCGCTGGCCGAAGAACTGCGCCAACACGTGCGCAAGCGTCTGGCCGCGCATTCGTACCCCCGTGAAATCGAATTTGTCAGCGAGTTGCCGAAAACCCCGAGCGGCAAATTGCAGCGCTTCATCTTGCGCAACCAGGAAATCGCCAAGGCTCAAGAGGCCGCGGCGCACAACGTTTCAGCTTGAATCAGGAAGTCAGTCATGCAGATCGAGAACAAGGTTTTTATCGTCACCGGCGGCGCATCCGGCCTGGGTGCCGCCACCGCTGAATTGCTGGTAAACGCCGGCGCCAAAGTGATGCTGGTGGACATGAACGCCGACGCCGTCGCCGCCCAGGCCCAGCGCCTCGGTGCGCAGAGTGTGGTGGCCGACATCAGCAACGAAGCCGCCGCCGAAGCCGCCGTGCAGGCGACCGTTAAAGCCTTCGGTAGCCTGAATGGTCTGGTGAACTGCGCCGGCATCGTTCGCGGTGAGAAGATCCTCGGCAAGAACGGCCCGCATGCGCTGGCGAGCTTCGCGCAGGTGATCAACGTCAACCTGATCGGCAGCTTCAACATGCTGCGTCTGGCAGCGGCGGCGATTGCCGAAAGCGAAGCCAACGCCGACGGCGAACGCGGTGTGATCATCAACACCGCCTCCGTCGCTGCGTTCGACGGCCAGATCGGCCAGGCCGCGTATTCCGCGTCCAAAGGCGCGATCGCCAGCCTGACCCTGCCTGCCGCCCGTGAACTGGCGCGCTTCGGCATCCGCGTGATGACCATCGCCCCGGGCATTTTCGAAACCCCGATGATGGCCGGCATGACCCCGGAAGTGCGCGACTCGCTGGCCGCCGGCGTGCCGTTCCCGCCACGCCTGGGCAAACCGGCCGAGTACGCCGCGCTGGTGCGGCATATCATTGAAAACAGCATGCTCAACGGCGAGGTGATCCGTCTCGACGGTGCCTTGCGCATGGCCGCCAAGTAAGGAGGATTTTTTCGTGACCATCTCCAACGATCCGATTGTTATCGTCAGCGCCGTCCGCACCCCGATGGGCGGTTTTCAGGGCGAATTGAAAAGCCTGACCGCGCCACAACTCGGTGCGGCGGCGATCAAAGCTGCGGTTGAACGCGCCGGTGTTGCCGCCGATGCGGTCGATGAAGTGCTGTTCGGCTGCGTATTGCCGGCCGGCCTCGGCCAGGCGCCTGCGCGTCAGGCTGCACTGGGCGCCGGGCTGGACAAATCCACCCGCTGCACCACCGTCAACAAGATGTGCGGCTCGGGCATGGAAACCACCATTCTGGCCCACGACATGCTGCTGGCCGGCAGCGCCGACGTGGTGATCGCTGGCGGCATGGAGAGCATGTCGAACTCGCCGTACCTGCTGGATCGCGCCCGTGCCGGTTACCGCATGGGCCACGGCCGGGTGCTGGATTCGATGTTCCTCGACGGCCTCGAAGACGCCTACGACAAGGGCCGTCTGATGGGCACCTTCGCCGAGGATTGCGCTGAAACCAACGACTTTAGCCGCGAGGCTCAGGACGCTTTCGCCATCGCCTCGACCACCCGCGCCCAGCAGGCGATCAAGGACGGCAGCTTCAAGGCCGAGATCGTTCCGCTGACCGTGACTGTTGGCAAAGAACAAGTGGTGATCAGCAACGACGAGCAGCCACCGAAGGCCAAACTGGACAAGATCGCTTCGCTGAAACCGGCGTTCCGCGAGGGCGGCACCGTGACCGCAGCCAACTCCAGCTCGATCTCCGACGGCGCCGCCGCACTGGTGTTGATGCGTCAGTCGCAAGCGCAGACACAGGGTCTGAAACCGCTGGCGGTGATTCACGGCCACGCAGCCTTCGCTGACACCCCGGGCCTGTTCCCGGTGGCGCCGATTGGCGCGATCAAGAAGCTGATGAAGAAAACCGGCTGGTCGCTGGATCAGGTCGATCTGTTCGAAGTCAACGAGGCCTTCGCCGTGGTTGGCATGGCGGCGATGACCCACCTGGAAATTCCTCACAACAAACTCAACATCCACGGCGGCGCCTGCGCCCTCGGTCACCCGATCGGTGCGTCTGGCGCGCGGATTTTGGTGACCTTGCTCTCGGCCCTGCGCCAGAAAGGCCTGAAGCGCGGCGTCGCGGCGATCTGCATCGGCGGCGGCGAAGCCACGGCGATGGCTGTCGAGTGCGTCTGAACCCGAGTTAAGGATTTGCCATGATTCCCAATGACGACCAACAACAAATCCGCGACATGGCCCGGCAGTTTGCCGAGGAACGGCTGAAACCGTTCGCTGCCGAGTGGGATCGCGAACACCGCTTCCCGAAAGAAGCCATCGGCGAAATGGCCGGGCTGGGCTTCTTCGGCATGCTGGTGCCGGAGCAGTGGGGCGGTTGCGACACCGGTTACCTGGCCTACGCCATGGCCCTGGAAGAAATCGCCGCCGGCGACGGCGCCTGCTCGACGATCATGAGCGTGCACAACTCGGTGGGTTGCGTGCCGATCCTCAAATTCGGCAACGACGATCAGCGCGAGCGCTTCCTCAAACCGCTGGCCAGCGGCGAGATGCTCGGCGCTTTCGCGTTGACCGAGCCCCAGGCCGGCTCCGACGCCAGCAGCCTGAAAACCCGCGCTCGGCTGGAAGGCGATCACTACGTGCTCAACGGATGCAAACAGTTCATCACCTCCGGGCAGAACGCCGGAATCGTGATCGTGTTTGCGGTCACCGACCCGAGCGCCGGCAAGCGCGGGATCAGCGCGTTCATCGTCCCGACCGATTCGCCGGGCTACAAAGTCGCCCGCATCGAGGACAAGCTCGGCCAGCACGCCTCGGACACCTGCCAGATTCTGTTCGAAGACGTGAAGGTGCCGGTGGCCAACCGTTTGGGCGAGGAGGGCGAGGGCTACAAGATCGCCCTGGCCAACCTTGAAGGCGGCCGTGTCGGTATCGCTTCGCAATCGGTGGGCATGGCCCGTGCCGCGTTCGAAGCGGCGCGCGATTACGCCCGTGAACGTGACACCTTCGGCAAGCCGATCATCGAGCATCAGGCCGTGGCGTTCCGCCTGGCGGACATGGCGACCCAGATCGCCGTGGCGCGGCAGATGGTGCACTACGCCGCCGCCCTGCGCGACAGCGGTCAGCCGGCGCTGGTCGAGGCGTCGATGGCCAAACTGTTCGCCTCGGAAATGGCCGAGAAGGTCTGCTCCATGGCATTGCAAACCCTCGGCGGTTACGGTTACCTCAACGACTTCCCGCTGGAGCGCATCTACCGCGACGTGCGGGTCTGCCAGATCTACGAAGGCACCAGCGACATTCAGCGCATGGTCATTTCGCGCAATCTTTGAGAAGGAATCTGCACATGAGTTACGAAACGATTTTGCTGGAAACCCATGGCCGCGTCGGCCTGATCACCCTCAATCGCCCGCAGGCGCTGAATGCCCTCAACGCGCAACTGGTCAGCGAAGTGAACCGCGCGCTCGATGGTTTTGAAGCCGACGCGAACATTGGCTGCATCGTCATCACCGGCTCGACCAAAGCCTTCGCCGCCGGCGCCGATATCAAGGAAATGGCCGATCTGACCTACCCGCAGATCTACATGGACGACCTGTTCAGCGACAGCGACCGCGTGGCCAACCGCCGCAAACCGATCATCGCGGCGGTCAACGGTTTTGCCTTGGGTGGCGGCTGTGAACTGGCGCTGATGTGCGACTTCATCCTGGCGGGCGACAACGCCAAGTTCGGCCAGCCGGAAATCAACCTCGGCGTGCTCCCAGGCATGGGCGGCACCCAGCGCCTGACCCGCGCCGTGGGCAAGGCCAAGGCCATGGAAATGTGCCTGAGCGGGCGTTTGATCGACGCGGTGGAAGCCGAGCGCTGCGGCATCGTCGCGCGGATCGTGCCGAGTGCCGAGCTGCTGGATGAAGCGCTGAAAGTGGCGGCGGTGATCGCCAGCAAATCGTTGCCGATTGCGATGATGGTCAAGGAAAGCGTCAACCGCGCGTTTGAAGTGAACCTGACTGAAGGCGTGCGCTTCGAGCGCCGGGTGTTCCATGCGGCGTTTGCGACGCAGGATCAGAAGGAAGGAATGGCGGCGTTTGTGGCCAAGCGGCCTGCTGAATTTCAAGGCAAATAACGCGGCGAACTTACAAAATGCCCTCACCCCAGCCCTCTCCCGGAGGGAGAGGGAGCCGACCGAGGTGTCTCAGGTCTGACATCGACCTGAGAGGCCGAGTCGATTATGGATTCACCAGCGATCGTTCAAGTCGGCGCAACTCGCGAATATCCCTCACCCTAACCCTCTCCCTTTGGGAGAGGGTTAGGGTGAGGGGGAAGGGGCCGACACGGTCACAACTGATAGTTCTTCAACTCCCGAGCAATCACCATCCGCTGTATCTCGCTCGACCCCTCATAAATCTGGGTAATCCGCGCATCCCGGTAGTATTTCTCCACCGGGTAATCCTCCAGATACCCATACCCGCCATGAATCTGAATCGCTGACGAACACACCTTCTCGGCCATTTCCGAAGCAAACAGCTTGGCCTGCGAAGCCTCCGACAGACACGGTTTACCCGCCGTACGCAGCCGCGCCGCATGCAGGATCATCAAGCGCGCCGCGTTGATCTGCATCTGCATGTCCGCCAGCAGGTTGGCGATGCTCTGGTGCTCGACAATCGCCTTGCCGAACTGCACCCGATCACGGGCGTAACCCAGCGCCGCTTCAAACGCCGCACGGGCGATGCCCAATGCTTGCGCCGCAATGCCAATGCGTCCGCCTTCAAGGTTGGAGAGGGCAATCGCCAAACCTTTACCGCGTTCACCCAACAGATTTGCTTCAGGAATGCTGCAATTGCTCAGCGTCACCGCACAGGTGTCAGAAGCGCGGATGCCCATCTTGTGTTCGGTACGATCAACGATGAAACCCGGCGTATCAGTCGGCACCAGAAACGCCGAGATCCCACGCTTGCCCAGATCCGGATCAGTCACCGCAAACACGATCGCCAGTTTCGCCCGCTTGCCATTGCTGACAAATTGCTTGGCGCCGTTGATCACCCATTGCCCGTCGCGCAGTTCGGCGCGGGTGCGCAGGTTGTGCGCTTCGGAGCCAGCCTGGGGTTCGGTCAGGCAGAAGCAGCCGATCACCGCGCCGCTGGCCAGATCCGCCAGCCAGGTCTGTTTCTGTTCTTCGCTGCCGTAGTTGAGCACCGGCCCGCAGCCCACCGAGTTGTGAATGCTCATGAACGCGCCTGTGGCGCCGTCACCGGCGGAAATCTCTTCCACCGCCAGCGCGTAGGCCACGTAGTCGACGTAGGTGCCGCCCCATTCTTCCGGTACCACCATGCCCAGCAGACCGAGTTCGCCCATCTTCGCCACCAGACCGTCATCGATCCAGCCGGCCTTTTCCCAGGCTTGGGCGTGGGGGGCGATTTCGCCGCGGGCAAAGTCCCGGGCCATGTCGCGGATCATTACCTGGTCTTCAGTCAATTCGAGATCGTGCATGGCTCAGCTCCCGCTCTCTTCGAAACCGTGGAAGAAACTCTCGACCTGCTCGGCGTGCAGCGCAGCCAGGGTCGGCGGGTTCCAGCGTGGTGATTTGTCTTTGTCGATCAGCAAGGCACGCACGCCTTCGATCAGGTCGCCGCGCTCGAACCATTGGCGATCCAGATGCAGTTCGAGGGCGAAGCAGTGTTCCAGGCTCAGGTGCCGGCCGCGACGCAGCATTTCCAGGGTCACGCCCATGGCCAGCGGCGAGCGGGTTTCCAGCAGGTCGGCGGTGGTGGTCGCCCAATCGTGGCTGTCGGCGACGGTCACGGCGCGCAGTTGCTCGACGATGCTCGGCACGTCAGGCAAGGCGAAGAAGTGGTCGATGGCCGGACGCAAGGTTTCCAGCGGCGCATCCGGCAGGGTTTGCACAGCGTGGCGGGCGAGCAGGCTTTGCAGATCCTTCAACGGCGTATCGTGCCATTGCAGGTGATCGAGTTGCTCATCGAGGGTGCCGAATTTGCTGCTGTCCAGATACCAGTCGGCGAGGCCGCAGTACAGCGCATCCGCCGCACGAATCTGCACGCCGCTGACGCCCAGATAAATCCCCAGTTCACCGGGAATGCGCGGCAGGAAATAACTGCCGCCGACATCCGGAAAATACCCGATCGCCACTTCCGGCATCGCCAGACGGCTCTTCTCAGTGACAACCCGCAAATCAGCGCCTTGCACCAGGCCCATGCCGCCGCCGAGAACGAAACCGTCCATCAGCGCCAGCACCGGTTTGCGGTAGTGGTGGATCGTCAGGTCGAGGGCGTATTCCTCGACGAAGAAATCTTCGTGCAGCGTGTCGCCGCTTTTGTGGCTGTCGTACAGCGATCGAATGTCGCCACCGGCACAGAAGGCTTTCTCGCCGGCACCGCGCAGCACCACCGCGTGGATATCGGCATCGGCGGCCCAGGCGTCCAGGTGTTGCTGGAGCTGGCGCACCATGTCGAGGGTCAGAGCATTGAGGCCGGCGGGGCGATTGAGGGTCAGATGACCGATGTGATTGCGAACCTCGGCCAGCACTTCGTGTGGCGTGGCATCCATGGACGAAGTCCGCGGGGATGAAGCCTGAGCAGTCATCACTAACTCCCTGCTTTTATTGTCTTTATTCGAGAAGCTCGCGCGCGAGCGTTACCGGATCGTAACAGTGCAAATTTGCCGTGTACAACGGGGATATGTGCATGGGCTGTCTGCATTTTTACCTTAGGCCAAATGCACGGGATCGCGGCTTCTTTTCAATCGACAACGCTGACAGGGACAGGCTCTGGACTCAGCGGAACACCTGGCCAATGCTCCGCCGTTTGGCATGCAACTCACTGGCATGAATCAACTGCTCCAGATCCTCCGGCGTGACATCGATGAACGCCTCCATATCGGCCAGTGCCAGTTTCAGATCCTCGGCCGTGATGGACTGAATATCCACTGGTGCCAAGGCCGGCGTGGGTTCGGCAGGGCGTTTCGGGTAGCGGATGCGGGTGAGGTTGTTATAGGCCAGTGCGGCCAGCAGCAGGCAGGCGGCGCTGAGCATCACCGGTTCCAGGGCTTTCCAGTCCATGGCGATGGTCATCGGGTCGGCCAGCACCATCGTCAATGCCACCGCGCCGGCCGGCGGATGCAGGCAGCGCAGCCAGCACATCAGGATCAGCGCCATGCCTGCGGCGAGGCACGCACTGCCCAAGGTTCGGCCGAGGACGTGGGCCACCAGCAACGCGACGACGCCTGCACACAGGTAGCCGCCGATGATCGACCACGGCTGGGCGAGGGCGCCGGAGGACACCGCGAACAGCAGCACCGCCGAGGCGCCCAGCGGGCCGATCAGGTGGTAGGCCACTTCAATGCCGAACACCTGACTGCACGCCCACACGCTGAACAACGTGCCCAGGGCCATGCCGATGGCGGCGCGGCTCCATTCGGTGGGGCGGGTGTTGATGGCGGCGGGCAACCAGCGAGCGAGCATGAAGAACCGATCCTCTTGGGGAAACTGAAGGCAAAAAAAAGGACTTGTCCGTCAATCCGGAAAGTCCTTCGAAGTGTTCCAACTATTGGGGGAGGAACGCGCACAGTGTGCCAATCATTCACGATGCTGACAAATTCATATAAATGCAGTTTCAGTGCATTATTTATGAAGTAAAGCTACGCGCCGCCCGCTCATGAAACACAGGAAGCCGCCCATCGCCGTCAATGCGCTGAGGGCGTAGAACATGGTCGGCGCCGGCGTGTGCATCAGCAGGAAACCGCAGATCACCGGACTCAATGCACCGCCCAATGCTGCGAGGTTCTGCGCGCCGTAATAGCTGCCGCGCAGTTCTTCCGGGGCCAGGGTGTCGACGAACAGGAATTCCGACGGGTAAATGATCATCTCGCCGAGGGTGAAGATGAACATCGCGATGCACCACGTCACCAGGCTGTCGGCGAGGCTGAAGCCGATCAAACCGAGGATGAACAGGCTGGTGCCGGCGGCGATCCAGTAGCGCAGTTTTTCCCGGTTGAGGAAGCGGCCGATTTGGTATTGCAGCAGGATCACTGCGATGGCGTTGCAGGCGAGCAGGGCGGCCATGGTTTGCAACGCGCGTTGCGAATCCTCGACCACCAGCAGGTATTGCGACAGGTACAGCGTGAAACGCCCGTGGACCACGGTGCTGAGCAGGCAACCGCAGGTGAACATGATCAGCGTGCGGTCGTTTTTCAGGGTGATCAGGGTTTTCAGGAAGCTTTGCGGCTGGCCGATGGCGGCGACCGGGCTGGCGTCCTTCGGAATGCCGATCATCAGGAAGATGCTGCCGAAAGCGATGCCGGCGGCAATCAGGAACGGCGCAATCGGGTAGACCCCGGCGATCACCACGCCGAGCATCGGGCCGGTGGCGTAGCCGATGTTGGTCAGGGTGTAGCGCAGGGAAAACGCCTTGGCCCGCTGGCCCATGGGCAGTTTTTCGCTGAGGATCGCCTTGGAGCCGATCAGGAACAGCGCCGAGGCGGTTTCGGTGATGACCAGAGTCGCGGTGGTCAGGTACAGGTCTTTGGCGAAGGTCAGCAATACGAAACCAATGGAGCTGGAGAGCATCGCCAGAATCAGCAACCGGCGCTTTTCCAGCCGGTCGATGATGTAGCCGCCGTACAGCGCAAGCAGGGTGGCGATGAACACCGCGATTCCCAGCAGCAACCCGACGTCCTGTTGGTTGAGGCCGAGCTTGTTGCTCAAGAACAAGGTGAGCAACGGACTGGTGATGGCGCGGCTGACGACGATGGTCAGCGAGACGATCATCAGGCGGCGGATAACGAGCGAGTAGGTGGCCACGGAAAATCAAATGTCCTTATTCGGTTAACAGGTGCTCTAGATCGCGCACGGAATCCAGCGTTTGCAGTTGCCGCAGCTGCGCCAGTAACGGCTCGGCCTTGACCGGTGAAATGACCCGCAACGCCAGACTGAAAAACTTCTCCTCCAGCGCCGCCTCGCTCAGCGGATTGCCCGGCGCGCCCAGCGGCACCTCGACACACAGACTCGCCTCACGCCCGTCACGGGTTCGCACCACGACCACCGGTTCGCCATCCTCCGACAGTCGCTCATCCACTTCAAGGCGAATGCGCGTCAGCCAGTGAGCGATGCGCGGATCGTTTCGTGGCTGTTCGTCGTAAGCCTCGAGTCGGCAATGGCCGTGCACCAGTCGCGCGGCGAGGGCATAGGGCAGGCTCATCTGCGTAGCGGCCAGACTTTGGATGTCGCGACCGCCGCACATGTCGAGCAGAAACCCGCACAGGTGAACCTGAATGTCTTCAACCTGATCGGCACCGACCTGCAATTGCTCCAGCAACAAGCCGAGCGCATCGATGGCCGAATGGGTGCCACGGCAGGCGGCGTAGGGTTTGATCGAACAGCGCGCGAGTTTCCAGACCTTTCCCAAATCGGCATCCAGCGCATTCGGCTGCGCGCTGCCGGGCGCCAGGGTCTTGAGAAATCCACCCCAGACATCCTCGAACAACACCGACGGCCCGCTGACGCCTTCGCGAGCAAAACGCGCCGCCAGCAAACCACCCTCGGCCGCCCGGCCGCTGTGCAGTTTCTTGCTTTGCGAACCGTCATGAATGAACGCCCACAACCCGCCACTGAAACTGCCAGCGATGCCGAGTGCCGACACGGTTTGCCCGACATCCAGCGCAAAAATCCGCGCACAGGCCGCCGCCGCGCCGAACACGCCGCAGGTGGCGGTGGAGTGCCAACCGGCGCCGTTGTGCGCCGAATAACTGCCGCAGGCTTCCAGCACCCGCCGGCCGATTTCGTAGCCGATCACCACGGCGGTGATGAACTCGCGACCGTCCACCGGCCGATCGACCAGCGACAGCGCGGCCATTACCGCTGGCAACACCACCGCGCCGGAGTGATCGCAACCGCCGGTGTCGTCCAGCTCCAGCGCATGGGCGGCGATGCCGTTGAGCAACGCCGCATGCCCCGCGCCGACGCGCAATGACGAACCCCAGACCAGCGCGGTGCCCGGCTCGGCGCCGAACACCTGCCGCGCCTGAAGCGCCACCGCACTGTCGGCCCCGGCCAGTGCCGCGCCGAAGGTGTCGAGAATGTGCCGCTTGGCCTGCTCCACTAAAGCCGGCGGCAGATCTTCAAACCGCGTTTCGACGCAAAACTGCGCCAGCCGCTGCATGCGCTCCGTCATACGAGGTAGTCCCGATAATGGCGCTCATACACCGACGCCGGATGATCCTGCGCAACCGGCGCCGCCGTTTGCGCCCACCACTGCGCGACTTCGGCGCCGGTGGCGATCCACACGTCGTCATGCTGCTGAATGCCTTGCAGCAATTCGCGCAGCACGCCGATGCGTCCCGGTGTGGCGATGATTTCCGGGTGCAGGCGCAGCACGTAGCACAGGCCGAAGCGGTGAAATCCGGCGAAGTCCATTTGCAGGTTGCCCAGGGTGTGGCTGTAGGAAGCGATCCGCGATTGCGCTGGCGGCACGGCCGGGCTCAGGTTGAAGGCGAAGTAAGGCTCGTCTTCCAGTTCGTAATGCAGCGGCAACTCGACCACTTCAGGCGCGGTCGGGTGCAAGAACGGCAGATCATCGCCACGCCATGATGACGACCAGCGAATGCCGTGGTCTCTCAAGGCTTCAATGAATCCCGGCGCACCGTTGCCCGCCGGAATCCGGAAACCGGTTGGAGGCACGCCGGTCAGGGCTTCCAGCGCTGCACAACCCTTGGCGACTTCCGCGCTCTGCGCCGCCAGATCCAGCGTGTCGTAATCCTGGTGGCGGTAGCCGGCGCAGGCGATTTCATGGCCGTCAGCCTGGATTGCCGCGATGTGCTGCGGGTTTTCCTCGGCAACGATACCCGGCACGAACCAGCTGCTGCGCACCCCGAGTTCCCTGAACAGGCCAAGCAAACGCTCGACGCCGCGTTGCGTGCCGTAGCGCCACACCGACAGCGTCTTGTCGCGTCCGGCGACTTCCGGGGCCTGGGTGAGAATGCCGTGGATGTCGTTGTAATCGACGGTCAGCACCACCGCGCAGCGTTTGCCGGCGGGCCAGTGGTTGTCAGCGTCAGCCATGGTGATGCTCCTTCAGCCACCAGCGGGCGACGTCGCGGCAGGTGGCGAACCACACGTCATCGCGCTGGCGCATGTGTTCGAAGAGTTTCTCCAGCAACAGGATGCGCCCCGGTTTGCCGGTGATTTTCGGGTGGAACAGGGTGGTCAGGCACAGGCCTTCGTCCATCGCGCCGTCGTACTCGCGCTGCCAGTTGTCGAGGGTCAGCTCATAGCTGGCGGTGCGGTCGAGCCCGGACGGGAAGTTCGGTGCGCGGGTGTAGGCGAGGGAGGCGTAGTCGTCCATTTCCCAGCGGCCGGGGATTTCCACCAGCGGTGTGTCGTGGCCGGGGACGTTGACCAGATACGGGCGATCATCGCCGCGCATGCTGCTGGAATAGATGACGCCGTCGTCCGCCAGCATCGCCGGGGTTTCGGCGCGCCAGTCGCCGGACGGGGTGCGAAAGCCCTCGGCGCGGATGTGCAGGTATTGCCAGAACACGTCGCGGGATTTGTTCATCACGGCCTGCTGCTGGTTCAGCGTCAGGGCGTAGAAGGATTCGTGCTTGTAGCCGTGGTAGGCGACTTCATGACCGCGCTCGACGATCGCCTGGCATTGTTTCGGCCAGTTCTCCACGACCCAGGCGGGGACGAAGAAGGTGGTCGGGATCTTGAAGGCGTCGAGCAGATCCAGCAGGCGTGGCAGGGCGCGGTAGGGGCCGTAGCCGCCGAAGCCGAAGTATTCGGGTTTGTGCCAGATCGAGTTGTTGAGCATGGCATCGCCGGTCGGGCCGTCGAGGTCGAAGGCCAGGGCTAGGCAGGCTTTGTGCTGGTCGGGCCAGGTGGGTTGTTGAGGGGCGGACATGGTTGTGACGCTCCGGGGGTTGGTCAGTTGGATCCTGGGTGTTGATCAGATCGAGCCCTCACCCCAGCCCTCTCCCGGAGGGAGAGGGAGCCGATCGGGGTGTTCTTCAGGGGTACATCGACCTGAAAAATCGAGTTGAACTCAGGTTCTAAAAAAACGAATCGAACTCAGGACCTGAAAAAATCAAGTCGAACTTGGATTCTGAAAAGCCAAGTCAGACCTCAGGTTCTGAAAAATTCAGTCGAACTCAGCTTTTGAACAACATGAAGATCGGCTCCCTTTCCCCCTCGCCCCCCTTGGGGGAGAGGGCTGGGGTGAGGGGGAGCGATCTCGAGTCTTACTTGCCCGCGTTAATGGTCACGTCCTTGATCGCACCCAACTCCAGATCCCACTTCTTCAGAATCGCGCCATAACTGCCGTCATCCACCATGCTTTGCAGCGCCACTTTCACCGCTTCACTCAGCTCAGGCTTCTTCTTGCTCACACCCAGCCCGGTGAACTGCACGGAGATCGGCTGGCCGACCGTCTTGTACATGTCCTTTTCCTGGGTCTTGAGGTACGACAGGGTTTCGCTGCCCTGCATTGCCGCATCAATACGGCTCTGGCGCAGTTGGGCACGGGCGTCGGCCGAGCCTTCGGTGCCGATTACGTTGATCGCAGGTTTGCCGGCCGCTTCACAGTTTTCCTTGCTCCACGCGGCGATTTCCGCCGGGAAGGTGGTGCGGCGGCTGGTGCCGACTTTCTTGCCGCACAGGTCGATGATTTCGTTGGTCGCTGCGTTTTTCTGCAAGGTGTAGAACTGCGGGCCGCTGGTGAAGTAGTCGACGAAGGTCACGCTGGCCTGACGCTCGGCGGTGTCGGTCATGCCCGACAGGACCATGTCCACGCGGTCGGTGGTCAGGGCGTTGATCATTTGCTCGAAGCCGGTTTCCTGCCACTTGATCTTCACCCCGAGGCGTTCGGCCAGGGCGTTGCCCAGGTCGTAGTCAAGGCCGGTGAGCTTGTTGGTGGCCGGGTCCTTGAAATCCATCGGCGGATAATTGGGCATGATCGCGACGACGATCTCGCCTTTTTCCTTGATGCTGGCCGGCAACTCGGCGGCCACGGCGAAACCGCAAGACATGAGGGAGGTGAGTACTGCTGGAATGACGAAGTTCTTCATGGACGTTCTCTTATGAGTGTTGTGAAGGCCAAAGGGGCCTCAGGTTCGAACGGCAGAAATGAAGCTTTGGGTGCGCGGGTTTTGCGGACTTATTAGTATTTCTTCGGGGCTTCCAGCCTCCACGATCTGCCCGCCGTCCATGAACACCATGCGGTTGGAAACCTCCCGGGCGAAGCCCAGTTCATGGGTGACGACGATCATGGTCATGCCGGTCTGCGCCAGATCGCGCATCACCGACAGCACCTCACCGACCAGTTCCGGGTCGAGTGCCGAAGTGGGTTCATCGAACAGCATCAGCTTGGGGCGCATGGCCAGAGCGCGGGCAATCGCCACCCGTTGCTGCTGACCGCCCGACAACTCGATCGGGTAGCTGTTGCGTTTGTCGGCCAGGCCGACCCGGGCCAGCAGTTCCAGGGCTTCTTCGTGCGCCTCCTTGGGCGAACGCTTGAGCACCTGGCACGGGCCTTCGATGATGTTTTGCAGCACAGTCATGTGCGGAAACAGGTTGAAGCGCTGGAACACCATGCCGGTGGCCAGGCGCTGGCGGGCGATCTGCGATTCGTTGAGTTCGTGCAGCTTGTGCCCGACCACGCGGTAGCCGACCAGTTCGCCGTCGACCCAGAGGCCGCCCTTGTCGATCTTTTCCAGCTGGTTGACGCAGCGCAGCAGGGTGCTCTTGCCCGAGCCGGACGGGCCAATGATGCACAGCACTTCGCCTTGCTCGACCTCGATGTTGATGTCCTTGAGCGCGTGGTACTGGTCGTAATATTTGTTCAGGCTCACGGCCTTGACGATGTTTCTCATGACGGATTCCTCAAGAACGCTTGCCGGCGCCGCGAGCGAAACGACGCTCCAGACGGCTTTGACCAAAAGACAGGACGGTGACGGTGGCCAGGTACCAGATACCGGCGACGATCAGCAGCTCCATGACCCGGGCGTTGGCGTAGTAAATGTTCTGGGCGTTGTAGAGCAGTTCCGAGTACTGGATGACGCTCGCCAGCGAGGTCATTTTCACCATGCCGATGAATTCGTTGCCCACCGGCGGAATGATGATCCGCATGGCCTGGGGCAGGATGATCCGGCGCAGTGCTTGCAGGCGCGGCATGCCGATCGACTTGGCGGCTTCGTACTGGCCGGTGTCCACCGACAGCAGGCCGGCGCGCACCACTTCAGCGGTGTAGGCGCCCTGGTTGATGCTCAAGCCGAGCAGGGCGGCCACGAACGGGGTCATCAGGCTCACGGTGTCGAGTTCGAACAGGCCGGGAATGCCGATGGTGGGGAAGATCAGCGCCAGGTTGAACCACAACAGCAGTTGCAGAATCAGCGGCGTACCGCGAAACAGCCAGGTGTAGGTCACTGCCACGTAGCGCAGGATCGGGTTGGCCGACATGCGCATGATCGCGGTGATCACCCCGAACACGATGCCCAGCGCCATCGCCAGCACGGCCATGATGATCGTGTTGAACAGGCCCCACATGATCGCTTCGGAGGTCAGGAATTGGCCGATGTACGACCATTCGATCTTGCCTTCGGCGAAGGCCCGCACCAGACCGATGATCGCGATGACGATCACGGTGGCGAAGAAGATCCGCCCGTAGTAACGCCGTGGCACGTGCTGGTACTGGGTAATGTCGAACTGGTTTTCCGCCAGTTTGCGCTCCGCCTGGAGTCGTTCTGCCTGAGTCTGGCTCATGGTGTTTCTCCGTACACTGTACTTGTCGATCAACCCCCTCCCGGTGGGAGGGGGACCCGGCTTAGAGGCGGAAGCCCTGGTAGTTTTCGGTCCACTGTTGCTGTGCGGCGAGGGCGGTTTTCAGGCGGCCGATCTGCTCGCGCACCTGTTGCGGCGCGGTGCCGCCCCAGCCGCTGCGGGCGGCGATGGCGGCTTCCAGGGTCAGGCTGTCACGCACGTCTGCCGTGAGGCGCGGGTCGATCTCGGCCAGCAGCGCCGGCGAGGCTTCCCACAATTCGAGGTCGTGTTTTTCGCAGGCCTGCACCAGCGCACCGGTGATTTCGTGGGCTTCCTTGAACGGCACGCCGCGCACCGCCAGCCAGTCGGCGACTTCGGTGGCGAGGGTGAAACCCAGCGGCGCCTGACGCCGAAGTTCCTCGACGTTGACGGTCATGGTCGCGACCATCCCGGCCATCGCCGGCAGCACCAACAGCAGGGTGTCGACGCTGTCGAGCACGCCGTTCTTGTCTTCGCTCAGGTCGCGGTTGTACGACAGCGGCAGGGATTTGAGCGTCGACAGCAGGCCGGTCAGGTTGCCGATCAGACGCCCAGCCTTGCCCCGGGCCAGTTCGGCGATGTCGGGGTTTTTCTTCTGCGGCATGATCGAGCTGCCGGTGGCGTAGGCGTCATCCAGATCGACCCAGCGGAACTGGCGCGACGACCACAGGCAGAACTCTTCGGCCAGACGCGAGATGTTGATCCCGAGCATGCTGGCGATGAACAGGAACTCGGCGACGTGATCGCGGCTGGCCACGGCGTCGATGGAGTTTTCGCAGACCCCGGCGTACCCCATTTCCTTGGCCGACTGTTGCGGCTGGCGAGCGATGGCGGAACCGGCCATGGCCGCAGCACCGAGGGGCGACAGCGAAGTGCGGTTGTCCCAGTCCACCAGTCGCTGCACGTCACGCAACATCGATTGGGCGTGGGCCAGCAGGTGGTGGGCGAACACGATCGGCTGCGCCTGCTGCAAGTGGGTGAAGCCCGGGCAGATGCTCTCGACGTGCTGCTCGGCCTGATCCACCAGCGCCGTTTGCAGGGCCAGCACTTCCACGGCCAGGGTGCGGACGTGATCACGCAGGAACAGGCGCAGGTCGTTGGCGGTCTGGTCGTTGCGCGAGCGGCCGGCGCGCAGCTTGCCGCCCAGTGTGCCAAGGCGTTCGGTCAGCAGGCGCTCGATGAAGGTGTGAACGTCTTCGTCGTCCAGGGTCGGGGCGATGCGCCCGGCAGCAAAATCGGCACCGATGCCGTCCAGGGCTTCGATCATCGTGCGGGTTTCCTGCTCATCCAGCAGGCCGGCACGTTGCAGTTCCCCGGCGTGGGCCTTGGAGCCGGCCAGATCGTACGGCGTCAGGCGGAAATAGCGCTCGGGGCAACGGGACAGGGCCGCCAGGGCTGCGGACGGGCCGCTTTTGAAACGGGCACCCCAGAGACGGTCGGTGGTTTGAGACATTTGTTGTTTTCCTCGTCGGTAACGCGAACTGAAATCGGTGTGCTGGGCCCTGAATATCGCGCCAAACAATCAGCGGGCGGAATCAGGCCAAAGCAGTTTTCAAGAGGGCAGTTGCAAAGAGACAAGAGCTGATCGAAGTGTCAGCTTTTAATGTTTGGCGATCAGTGAGTTGGCACTGATGTTCGGAATTTTTTGGCGGTTGCCAAGGCTTGTTTTCTGTGATCATTATTATTAGCCGGCGATGTTTTTGTTGTTGGACACAGATTGTTGAACATTGCGCCAGAGGTAAATCAGCATTATGGAAACCCCACTTTCCAATTCCGGAAACCCACCGGTCAAAACCGCTCACCGGGCACCTTTGGCCCTCAGCGGACTGGATTTCAAACTGCTCAAGGTGTTCAAGGCGGTGGTCGAGGCCGGCGGCTTCAGCGCGGCGCAAAACGAGCTGAACGTGGGCCTGGCCGCGATCAGCAAGCAGATCTCCGACCTGGAAATCCGCATCGGCATGCGCCTGTGTACCCGTGGCCGCGAGGGGTTTCACCTGACCGAAGAAGGGCGTCTGGTGTATCAGGCGTCGATTGATCTGTTTGCCTCGGTCGACAACTTTCGTGACCGGCTTAGTTCAGCGCAGAACGAACTTATCGGCGATCTCGGAGTGGGGGTGATCGATAATACGATTACCGACGATAATTCGCCGTTAGTTGCCGCGCTTAAAAAGATAAATGAACATTCACCGAAAGTAAGGTTTCAACTTCAGGCCACCCAACTGGATGAAGTGGAAAGAGGCGTAGTGGAAGGTCGCTTGGTTGCCGGAATAGTCCCGGTTTATCAGAAACGCGAAGAGTTCGATTATTACCCGCTCTACGAAGAACGCTCGCAGGCTTACTGCGCCGTCGGCCACCCGTTGTTCGAGATGCCGGCGGAGCAGATGGGCGGCAACGTGTTGCAGGATTACGAGTGCATCAACCACCGCTACGCGATCCATCGTGACAAGCTCAACTTCGCCCGCTACGACAGTTTTTCCGCCTCGGCGACCCAGGTCGAAGCGGTGGCATTGCTGATCAAGACCGGGCGTTTCGTGGGCTTTCTGCCCCAGCACTACGCCGCCACGCTGGTGGCCGCCGGGCAGTTTCGCGCGGTGTGCCCGGAGCTGATCCACTTCGATACACCGTTCAATCTGATTCTGCGCCACAACACCGTGCGCAGTCCGCTGGTCAAGGCGTTCGCCCAGGCGCTGGGGGTTGATCTCAAGCCGACGGCGTGAGTATCAGGCGCATGGCGCAACGTCGCTCACCGGGCAATCCGTGAGCGATTTCATCGCGCAATACATGGTTCAGACGCGCGTCGCTGTCGTCGGCGTTCAATAGCGCAAAACCCATGCGTTGATAGAACGGCGCATTCCACGGCAGATCGCGAAACGTCGTCAGCGTCACCGCCCGAAGTTGCCACAGACGCGCCTGTTCAATCGCCGCCAACAGCAACTTGCGACCGACGCCCCGGCCCTGAAAGTGTTGGCTGACGGACAGTTCCTCAATGTGCAACTGTTGGTCGACAGTCACCGCCCTTAAAAAACCTGCAAGTTGCCCGTCGTTGTTTTGCGCGACCCACAGTTCGCCCTGTTCAATCGCCGGTAAATGCGCCGAGGCCTGCGGCACGGCGGCATCGGCCAGCCAGGCCAGTGACGTGTCGAGGCGAAACAGCGCGGCGGCCGAGCGCTCGATGGCGGGGAGGGCGATGGCATCGGCTGCAAGGGCCTGTCGCACGGTGAAGGTCATCAGTCAGCGGTCCCTGTCGAAATCACGTCGCGCAGGTTAAGGCGTCAGCCACAGCAACACATAATCGTTTTTGTCGAAACGCCCGCTCAGCGCCGGCTGCAGCGTTCCGAGCGGCGTGCCTTGCAGAGCCTGATAGTCGCTGCGATCCATCATCAGCCACGCCGGTCCCTTGAGCGCTTCGAGCGCTTGCGTGGTTTCAGTGAACAGCGGTTGCAGATCCTGCTCGACGTTGACCATGAACTTGATTGCCTTGGCGTCCTTGCCCATGCCGTGCAGCACCAGCGGCGCGGGTTGCTCGTGGATTCGCGCAAGCGCCGCCTGGCTGAAGGTTCGCGTGTCATACAGCTGGCGCTCCACTGGTTCGAACACCAGCGCGTACGCCGACCAGACCGCCAGCACGGCGCTGAACGCAAGGACTTCGGTTCGCCAGCGCGGCCGCCACAACCGCGACAACGCGGCCATTTGCAGCAATCCGAGCACGATCATTACCGGCGTCAGGTCGGTCAACGACTCGAGAAACCGTCGCTGCGCCACCCACAACATGACGATCAACAAGGCAGGGATCAGCAACCACAATCCCTGCATGCCGACGCGCAGCCAGGCAAACACCCGGCCATGCACTACCTGAAACGGATACGCCGCGATGATCGCCGCCATGGGCAGCATCGGCAGCAGGTAGCGGGCCTTTTTCGCCTGGGGAATCGACAGCCCGAGCATCACGATCAACCCCGCAGCGGCGCAATACTGCACCAGTCGCAAGGCCGGGCCGCGCTGGCGGGGCTTGCTCAGCCACGCCGCTGCCAGTGCCAGCAAGGCCAGCGGATACGCCAGCG
Organism: Pseudomonas aphyarum; assembly: GCF_028657055.1. Classification (NCBI taxonomy): domain Bacteria; kingdom Pseudomonadati; phylum Pseudomonadota; class Gammaproteobacteria; order Pseudomonadales; family Pseudomonadaceae; genus Pseudomonas; species Pseudomonas aphyarum. Next base: position 155,637 of record NZ_JAMDGS010000010.1, read on the forward strand.
CGTAGTTGCCCAAAGAACTGGTGAAGTAATACAGCGAACCGCTGACGCCCTCGCTGCCGTCCATGCGCCCCATGAACTGCATGCGGATCACGTCCTGCCGAAACGCCGGCCCGCCGCTGACATCCGCCAACCACAACAACAGCCCGACGCAGGCCGCCAGCAACAGCGAAGCCAGCACACCGAAGGTCAACAGGCGCGACCATTGGCGATCCAGCAGGTAGTAACTGCACAGCATGCCGGTCGGCACCACCAGCCCGATCGGCCCGCGAATGCCAAACCCCAGTAGCAACAGAATGAACACCAGCGGCCAGCGTCGACCGGCAGCGAAATGGTCGTGGGCATAGCCGAGGTAGAACACCGAAAACGCCACGGCGGCGAGCATCAGATCCTGCGACACCGCGCGGGTCTCGGTGATGAAGGTGCTGGTGAGCATCAGCAGCGCGATGCTGACCACCGCCCAGCGCACCGAAGAGGGCGCGAGCAAGCGATACATCAACGTCACGATCACCGCGCCGGCGACAGCGCTCGGCAGCCACGCCGTCAGGCTGTTGACCGTCCCGAACGGCAACGACAATAGCCAGATGAACAAGGTCGACAGCGACGAATAATCGGCGTACGGCTGACCATAAGTAGTGGGAAACACACTGGGCCCGTGGCGGAGCATTTCCTGGGCGAACAACACGAAGCGCGAGTCGAAACCGATGGGCGCCTGCCCGTACACGCCGGCGATGAACAGCAGAAACGCCAGCAGCCCTGCGATCAGGGACTGCCGGCGCAGGGCAGGGGTTAAACCGATCAAGCCACGTCCGAGGCGTGCGGCCATTGCTGCAACGGAATCGGCAAGGTGCGCGATTCGCCACGGCCCATCGGGAAGTAATGAAAGCCGTTGCGGGCCAGGCGTTCGGCGTCGTACAGGTTACGGCCGTCGAAGATTACCGGGGCCTTGAGGCGTTGCTGGATCAGGTCGAAATCCGGCGCCTTGAACTGCTGCCATTCGGTGCAGATGATCAGCGCGTCGGAACCGGCGAGCACCGATTCCGGGGTGCCCATCAGCATCAGTTTCGATTCTTCCGGGTACAGATGCTGGGTTTCCTGCATCGCTTCCGGGTCGAACGCCCGCACGCTGGCGCCAGCAGCCCACAGCGATTCCAGCAGAACCCGGCTCGGCGCATCGCGCATGTCGTCGGTGTTCGGCTTGAACGCCAAGCCCCACAGGGCGAAGGTTTTGCCGCGCAGTTCGCCCTTGTAGAACGCGTTGATGCGTTCAAACAGCTTGTGTTTCTGCCGCTGGTTGATCGCTTCCACCGCTTGCAGCAAATCGCTGGAGCAGTGCGCCTCTTCGGCGCTATGGATCAGCGCGCGCATGTCTTTGGGGAAGCACGAGCCGCCGTAACCGCAACCGGGGTAGATGAAGTGGTAACCGATGCGGCTGTCGGCGCCGATGCCCTGGCGCACCGATTCGATGTCCGCGCCCAGGTGTTCGGCCAGTTCGGCGATCTGGTTGATGAAGCTGATCTTGGTCGCCAGCATGCAGTTGGCGGCGTACTTGGTCAGCTCGGCGCTGCGCAGGTCCATGAACATGATGCGGTCGTGGTTGCGGTTGAACGGCGAATACAGGTCACGCATCACGTCGCGCACTTCTTCGCGCTCGCAGCCGATGACGATCCGGTCGGGCCGACGGCAATCGGCGACCGCCGAACCTTCCTTGAGAAATTCCGGGTTGGACACGATATCGAACTGCAACAGGCGCCCGGCCTTGATCAGCGCTTTGTCCAGGTGGGTGCGCAAGGTGTCGCCGGTACCGACGGGTACGGTGGATTTCTCCACCAGAATCAGCGGTTTTTCACGGTGACGGGCCACGGCGTCACCCACCGACAACACGTAACGCAGGTCGGCCGAGCCGTCTTCCTTCGACGGAGTGCCGACGGCAATGAACGCAACCTTGCCGTGCTGCACCGCAAGTTGTTCATCGCAGGTGAATTGCAGGCGCCCGGCGTCCAGGCCTTCGCGAACCAGACTGGCCAGCCCCGGCTCGAAAATGCTGACGTGACCCTGGCGCAGCAGCTCGACTTTTTTCTCGTCGATGTCCATGCACACCACGTCATGGCCGACTTCGGCCAGCACGGCGGCCTGCACCAGGCCGACATAACCGCTACCAAACACTGTGATTTTCATGGCGAACTCCTCAATTCGGGCGCACGGGCCGGACGAGTGTTGATGGTGATGACCCCGAGCATGACCAGCGCCACGCCCAGTGATTTAGAGAAACTGAAGGATTCGTTGAACAGCGGCAGGCTGGCCGCCAGCAGGTACACCAGTGCGTAGCTGATGCTCAGCAGCGAATAGGCCCGGCCCAGCGGCAGATCGCGCAGGGCGGCGAGCCAGCAGAGCATCGACAGCGCATAGGCGAAGATCGCCGCGAGCACCACGGCCAGCGCGGTTGAATCGACGCTGGGCACGGCCAGCCACTGATCGGGTCGGGGCAGGCGCGTCATGCTCCAGCGCATGCTCAGTTGCGCCATGCTGACCAGCAGCACGCTGGCCAGGGCGAAGAAGATTCCACGACTCTGGTTCATGACTGTTGCCCCAACAGCGCCACGCCACCGATTACCAGAAACACGCCGAACCAGTGTTGAACGTCGACGGGCTCCTTGAACACGAAGCGGGCGATCAGGGTGATGATCACGAAATTGAGGCTGAGCATCGGGTAGGCGATGCTGACCGGCAGGCGCTGCAACACCAACAGCCACACCAGCAGACCGGTGCCGAGGGCAAACAGCGCCAGCCACAGCCACGGCGAGCGCACTTTGCGCGACCACGACAGGCTCGCGCCGCGCCAGCTCTCGACGGCGAATTTCTGCGCGACCTGGCCCAGGCAGGTCAGCACGCAGGCGAGTAAGAGCAGCCACAGGCTCATGACGCCTCCTGCGGAAGAATCACGATCACCAGATTGCCTTGCTCATAACGAACGCCGTCCTTGGGCAGTCTGTCGAGTTCGTCCAGTTCGTCTTGCCCCTTGACCCGCATCACCACGCCGACCGAACCGGTCTTGCGGGCTTCGCGCATCCACTGTTGCACCTGATCGGGATCGACCCGTTGGTGAATGCCGTCAGGATAGGCAAGGCCATATTTCAATTCGCCTATCGTGTTGTACATCGCCACCTGCGGGCGTTTGACCCGCCAGGACAGGGCCGACGCGGCGCCCAGATCGTTGCTCAACAGGTGCGTGGTGGCCGCCAGTTCCGCCTGGTGGGCGAGCACGAATTGGTCGGGCATCTTGTTCGCCACCACCGATTTCGGCAGCGCTGCCGGCAGCAGCGCGATCAGCAGCAAACTGCCCACCGCCGGCGCCGCCCAGCATTGCAACGGGCGGAATGCTTGCAGCAGGTTGCTGATGATCCAGCCGGTCAGGGCGATGAACACCAGCACCAGGCTGTGCAATTCGTGGTCGTACAGCGGACGCTTGAGCTGCACGTAAACCAGCGCGATGAGCGTGACCAGTCCCAGAAACAGATTCAGCAGGCCATTGAGGCCCAGAGCCCGGCCTTGCTCCAGGCGCAGGCGATCGGCCAGCGCGTGGCCCAGCAGCAATGCCAGCGGCAGCAGGCACGGCAGGATGTAGGTCGGCAGCTTGCCGTTGCTCAGGCTGAAGAACAGCAGCGGCATCAGCAGCCACAGGCCGAGAAACGCGATGCCGGTTTCGCGGCGGTTCTGCCATGCCTGCTTGAATGCCACCGGCAACATCCCGACCCACGGCAGACTGAACGCGACCAGCAGCGGCAGGTAGAACCACCACGGCGCGTCATGCTGGGCATCGTCCCCGGCAAAACGGCGGATGTGCTCGTGCCAGAAGAAGAACCGCCAGTAATCCGGTTCCTGACCGTGCACCGCCAACGCCCACGGCAGACTGACGATGATCGCCACCGCAATGGCCACCGGGCCGTACAGCAGCAATTCCTTCCAGCGTTTTTGCCAGAGCATCCACGGCAAGGCGACCAGCACCGGCAGCAGCCAGGCGAGAAAACCCTTGGTCATGAACCCCATGCCGCAGGCCAGGCCCAGCACCGCCCAACCGGCCAGGCGCTGACCATTGGAACGGCTGTCGAGAGCAAACCACAGGGCCACCAGACTCAGGTTGACCCAAAAGGTGAATTGCGGATCGAGGTTGGCGTAATCAGCCTGGCCGGCGACGATGGTGAAACTCATGTAGAGCAGGGCGCAGACGAAGCTTTTGCGCGGGTCGTTCCACAAGCGGCGAGCGATGAGGAAGCACAGCAGCACGCTCAGCCCGGTGCTCAGGGCCGAGGCAAACCGCACGCCAAACAGGTTCTGTCCGAACACGGCCTGCCCGATAGCGATCATCCAGTATCCGGCCGCCGGTTTTTCGAAGTAACGCAGGTTCATGAAATGCGGCGACACCCAGTTGCCGCTCAGCAGCATTTCCTGGCTGATCTGCGCATAACGGGTTTCATCAGGAATCCACAGACCATGACTGCCCAGCGGCAGCAGATAGGCCAGCAGGAAAATCCCCAGCAACAGCGGCAATGCCCAGCGTTTGCTCATGCGCCTTGCACTCCCAGCCAGCCTTCGCGCCCTTCGAGGGCGCCGCGTTGCACGCGGCCGACGGGCAGGGTGTTGAGAAACGCGGGCAGCAGATTGCCCAGGGGCTGAAAATTGATATGTCGTTGGCGTGCGTCGGCCAGCAGTCGACGAAAATCTTCGGCCATCAGAATCCCTTCTACTTCGGCGTGAATGGTGTAGACGTTGAGGTTGTCCGGGCGGAACCGGTCGAGGATGAAGGCGTTGAAATCCTTCGCCGCCACAGTCGGCCCGACCACTTCATCGAAGGTCGGCAAGTCCACCGGAATCTGCGGCGCACCGACCGATCCGTCAGACAGCAACGGTCGGAACAGCCGCTGCCCACGGCAATCGCTGTTGTAGCGAAAGCCGAAGGCCTGTTTGGCTTCGATCACACGCTCGTCCGCACGCCAACCGGCGGCGGCCGAACACGTAACCTTTTCGCCGAGGATGTCGCTCAAGGTGTCGACGCCCTGACGGATCTGCTCGACCAGTTGCGCATCGCTCCAGCGCCCGGCATTGGCCTGCCAGCCATGGTGATCCCAGGCGTGCAGGCCGACTTCGTGGCCGGCGGCCCGGGCCTGACGCATCAGGTGCCCGAGGTCGCGGCCGATCGGTTTGCCCGGCCAGGCAGTGCCGGCCAGCAGGATGTCCCAGCCGTACAAGCCGGCGGCGTTGGAGCGCAGCATCTTCCAGAGGAACTGCGGACGGATCAGGCGCCACAGATGCCGGCCCATGTTGTCCGGGCCGACACTGAAGAAAAACGTCGCCTTGATCTGCGCTTCATCGAGGATTTCCAGCAAGCGCGGCACACCTTCGCGGGTGCCGCGAAAGGTGTCGACGTCGATGCGCAAACCGGCCTGCATCAACGCTTGCTCTCGATTTCGGCCATTGCCTCACGCAAGAAGAAATCCAGCGTGTTGCCGATGGTCTCGCGCATTTCCACGGTCGGCGTCCAGTCCAGCAGGCGCTTGGCGTTGGCGATGCTCGGTTTGCGGTGCTCGACGTCCTGGTAACCGGCGCCGTAGAACGCCTTGCTTTCCACGTCGCGGAAACCGGCGAACGGTGGGAAGTTGGAACGCAGCGGATGAGCCTCGAACTGACGCAGCAGTTCTTCGCCCAACTGGCGAATGCTCGCTTCGTTGTCCGGGTTGCCGATGTTGATGATCTGGCCGTTGCAGACGTCGTTGTCGTTATCGATGATTCGCGCGAGCGCCTCGACGCCATCGGCGATGTCGGTGAAGCAGCGTTTCTGCTCGCCGCCGTCGAACAGGCGGATCGGCGTGCCTTCCACCAGGTTGAGGATCAATTGGGTGATGGCGCGGGAACTGCCGATACGCGCCGAGTCGAGGCGATCCAGCCGTGGGCCCATCCAGTTGAAGGGGCGGAACAGGGTGAAGTTCAGGCCTTTGGCGCCGTAGGCCCAGATCACTCGGTCCAGCAGTTGCTTGGATACCGAGTAGATCCAGCGCTGCTTGTTGATCGGGCCGACGATCAGGTTCGAGCTGTCTTCGTCGAAGTGCTTGTCCTGGCACATGCCATAGACTTCCGAGGTCGACGGGAAGATCACGCGCTTGTTGTATTTGACGCAGTAGCGCACCAGTTTCAGGTTTTCTTCGAAGTCGAGTTCGAACACCCGCAGTGGGTTGCGCGTGTATTCGATCGGCGTGGCGATGGCCACCAGCGGCAGGACCACGTCGCATTTCTTGATGTGGTACTCGATCCACTCCGAGTGAATGCTGATATCACCTTCGACGAAGTGGAAACGCGGATGACTGCGCAGGCGGTCGATGGCATCGGAGCCGATGTCCAGGCCATAGACTTCGTAGCGCTCGTCACGCAGCAGACGCTCGGACAAATGGTTGCCGATGAAACCGTTGACGCCGAGGATCAGCACCCGAGTACGGCGTGGGCCACGACCGGACTCGGCGCCGCGCAACAGCGAGCCGTCCACCAGACCGAGTTCATTGGCCAGTTGCGGGCCGCTCAGGTACAGGCCGTTGTCGTTGCGCTGGCCGGCGTTGATCACCAGCGAGTCTTCACCGCAGGCGATGCGCAGCGGATCGACGCTGATGACCCGGCCCGGCGCCTGGCCTTCGTTGCCCTTGACCACGTCGGCGCTCCACACAACCAGCTTGTGCTCGCCCACCGCGCAAAAGGCGCCCGGGTAAGGCTGAGTCACGGCCCGCACCAGATTGAACAGTTTTTCGGCAGGTTGCGCCCAGACCAGTTTGCCGTCTGCCGCGGTTCGACGGCCGAACACCGTGGCTTTCGATTCGTCTTGCGGGGTTTCGCTGATTTTGCCCTGAAGCATCGCCGGCAGTGCATCGCGCAGCAGGTCGCTGGCGGCGGTCCGCAGTTTGCCGTGCAGGCTCAGCGCGGTGTCGCTGCGTTCGATGGCCACGCGTTGCTGGGCCAGGATGGCGCCGGCGTCGGCACGCTTGACCATGCGGTGCAGGGTGACGCCGGTCTCGGTTTCGCCGTTGACCAGCACCCAGTTGGCCGGAGCGCGGCCACGGTAGCGCGGCAGCAGGGAGCCGTGCAGGTTGAACGCGCCTTTTTTGGCGGTGGCCAGCAAGGGTTCGCTCAGCAGGTTGCGATAGTAGAAGGAGAAGATGTAATCCGGATCGAGCTTGGCAATCCGCTCGATCCACAGCGGGTGGTTGGCGTCTTCCGGCGCATGAACCGCGATGCCTTTGTTGGCGCACAGTTGCGCGACCGAGGCGTAGAACGCGTTTTCCTGCGGGTCATCGGCATGGGTGAACACGGCCGCAATGTCGTAGCCGCTGTCGAGCAGGGCTTGAATGCCGGCGCAGCCAATATCGTGGTAAGCGAAGACAACAGTTTTTGCACTCATGAGAGAACCTGACCGGTAGTAGAAGTTGTAGAAGCAGTAGAGGAAAGACCATCCACGGTGACCGCAGGCGCCGGAGTGGCGGGGTGGCTGCGCAGCACCTTTTCAATGAAAAAGCGTGGGCGGGCGCGCACGTCGCTGTACATGCGTCCCAGGTATTCGCCGAGCAGGCCCATACCGATGAACTGGCCACCGGTAAACACGAACAGCACCGCGAACAGCACGAACATGCCGTCACCGGCCCAGCCGGAACCGAAGGCCAGACGCAATACGATCAACGCCGCCGCGAACAGCACGCCGAGCCCGGCCATGGCGAAGCCGACGATGCTCAGCAGCCGCAACGGTGTGGTGGTCATGCAGGTGATCAAGTCGAACATCAGGTTGATCAGGCGCATCGGGCTGTATTTCGAATCGCCGTGTTCGCGCTCGGCGTGGGCCACGGGGATTTCCGTGGTGTGCCGGGCGAAGCTGTTGGCGAGGATCGGAATGAACGTGCTGCGTTCGCGGCAGGCGAGCATCGCGTCGATGATGGTGCGGCGGTAGGCGCGCAGCATGCAGCCGTAGTCGCTCATGGCGACGCCGGTGGAGCGCTGCACGGCGAGGTTGATGAGTTTCGATGGATAGCGGCGCAGGGCCGAATCCTGACGATTGCCGCGCACCGTGCCGACGACGTCAAAGCCTTTTTCGGCCTCGGCCACCAGGCGCGGGATTTCTTCCGGCGGGTTCTGCAGGTCGGCGTCGAGGGTGATCACCACGTCGCCCTTGCACTGTTCGAAACCGGCCATGATCGCCGCGTGCTGGCCGTAGTTGCGGTTGAGGATGACGGCCACGAACGGGCTGTCCACGACGGACGCGGCGTCTTCGAGCAATTGCGCGGAAGCGTCGCGGCTGCCGTCGTCGACCAGCACGATTTCGTAGTCATGCCGCAGTTGCTGGCAGGCGGCCTGGGTGCGGCGCAGCAGTTCCGGCAGGCTGTCTTCTTCGTTGTAGACCGGGATGACGATCGACACGCAATGAATCGGATAAGGTCTCACGGGCGTTTCCCCATCAGGTGTTCAATGGCCCCGACGACCCGGTCCAGATCCTGGTCGGTCATGTCGGGAAACAAGGGAATGGAGCACAGCCGCGCCGAGTTCCACTCGGTGTCGGGCAGGTACAGGTGCGGATCACGCTGGCGATACCAGGTGTGCAGGTGGGTGGCGATGAAGTGGATGCCGGTGCCGATGCCTTGCTCCTGCAAACCCTTCATGAAGGTTTCGCGGTCCATCCCGCAGCGCTCGCTGTCGATGCGCAGGATGAACAGGTGCCAGGCGTGCTGTTGGGCGTATGGCGGCACGGCCAGTGGTTGCACCGGCAGGCCTTCGAGTTTTTGCAGGTATTGCGTGGCCAGTTCGGTGCGGCGGGCGTTGATTGCGTCCAGACGCTCCAGTTGCACCAGCGCAATCGCGGCGTTGATGTCGGCCAGGTTGTATTTGAAACCGGGCTCGATCACCTGGGCCTGGGGTTTGCGGCCGTGGGTCAGGCGGTCGTAGGCATCGACGCCCAGGCCATGAAACTTGAGCATGCGCACACGGTTGGCCAAGGCTTCGTCGTCGGTGACGAACATCGCGCCTTCGGCGCAGGTCATGTTCTTGATCGCGTGGAACGAGAAGATCGCGGTGCCTTGCGAACCCACGTGACGGCCCTTGTAGCGGGTGCCGGCGGCGTGGGCGGCGTCTTCGATCACGGCGATGCCGTGCTTGTCGGCCAGCACGTAGAGCGGATCGAGGTCAAACGCGGCGCCGGCGTAATGCACCGGAATGATCGCTTTGGTGCGCGGGGTGATGGCGGCTTCGATGCGCGCGGCGTCGGTCATCAGGGTGTCGCGGTCGACATCGACGAACACCGGCGTGGCGCCGAGCAGGGAAATCATGTTGGCGGTGGACACCCAGGTCTGCGACGGGGTGATGACTTCATCGCCGGGGCCGATTCCCAGCGCCAGCAACGTTACATGCATGGCACCGGTGGCGGAGGAAAGTGCCACGGAGTGGCGGCAACCGACGTACTGGGCAAACTGTTCTTCAAGAGCCTGGTTTTTCGGCCCGGTGGTGATCCAGCCGGAGCGCAGAACTTGCTCCACGGCGGCAATTTCTTCATCACCGATACTGGGGCGGGAGAAGGGGAGAAACGCCTGACTCATGCACACCTCATTGCAAAGAAAAAAGAAATAGATCCATTGAAATGTTGGATCCAATCAAAGCGTAGACGCGAAAAAATCCTTTGCATCAATAAGTTGCCAAGACGACATAACGTCGGGTTCGGTTGACTTTTCAGGCATTGCCCGGCAGCTTGGGCAGCGCCGGCACAGGACTCAGTGGAATTAAGGTTATGCCCGTTTTTGTGAAAGGAACATGAAAAACCGGTCGGAGAATCGTTTATCTGAAACCCATACAGCCACTGTTCAGACTTCTACCGTTTATCGCGGTTTTTAGTAGAAAAGTCCTACGGAAGTGTTCCCCTTATATTAAGAATGTTGCAGTTGTTAGTTGCTGTGTTGAACTGCTTTTACTCAAGGCCCGACGTTTGATTGACTTACCCGTTGCATCCCCCGACACCCTGAAAACCAATCCGATGACCGTGTATCTGGCGCGTTTGGCTCCCTCCAGCCAGCTCACCATGCGTTACGTTTTACAAGATGCTGCCGACCGTCTCGGCTTCGAAGACATGAACGTCGAAGACATTCCCTGGCACGCGCTGCAGCCGGAAGATGTCGTTGCATTAGTCGCCGCATTACGTGAAGACAACTACGCACCAAACACTTCTTCGCTGTATGTAAACGCCATTCGCGGTGTGATGAATGAAGCCTGGCGCATGAGTCTTATCAGCCAGGAACATCTATTGAAGATGCGCTCGGTCAAAGGCATTGCCGGCACGCGCCTGTCCCAAGGGCGCAATCTGAAGCGCACGCTGATTCATGAATTGATGGAAGTCTGCGCGGCCGATCCGCGACCACAGGGTTTGCGTGATGCGGCGGTGATTGCGCTGTTGTACGGCACCGGCATGCGCAAGTCGGAGTCGGTGGATCTGGATCTGAATCAGGTGGACTTCACCGAACGCAGTTTGTGCGTCACCGCCAAGGGCAATAAACAGCTGATCAAATACGCGCCGGCCTGGGCGTTCGCCAAACTGAATGCCTGGCTGGAGTTCCGTCGCTCGGAACTCAAGGAAGGCGAGAGCGACGACGCGTTTCTGTTCAACCGTATTCGCCGTGGCAGCCACATCACCCGCGAGCGCATCACCAAGCACGCGATCTATTACATCGCCCGCCAGCGCGGCACCCAGGTCGGGGTGAAGATCATGCCCCATGATTTCCGGCGTTCGTTCATCACCCGGGTGATCGAAGAGCATGACCTGTCGATCGCCCAGAAGCTGGCCCATCACAGCAACATCCAGACGACCGCCAATTACGACGTGCGCGACGACAACGAGCGGCGCCGTGCGGTGGATCGCTTCGACCTGTAGTCAGGGTGTTGCAAAGACGTGGGCCGCTCCCAGAATGGACAATTGCACAGCGCTGCCAGCGGGTGGCGCGTGCATCCCGGAGCTGCGCACCAGCAGTGAGCGACCGGGGCGGGCCTGAGAGCGAAGTTCCACGGTCAGGGTGCAGACGTTGCCGCCAAAGTCCCGATCGGTGACCACTGCGTGGCAGCCGTCCGGGTCGGCGGGAATGTCCGACAGTTGCAGCTGCTCGGGCCGCAACATGATCTGCGCAGCGCCGGAAAAACCGTTGGTGTTGACCGCCACCCGGCCCAGATCGCAATGGGCCCAACCGGCTTCGATCCGGGCGGGCATGACCACGGCTTCGCCGAGAAAACGCGCGGTCTGTTCATCGTCGGGGTAGCGGTAGAGGTCCATCGGATGCCCCGACTGCACCAGCCGCCCATCACGCATGACGGCCAACTGGTCGGCGAACGACAGCGCTTCGCCCTGATCGTGGGTCACCAGAATCGTGGTCACGCCGGCATCCTCCAGCAGGCGCGCGACCATTTTGCGCATGGCGCCGCGCAGGCCGGTGTCGAGGGCGGAAAAGGGCTCGTCGAGCAGCATCAGGCGTGGTCGCTGGGCCAGTGCCCGGGCGAGTGATACCCGCTGCTGTTGGCCGCCGGACAGTTCGTGAGGCCAGCGCGCGGCCATGTCGGCGTTCAGGGCCACGCTATCCATCAGCGCCTGAATGCGCTCGGTTCGGGTGTTGCCGGTTTCCGCCAGCCCGAAGCCGATGTTGTCGGCCACGGTCATGTGCGGAAACAACGCGCCGTCCTGCGGCACGTAACCGATCTGCCGTTGGTAAGCGGGCACGGCGTGGGTGCTGTCGACCAGGGTCTGGCCGTTCAGCGTCAGGCTGCCGGCGTCGGGGAATTCGAACCCGGCGATCATCCGCAACAGGGTGGTCTTGCCCGAGCCGGACGGACCGACGATCACCGTGCGGCTGCCGGTCGGAACGGACAGGTTGATGGTATCCAGCGCCGTTTGCGCGCCAAAGGATTTGCTGAGATTGATGATGTCGAGAGCGTTCATCGGCCGGCACTGCGCCTGGATTGGTGATAGAGGATGGCCGTGAGCGGCAGCGACAGCAGCACCATCAGCAGCGCATAAGGCGCTGCGGCGGCATAGTCGATTTCGCTGGTCATGGCCCAGAAACCGGTGGCCAGGGTGCGCGTGCCGTTGGGCGCGAGCAGCAGGGTCGCGGTCAGTTCATTGGCGATCGCCAGAAACACCAGCGCCGCGCCCGCCGCCGCACCGGGCGCCGCCAGACGCAAGGTGATCAGCCACAGGGCACGCAACGGTGAGCGGCCCAGGCTTTGCGCGATGTTTTCCAGCTCCACCGGCGCCTGTGCAAACCCGGCGCGCAGACTGACCAGCGCCCGGGGCAGAAACATCAGCAGGTAGGCCAGCAGCACGGTGATCGTGGTCTGGTAGATCGGTCGGGCGAAGTGGATGGTTACGGTCACCAACGCCAGTGCCACAACAATCCCCGGCAATGCGCTGGTGATGTAATTGCAGCCTTCGAGCAGGCGTTGCAGCTTGCCGGGGGCGCGGATCGACAGCCACGCAATCGGGATTGCCGCGAGGCTGGTCAACAGCGCGCCGGCCACGCCGAACGACAGTGTCTGCAACAACGCCGGCAGCAATTCGTTGCCTTGCCAGACCTCGGCACCACCGGCGATCAGCCATTTGCCGAGGGTCAGCAACGGCACGCCGAGGGCCAGCAGGCAGGTCAGGCCTTGCAGGCACAATCCCAGCGCGGCGGTGCGTCGGTGCAGGCGCACGGTGCGTTGTTCACGAGCGCTGCCGGAGCCGACGCGGGCGTATCGCGCATGACCACGGGCGCCGGATTCCACCAGCAGCATCGCCAGGCAACACAGCGCCAGAACGCTGGCGAGCATGTTGGCGGCGGGTCCGTTGAAGGTCGATTTGAACTGGTCGAAAATCGCCGTGGTGAAGGTGTCGAAGCGGATCATCGCGTACAGGCCATATTCGGCCAGCAGATGCAGGCCGACCAGCAGCGCACCTCCGCAGATCGCCAGCCGCAGTTGCGGCAACACCACCCGGAAAAACACCGCCCACGGCTTGAGGCCGAGGGATTCGGCGACGTCTTCAATCGCCGGATCGAGACGACGCAACGTCGCCGCAATCGGCAGGTACAGAAACGGAAAATAGGCGATCACCGACACCAGCACCCCGGCCGGCAATCCATTGATCGATGGAATCAGGCTGACCCACGCGTAGCTGTGCACGAACGCCGGCACCGCCAGCGGCGCGACCGCCAGCAGTGACCAAAGCCTTCGCCCCGGCAAGTCGGTGCGCTCGGTCAGCCAAGCCAGAGTGGTGCCGAGCACGATGCAGATCGGCAGGGTGATCAGCACCAGCAGCACGGTGTTGATCAGCAGCTCGGCGACCCGAGGGCGGAAGACCAACGCTTCGATGGTCGCCCACCCGGTGTACCACGACACGCCGATCACAAAGCCGATCGGCACCAGCGACAGCAGCGAACCCCCGATGGCCAGCACGACCACCCACGGGCTCCCGCGTCCATTGAGGGCGCGGGTCCGGCGTGACAAATGGGCGGAGGGCGCCGCAGCGATCTCCGCGGGCAGCGGTTCAGGCATCAATTACAGCAGTCCTGCCTGGGTCATCAGTTCGACGGCTTTCTTGCTGTCGAGCTTCGATGCATCGACTTTCGGCGCGTCCAGATCCTTCAACGGCACCAGTTTTGGGTTGGAAGCAGCGTCCTTGCCCACGGCGTATTCAAAGGATTTGCCGGTGCGCAGCACTTCCTGGCCTTGCTTGCCGGTGATGTACTGGAGGAATTTCTGCGCGTCCTCCTGGTGTTTGCTGGAGGCCAGCACGCCGCCGCCGGAAATGCTCACGAACGCCCCCGGATCCTGATGCTTGAAGTAGTGCAGGGCGGTGTTCTTGCTGTTTTCACCGGTCTTGGCCTGATCGACGAACGCGTAATAGTGGTAGATCACACCGCTGTCGACTTGCCCGGCGTTCACTGCTTTGAGCACCGAGCTGTTGCCACGGTAAGCGGTGAAATTGGCTTTCATGCCCTTGAGCCATTCCAGGGTGGCGGCTTCGCCTTTCTGCTCCAGCACGGCGGCGACGATGGCCTGGAAATCCGCACCGGCAGGCGATGCGGCCCAGCGACCTTTCCAGGCCGGGTTCGCCAGATCCATCAGGGATTTGGGCAGGTCCTTTTCCGGCAATTTGGCCGGGTTGTAGACGAACACCGTGGAGCGCGCGGCGATACCGACCCATTGGCCGTGGGCGGGGCGATAGGCCGCGTCGACTTGCTCAAGAGTCGCCGGAGCCACGGGCGCGAACAGCTTGGCGTTGTCCACCAGCACCATGGCCGGGGAGTTTTCCGTCAGGAACACATCCGCCGGCGACGCCGCACCTTCCTGCACGATCTGATTGCCCATTTCCGTGTCATCGCCGTTGCGCACCGTGACCGGAATCCCGGTTTCTTCGGTGAAGCCGGCGACCCAGGCCTTGGTCAGGGTTTCGTGCTGTGCGTTGTAGACCACCAGGCCGACGGAATCGGCGGCAAAGGCCTGCCCGGCAGCGAGCAGCGCAGTCGCCAGTGCGGCCTGTTTCAGAACGGACGGAACGGATGGACTCATGGCGGGGCAGCTCCTGTTGTTAGACGTTATGGTTTGCGAGTATCCGCAGGGGATTCAAATGCGAATGCTTTGCAAAAATAGAGTCGCGGCAATGTAGGGCGGCAAACGAGAAAAATACGTCAAAGAAATCGTTAATAAATGTCATTGCCATTCAGATTAGCAGCGTCTGGCCGCTTGCACGGCGGCCGTACGTCTTGCCGATGGGAGGAGGGATCAGGAGGAGGGCGGGCAGCCGCGTGAGCCGGTGGAGGCCTGACTGATCAACGCAGCCAGACGCTTGACGTTGTTTTGCTGAGCCACCACCAGATCATCGATGGTCGGCCCGGACGGGGTTTGCAGCAGCGAGCGACAGGCGGTCAGGGCGTCGTCCCCGGCGTTGGCCTGACGCAGGCGCCATTTGACGTCGATCAGCCCGTATTGCCCGGGAATCGAATCGAAGCGTTGCACATCGATGCGCACCGAGGTTTTGCGCGGGCCGCCGGCATTACTGAGTTGATCCACCAACGCGCTGCGCAATTCATCGCTCAGGCTGGCGCCCCACCATTCGGTCTCCAGAATCGCCAGGCCGCTGTTGCCCTGGCGGATCACGATCTGCGGCCGGTCGACCTGCGGCGGCACGCTGATGCTTTCGATAGCGATTTCCGAACCGGCGCGTCCGGCCATCGGTTGCGTCGGCGTCAGGGTGTGAAAGCTGATCGGGGCGCTGCTGCAGGCGCCCAGCAGCAGGCCGATCGCGAGCACGGTGAACTTCAGCTTTAAAGCCATGGGACAGCTCCTGTGCTCAATTGCGCGGTGGTCCTTTGAGGTCCAGCGGCGCGGCGTTGTCGGGGCGGCCGCGAATCAACGATTCCGGATGCCGGCCCAGATAATCGGACAGCTCACGCAAAGAACGGGACATGCGCCCGAGCTCGTCGAGGGTCTCGGTCAGTTGTTCGCGTTGCGGCGAATCTTCGGCCAGGGTCGAACTGGCCGATTGCAGGGTCTTGCTCACGTCGGCGAGGGTGTTCTGCACGCCGGGCAGGGTCTTGGCGTTGAACTGGGTCAGGCCTTTGCGCAATTCCACGAGGTTGCTGTCGAGGTTGCCGGCAATCCGTTCCACCGGCAGCTTGTTGAGCTTGTCGATCATCGCTTCGAGTTTTTCCTGCAACTGTTCGAGGCTGCCGGGAATGGTCGGAATGCTGATCGGGCGGGCGGTTGGATCAAACGCGACTTTCTCGGCTTTCGGGTAGAAATCCAGCGCGATGTACAACTGGCCGGTCAGCAGGTTGCCGCTGCGGGCCTGGGCACGCAGGCCGTTGTCGATAAAGGTGCCGATCAGGCGCACGGCCGCGGCTTCGTCATCCGGGTTGTGATTGAGCACCTTGAGCATCTTCACGTGGGCCTGGCCGAGGCGTGCCGGGTAGATCACGATGCCGACGTTGAGCGGGAAGCTGCGTTTTTTCGCGTCGAAATCGAGGTTGATGCTGACCACCCGACCGATTTCCATGCCGAGGAATTCCACCGGTGCATCGACTTTCAGCCCGCGCAGCGCCTGATCGAAACGCAGGCTCAGGTACTGCGCCTTGCCGTTGGGCGGGGCGAGCGCGGTTTGCTGGTCGTCGAACAGGTCGTAAGTCCTTTCTTCGGCGGCGGCAACGTCGTTGGGGCTGTACTCCGGCGCGCGGAAGGCGATGCCGCCCACCAGCAGGGTCGACAACGATTCGGTTTTCACCGCAAAACCGTTGGCGCCGACGTTGACGTCAATGCCGCTGGCGTTCCAGAACCGGGTGTTTTCGGTGACGTAGGCGTCGTTTGGCGCATGGATGAACACCTCGATGTTCACCCCTTTGCCATCGGCGTCCAGCGCATAGGCCACCACTTGTCCCACCGGGATCTTGCGGTAATAGACCGGCGAGCCGATGTCCAGCGAGCCGAGGTCCGAGGCGTGCAGGTTGAAGCGTTTGCCCGGTTCGCCGTAGGTGATCGGCGGCGGGTTCTCCAGGCCTTTGAAGTGTTTTGCGCGCGAGTTGGACTGACCGATGTCGGCGCCGATGTAGTCGCCGGACAGCAACGTATCGATGCCCGAGACACCGCCCGCACCGATGCGCGGCCGGACGACCCAGAACTGCGAATCTTCGCGGGTGAAGGTTTCGGCCTGCTTGGCCAGTTTGATCGTGGCGTTGACGCTTTTCTGATCGTCGCTCAGCTCGACGTCCGTGACCTGGCCGATCACCACGTTGCGGTATTTGACTTCGGTCTTGTTGGCGGTCAGGCCGCTGCCGGTCTTGAAGGTGACGATGATGCTGGGGCCTTCCTGCATCAGGTTGTGCACCACCAGCGAGATGCCCACCAGCACCGCGATGATCGGCACGATCCACACCAGCGAAATGCTGAAACGCCGGGTCTTGACCGGCGCCTGGCCGGGCGCTCGCGGTTGATCGGCGGCTGACGACTCCATCCATGACCTCCAGGGTGTGTTGGGCACTGAGCGTCAGGAACGCAAAAGCACTTCATCAATATAGAAGTGCTTCGCGATAGAGCAAATGTGCAGGACGCATTAACCGCGAAGCGTCATCCCAGCAGCTCCCGCAGGCGATACCAGAACATGCCCAGTGCCAGCAGTGGCGAACGCAGCGCCGGGCCGCCGGGGAAGGTCATGTGCGGCACGTTGCTGAACACGTCCATGCCCTGACTGTGACCGGCATGAATCGCCTCGCCCAGCAGCTTGGCGCACCAGTGGGTGACGTTCAGGCCATGGCCGGAATAGCCTTGGGCGTAGAACACGTTCGGGTGCTGCTTCAAACGGCCGACCTGCGGGAAGCGGTTGGCGGTGATGCCGATCTTGCCGCCCCACTGATAGTCGATGCGCACATCCGCCAGTTGCGGAAACACCTTGAGCATCTTCGGTCGCATGTAGGCGGCGATGTCCGCCGGATCCCGTCCCGAATAATGGCAGGCACCGCCGAACAGCAAGCGTCGGTCCGCCGAGAGCCGGTAGTAATCGAGGCCGACTTTCTGGTCGCACAGCGCCAGGTTCTGCGGAATCAGCTCGGCGGCGCGCTCCGCCGACAGCGGTTCGGTGGCGATGATGTAACTGCCGGCGGGCAGGACCTTGCCGCTGAGTTGCTGTTCGAGTTCATCCAGGTGCGCGTTGCAGCCGAGCACCAGACTGCCGGCGCGCACGGTGCCGCTCTGGGTCCGCACCTGAACGGTCGGGCCATGGACGATTTCCAGCACCGGGCTCTGCTCGAAAATCCGTACCCCGAGGGAGGCTGCCAGCCGCGCTTCGCCCTGCACCAGATCCAGCGGATGCAAGTGGCCCGAGCCCATGTCGATCAGGCCGCCCTTGTAGACGCCCGCGTTCACCACTTGCTGACGAATCAGCTCAGGGGCAACCAGCCGTGTTTCATGGCGGTAACCCTGCTGCGCCAGGCTTTCCTGCTCGGCCTTGAAGGCGTCGAACTGCGCCGGTGTGTTGGCCAGCTCACAGAAGCCCCAGCGCAGGTCGCACTCGATGGCGTTGTCGGTGATGCGCTGGCGCACCAGCTCCACCGAGTCGATCCCGGCCCGGTGCAGGTAGCGCACGCCTTCGCTGCCGACATGCCGGGCAAAGCCTTCTACGTCGTGACCGATCCCGCGAATCAGTTGCCCGCCATTGCGCCCGCTGGCCCCCCAGCCGATGCGCCGGGCTTCGAGCAGAATCACCGAAAGCCCGCGCTGCGCCAGTTCAATGGCGGTGTTGACGCCGGTGAAACCACCGCCGATTACGCAGACATCGGCGATCAGGTCGCCCGCCAGTTCCGGATAAGGTGTGCTGGCCCGAGCCGACGCGGCGTAATAGGAGTGGGCGTGTTCCTGGTTGTACTGATTCATTTGTTCGACTTCACTTTGCTCCAGGACCGGGTCATCAGACGCATGATCGACTGGGGCGGGGTAGAGGAAATGTAGAGCTTGTCGAGGACTTCCTGCGACGGATAGACCTCGGGGTTGTTGACCAGCTCCGGATCCATGTATTGCTTGGCCGCCGGGTTCGGGTTGGCGTAACCGACCGAGGCGCTGACCTTGGCGATCACTTGCGGATCGAGCAGGTAATTGATGAAGGCGTGGGCTTCCATGGTGTTGCCGGCATCGGCAGGAATCGCCAGCAGGTCGAACCACAGGTTCGCGCCTTCCTTGGGAATCGAGTAGGCGATGTTCACGCCGTTCTTGGCTTCCTTGGCACGGTTCGCGGCCTGGAACACGTCGCCGGAATAACCGAAGGCCACGCAGATGTCGCCGTTGGCCAGGTCGGACACGTATTTCGAGGAGTGGAAATAGGTGATGTACGGCCGGATGCTCAGGAGTTTCTCTTCGGCCTTCTTGTAGTCCTCGGGTTTCTCGCTGCGCGGGTCCATGCCCATGTAGTTGAGGATGGCCGGGAACACCTCATCGGCCGAGTCCATCATCGACACGCCGCACTGGGTGAGTTTCTTCAGGTTCTCCGGTTCGAACAGCACGGCCCAGGAATCGATGTGATCGATGCCCAGCACTTGCTTGACCTTATCGACGTTGTAGCCGATGCCGTTGGTGCCCCACAGGTACGGCACTGAGTGCTCGTTGCCCGGATCGTTTTTCTCAAGCAGGGCCAGCAGTTTCGGGTCGAGGTTTTTCCAGTTCGGCAGTTGCGAGCGGTCCAGTTTGAGGAACGCACCGGCCTTTACCTGACGGGCGAGGAAGTGATTGGACGGCACCACCACGTCATAGCCGGTACGCCCGGCGAGCAGTTTGCCTTCGAGGGTTTCATTGGAGTCGAAGACGTCGTAGATCACCTTGATCCCGCTGGAGGACTGGAAGTCGGCGAGGGTGGTTTCGCCAATGTAATCGGTCCAGTTGTAGACGCTGACCTGGGGTTGGGCGAGGGCACCGGCACTGCACGCCAGGGCCAGCGCGGCGGGGATCATGGATTTCAACAGACGCATATCGACACCTCTTCGAATTATTGGATTTTTCAGGTGAGCACGTTCCCTTGTGGGAGCTGGCTTGCCAGCGATAGCGGCGGGTCAGTCGATAGAGATGTTGACTGTGCCGACGCCATCGCTGGCAAGCCAGCTCCCACAGGGGCGTGGGTGTTGGTTAAACGCTCAGCAACAGGAACTCCCGCTCCCAGGAACTGATCACGCGCTTGAAGTTTTCATGCTCGGCGCGTTTCACCGCGACGTAGCCGCGCACGAACTTGCTGCCCAGGTATCCGGCGACGGTGTCGCACTCTTCCATCTGGGTCAGGGCTTCTTCGATGGTGATCGGCAGGCGCAGGTTGCGGCGCTCGTAAGCCCGGCCTTCGACGGCGGCGCTCGGTTCGATGCCTTCGACCATGCCGATGTAGCCGCACAGCAGGCTCGCGGCGATGGCCAGGTAGGGGTTGGCGTCGGCGCCCGGCAGACGGTTTTCAACCCGCATCGCCTCAGGCCCGGAGGTCGGCACTCGCAGGCCGACGGTGCGGTTTTCTTCGCCCCATTCGACGTTGACCGGGGCCGAGGTGTCCGGCAGGAAGCGGCGGAACGAGTTCACGTTCGGCGCGAACATCGGCAGCACTTTCGGGATGTATTTCTGCAGGCCGCCGATGTGATGGCGGAACAGGTCGCTCATGCTGCCGTCGGCATTGGCGAAAATCGGTTGGCCGCTGGCGATCTCGACCACGCTCTGGTGCAGGTGCATGGCGCTGCCGGGTTCGTCGCCGATCGGCTTGGCCATGAAGGTCGCGGTCACGTTGTGCTTGAGCGCGGCTTCACGCAGGGTGCGTTTGAACACGGTGATCTGGTCGGCCAGATCCAGCGCGTCGCCGTGGCGGAAGTTGATTTCCATCTGCGCCGGGCCGTCTTCGTGGATCAGCGTGTCCAGGTCCAGGCCTTGCAGTTCGCACCAGTCGTAGACGTCTTCGAACAGCGGATCGAACTCGTTGGCGGCGTCGATGGAAAACGACTGACGACCGCTTTCGGCGCGACCGGAACGGCCCAGCGGTGCCTTCAATGGCAAGTCCGGGTCTTCGCAGCGCTGGGTCAGGTAGAACTCCATTTCCGGCGCCACGATCGGCTTCCAGCCTTTGTCGGTGTACAGCTGAAGGACTTTCTTCAGCACGTTGCGCGGCGACAGTTCGATCGGGTTGCCGAACTTGTCGAAGGTGTCGTGGATGACGATGGCGGTCGGCTCGATGGCCCACGGAATCACGTACACCGCGTCGCTCACCGGCTTGCAGACCATGTCGATGTCGGCCGGGTCGAGCAGGTCGTAGTAGATGTCGTCGTCGACAAAATCCCCGGTTACCGTTTGCAGCAGCACACTTTCCGGCAGGCGCATGCCTCGCTCATGCAGGAACTTGTTGGTCGGTGCGATCTTGCCGCGGGCGATGCCGGTCAGGTCGCTGACCACGCATTCCACTTCGGTAATCTTGTGATCTTTCAGCCACGTGAACAGCTGATCGAAAGGGGCATTCATAAAGACCTCGTCGTTGGTTTTGTTGACGCGGGGGAAAAGCGATTTCATCTTTCGCAGACTTCCCCTGAGGCGCGTTGACGACTATCTTGGGCGGGCCTTGACGTTCCATCTATCCACTTTCAGCAGCACCAAAGCGCACCAAAAGAGTGCGCAAGGTCTCCCATGACAACGTGTAATCCGCTACAGGTTCAAGCTTTCAACACCGCCGATGTCACCGAGCAAATCCGCGCCACGCCGGGTTGGGTTCAGCATTACCAGCAGATGTCGCCGGGGCATTTCGCCGGGCAGATCCGCTATCTGGATTTGCAGGGTGTGGAGGTTTACGAAGAACAGATGAACACCCGGGTCGAGCAGAATTTCAGCGCGCCGGAAGGGTCGCTGGCGTTCTGTTTCGATCGCAGCGACAACGCGCTCTATCTGCTCAATGAAGAGAGCCGCAACATCTGGATCACCCCGGAGAACTATCAGGAAATCGCCGTGGTGTTCGGCCCGGAATTCGTCCAGCGCAACGGCCTGGACGTGGCCAGGCTGGAAGGCCTGTTCATGGCGCCGCTCAATGGCGCGCAGAACGGATTGTTCAGTCGCTGGTTAAGCTCGACTCTTACGAAGTTGTCGCAAACCCTTGATCAGCCAAGTAAAGAAGCACTGACCCAACAGTTGCTCGAGGACTGCCTGTTCATCCTCGACAACGCGAGCGTGTGCCTGGACGGCGGTGGTTTGCAGCGTCGCGCCGAAGAACGAATCACCCTCAAGCGCGTGGGGGAGTGGGCGGCGGATTCGCCGGAGGAAACCCTCAATCTGCTGGAACTGTCGCGGGTGGCCGGGGTTTCCCTGCGTCAGCTGCAGCAGACGTTCAAGGCGTATACCGGGATGTCGCCGAGTCATTGGCTGCGTTTGCGCCGGCTCAACAGTGCGCGGCGAGAGTTGCTCAAACGCTCGCCGGCAGATACGACGGTGGCGGAAGTCGCGATGAATTGGTCGTTCTGGCATTTGGGCCGTTTTTCAAGCAGTTACCGGGCAATGTTCAAGGAATTGCCGAGTGAGACCTTGAAGCGCGCGTCGTCCCTGTGACGGGCGCGCACTAACCCGCTGGGTTGTTGCGCATGATCGAGAAATTCAGCGCCGCAGCGACACACAGCCAGGCCAGATAGGGAAACAGGATCAACCCGGTGATCACATCCAGGCGCAAGGCCAGGACCACCATTGCCGCGACGACCAGCCACAGCAGCACGAGAATGACCATCGCGAAAACAATCCGCTGCGCACCGAAAAACACCGGTGTCCACAGCGTGTTCAGGGCAATCTGCGCCGCCCACAACGCCAGGACCATTTCGCTGCCGGGAATCAGCGTCAAACGGTAGCCAACCCAGGCCAGCAGCAGATAGATCGTCGTCCACGCCACCGGAAACACCCAGTTGGGTGGCGTGAACTTCGGTTTGTTGAGCTGCGCGTACCATTGGCCGGGCTTGAAAACCATGCCGGTGGTTGCGGCTGCACCGCAGGCGATCAGGAAAATCAGGAAAGTCACCATGTGTTGCTCCTTGGCCGCAGCCAGTCTGCTTGGGTTGCTATTTGGCTCTCGACGACATCAGGTCAATCACCCGCGCCACCAGCGTGTCGACCGCGAAGGGCTTGGTCAGCACCTGCATGCCAGGGCCAAGCTGGCCGGCGCCGATCACTGCGTTTTCTGCGTATCCGGTAATGAAAAGCGTCGTCAGGTTCGGGCGGATCTCTCTGCCCGCGTCGGCCAGTTGTCGGCCGTTCATGCCACCCGGCAGGCCGACGTCGGTGATCAGCAAATCGATATGCACATTCGATTGCAGCGCCTTCAGCCCGGCAACGCTGTCGCCTGCTTCGAGCAGGTTGTAGCCGAGATCGCCGAGCACTTCGGTCAACAAGGCGCGCACGGTCGGTTCATCGTCAACCACCAGAATGGTTTCGCTGGCCTTGGGGACTACAGCCGGTGCGATGTGCTTGTCATCGAGACTTTGCACGGGTTCGCCACAGTGGCGCGGCAGGTAGATGCACATCGTGGTGCCCCGGTCGACCTGCGAGTGCACGCGCACCTGGCCACCGGACTGCTTGGCGAATCCGTAGATCATCGACAGCCCGAGCCCCGTGCCCTGGCCCAGCGGTTTGGTGGTAAAGAACGGGTCGAAGGCCTTGGCGATGACATCCGCCGACATGCCGGTGCCGGTATCGCTGACGCACAGACACACATACTCACCACCGGGAATCTCCAGCGTGCTGGCGGTCTCGGCGTCCATGGTGCGATTGGACGTCTCGATGGTGATGCGTCCGCCATCGGGCATCGCATCGCGGGCGTTGATGCACAGGTTGAGCAGTGCGTTTTCCAGCTGACTGGCATCCACCAGAGTCGGCCAGAGTTCCGGCGAGCCAATGGTTTCCAGAAGAATGCTCGGGCCCACGGTGCGCTGGATCAGTTCGGTCATGCCGGTCATCAGCATGTTGACGTCGGTGGGCCGCGGATCGAGGGTCTGGCGTCTGGAGAACGCCAGCAGGCGGTGGGTGAGGGCGGCGGCACGCTTGACCGCGCCCTGTGCGGTGACCATGTATTTGTCGACTTCGCTCAACCGGCCCTGACTGATCCGCGTCCCCATCAATTCCAGCGCACCGGAAACGCCGGCCAGCAAATTGTTGAAGTCATGAGCCAGGCCCCCCGTCAGTTGGCCGACCGCTTCCATCTTCTGCGACTGACGCAGTTTTTCCTCCGCTTGCATCAACTCGGCGGTGCGCGCTGACACCCGTTGTTCCAGTGTGTCGTTGAGCGCTCGCAAGGCGGCGATAGCCCCGTCGCGCTCGGCCTCGACGGTGCGGCGTTCCTCGACGTCGATCAGTACGCCGGGGAAGCGCAATGGTTTGTTGTCATCGGCCCACTCAACGCGACCGTTAGCTTCGATCCACTGGTATCTGCCGTCCGCGCGGCGCACACGGTACTGATGGGAATAGGCGCCACCGCGGCCAATGGCTTCGTCGATCGCCGTGGTCAGCCCGTCCCGATCGTCGGGGTGCACGCTGGTGATCACCTGTTCGAGGCTAAGGCCTTCGCGCCCCAGACTTGGGTCGAGATTGAACACCTGGGCGAAGCCTTCGTCGATGGCAAATCGATCAGTCAGCAAGTCCCAGTGCCAGGTGCCGATAATGGCGCCAGCGGCGAGGGCCAGTTGCACACGTTCGACGTTCTCCCGGGCGATCGCCTCACTGGCGCGCAAGCGTTCCTCGGCGTCGCGCCGTTCGGTGACGTCGTTGAACAGGATCGCGATCTGCCGGTCGGCCGGATCGCCGACCCGCACGGCGCGCACATCGAACCAGCGCTCAAAGGTATTGGCGTAATTCTCGAAGTTCGCCGGTTCCCCGGTCTTGGCCACGTGGCCGTAGGTTTCGAACCAGAAGCGCTCCAGATTGGGCGCGAATTCGGTCACCCATTTACCGCGCAGGTTGACCCCGCACTGGCGCTCGAACGCCGGGTTGGCCTCGACGAAGTAATAGTCGACAGGCTCGTCGTTGGCGTCGAATTTGACTTTGACGATGGCAAACGCCGATTCGATGGTTTCCAGAATGGTGCTGAAGCGTTCCTCACTGCGGGCGAGCGCAGCTCTGCTGGCCTGCAGTTGGGCCGCCACATTTTGCTCAGTGTCGACTTCATTGCTCAGCAGCGCGGCGCGTAATCGCTTTACCTCGGACTCAAGTGCTTCGCGATCAAGGTGTTTGAGGGTATCCATCTCACCTGCTTTGTCAGTTTTTTCAGGGGCCGGATTCATGGGGCGGACAGGCCGGACAGGGGCAAGCGGTCTGGCTTGATTGTTGTTCATTCGTTGACCGGTGGCGTCGTCGGTAAGTTTCACGGATGGCTCCGGGCGAACGCTGATTTCAGATCGACTCCCCGTTATCCAGGCGGGCCAGCAGCCTCTGGCCGCGTTGCCACAGTGCCTCTTGTTTGGCCTGCGGCATGCGGTCGAGGTTCTTGTACATCATGGTCATGCGCTGATTGCCGCGCAGCAACTCGCCGTGGCGCATCAGGAAATGCCAGTACAGCGAATTGAACGGACAGGCATTGTCCGCCGTGCTTTCGCTGACCTTGTACGCGCAACCGCGGCAGTAATCGGACATGCGATTGATGTACTGGCCGCTGGCGCAATAGGGTTTGGAACCGAGATAACCGCCATCGGCGTGCATGACCATGCCCAGCGTGTTGGGCAGCTCGACCCAGTCGAAGGCGTCCATGTAGATCGCCAGATACCACTCGCAGATCTGGCTCGGTGCGATGCCGGCGAGCAGGGCGAAATTGCCGGTGACCATCAGCCGCTGAATGTGATGCGCGTAGGCGTGCTGCAGGCTTTGTCCGATGGCGTGGCGCATGCAGTTCATTTGCGTGTCGCCGGTCCAGTAGAACTCGGGCAATGCCCGGGTGTTGCCGAACGCGTTGCCCTGCGCGTAATCAGGCATCCTCAGCCAGTACACGCCCCGCACATATTCACGCCAGCCAATCAGTTGCCGAATAAAGCCTTCGGCGGCATTGAGCGCAACGCTGCCGGCCCAGTACGCCGACTCCACGTCGCTGCACAGTTGCCGCAGATCCAGCAGGCCGATGTTGAGCGCCGCACTGATCCGCGCATGAAACAGGAACGGCTCATCACTGGCCATGGCGTCCTGGTAATCGCCAAACCCGGCCAGACCGTAATCGAGAAAGTACGCCCACAGTGCCTGCGCATCGGCATGGGTGACGGGATAGTTGAAGTCATCGAGCGCGCCGTAGTGGTGGCTGAAACGCGCCTTGACCAGGGCAAGAACTTCGCAGGTGATGGCGTCATTACTGAAGCGCGCCGGGTAGGGGGCTTTCACGCTTTTGGGCAGGGCCTTGCGATTGTCGGCATCGAAATTCCATGCACCGCCCACCGGCGAGCCGTCGCCATTGAGCAACAACCGACTCTTGCGGCGCATCTCCCGGTAGAAAAACTCCATGCGCAGCTGTTTCTTGCCTGCGGCCCACGCGGCGAACTCTTCGCGACTGCACAGAAAACGCGTATCGGCGTGCCAGTGAATCGGCAAGCCGCATTCCTTCATCGAGTGCTCCAGCCGCCAGTCGCCACACTCGGTGACGTGCACTTCTTCGGCCTGCAACAGCGCTTGCCAGCGATGTAATTCAGCCGGCACCGAACCGCTGTTTTCCGGATCATCCAGCCTGACGTATTCAATGCGTACACCCTGGTCTCGCAACGCTTGGGCGAAATGGCGCATGGCGCTGAAGATCAGGGCAATCTTCTGTGGATGGTGGGGCACGTGGCTGGCTTCCTCCATGACCTCAACCAGCAACACCGTGTCGCGCTCGGCATCGAGTGCCTGCAAGGACGCCAGGTCGAAGGACAACTGGTCGCCCAGTACCAGGCACAAGCGGCGGGTAACGTTCATTCAATCAAGCTCTGGGTTGTGCGGTTCATTGGCTTGCTTCGGCGCCCTGGCGGCGGAAGAACAGGGTCACCTGACCGACTTCCACCCCGAACTTGGACATGCTGGTGCGGTTGATCAACGTGTCCTCGTCCATCAGGTACATCCAGTCGTCCATGCTCACTTCATAGGTCGAATCGTCGACCGCCAGTTTCAGGCGATAAACCCAGTGAACGGCGTTCCCGGCAACCTGGCCCTGGGCAGCGCCGATCACATCGCCGGCGCGACCGCTCCAGCGTCCCTGGCCCTCGGGCGTCAATGTCCATACGCGGTGCTGGCGGGTGCCATCGCTGTACAGGAAGCGCTCGTCGAGTATCAGGTTGTTGCCTTCGCGATGGCTGACGATCGTGACTTCGAAACGCTTGGTCACTTCGCCGCCGGGCTTCTGAAATATCCCCCAGGCTTTGACGGGCTGGCTGAAAAAGCGCTCCAGACTCAGTGCCGGTTGTTGATCGGCATAACGCGTGACATCCACGTTGCTGCAGCTTGCGAGGTTGAGCATCAATGCCAGTAACAGCAGTAATCGAGTCATTGTCTTGCTCCCTGATTGAACAGGTGTTGACGGTGAAGGTCGCACTATTTGTACAGAGAGAAGAGCATGTACAGGTTCATCGCTTTCCAGTGAGTGCAAGGGGTCTCAGGCATTTCATGGCTAGCAAATAGCAGATTCACTCAGTTTTCTCGCGGCAGGCTGCGCGCACGAGCCAATCCATAGCGAAATAGTTGTACGAATGGATGGCAGTTGTATAGGTATTGATAACGATAGGCTGAAAAAGACCACCTGACAATGAAATGGAAATTTATTGTGCAGACACGAAAATCTCACATCGACGGGACGTCTTTTTTTTCAAAAAAAGGAATCGTGAAGGGGGCATTGTCCACCACTTGGTCGGCCTGAATCGCCCGACAAGGATGGCGACAAAAGCAAGGCGTCATTGCAAATACAAAAGGACAAGACTCCCGAGCAGGATAAGTGAGAGACCCATGCGCAATTACACGATCGATTATCTGTTCAACGACCAGCCCCGCACGCATCAGCTTGAACTGAAGCAGCCTGAATTGCCCATTCAGGACGCAGCGATGCATTTGCTGCAGTTACATTTTGGGGACGGTGATAACAGTCTGATCATGCCGACTGCAGACTCCACATTCGAAGAGATTATCGAGCAGGCGAGCCTGGTCGGAATCACTCGAATCGAAGTGGTGGACGTCCAAGGCGAGTAGGGCGATCCACTCCGACAAAGCTAATCCACTAAGGCACAATGCCGAGTCCTGGAATCTCTATTTTTCGAACCTGACAGGTCGCACGCATTGCGCTCATCGTCCATCGCCTTCAGATGTCCTCCTCGCAGGCCTGTCGGATGGGAGGGCCCTGAACGGCAAGTGCGCTGGCTTCGGGAGCCGGTGCGAAACACGACGAAGATCGAATACTTTTACCTCTTTCTTCGCTTATTGATGGCCAAGTTGACGGTGCCCGCGGCAAAGCGGGTACCGCCTCCTAGATGGGAAAAGGCTCACACACCGGCTTACCAGTTGTAACTCACTTTGGCGGTAATCTCGCGGCCCGGGTTGTAGAAGTTCGCCGTGCCGGAGCCGACCACGTGTTGCTCATCCAGCAGGTTGCTGACGTTTACCGCAAGGTCGGTGCCTTTGGCGATCTGGTAATTGAAGGCGGCGTCGAACAGCGTGGTGCCATCGCTTTTGCCGGTGTTGGCTGCATCGAAGTAATACGCGCCGACGTAGCGCGCACCCAAGCCCAGGCTCACATCGGTGCCGGGCACGTCGTAGTAGCTCCAGAGCGAAGCAGAATGCTTGGGTGCCGTGGTGAACTCATTACCCTTGAGGGAGCTGCCGTCGTACAACGAACCGCGCAGGACCTCCGACTCCATGTAGGAATAGCCGCCGATCAGGCTGAGGTTTTGCGTCACCTGCGCCTTGGCCTCAAGGTCGAGGCCACGCGCCCGCGATTCGCCCACCGTCTGCTGCTCAATGATGCCGCTCGGCAGCACCACAGCGATGGTGACGTTTTCCTGGGTCAGGTCATAAACGGCTGCGGAGAACAGGGCGTCCATACCCATCGGCGCATACTTCACGCCCACTTCGTACTGCCGGCCCGTCTGCGGTGTAACGCCTACCTGCGGCGGCGAGACGGACTCCACCATGCTCACGTAGGTGGACACTTCATCGTTGACGATGTAAGTCAGCGCACCGCGATAGGAGGTTTCGGAGAAGTTGTCTTTCTCACTGGACTGCAGGCCTTTGCTGGTCAGGTCCATGGAGTCGTTGCGCACACCCCCGGTGACAATGAAACGCTCGTAGAACGACAGGTTCTGCTGAAGAAATACGGCCTTGGTGGTCGCGTCCCGCTTGTTGACGGCATACGGCGCAATCGAGCGGGAAACGCCTGTAAATACGGGGTTTGCAATGTCAATCGAGGTAGTCGGGGCGTAGACCGAGCTTTCCTTGGTGGTCGAATCGAGATACTCCACGCCTACCAGGCTGCTGCTGTCGATGTTCTCGAAGCGGGCATCGTATTGCAGCATCAGATTGCCGTTGAACTGGTCGGCTTCGGTGTCCGTTCCAAAGAGAAAGCGGTCAACCGTAGTCCCCACCCGTGCGGCACTGTCGCTGAGGTACACGTAGCCAAAATCATCGGTCAACTTGCTGTAACGCAGGTTGCTGCGCAGTACAAAGCCGTTGTCGAAGTCATGGGTAACGTTGCCGCTGAGGCTGGTGCGCTCGACATTGTGGAAGTTGTAGCTGGGCTCACCATAAAACTTGCTGCGGTCGTATTCCTTGTCCAGCGGATATCCGCCACTGTTGGGCGAACTGTCGGTTTTCAGATAGTCGAGAATCATGGTGGCCGACGTGTAATCCGTCGGTGCCCAGGTGAGGCCACCCATCACCAAACGGTTGTCGTCCTGCGAGTGGTCGTACTCGCGGTCGCTGTTTTGGCCTTTGGCAGTGAAGCGGCCAGCCAGGGTTTTTTCGTCGTTCAGAGCATCGCCCACATCGATGCCAGTCTCGACATGGTCAAAGGAACCGTAGGTCACATAGCCCTGGCCGAACTGCTCGAAGCGCGGCTGTTTGGTCACGAAGTTCACCGAGCCGCCCGGGTCGGCCGGACCAAACAGTGTGGAGTTGGCGCCACGCAGAATTTCGATGCGTTCATAGGCGAATGGATCTTCACGTACACCGCGCATCGAACTCAGGGTCAAGCCATCACGATAGGTGGTGGCCTGGAAACCGCGGATCTGGAAATAATCGTTGCGGTCATCCGTACCATAGAAATCACTGACCACGCCCGGTGTGTATTGCAGTGCCTCTTCCGTGGTACTGACGCTGCGTTGCTGCATTTCCTTGTTGGTAACAACCGACACCGATGCCGGTGTGTTGAGAATGCTGGTTGCCACCTTGCCGCCAACCCAGAGCTCCTTGGCGACCACCGAGTTGGCGTCGTCGTCGGCACTGACCCTGACCTTGGCATTGATGATGAGGGGTGCAAGGCGGTAGTCCTCGACGGCCGTTGTGTCGAGTTCCAGCGGGCCGGCGGGCTTTGCCTGAGGAACCAGCAGGTAGGCATTCGGGCCTTGCTGTTCGATCTGCAATTCGCTCCCTTGCAACAACGATGACAGGGCTGCCGATGTTTCGAGCGTGCCATTTACGCCAGCCGTGGTGCGGTTCGCTACGCTTGACGCGTCGAAGGAAAGACTGATGCCAGCCTCGCGCGCAAATTGGTCAAGCGCCGGCGCCAGTGGGCCGCCAGCGATGTTCCACTGTTTGACTGGGTTGCTGTGGTCAGCACTCGATGTTTGCGCCAGCGACGGCAATGCGTAGCTGCTCACGATCAAACCCAACATCGCACCCTGTAAGGCACGATTGAGTGGATGGCGCTGTGAAACCGGGGACGAACTCATTTTCTCGCTCCAAGAAGGGACATCGACAGACTGGCCTGTATTCCGGCCTTCCTAAGAGGTCGAACGAGAATGAGAAACCACCTCATTATTTTTTACGTGACGCAAGGTTCTGATGGACTCAGGTGGCAGCGGTGACGGTTACCCAATAACGGGTCCGATAATCAACGTGCAAGCGCAGTGACTGCGCAATCAATGCCAGGACTTGATCATTATCGGCGAGCTGGAAGGTGCCCGAAACGCGACGATCAGCGATCTCTTCGGCGCAGCGGAGTACCCCGGGGCGATAACGCGACAACTCCACGATGAAATCACTGAGGCGCATATTGTGCGCACTGATCACCCCGTCGCCCCAGCTCCATAAATCAAGGCCGTTGTCCGTGAACGCCCGGGCGCCGCTTGATGTGAACAGCAACTGATTGCCTGCCTGGATATTGCGGCCACCAGGCATTTGACTGGAGCCGGGGAACACCGTGACCGATCCTTCCTGCGCCGCGACCAGCGTGCCATCGTCACGTTCGCGTGCCAGAAAGCGGCGACTCTGGGCACGCATGACCCCGTCGCGTGTCTGCACCCAGAACGGTCGCGCCTGAGGCGAATGTTGATCCGCGCCGACATTCACGATGATTTCCCCACGGCGCAAGATGAGCAGGCGTCTCTGCTCGTCAAAATCGCTGTCGACGGCGCTATCGCTATTGAGCTGGACAACGCTGCCATCATCGAGCTGGAAGCGTCGTTGCTCGCCGGTACTACTGCGCTGCTGCGCAAGCATGGCCGGAACGGGTGTGTAGTCGCGGCCGAGCCAGGCTGCAGTGCCAACGGTCGCCAATAGGCCCAGTAGCTTCAGGCTTTCCCGCCGTCGCATTCCATGTTGGGTGCCATTCAGGGTTTGCCGGGCCAATTGAGCTGGCACATCTGCGAATTCATCCCCCAGCGTTTCAACGCGCTGCCATGCCAATGCATGCTCTGGACGCTGCGCCAGCCAGTGCTCAAAAGTGTGCTGTGTTTGTTCATCGGCTTGATCGAAACGAAGGCGCACCAGCCATTGGATCGCCTGCTCGACAATGGCCGGATCCAGCGCCTGCGACTCACGCCTCGACATAACGCAAGCGATAGCAGTGTTGCAGGGCTGTGGCCAGGTCGCGTTCTACCGTCGCGCGGGAAACATCCAGTTTTTCGGCTATTTGCGCGCAGGTCAGACCGTCGAGCCGGGCCAATAAAAACGCCTGGCGAACTCTCGGTTTAAGCTTTTCGAGCATGCGGTCTATGCGCTCGAGCGCATCAAGAATCATCAGCCGGCTTTCTTCAGAGGGAACCTCGTGTTGAGGCAGCAACGCGACGCTTTCCAGATAGGCACGCTCAAGTTCGCGACGACGATACTGATCAATCATCAGTCCGCGGGCGATGCTGCTCAGATAGGCGCGAGGTTCGCGCAAGGGGCTGGATTGACGGGATTTGAGCAGGCGTACGAAAGTGTCTTGCGCCAGATCTGCTGCGTTATCGCGACATCCAATGCGTCGGATCAGCCAGCCTTGTAACCACGAGTGATGGGTGCGATAGAGCAGCCCTAGATCTGCAGTACCTAGTATTTCGTCGCTGCGCATCGGCATCCCAAAAAATACATAATTGATAATGAATCGCATTCTACCTGCGCGATAAGTCGCAAGCAAATACGTGGCGCTTAGCGTCCGATTTTGTGCGAACGCTACCATTTCTTTAGAGGGGCGAGGGAAAGAGTGCAGCCAACGTGAATAGGCTTTGACCGCTAGTTTTTTACATTTTTGATGAACAGTTAGAACAATCCCAAGACATTTCTGTCTCCGGGATTGTTCTAAATGGTTAAGGCATTGATTGAGTTAAATCCCCGCCGCTAGAGGACACAGGCCCAAAAGCAGGCATACGCCTAAGAGCAGGAAGCTCAGAGCAAATGCCCATTTAATGGTGTATTTCAGATGAAAAGAGAAAGAACGCCCACTGGTTGAGCCACTGTCCGAGGTGAATGCATCATGGGACAGGTGCCAAATCCGTAGTTTGCTACTGCTCCAGCATTAAGCCGTTCCAAACTACATGGAGCGGCATCTGCTTGGAGGTGGTTTCGTCAATGTCCTGCGGATCCTTGTCCTCTGGCTCGAGACTTACCTGGTCGAGGTCAGTCGGTGGAGGTTCGGTAGCGCCTTCGCCGTCGCCTTCATCCGCTGCACGAATTAATCGTTCCATAGACTGCTCGTGGTCATTTCTAGATTGATGAAGTGACTCCACCAGCGACCTCTCCTGCTGCAGGCGGTGGGCTGATTACAACGACTACTTTTCCCTTCGATCTGCCCTTTTCGACGTAGCGAAGTGCTTCTGGAATCGATTCGAATGCAAACGATTTATCAATGACTGGTTTTATTAGACCAGCCTCGATGAGCGCTGTGACCTCTCGCAATTGAGCACCGCTAGCGCGCATGAAAACGAAGGCATAGCGGATACCGGCCTTCCGGGCATTTCTGCGAATCCTGCTGCTCAAAAGGCGCATGACTTGCTTGAGCGGCCAAGACAGTTTTTGTTCATCAGCAAAGTCTGGAGTAGGTGGCCCAGAGATCGATATCAGTTGTCCGCCTGGTTTCAAAACCTTGATCGACTTCTCGAGATCATCTGCGCCCAGGCTGTTCAGCACGACGTCAAAGTCTCTTAACTCGTTTTCAAACCTGTGGGTTTTGTAGTCGATCACCAGATCGGCTCCGAGCGCTTTCACCCATTGGACGTTGGCGGTGCTGGTGGTGGTGGCGACGAACGCTCCCAGCTGTTTCGCCAGCTGGATTGCAATAGTCCCCACGCCTCCTGATCCCGCATGGATCAGCACTTTCTGCCCAGGTTTTAGATTTGCGGTTTCGACGAGTACTTGCCATGCCGTCAGGGCAACCAACGGGATGGAGGCTGCTTGCTCCATCGTGAGGTTTTTCGGCTTCAATGCGAGGGCATCCTCGCTCACGCATATAAGCTCAGCAAACGAGCCGATTCGCTCCTGGGAAGGACGGGAGTAAACCTCGTCGCCTGGTCTGAAGTGCTGGACACCGGATCCCACGCGAACAACCACCCCCGCCAAATCGTTACCCAATATCAGGGGCAGCGCGTACGGAAGGATGGGCTTGAATTCACCTGTTCTGATCTTGGAGTCCAACAGGTTGATACTTGTGGCATGCACCTGCACCAGGACGTCCTTCACTCCGACTTCTGGCTCGGGTAGCTCGCGAAGACGGCCGGTGTTCTTGCCGTAGCGATCGATAAAAAATGCTTTCATGATGGTCTGGCTCTTGAGTAGGCGGGCAGGGTGAGAGGCGGCACCCAGATGCAGCGGTGCCCTGTTCCCCATCAGTTATTAGCAACAACTTTAGGCATCGAGAAACATCAGCGCCGCCGAAACGAAATCGGCGTGATGTTGAAAAATTCCGCCATGCCCCGCATCTGGATAAATGATCAATTGAGAGTTGGTGATCCGACGAGCCAGCTCCGTTGAGTTCACCGTGGGCACCATGATGTCGGTATCGCCATTCACGATCAGGACCGGGATTTTTATCTCATCCAGATTTTGAGGAGGCTGCCGCCCCCAAGCCTTGATCGCTTTTAGTTGCCGTAAAAAAGCAGTGAGCGTCGGTGCCTTATCTCGACCTTTTTTGCGCTCTTTGATGCGAAACAGAAAAGCACTGGCCGCTTGCCGACTCTCTCCCGTGCCAGTAAAGAACAGGTAGGTTTTGGGGTCGCGAAATGTGAGCAATCCCTTGATGATCAGTGGCCAGGACACGGCCCCCACTCTGGCGATGCCCTGACCTCCGGCAGGCCCGGTGCCGGTCAGGATCAACCTGCGAACAAGGCCAGGTGCCTGCAGGGCAATTTCCTGAGCCACAAACCCACCGAGGGAAAAGCCGAGCACGTCGACTTGTTCCAAGCCCAATGCCCGAATCGTCTCGACGGCGTCCTGGGCCATTTCAGCGACTGTCACAGGCGCAGAACCTCCCGACCCTCCGATCCCTCTATAGTCGACAGCTATGACGCGCCGTGTACGCGCAAGGCCATCGACAATCTGTGGGTCGAAATTGTCTAGAACCGCACCCCAATGATTCAGGAGAATCAGTGGAATACCGATGCGAGGGCCTAAGTCCCGGTAGGCATAAACGATGCCGTTAACATTGATCGATTGATTTGCAGCATTTGCATACCGCGTATCTAGTTCAAGCGGCCGGTAGTGGTCGGAGTTCGCCATGACTTGCTTCATGCGTCAGATCCGGAACGAGAGTCATAAGAGGTTTAAGGGCACCCGACAATTCAGTCAGGAACCCTCGGCAGGGGTTAGTGTTTCGGGCCACATCACCTAGGGTGTTACGAAGCGGTTTGATATCGCTCTGCTGCGTGGGTCTGGCGAATATCCCCCAGCAGCGTCTGACGTGCTGCTTGGAGGGTTTCCCAGCGAGACTCGTTAAACAGCGGGGGAATAGTCACAAGTTCACGTCGGTCGAAACCGATCAGCGCGGCGTCGACTAATTCACCCACTTCCATAACTTCAGCGAGACTATTGATGTCGATGCCGGCACGTTCCCAAATCTCGGTACGTGTCGCAGCAGGCAGGACCGCTTGAACGTAGACCCCCTTGGATGACAACTCCAGATTCAAACCCTGGGAAAGAAACAGCACGAAAGCCTTGGTCGCCCCGTAGACAGACATGCCGAACTCCGGAGCCAAGCCCACCACTGAGCCGATGTTGATGATTGCGCCATCTCCTGCCGCCGCAAGTCGTGGGGCAATGGCACCGGCGAGTCGTGCAAGAGCTGTTGTGTTCAACGCGATAAGCTGAGAAATATCCTCACCCGTTTGCTCGAGGAAGCCGCCGGACTGTGCGACTCCGGCATTGTTGATAAGGGTGCCGATCTTACTGTCCTCACGCAGGCGTGCTTCGACCGTTTCCACGTCGCCCACCTTGGTCAAGTCGGCTTGAAGGACTTCTATATTCACGGCATGTTCTTGGCGAAGCCGAGTCGCGAGCGTTTCAAGGCGCGCCTTGTCGCGAGCCACCAGCACAAGGTTGTGACCACGCTTTGCGAAGCGTTCAGCGTAGGTTGCGCCGATGCCTGAGGATGCCCCAGTGATAAGTACTGTCGAATGGATAGTCATGGATTAGCTCTCTAGTTCGGTGGGGACAGATGTCCGTTTACTTCTGGTCGCGGGTTGGCGCGGCTTCAAAATGATTGCTGGAACTTATCGTCTGTGAGAGATGGATAATCGATGTATCCCGCAGCACCACCGCCATACAGTGTTGCCGGGTTAAGCGGTGACAATGGAGCGTGCGCCTTCAGTCGTTCAACTAAATCGGGGTTGCTAATGAACGGCCGTCCGAAGGCAATCAAATCGGCTTTGTCTTCTCCTATCTGCGAGGTCGCCAGCGCCAAGTCGTAACCGTTATTCGCGATATAGGTGTTCCTGAAACGCTGACGCAACGCGGCGAAGTCGAATGCGACAATATCGCGGGGTCCGCCCGTAGCACCTTCCACAACATGCAGATAGATGAGGTTCAATGCATCGAGTTGGTCGACGATGTATGTGAAATCCGACTGAGGGTTTTGGGTGGAAACACCATTTGCAGGAGACACTGGAGAGAGGCGGACCCCAGTGCGTTCTGCGCCGATCTCGTCAGCCACGGCGTTTGCCACTTCCAGCAATAGCCGCGCCCGGTTCTCTATCGGTCCACCATAGGCGTCAGTTCTCAGGTTGGAGCTGTCTTTGATGAACTGATCCAGCAGGTATCCGTTTGCGCCATGAATTTCGACACCGTCAAACCCCGCCTTGATCGCGTTGGCTGCGCCCTGGCGGAAATCATTGATGATCCCTGGAAGCTCTGCTAATTCGAGAGCCCGTGGCTCGGAAACATCCACGAAGCCGTTGTTGACGAAGGTTTTGGTGGCTGCTCTGACGGCGGAAGGGGCGACAGGCGACGCTTTGTTCTCCTGAAGATCAATGTGTGAAACTCGACCAACGTGCCAGAGCTGCAGGAATATTCGGCCACCCTTTGCGTGCACCGCGTCAGTAACCTTGCGCCACCCCTGGATCTGCGCCTCGGTGTAGATCCCGGGAGTGTCCTGGTAGCCCTGACCTTGTTGCGAAATCTGTGTCGCTTCTGAAATCAGAAGTCCGGCTGACGCTCGTTGGCTGTAGTAAGTCGCGGCGAACTCGCTTGGGATGAAACCCTTGCCGGCACGATTACGCGTGAGAGGAGCGAGAACCACTCGGTTAGAGAGCTTCAAGGGGCCAAGGTTGTAGGGCTCAAACAAGGTCTTGTCAGTCATGTCTTGTCACATCCAAATCAATTGTTGATTGTCGAAGAGTTGCTCTACGCAGAGTCGAGACAGCTAGCTTCAACGGGAAACCAGTTGAGTCTCCTTGAGCGTTTCCGTACTGACGAAACGACCTAGGCCGATCATCGAATCCCTCTCCTGCCACCTGCTCGAATTTTCCGCTCGCTTCCATGCGTATCGCTCATGGCGTCACTGCGCGGTGCCGAAGGGCATTGAAATATAATGATGATGATCATAATCTTAATCGTCAAGCGCTTTGATGATGAACAACATCAAAGTATATTGGTGGTGTTATCGAGGCCTTAAGCGAGGGGTAGTGAGGCATGAGGGTCACCAAGGCGCAGGCGGAAGCCAACCGCGCACGCATCGTCGAAACGGCTTCCACGCTCTTTCGAGAACGAGGCTATGACGGCGTTGGTGTTGTTGATTTGATGGCTGCCGCAGGTTTTACCCACGGTGGGTTTTACAAGCATTTCCGCTCGAAGGCGGACCTGATGGATGAGGCTGCCGCGTGTGGACTTGCCCAGACAATGACAAAGAGCAGGGGGCTCGACCTCACGCAATTCATCAAGCTCTACATTTCCCGGGAACACCGTGATCAGCGCGGCGACGGATGTACGATTGCGGCGCTTTGCGGGGATGCGGCCCGTCAGTCTGAGGACATTAAAGCGACCTTTGCCGGAGGAATGGAAACCATGCTGGCCGCCATCTTGCGTAATGACAACGCTGTGGCTGAAGAGGACCGCAGCGAAAAGAGAGCCAGGGCGATTTGCTTGATGGCCAGCACAATAGGTGCCGTCATGTTGTCTCGAGCGTGCCCGGATGACTCCAGTCTGGCCGATGAGATTCTCACGGCATGTCGCACGGAGTTACTCGCGACTCTTTCGCCCACGACTGGAGCCAAAGAATAAGCACGCCTTATTGCGAAAGTACACGGGACGCCCAATGCTGGTCAGCGTCCTCAGGAGGGGGGAGGGGGAACTACTCCCTCCGCGTCTCAACGAGCCAAAGCTTCCTCCGCAGGCGTGCCGGCTTTGCTCACCGACCTCGTTTACCAGCCTTGTCGACATTCCCACTGACGGATTGGCCTTTCATAAAACGCTAGGCGCTGGATCAAATGAGCTGTGCCATGCAGCCTGTCCTCACATTTCCCTCACGAGGCTTTAGATAAGAAGAAGCCAGGTAGTGTGAAAGTGGCTGAAGAAAAATGCGATTTGAAAGATGGGTGTTGGCTATAATTGAGCTTGAATTTAACAGCATGGCTTCGACGTGAATATACTTATTATCGAAGATAATCCTGACATAGTCGCCAACTTGTATGAGTATTTCGAACCGCTCGGGCACGAGCTGGATAATGCTCGTACAGGACTCGCTGGTTTGCGACTTGCTGAGGAGCGACAGTACGATATTATTATCCTCGATGGGATGCTGCCGGGTATGGACGGGCTTGAAGTCTGCGCCAATATTCGGGCAGGTAGACATACCGATGTTCCCATTCTAATGCTCACGGCTCGCGATACAACTCAAGATAAGGTGAACGGTTTTTCTTCTGGGGCTGACGACTACCTAGTGAAACCCTATTCTCTTTTAGAACTGGATGCGCGCATCAACGCGTTAAATCGCAGAGCATCCAAAAGTATGGGGCGCCAGATTATTCAGTATGGCGAGCTACGAGCGGATTTTGGCCAATACGAATTCACAAGAAATGGTCAATTGCTTGATTTGACTCCATTAGGTTATAAAATTATGGCGGCGCTGATTAGAGCTGCTCCCAAAGTGGTAACACGCGAAGCGCTTGAGCAAGAACTCTGGCAAGACAATCCACCTATGAGCGATGCACTGCGCAGCCATGTCCATATACTACGACAGGTGGTCGACAAGCCTTTCCCGAACTCTAAGCCCATGCTGATAACCGTCCAGGGCACCGGTTTTCGTTTAGGTGGCGTAGATGAAGAGTCGTGAGTCCATTCGGGGGCGACTAGTCGCAGCGTCCGTAATGTTGGCGGCCATCATTGTGACGTTTTTTGGTTGCCTGGCCGTGGTGGTGACGCTCACCATAAAACATGAGTTTATCGATAACCGCTTAAACAGCTCCGCTGAGCTATGGGCCGGTGGCGCATTCAATCAGATATCCAGTAAACCCGCTGAGCTGGAGTTTTATCGCGGGAGTGACATCCCGAGCAACTTGCAGAGCCTCGAGCCAGGTGTCCATAAAATCAACGTGGATGGGCGCAAGTGGCATATCCTGATTGCCGAGGACAACGGCGAAAAATATGCCGTTGTGGATGATCGCAGCGATTACATCTCGCTTGAATTGGTCGCTGTTATTGCGTTGTTCCTCTCGTTCGTCGCGGCCATTTTTTTAGCCGTCTTGATCGGTCGAGCTAACGCAAGCCGCGTGATATCCCCCCTGACGAATCTTGCTCAGGCCGTTGAGCAAGGCTGGAAACCTGGCACACTGCCGGGGCTTGAGGCCACCGATGAAATTGGCGTGCTGGCCCGCGCCATTGAAGACAGAAACGTGAAGCTGGTTTCCGCTCTAGATCGGGAAAGACTTTTCACCGCGGATGTCAGCCACGAGTTGCGAACTCCCCTAACGATCATGCTGGGCACCGCAGAGGTGCTGTCGTCCAGGTTGAAGGACAGTCCTGAACTATTGGGTATGACAGAAAGAATTCGACGCAACGCTTCCGATACGGCGCTGCAGGTTGGAGCGCTTTTAAAACTCTCACGTGAGCCAGACCTGACAGAGCACGTTCGACTTAATCTGCGCGTACTGATCGCGAATGAAGTGGAACGGTACAAACCCCTGGTACGTGGCAAGCCACTCGAGATCAAGTTTTTCAGCGCTGGCGATGTGTTTGTAAGCGCCGTGCCGGAACTGGTGAGTATTGCCGTGGGTAACCTGCTTCGTAATGCATGCCAGTACACGGAAGAGGGCACGATCAGTATTTTCCTCAACCCGACGGAGGTCACCATCAGTGATACGGGCCTCGGGATTCCACAGAAGGTACGCGAGAACCTGTTTGTGCGCTTTAATCGCGGCGAGGGAGATTTCGAAACAGGTAATGGAATTGGACTTTCCATTGTGAAACGAGTAATCCAGTACCTCGGCTGGGAAGTTCGCTACGAGCCTTTGGCAAGTGCCGGGAGCAGCTTCACCATCTTGTTTGGCGACAGTCTGGTAAAGACTGACTCTGGCTCAAGCTAATTTAAAATCAGCCCACAAAAATGTCTTTGGCACCCCACAAAATGTGAAGACCAATGAGAATCAGCGCACAAGGCAAGACGATGTGCCCATACCGTTCGATATGCCGTGATGCTGGGCTGTCGTTGACTAATTTGTGTCCGAAGTAACACCAGACTGCGGTCATGATCAGGAAAACGACGACGTAAGTGGGTACAACAGTCGGAGTGGTAGAGAATATTGGGATGTACACGCCGATGTTATCGCCGCCGTTGGCAAACGTCATGGTCGACACATAAAGAACCTGCGAATGGGCGTTGATCTTTGGCGCCTGCTCGGGTTCCCGATCTAGGGCGCGAAAATACTGCACGCCCTTGTAGATACCGATCCCCAGTGGCACGACACCGAGAAAGGCGATATAGGCGGTGGGGATTGATGAAGCCAGTTTTCCGCCAATGATGCTTGCCAGGATTATCGCACCAATACCGATAAACTGTCCGAGTACAATGTTGCGTTGTTTCAAATTCTTGTCGGCATTAAGTGCAGACAAAATAATAATGTCGTCGATGTTCGTGACTGAAAAAACCAGTGCGGCGGCGACGATCACACTTATATATTCCAATTGCTCTTCTCGTTATTGAGTTTTCTTGAGTTCCAGAATACGACTGCGGCCGCCTTCGGCGAGCGCGTACTTGGCGTCGTTACCGCTGCCGAGTTTCATCAACACTTGGGGCGCCCGCAGGTGATTCGCGATGACCGAAACGGCTCCCTGTGGGCTGACGAGAAGGACTCTTGCAAGATGGGTTCGATCCTCCACGACCCACAGCCCGTTTTCATCACAAAGCAAGTAGCTGGGCTCCCGAACCTGCTCAGGTCCTAGGAAGAGGGGATCTTTTTTGTCCTCAGTGAAGCGCCGGACCAGGTTTCGGCCCTTTTCTGTGTAGAACCTGTCCCCGTTAGGGCAAATCGTGAAAGACTCCGCTTCGTCCAGCGAGTCCCTCAGGATTTCGGTCTGTCCCGTAACCCTGTTGTATTTGAATAGTCTGCCATTGAGCTTTCGGTCTTCCACCGCATACAAGTCGTCACCGTCCGCAAGCAGCCCCTGTGCATTGATGGCATCGAAAAGTGGAGTGACGACACCATTTTTCAGCAAGCTGACGGGCGCTGCGCCACCTTCTTGGCTGAATGCGTAACCACCATCGAAGGCCGCCAAGCCGTCCGGCTTGGAGAGCTTACTCACCAGCAGTGTTCTATGACCACTTGAATCGATAGCAATAATGTTACCTGCCTCATTCTGAAGCTCTTCGGAAACCACGATCTCATTGGATGGTCCTTTAGCGAGGGATGCGGCCTTTTGGACGTTGTCATGGAGCACATCAACGCTCCATCCCGTACTGGCCGATGCGGGGTAGTAGTGCTGCCACCAGAAGAAGGCTGCGACCAGGGACAATGGTGCGAGTCCAGCGATAACACGGGTCTTAATCGGCACAGATTTATCCTTTGCTTCAGCGGATCGAATGTTCATGAAGGGCCCTGGAAACCAATTGTCCGTATGGTTCCCAACGCTGCGTCAAGA
Organism: Pseudomonas aphyarum; assembly: GCF_028657055.1. NCBI lineage: Bacteria > Pseudomonadati > Pseudomonadota > Gammaproteobacteria > Pseudomonadales > Pseudomonadaceae > Pseudomonas > Pseudomonas aphyarum. The sequence goes on from NZ_JAMDGS010000010.1 coordinate 197,151, forward strand.
AAACGTGAGGAAGCGTAGTTTGAACATGGGAAGGCTGCCATCGCGTGACAGTGTAGAAGAATCAAATCTGCAATAATTTGAAAAACTGACCTGGACAGGTGTTATCTCGTCCCGACGTTTTCTTCACGCGCTGATTTATAGGTTGCCTCCAAGCTTTTGGAGGCAATGATGAAAGAACCAATCAAGTTAAAGTTTTCCGAAAAATATGATGCGGAGCACTCGCGCCAGTACTATTTGAAACATCAAGATGGATTTTCCAGGCGAATGTCCCATCTGCGTGAAGAGCAACTTGCGCGCAAGGCACTCAAACTTGCGGGCGAACCGCTGCGGGTACTTGATCTTCCTTGTGGTGCCGGGCGCTTCTGGCCCTTGCTTTCAGAAAATCCGACGCGCTCAATTATTGCGGCAGACAACTCCCCCCACATGCTCGACGTCGCTCGATCTGTCCAGGACAGAGATATCGTGGAACGAGTTGAGACTTTGCACACTTCCGCGTTTGACATCGCACTACCTGATAATGCTGTTGACACTGTTTTTAGCATTCGACTGCTGCATCACATTGGTCAATCTGCGCATCGTTTGGCCATCCTTCGAGAGTTTCACCGTGTTGCGAAGGAAAGCGTGATTGTGTCCCTGTGGGTGGGCGGAAATTTCAAGGCACTCAGACGCGAGCGCTCAGAAAGGCAGCGCAAGTTGCGGCGAGGTGGAGTGGGTGACGAATATCAGAATCGCTTTGTGCTTCCGAGTGCAATTGTTGAGCAAGAGTTCTTTCAGGCAGGATTTAAAAGATACACGAAGCTCGATTTCATTCCGTACTACTCAATGTGGCGCGTTTATGTTCTCCACAAAAGCTAATTATGGAAACCACTGATCGCGCCATTGTAAAAAAGACAACCTCGAGAAAAGCTATGCCTCGTAATCGCTGGATGGGTGCTTGTGGCTTCATCTTCTGGTCGATAGTTGTCATGGTGGCAGTGGTGAAGGTAGAGCAGTGCAGGGTGCTCGAAAGAGCTTTTTTATTTGCTCTAAATGCACTGACATAGATACAAATTTTAAATGTGCAAGGTGGCTTTCTACCCAGATGCCTGGCTCTAGACCCTCCAGCCTCTATATAGGGTGGCTCAATCTAGAGATGGGTATTCGCCGCCAAGCGCTGTGGTCAATAGATAAGCAAATTTCGGTTTTTTTGCAGGTAAGTTATGAATCGTCGAGCATGGGCTAATATTCTGGTACTGGTTGTGGTTTTGACCGTGGTGATGGCTGCGGTTCTCAAATTACAGCAGTTTAAGGTGTGGGAACGATTGTTTTTCAATGTTTCTGAGGTGTTCGGCGCGAACTCTGAGTGCCTCCAAGGTGGTTGTATTCAATCATACGAAGTTGATATGCAGCGAAAAGTTGTGGCGGGCGCGGAGAGCTTGTCCTCATTAACATACAATTCCTTGTCTGGTACATTTTACACTGTCAGCGATGACACTCATGAGGTGGTCGAACTTGATCGCAAGGGCAATGTAATTCGCCGAATCAAACTGTCTGGGTTCGATGAGGTGGAAGGTATCGAGCATGTAGAAGGCAATGTGTACCTAATTATTGAAGAACCCAGCCAGAAGATCTCGACGGTAGTAATAGATGAAAAAACTACCGTGATCGATTCGGCTGTCGCCAGCTTGTCCGTGGCCATTGAGCTGAACGGAAATAAAGGGTTTGAAGGTTTGGCCTATGACAGGCAATCGGGAAACATCATAATCGCTAAAGAGCGAGATCCTGTTAGGATTTACAGTATCAAAGGCTTTCCTGATAAAACGGGCAGACCTACGAAAGATTTGACTATCACATCAGACGAGCAGCGTACTCAGGCACTTTTTCTCAGGGATGTATCCGGGCTCGAATTCGATCCGAACACCAGTCACTTGTATATACTTTCCCATGAGTCGAAGTTGATCATTGAGTTGAATAAAGAAGGAAAAGCCATAAGTACGCTTTCTTTACTCAAGGGACAAAATGGATTGATGAAGACCATCCCTCAGGCAGAGGGCATCGCTTTGACTCCAGATGGTACCCTTTATGTAATGAGCGAGCCGAACTTGCTCTATTCATTTAAAAAGAATTGACGCACCGCCTGTTAGGCACAGACCGCATCCTCGAGATCACCGGCGAAGCATTCATGGGCGTCGCTCATGCGACCTTGGCGTTAATTTGCATTCGTTGTAAGGTGCGATCAATCACGACTTGAATAGTCGACCGCACAAGTCGATGTGATGGCCACCGCGACCTTGCAGCGTAGTAATCAGGATACTGGGTGAGGGTAGGGGAGAGAACCTTGTACCCCTTCGCAAATCTCCTATCCTTGTATGCGATCGCTCTACGAGGTGTCCAGTACAAATAGCATCGATGAAGACCGCGAGCGGATTGTCCAAGAATGGCTGTCGACGGTCATCACATGAATAGTGAATGCAGCGAATCCGCTTGAAGGGGGCGGTAGTTTTCCAGTAGTCGTTGCTCTTGCGATCGATGTATCAGAGCCATAATAAATCTAGAGGGCACAACAAATATGCTGGGCCTATAACTAAACTAAATGACCGTTTAGTTGAGCTATACAAAAACACATTACAAACGACCGGGAATGGCTATGAAACTACGCCACACGACCGCAAATGACGTGATTGCCACGCTGGAACTGGAGCCTCACGTCGAAGGCGGTTTCTTTCGCAGAACCTATCAGGCAGACCACCGGGATATGCTTGAAACCACCGGCGGGCCGCGTTTTCTGATGACGTCGATTTACTACCTGTTGACCGCAGACTCACCGGTTGGCCAGTTTCATTTCAACCAATCAGACATCCTGCATTATTTCCATCTGGGCGATGCCATCGAGTACAGCCTGATTCACGCTGACGGTTCGCTGCAGACTTTGGTGATGGGCAGCGATGTTCTGGCCGGCCACCAATTGCAATTGCACGTACCGGGCGGAATCTGGAAAGCCTCCAGATTGCTGAATGGCGAGAACGGATTTGGTTTGATCAGCGAAGCGGTTTCACCAGGGTTTGATTTCGCGGATATGGAAATGGGGAGTCGGCAGAAACTCACAGCGCAGTATCCGCAGCATCGAGCGCTAATTGAAAAGCTGACGCGTGATGAGGATTGAGCGCAGCACATTTCAAATAGAGCGATCAGCAGGCATCAAGGATCAGGTCCTTTGAGAGAGGAGCTTGAGATTGAAATGGTGTGCGCAACCGGGCTGAATCCGTAATACTTTGTTACGTGTAATGTATATTATGTTAAATGGTGTGTCTGGGCGGAACTTTACCAACCCCTACCTGAACCCGGCTGATCCACCTCGGCAATCAGCTAAACAATTTATAGATCTCGAAAACCACCTGCATCGTAGCGCCTTCGATCGTTCCTTCATTACGGCACAAAACCCAGTCGTGATCGGCAGCCGCTTGCTCGAACATCTCCGTACACGCGACATGCTCTGCGTGCTTTTGAATCACAGTACCGCCCAGTCCTCTGGATCGTGCCGTTGCCCTGGCCCATGAAATATCCGGCGCGGTGATGACTCCGACATGCAGGTCTGGCACCTGCACGTTTCGCTCGATATTCAATTGGAGAATCTCTGCAAACGGGACGGTGTGGCGAAACGCGGCGTCAGACGGATACCAGCGATCGATCAAGACAATGCTGTCCAGCGGCTGCCTAGTCAGCACGTGCCGGGAGATCCAGCTCCGGCTATCAGCAAAGCGCTGACACACAGCCCACTCCAGATCCCGGGAGGGATTTCTGGCAAGTTCGTTGACGAGGGTCATGGTGTCCCCCCGGTAAGGATCGCTTTTTCTCTCGCAAAGCCGGATGACTTTCTTGTTGTCGGCCCTCAGTACTGCCGTAACGGCTTCCAATAATGTGGTTTTGCCGGTTCCTTTTGGCCCATCCAGAGAAATAAACAACGGACGATTCATTTTTCACACAACGATTGAGGCATTGATGACCACTCTATCTTCATTTCTGCAATTCAATCAGCTCATCCCTGCCCTTTGCCTAGACTTGCTTCCCAATGATGTTCGCCAGACCTTTTGACTGCCAGGGAATCACATAAGGAGCCACCCCATGTCACAGCTATATCCCGGAATCGATCCTGAAGGGCTTATCGAGTACTCAGTGGTTTACACCGACCGCTCGCTCAATCACATGTCGCAGTCATTTCAGGCCGTGATGAAGAACATTTCCAAGACGCTGAAACAGGTCTACAACGCCGAGGCGGTTGCGGTGGTTCCGGGCAGCGGCACATTCGGCATGGAAGCGGTGGCGCGCCAGTTCGCCACCGGCCAGCAATGCCTGGTGATACGCAACGGCTGGTTCAGCTATCGCTGGAGCCAGATCCTTGAGACGGGCAACATCCCGGCGGCCACTACAGTGTTGAAAGCCCGACCGGTAGACACGGGTCGCCAGGCTGCCTACGCCCCGCCCCCTCTGGACGAAGTGCTGGCAGCCATTGCGGCTTCGAGGCCGCAGATTGTCTTCGCCCCCCACGTTGAAACCTCATCAGGGATTATCCTGCCCGACGAGTACCTGCGGGCCGTCGGCGACGCCGTGCATGCGGTGGGAGGGCTGTTCGTGCTGGACTGCATCGCTTCCGGCACGCTTTGGGTGGATATGCACAAATGCGCCGTCGATTTGCTGATTAGCGCACCGCAGAAAGGCTGGAGCGCCTCCCCTTGCTGCGCCCTGGTGATGTTCAGTGCTCTGGCCCTCGAACGCATCGAGCAAACGCAAAGCACCAGCTTCGCCTGCGACCTGAAAAAGTGGCTGCAGATCATGCAGGCCTACGAACAGGGCGGACATGCCTACCATGCGACGATGCCCAGCGATTCCCTCGCGCGGTTCAACGACGTAATGAAAGAGACGCAAGCCTACGGTTTCGACAGGATCCGCGACGACCAGCAGGTTCTGGGTGACCGAGTACGCGCCATGTTGACCGGCAGAGGCTTCAAAAGCGTGGCCGCAGCCGGCTTTCAGGCCCCAGGCGTCGTGGTGAGCTACACCGATGATGCCGATATCAAAAACGGCAAGAAATTTGCTAACCACGGCCTGCAGATTGCCGCCGGAGTTCCGTTGCAGTGCGACGAACCGGCCGACTTCCAGACCTTCCGCATCGGTCTGTTCGGACTCGAAAAGCTGCACAACATCGAGCGTACGGTCAGCACCCTTGAGCAGGCACTGGATGAGGTGATGATTAGCTAAGCCCTCACCTCGCCCGCAGCCAATACCGTTCCCGCCGATTTTGTCCGGCGGGAACCACCAAGTCTGATCAACCTGTCATAAATTCCATATCCGCTGGCAAATAAAAGACTTTTCCACCGTTCCAACAGTCCCTGAAGGTCCGCGAGGACAAGGCCAGCGTCGATCCGTCGCACCATTTAGCGCCAAAACCCCTTTCATTCTGATTTAGTGATTTAACTAGGTAGTTACCTAACTATATAATGCCCTCCTCATTTCAACGGGACATTCAACGTGAAGCAGAGTCAACGCCTCTCGGGCATATCAACATTCATTCTGGTCGGGCTGGGCGTGATCATCGCCCTGCTCGGCCTGGCACTGGCCGCTGGCGGTGTGAAATTGGTCAGCCTGGGAGGCTCCTGGTACTTCCTGGTGGGTGGTCTGGCGATGGCCATTTCCGGTCTGCTGATCGCACGCCGCAAGCCTGCCGGCGCCTGGTTGTTCGCAGCGTTCCTGCTGGGGACGGCGATCTGGGCAGTCATCGACGCAGGGCTGGTGTTCTGGCCAGTGTTCTCGCGTCTGTTCATGTTCAGCGCCGTGGGTCTGGTGGTCGCGCTGGTTTATCCGCTGCTCAAACGCGCCAATGGCGGCGTTGCGGGTCGTGGTGCTTACGGTGTCGCCGCTGTTCTGGCGGTTGGACTGGCGGTGGCTGCCGGCAACATGTTCGTCGCGCACCCGACCGTCGCCCCTACCGGCACGGGTCCGGGCCTGACGCCGGTCGAACCGGAAAAGGCGCAGAAAGACTGGGCGCACTACGGTAATACCGAAGGTGGCAGCCGCTTCGCCGCGCTGGACCAGATCAATCGCAGCAACGTCGACAAGTTGAAAGTCGCGTGGACCTACCACACCGGCGACATCGCCGAGAGCGATGGCAACGGCGCCGAAGACCAGCTGACTCCGCTGCAGATCGGCAACAAAGTCTTCATCTGCACCCCGCACAACAACCTGATCGCACTGGATGCCGACACCGGTAAAGAGCTCTGGAAAAACGCGATCAACGCGCAATCCAAAGTCTGGCAGCGTTGCCGTGGCATGGCGTATTTCGACGCCAGCGCCGCCGTCGCCAAACCGGCCAGCTCGCCAGTGAGCGAAACCCCGGTCGCACCCACAGCCAACTGCACACGCCGTCTACTGACCAACACCATCGACGCCCGCCTGATCGCAGTCGATGCCGACACCGGCGAGTTCTGCCAGGGTTTCGGCAACAACGGCCAGGTTGATCTGAAGGCCGGTCTGGGTGATGTTCCTGACAGCTACTATCAACTGTCCTCCGCGCCGCTGATGGCCGGCACCACCGTGGTGGTTGGCGGTCGTGTGGCCGACAACGTGCAAACCGACATGCCGGGCGGCGTGATCCGTGGTTTCGACGTGATGACCGGTGCCATGCGCTGGGCGTTCGACCCGGGCAATCCGCAGGATAAAAAAGCACCGGCAGACGGCAGCACCTACGTGCGCAGCACGCCGAACAGCTGGGCGCCGATGTCCTATGACCCGGCCACCAACACGATCTTCCTGCCGATGGGCAGCTCGTCCACCGACATCTATGGTGTCGAGCGCAGCAAACTGGACCACACCTACGGCGCTTCGATCCTGGCGCTGGACGCCAACAGCGGCGAAGAAAAGTGGGTCTACCAGACCGTGCACAACGATCTCTGGGACTTCGACCTGCCGATGCAGCCAAGCCTGATCGACTTCACCAAGGACGGTAAAACCGTTCCGGCGGTGGTGATCGGCACCAAGGCCGGGCAGATTTACGTGCTCGACCGCGCCACCGGCAAACCGTTGACCGACGTTAAAGAAGTACCGGTCAAGGCGTCGAACATTCCGAACGAACCCTACTCGCCAACCCAGCCGAAATCGGTGGGCATGCCGCAGATCGGTGCTCAACACCTGACCGAGTCGGACATGTGGGGCGCCACGCCGTACGACCAGTTGCTGTGCCGGATCGATTTCAAGTCGATGCGCTACGACGGGCTGTACACCGCGCCGGGTACTGACAAATCCCTGAGCTTCCCGGGTTCGCTGGGCGGCATGAACTGGGGCAGCATCTCGACTGACCCGGTGCACGGCTTCATCTTCGTCAACGACATGCGCCTGGGTCTGTGGATTCAGATGATCCCGTCGCAGAACACAGGCAAGGCAACTTCCGGTGGCGAAGCGTTGAACACCGGTATGGGCGCCGTTCCGCTGAAAGGCACACCTTACGCGGTGAACAAGAACCGCTTCCTGTCGGTTGCCGGCATTCCGTGCCAGGCCCCGCCGTTCGGTACGCTGACCGCTATCGACATGAAAACCCAGAAAGTCGCCTGGCAGGTTCCGGTCGGCACCGTTGAAGACACAGGTCCCTTGGGCATCCGCATGCACCTGCCGATCAAGATCGGTCTGCCAACCCTCGGCGGCACGCTGTCGACCCAAGGCGGCCTGATCTTCATCGCCGGCACCCAGGACTTCTACCTGCGCGCGTTCAACAGCGGCAACGGTGAAGAAGTCTGGAAAGCGCGTCTGCCGGTTGGCAGCCAGGGCGGTCCGATGACGTATGTGTCGCCGAAAACCGGCAAGCAATACGTGGTCATCACCGCCGGTGGTGCTCGTCAGTCGACCGACCGTGGCGACTACGTGATGGCGTACGCCCTGCCGTAAACCGCAGCGTCCTCCTTCACTTCACTTGTGCGCGGCACCTCTGGGTGCCGCGTCGTTTCATGTCCTTCGCTCTGGATTTCAGCAATGTCATTGGCTGTTCGCTTTTCTCACGCCGGGGTTTTCACCGGCATGCTGTTCGGTCTCACCTGCGGCGCTGCCCTGCCCGCCCTTGCCGGTACCGATTCGAACGTGTTCACCCGCAACACCCTGACCGGCGACTGGGGCGGCCTGCGCCACAAGCTCGATGAAGACGGCATCAAGTTCACCGGCGACTACACGGGGGAAACCGCCTACAACGCCGACGGCGGCCTGCATCGCTCGGCGCGTTACTCGCAAAACATCAAGCTCGGCGCGCAGTTCGACCTGAGCAAACTCTACGGCGTCGATAACGCCGGCAAGATCCAGCTGAGCATCAACGACCGACGCGGCAACAGTGCCTCCGAAGATCTGGTCGGCAACCGTCTGCCCATCCAGGAAAACTACGGCGGCCTCTACACGCGCCTGACCGAGCTGAGCTACGAGCGCAGCCTGTTCACCCCGGCGCTGAACGTCAAACTTGGCTACATGGCCATGGGCAACGACCTCGGCGGACTGGACAGCGGCATCCTCTGCAACTTCATGAACGCCGGCTTCTGCGGTCACCCGCTGAACATGTCCGGTGGCAGCGGCTGGACCAACTACCCCAACGCCCACTTGGGTGTGCGGGTGAAATACGACCTCTCCCCGGCCTGGCAACTGCGCGTGGCCGCGTTCAACGTCGATCCGGAAAGCAACGGCAATTCCAGCCGAGCCTGGCACCTGGGCCCGAAACACACCACCGGCACCGTGGTGCCGATCGAACTGGTCTACAAGCAGGCAGGCAAGCTGCCCGGCGAGTACAAGGTCGGTTATTACTACGACAGCTCCGATGTGAAACGCATCGGCAGTGACAAGGAAGTGTCCGGACGCGGCGGCCATTACGTCCTGATCGACCAGGCCGTCTGGGCTTCGGACGCCTCCGAAGGCCGCAGCCTGCACGCCTTCGGCCAATATTCGGCGGCCAGCGAAGCCGCTTCGCCATTCAGCAAGTGGTACGGCACCGGCCTGGTGCTGTACAAACCGTTCGAAGGCCGCCCTCGTGACACCGTGGCGCTGGGCTACGGCCGCGCAGTACCGAACCCGCGCAGCCGTGATGTGCAGCAGGACGCGGCGCTGGGCAATGGCGTAGCGTTTCCAAACCTGGACAGCGCCGAGCAATTGATCGAACTCGGTTACGGCTATCAGGCCACGCCTTGGCTGACGCTGCGCCCGAATATGCAGTACATCATCGAGCCGGGCGCGTTTTCCGGGAAGGACATCGACAATGCATTGGTGTTTGGATTGCAGGTGAAGGCTGCGCTCTGACGCCAACATTTGCCGATCAGGCGTTAAACAGGAAAAGCACCTTCGGGGTGCTTTTTTTGTTCATGGATTATGGGGAAACTGACTCACAGGATAATCATCGCCATGAATAATCATCTCGCAGAGGTTAAAACACTGTTCGGGATTGAAAAACCCGAACTTGAAAAACGTTAATGACCGATTGTCAGACAGGCTTCTATAACCGATTAGTGCCAAAGAACTTTTATTAACTTTCCTGACTGGTTGGCCAATAACGGCAGAAAAAATAACCCTCGCCGCCACCGTTCGGCCATTTCATTCAAACATGACTTTCTTATAAGCTTCGCCACCTTAATAGCCCCTGGCCAGCAATTCTGTGAAGACAGTGTTCTCTTGAAGAAAAAATCTGCGACACATCTCGCCCTGAAAAACGCCGGTACAACCCCGAACACTGAATCCCCTTTCGCCTGATATGAACCGCCATCCAGGCACTTCCCGCATGGACGCTCACTTTCGCCAACCCTTTCCTGGCTGTCCGGGACAGAGGAGGATTTTTTGCTTCGCAAGTTTGCACCGCCTCATGGTTTGAAAACGATCCTGACGACAGCACTGGTCTTTCAATGTGCAACGTTAGTGCTCAGCTTCTGGTTAGCGACCAGCAACCAATCCAGCATCGGAAACCTTTCAAGTGTGGCCGTCGACCAGGTCGATGCGGTGGCGGAGACCGTTCAGCACTTGATGGAAGCACGCCTCTCCCTGTCGCGCGCCAACACCCGCATCGCCCTGTTCAATACGGTTCCGCAGGACATGGTGCAACACGCCCGCATGGAATTGATCCTGGCGAATGAGTCATTCGACCGCTTTCTCACACGCACCCGGGTGGACGAAGAAAACCATGTGCGGGTCCAGGCATTGAAAGACGTGTATTCACGCTACGTGAACGTGCTCCATCGTCTGGTTCAGTACACGGGCGCTGGCGACGTGCAATGGGCACTTGCGCAGCCGGTACAAGAGATTCAAGAGCAACTTCTGCAGGAGCAGAAGAACTTCATCAAGTACGGCAACAGCATCAGCCAGACTTCACTTCAGTCCATGGGCGATCGCTTCAAGATATACATCGCGGCAGCGGCGATGATACTTCTGCTGGTGTTGGCTACCACGTTCTTCCTGCTGTACGTGATCAAGAAAGTCGAGAAAAGCCGACTGCTGAAAATTGCCGTCAACCGGACGGACAGCGCCATCATCGTCACGGATTCAAACAGCGTCATTACCTACGTCAACGAAGGTTTTGTGCGCATGCTGGGGTATGAAACAGCCGATCTGGTGGGCAAGAAGCCAGACCAGGTGTTTTACGGCCGCCATACGGATACGCAAACGGTTCTCTCGTTCAGAAGCAGTATCCAGCAGGGAGAAAGCCACACCACGGAGTTACTGGTCTACAACAAATCAAAACAACCGCTGTGGGTTCGCGTAGTCGCCAATCCGGTACTCGACCCTCAGGGTGTTCAGCAGGACGTGGTGGCCATTGTCACGGACATCACCGAAGCCAAGATGAATGACGAGTTGCAGTTCAAGGTACTAAGCGCCATGGCCCGCGAAGAACCTCTGGGCGATGTCATGCAGTTGTTGTGTCTGGAAATCGGCCGTATCGCGCCGGAAATCGGTGTTTCCATCCGCCAGTTTGATGAACAGGGTTGCCTGCCGCTGATTGCCGAATTCAACTTGCCGGACGGTCTGCTTCAGTCTTTGGAAAGTCTTGCCGAGCGTTCCATTCTGCAAAAAATGGATGCCAAGGAAAGCATCATGCTGAACTTCACCGATCCGGGGTCTTACGACGGTGAATGCGTTGATCCGCACCTTTCGCAATCGCTGGGTTTCACGGCCGGCTGGGTCAACACCATTCGCTCCAACAACGGGCGGACACTTGGCACGTTCACTTTTTACTATCGCGAAAACCACCTTCCTGCCGCGCAACATCAACGGTTGCTGCAAACCAGTCTGAAGTTGTGCGCACTGGCTCTGGAGCGTGACAGTTTTATTCACGATATCGAACGGCTGGCCTATTACGACAGCCTGACCCTGTTGCCCAATCGACGGCTGTTGATGATGAAAGCCAACACGATGATCGCCAACGCCCAGCGTTCGCAATCATCCCTGGCCGTGTTGTTCATCGACATCAACAAGTTCAAGCAGATCAACGATTCACTCGGGCATGCGGCCGGGGATCTGCTGTTGTCTGAAATCGCCAGAAGGCTTCAGTCTTCCGTGAGGGGCAATGATGTTGTCAGCCGTCTTTCGGGGGACGAGTTCGTCATTATTCTGTCCCCTTCCAGTGCCGAACAGGCGATTGCCTTTTCGGAGCGCATGCTCAGCCAGCTCTCGGAGCCGATGATCTTGGCCGATGTCAGTGTCTCGCCTTCCGCCAGCATTGGTATCGGCATTTACCCGGACCACGGCAATGATATTCAGGCGTTGCTGTTGCATGCCGATCAGGCGATGTACAAGGCCAAGTCCGCGGGTCGCCAGGCCATCGAAGTGTTTGATCCGGTGGTGGTTGATTCAACCGACGACGAACTGACGCTGAGCATGGCCCTCAAGCAGTCCTTGGAGTCTGATCAGCTGACGCTGCATTACCAGCCTCAGATGATGCTCGACGGCAATCACCTGTTTGGTGTCGAGGCGCTGGCCCGCTGGTCTCATCCGGAGCTTGGAAACATCCCGCCCAACCGTTTCATTCCGTTGGTGCGTGACACCCGAATGATGCCCAGACTCAACCAATGGGTGCTCACCGAAGCCTGCCGGCAAATGGCGCAATGGCGCGACGCCGGGATCGATGTGCCGCAGATCTCGGTCAACATTTTCCCGATCGCCTTTCGCGACCGGGCGATTATCGAACTGATCGAAGCACTATTGGCACAGTACAGGCTCCCACCCTCCTGCCTGACCCTGGAAGTCACGGAGGACTTCATCCTCGACGCCACCGATACGGTCATCTCGGTGATCAGCGAAGTCCGCCAATCCGGTGTCAGCCTGTCCATCGACGACTTTGGAACCGGTTATTCCAGCCTGAGCTACCTGCTGCGACTGCCCGTCAACGCGATCAAGCTCGACAAGAGCTTTATCGACGATCTCGAAACCAGCGAAAGTGCCCGGACGCTGGCCCAATCGATTGCGGGGATCTGCAAGAGCCTGCAACTGAACATCGTCGCCGAAGGGGTTGAAAGCGCCGGGCAACGGGACATTCTTCGAGCGCTGGGTTACCCGATAGCCCAGGGCAATGTGTTCTCCCGTCCTTTGGCGCCAGATGATCTGGCGCACTGGGTGCGTGAGCGATCACGCTAACTGGCCTGCAAACGAAAAAAGCACCCGAAGGTGCTTTTTTTGTGCGTGCTGCCAACCGAATCAACCCGCGAAGTTGGCCCGCGCTGCGTGCAGTTTCTTGTAGCTCTCGATCAGGCGCAGGTGCCGATCCAGCCCTTCCAGCTTCATGCTGGTCGGCGTCAGGCCGTAGAAGCGCACGCTGCCGTTGACCGAGCCGATCGCCGCGTCCATGCGCTCGTCGCCGAACATGCGGCGGAAGTTGGCTTCGTAGTCTTCCAGCTCCAGATCTTCGTCCAGCTCCATTTCCAGCACCACGTTGACCGCTTGATAGTACAAGCCGCGCTCGACGGTGTTGTCGTTGTATTGCAGGAAGGCCTCGACCAGATCCTTGGCCTGCTCGTATTTCTGCAAGGCGAGGTAGATCTGCAGGCGCAACTCAAGGATGGTCAACTTGCCCCATGGGGTGTTGTCGTCGAACTCGATGCCGATCAGTGTGGTGATGTCGGTATAATCGTCCAGTTCGCTGTGTTCCAGGCCTTTGGCGAGATTGCGCAGGCCGACTTTGCTCAGGTTGTGCAGGTTGAGGATGTCGGCACGGAATTGCAGCGCTTTGTTGGTGTTGTCCCAGATCAGGTCTTCTACCGGATAGATCTCCGAATAGTCCGGCACCAGAATGCGGCAAGCCTTGGCGCCGATGTGCTCGTAGACCGCCATGTAGACTTCCTTGCCCATGTCTTCAAGGATGCCGAACAGCGTCGCGGCCTCTTCGGCGTTGGAGTTTTCGCCGTTGCCGGAGAAATCCCACTCGACGAATTCGAAGTCGGCCTTGGCGCTGAAGAAGCGCCACGAGACCACGCCGCTGGAATCGATGAAGTGCTCGACGAAGTTGTTCGGCTCGGTCACGGCCTGGCCCGAGAAGGTCGGCTGTGGCAGATCATTGAGGCCTTCGAAGCTGCGGCCCTGCAGCAACTCGGTGAGGCTGCGCTCCAGCGCCACTTCGAAGCTCGGGTGCGCGCCGAACGAGGCGAATACGCCGCCGGTGCGCGGGTTCATCAGCGTCACGCACATCACCGGGAATTCACCGCCCAGCGACGCGTCCTTGACCAGCACCGGGAAGCCCTGTTCTTCCAGCGCCTTGATCCCGGCGAGAATGCCCGGGTATTTCGCCAGCACCTCTTGCGGTACATCCGGCAGAGCCATTTCGCCTTCGAGGATTTCGCGTTTGACCGCCCGCTCGAAGATCTCCGACAGGCACTGCACCTGCGCTTCGGCCAGGGTGTTGCCGGCGCTCATGCCGTTGCTGAGAAACAGGTTTTCGATCAGGTTGGACGGGAAGTACACCACCTCGTTGTCCGACTGACGCACGAACGGCAGCGAGCAGATGCCACGCTGAGTATTGCCGGAGTTGGTGTCGAACAGGTGCGAGCCGCGCAGTTCGCCGTCGCGGTTGTAGATGCCCAGGCAATTTTCGTCGAGGATTTCCGCAGGCAACTCGTCTTTGGCGCCGGGCTTGAACCAGCGCTCGTCCGGGTAATGCACGAATTCGGCATTGGCGATCTCTTCGCCCCAGAACTGATCGTTGTAGAAGAAGTTGCAGTTCAGCCGCTCGATGAACTCGCCCAGCGCCGAGGCCAGCGCGCCCTCTTTGGTGGCGCCCTTGCCGTTGGTGAAGCACATCGGCGACTGTGCATCGCGGATGTGCAGCGACCAGACGTTGGGCACGATGTTGCGCCACGAAGCGATTTCGATCTTCATGCCCAGGTCGGCCAGAATCCCCGACATGTTGGCGATGGTCTGTTCCAGCGGCAGGTCTTTACCGGCAATGCAGGTGCCCGCGCCGGACGTGGAAGCCGGCATCAGCAGAGCCTGGGCATCCGCGTCGAGGTTCTCGACTTCCTCGATCACGAACTCCGGCCCTGCCTGCACCACCTTCTTCACCGTGCAACGGTCGATCGAGCGCAGGATGCCCTGGCGATCCTTTTCGGAGATGTCCGCCGGCAGCTCGACCTGGATCTTGAAGATCTGGTTGTAGCGGTTTTCCGGATCGACAATGTTGTTCTGCGACAGACGAATGTTTTCGGTCGGGATATTGCGGGTGCTGCAGTACAACTTTACGAAGTAAGCCGCGCACAAGGCCGACGACGCCAGGAAATAGTCGAACGGACCCGGTGCAGAGCCATCGCCCTTGTAACGGATCGGTTGGTCGGCCACCACCGTGAAGTCATCGAACTTGGCTTCGAGTCGGAGGTTGTCGAGAAAATTGACCTTGATTTCCATGCGGGTTACCAGAATAGCGGGCTAAACAAATTGGCCGCCATTATCCGGCTTTTGAGCGTGAAGTCTTGTGCTTTTGACTCCGCACCGCTGGTCGGCGCCAAGTCGTACGCTGATCGAAGATCACGCGCGCCCTCCTCCCTGATGTTTATCAACCAGCTTTGAAACCGGACTGGCGTGGCTTCCAAACAGGTGCAGGAAAAATCTGTCGCAAGTACCGGAAAGACAGCTCCGTGATGGCCAAGGGCTTGCGTCCGGTGCGTCAAATCGTCCCTCTAAACAGCGGTTTACGCGCTGGAAAACCCTCAGAAAGCACCTACGCTGAACGTGTCCTGAAGTGGGCTGGTTTCAACGGAATGATTTACCACGCAGTTTGAGGGCCGTTCACATGCAAGATCCAATTTCTCAGTCGTCCAAGGCTCACCTGCGCCCGCATCGCCAGTCACTGGCTCTGGAACCGCGCATCCTGTTCGACGGCGCTGCCGCCTCTGCCGCCGCCGATCAGCATCACGCCGATCCCGCCGCACCTGCCGATGCCGCAGCGCCCCACCCCGCCAGCCCCGTTGAGGGTCGTCCCGCCACCGAGCAGGCACCTTCGGCGGCGCGCACGTTGCTGGTACTCGACAGCCGCATCGAAAACCGCGAGCAACTGCTCGCGCAGCTGCCGTCCAATGTCACGGCGATTGTGGTCAACAACGGTGAAGACGGTCTGGCCGCGATTTCGGCAGCACTGGCAAAACTCGGCAAGGTAGACTCGATCCAGGTCATGTCCCACGGTGCGGCTGGCCAGTTCACCTTGGGCAATCGCACGGTCACTTCCGACAATATCGACCAGCTTGGGCAAACCCTCGAACAGTGGCGAAATAACCTGACCCAAGGCGCCGACATTCAGCTTTACGGCTGCGATGTCGGTGCCGGCAGCGCCGGCAAAACCCTGGTCACCGAACTGGCCCGCTGGACCGGCGCCGATGTCGCGGCTTCCAGCAATGACACCGGCAGCAGCAAGGCCGGTGGTGACTGGGCACTGGAAACCCGGGTCGGCGACATCGACAAGGCAATCGCCATCAGCAGTGCCGCCATGGCGAGTTTCGACGGGTTGCTGGCCGACGCGGCGCCAACCGTCACGTTGCCGGCCACCGGCAGCGATGTATTGCTGGGTGACCGTTTCACCTTCAATGTCGATTTCAGCAACACCTCAGGCCAGGAAGGCTACGCGCCGTTCCTGACCCTGTTCATGCCCGCCAGCGGCAAGGACGGCAACGATGGCGCGAGTTTCATTTCCGCCAGCTATCTGGGACAGAACCTGGTCACCCATGTCGTGACCTTCGACGCCAGCGGCTTTGCCACACACCCGTTGGCCAAGGACGCCAGCGGTAATCTGCTGCGAATCAGCGCTGCCGCGTTCGGGATGCAGGCCGGCGATCAACTGGTGGTGATCGAGCTGCCGTTCGCCAGTGTTTCCAAGGACCAGCCGGTAATTTCCGTGCAGGTCACGGCCAGCCTGAGCAACCTGGCCGACACCGCGTTCTCCAACGGCACGCCGGACCTGACGATCCGTGCCAGCGGCGGCTTCCAGTTCGGCAACGATGCGCTGGACAACCCGACCAACGACCCGGCGCTGATTCAAGCCGGTACTGTCGCGTTTGTCGTGCATCCGACGGTCATCCGCTTCGACCAGACGCTGTCCACACCCGAAGGTGAAACCGCCACCGGCCCCAACTACGGCCGTACCTTGACGGTGACGGTCACCCCGGCGCCTGGCCAGACCCTGACCCATGTCATCGTCACCCAACCGCTGCCGGATAACGTTCAGGTCACCGCGATCACCCCCGGTGCCGGCGGGCGACTGACCTCGATCACGCTGCATGACGGCACCGTCGTTACCGACCCGGCACAAATCGCCACGCTGATTGCCTCCGACACGGTGTTCATCAGCGCCTTTACCGTCGAATACGACACGCTTTCCGCCGCCACCAATACCCAGGTCGCGTTCTATGTGCCGGAGGTCGACGCCAATGGCCAGCCGATCATCAATCCGGTGACCGGGGATGCCGTGACCATCAACATCGGTGCGCCAACCGCGTCCGGCCAGTGGGCGCCGCTGGATCCGCGTGACGTGGTCGCGCCCAACACGACCATCGACTTTTCCGGCACCGGGCGGCCTACCGACTTTGTTGCCAAATCCATCACCCTGCTCAAACAGGTGACGCTGCAAACGGACATCGGCCAGACAGGCATCAGCCCCGGCGACACCCTCAAGTACACCCTGAACCTGGCCATTTCCGACTACTTCGCCTTCGGCAAGGACTTCTTCAATCAAGGGCAGCTGCTGATACGCGACCAACTCAGCGACGGGCAGGTCTTGACCGGCACGCCGACGCTGACTGTCACCCTCAATGGCGTTGCCCAGACCATCACGCTCGTGACCAGCGTGGTCACCAACGCCGATGGCAGCACGTCGATGGGCTTCGATATTGCCCAGTCGCTGCGCAATGCGTTTTCCAATATCCGGGGCTGGCTCAATGGAGACCTGGCCTTCGATGACACGCTGCAGGGCGCGGTGCTGGCCGTGCTCAGCTACTCGGCAATCGTCGGGCAGAGCTACAAACCGCCCTCTGGCAACCCGCACAGCGAAATCAATGAAGGCGATGAACTGGGCAACAGCGCCGTGGTGGATGGCACGATTCTTCAGGACATCTTCAACCTGACCGGTCAAAGCGAAACCGACGGCTCGACCACCACCAGCGTGATCCCGACCAGCACGGTCGACATCAAACTGGTCGAGGTCAATAACGGCACTCCGCCGGGCAACGGCGAGCTGCGGCCCGGGGATGAAGTGACCTTCGAGCTGAGCTACGACCTGATTACTGGCGACTACGAGCAGTTCAAACTCACGGCCTACCTGCCGCTGCCGTTGTTCGACGTCTCCGGCGTGATCTGGGGAACCGGCGGCGATCCCGGCCAATGGCAGATCGGCCCCGGCAATACCAACGCCGGCGGCGTACTGACCGTCACCAGTGGCGTCGGCAACTCGGTGACCTTCGACTTTGGCAGCTTCGTCACCGCCACCACTACCGGCAGTCGTATTGTCGTGCGATTTACCGTGCGCGTTGGCGACCAACCTTTCGCCGACCAGCGTTCGCTGGACGTACTGGCGCAATCGAGCCAGCAAACCACCCTCACCGACCGCACGCTGATTTCCTCCGATGTGGTGGCGATTGTTTCCGTGGCCGAACCTGTGTTGTCGATCAAGCATGGCGTGGTGTCCGGCTCCAACGGCACCGTCAGCAACACCACCGGCAGCTGGAACCCGCCGGGCAGCACGGGTTCTCCTTTCAACGGACGGGTGACCGATCTGGCGGCAGTGGACGGCAACATCACCGGCATCGACGGCGGCGACCGGTTGCGCATGGTCACCGCCATCGAGAACACCGGTGGCGGCGGCGCCTACGACGTCAGTACCAGCATCACCCTGCCCTCCGGCCTGAGTTTTGTCGGCGGCAGTCTGGCGGCGGCCAATCTGCAGATCTATCGCGGCGACGGCACGGCGTTGGTGCTCGGGGTCGATTACAGCGTCTCCGGCAACCAGATCACCTTCCTTGATGCGGGCGGTCAGGCCTCTCTGCTCGCCGGCCGCAGCGGCACGGCTGCCAATAGCAGCGGCGCCAACGTGGTGGTGATCAGCTACGACGTGGTGGTCAGCTCGACCATCGAAGCCAGCCGCAGCCTGCAAAGCACGGCGACCCTGAGCAATTACGCCAGTGTCAACGGCGGCACCGACTTCACGCCCGTCGACCTCACCGATCTGGCCAGCCAACAGGTGGCGGCGCCGACGATCACCAAGGTTTTCGCTGACGGCACGCTGGACAACGGCGATTCCAGCGCCTCGCACACCACCGGCAGCGATCTGGTGATCGGCGAAAGCATGCGCTACGACATCGTCGTCACCCTGCCCGAAGGCAACACGCAGACCTTGCGCATCGAAGACCTGATTCCGCCGGGCATGCGCCTGGACACCAGTTTCAATGGAGGTCTCGGCTACCAGATCATCACCACCCGTGCCGGCAGCGGCGCGCTTGGGGCCGATTTTGCCGGGAGCATCGTGGTCAGCAGTTTCACCGGCCAAGGCGGTACGCTGGGCGATGATGGCGTGGACGCGCGCTGGACGTTCAGCGTCTCCGGCGCAACCGCCGACAACCAGACCGGCAACAACAGCTTCGTCATCCGACTGCAACTGGTGGCCAACAACGTGATTGCCAACCAGGCCAGCAAGTCTCTGCAGAACAACGCGCAACTGGTGTTCAGCGATCCTGACGGTGACACGCCCAACGGCAATGTCGCGGTGGATCGCAACGTCGCCCTGACTGGTGGCCAGCCAACCGTGACCGTGCGCGAGCCGACACTGACCGTCACCCAGAATCTGACGTCGACCTCGGGCCCCGGCGGTTACGATCAGGGCGACACGGTGACCTTCACCATCACCCTGAGCAATGGCAATGGCGGCAACGACTTCAGCGCCTTCGATATCAGTTTCTTCGACAATCTGCCCACCCAGCTGAGCAATATCACCCTGACCGGTGTCCTTTACCTGAACGGCGCGACCAACAACGGCGGCATCGACTTCGAACTGGTCAACGGTCAGCTTCGCACCGCCAGCGGTGCCAATATCGACATCGCCAAGGGCGGCAGCATCGTGCTGAGCCTGTCGGGTGTGGTCAACGCGTCGGCTGCGGCACAGTCGTCGATCCCCAACGTCGCGGTGGTGCAATGGACCAGCCTCGACGGCACCCAGAGCGGCGAACGGACCGGTGTCGACGGGCCGATCAACGGCGGCTCCCTCAATGACTACCGCAACAGCTCGGCGTTGCTCATACCCGTGGCGCAAGCGATCCAGATTTCACGGGTTGGTGGCCTGCCGGACAGCCCTGCCTCGTCACCGACCACCGCCCCGCAAGAGGCCGTGACCATCGGCGAAGTCATCCGCTATCGGGTGGTGGTGCTGGTGCCCGAAGGCAACAACCCCAACTACCAGGTGCAGATCACCCTGGCCAACGGCCTGCAATTCATTTCCCCGGATGCGCTGGTGAATGCCTTGCGCATCGGCTTCATCTCCGATGGTGGCCTGACCACCGATGCCAACCTGATCGTCGGCGGCACGTTGAACATCAGCGGCAATGAAAACAGCCCGCAGGCCTTGCCGATCACCGCCGATCTGCTGGGTCTGGGGCCCAACGGCGTGTTTGATCCGAGCCGCCTGACCATCGTCACCAATCCCGATGGCAGTCAGGTGATCACTTTCAACCTCGGCAATGTGGTCAATGGCGGCGGTTCCGACGGTGACCTCGAAGGCGTGGTGATCGAGTTCAACGTCCGCGTCGCCAACCAGGCGAGCAACGCCGCCGGGGCGCTGCTCGGTGCCAGTGCCCATGAAATCGTCAACGGCATCGGCCGGGCCAACAGCGACACAGTCTTCGAAAAAATCGTCGAGCCGAGCTTCAGCAACTTCGACAAACAGGTCACGGGGTTCAACCCCAACCCGTCCGGCACCACCGGCACAGCTACTATCCAGCTGAGTTTTACCCAGAACGGTGGCTTGCCGGCCTTCGATACGCAGGTCAGCGACAGTTTTGCCGGCGGCAGCAATTACAGCCTGGTCAGCGTCAGCATCAATGGCGTGCTCTACGGCCCGGGCAATCTGCCGGCCGGTGTCAGCTTCAGCGCTGCCGGCGGGATCAGCGTCAATTTCGATCAGCTGGATGTCGGTGCGCAGGTCAAGGTGGTCTATCAGGTCACGCTGCCCAATGCGTCGATCATCGCCAGCAGCAACGCGACACTGACCTGGAGCAGCCTGCCCGAAGACTTCACCAGTTGGGGCGGCAACAGCGTCGGCACTGACGGGGCCATCGATGGCGAACGGACCGGCAGCACTGTCGGCCCGAACCAGTACATCCTGCGAGACAACGCCGGGCTCGGCGTCATCACCGGCACTTTGTGGAACGACACCGCTTCGGCCACCGGCAGCGCCGTGCCCGATGGCGCCGGGCTCGCCGGGCAAACCGTGACCCTGACCTGGGCCGGTGCCGACGGCCTACTGGAAACCACCGCCGACAACCTGCAATTCACGACCGTCACCGACAGCAACGGCCAGTATCACTTCGGCGTGCTGCCGCTCGGCGTGTTCCGCATCGATGTGCCCGCAGGGCTGGTCAGTTATCCGCAACCGGTGGGCGATCTGCGGGTGCGGATCGACAGCGACGGTGGCACTCTGGGCCAGATCACCATCACCCTGGGCGATGCCGATACCCAGGCCGCCAACGCCGGTTACGTCGAGCAGAACGATGCACCGGTCAACACCCTCCCCGGCAACCAGCAGGGCCAGGAAGACGTGGTGCTCAACATCGGTGGCATCAGCGTCGTGGATATCGATGCCGAGCGCGACCCGAACGTCAACGATCGCACGGTCAGCGTGATTCTCAAGGTGCTCAACGGCACCCTGTTTCTCGGCGCAACGGTGCCGGGCGTCACGGTCGGCGGCGCCAATACCGCGACCCTGAC
This sequence comes from Pseudomonas aphyarum, assembly GCF_028657055.1. NCBI lineage: Bacteria > Pseudomonadati > Pseudomonadota > Gammaproteobacteria > Pseudomonadales > Pseudomonadaceae > Pseudomonas > Pseudomonas aphyarum. The sequence continues at coordinate 218,571 of NZ_JAMDGS010000010.1, forward strand.
CCTGACCGGCACCCTGGCCGATATCAACACCGCGCTGGCCAGCCTGCGTTATCTGGGCAATCCGAATTTCAATGGCACCGACACCCTGACCGTGATCAGCAACGATCAGGGCAACTATGGCGATGCCGACGGCGATGGCCTGCCGGGCACTGCCGGCGATTCATTGACCGATACCGACACCCTGCAAATCATCCTCGACCCGGTCAACGATACCCCGGTGGCGGTCAACGACAGTGCGACGGCCGTCGAAGCCGGGGGCACCAACAATGCGGCGATTGGTGTCGATCCGATCGGCAATCTGCTGGCCAACGACAGCGATGTCGACATCGCCACCAATGCCGACCGGCTGCACGTGGCCTCGGTCGGACCAAGCAACGGCTCCGGCATCCAGACGCCCGTGCAGGGCGTGGTGGCGATCACCGGCCAGTACGGGCGGTTGATCGTCGGCAGCAACGGTGCGTACCAGTACATCGTCGACAACAACAATCCGGCGGTCCAGGCCTTGCGCCTGGCCGGGCAGACGCTGACTGACAGCTTCGATTACGTGCTCACCGACCTGGCCGGCGCAACGGCCACCGCCACACTGACGGTAACCATTCAGGGCGCCAACGACACCCCGGTCGGCGTCGACGACCAAGGCACGGCGGTCGAGGCCGGTGGCGTACTCAATGGCACACCGGGCAGCGACGCCACCGGCAATGTGCTGGACAACGACACTGACGTCGACAGCCTTGCCAATGGCGAAACCAAAACCGTCACCGGCATTCGTGCAGTGGCGGAATCGCAACCCGGCGCGTTCAATCCGGTGGCGGTCGGCACTTCCATCGCCGGGCTTTACGGCACTTTGACCATCAACCCGGACGGCACTTACCGCTACGTCATCAACAACGACAACACCACGGTGCAGCGCCTGAGTGCCGGGCAGCAACTGGTCGAAGTGTTCAGCTATCGGGTTACCGATGCCGGCGGCCTGAACGACGTGGCGCAGTTGCGCATCACGATTCAGGGCGCCAACGACAACCCGGTGGCCAGCGACGATGCCGCCGACGCCCAGGCCGCGTCCACCAACGGCAATGCCACGGAAAGCAACCCGAGCGGCAACGTGATCCTGTTCCCCAGTCGTCCGGGCAGCATCGATCAACCGGGTGGCAATGGCGTGGATCAGGATGTCGATCAGGTCGACCGCCCCAGCGAACAATTGAAAGTCGACGGCGTCATCAACAAGAGCGAAGCCACTTATGACCCGCTCAACGACAGCTTGAGCGGCGTCACCGCAGGCACCACTTCGGCCAATGGCACCGTAGTGGTCGGCCTCTATGGCACGCTGCGCATCGGCGCCGATGGCTCGTTCTTCTACGACGTCGACAGCACCAACGCGGCCGTCCAGGCGTTGGCGCCGGGGCAGACGCTGACCGAGTTCTTCACCTACCGGATCGTCGACACCGCCGGCCTGACCGATACCGCACAACTGGTGATCACCGTGCGCGGGGTCAACGATCCGCCTGTTGCGCAGAACGTGATTTCTGTCGCCACCGAACGTGGCGGCGTGAACAACGGCACGCCGGGGCTCGATCCGACCGGCGATGCCACCGCCAACGCTTTCGATCCGGACGGCGATCCGCTGACCGTGACCTTCATCAAGGCCGGCGCCGAAGGCGGTCCCGGAACGCCGGTGGCTGTGACGGCCGGGGGGACAGTGATCAACGGCCTGTACGGCACGCTGACCATCCGCCCCGACGGCACCTACAGCTATGCGCTCGACAACAACAACCCGGATGTCCAGGCCTTGCGCCTGAGCAGTCAATTGTTGATCGAACGTTTCACCTTCACCGTCAGCGACGGCGTGGGCCCGACACCGGAAATCGACAGCGCCGAAATCATCGTGCTGATTCGCGGCCAGAACGATAACCCGGTTGCGGTCGATGACAGCGCCACGGCCATCGAGGCCGGAGGTTTGAACAACAACCAGCCGGGAGTGGACCCGACCGGCAATGTCTTGACTAACGACAGCGATGTCGACGGCGGCGAAATCCCCGGCGACCTGCCCGCCCATGATTACGGCGAGACCCGCGCCGTGTCGTCCGTGCGCACCGGCACCGAGGCCGGGACAGGTACCGCCGGCACGTTGGGCACCGAACTGCGCGGCACCTATGGCTGGCTGACCCTCAATGCCGATGGCAGTTACAGCTATCGACTGGACAACAGCCTGGCGGCCGTTCAGGCCTTGCGAGCCGGCAACACCCTGGCGGACAGCTTCACCTACAGCGTGGCCGACGCCTTGGGGGCGCAGGATTCAGCGACCCTGACGATCACCATCCAGGGCAGCAACGACACGCCGGTCGCACAAAATGACAGCAACACCGCCATTGAAGCCGGAGGACTCAACAACGCCACGGCGGGCGTCAATCCCACAGGCAATGTGCTGGCCAACGACACTGACGTGGATGCCAACGGTGAAAGCCTCAGCGTCATTGGCGTCCGCCAGGGTGTTTCGACGGGCGTGATCGGCACGGCGTTCGCCGGCGCCTTCGGCACCCTTACGCTCAATGCCGACGGCAGTTACAGCTACATCGTCGACAACAACAATCCGCAGGTGCAGGCGTTGCGCACCAACGGTGACACCCTCACGGAAATCTTCACCTACCAGATCCGCGATCTGGCCGGCGCCACCAGCAGCGCCACGCTGACAATCATCGTTCGCGGCTCCAACGACAATCCTGTGGCTGTCGACGACAGTGCAGTCGCCGTCGAGGCCGGCGGCACCCTCAATGGCACTCCCGGCATCAACCCAAGCGGCAACGTGCTGACCAATGACACCGATGTCGATGCCGGCGACAGCAAAACCGTCACCGACGTGCGTACCGGCAGCGAAGCGTCGGGCGGCACCTTCACGACGCTGGGTTCCGGCCAGTCGATCGCCGGGCTCTATGGCACGCTGACGATCAACGCCGACGGCAGCTACAGCTACGTGGTCAACAACAACCTCGCGGCCGTGCAGGCCTTGAAGTTCGGCGATTCACTGGTGGAAACCTTCACCTACCGCATGCGTGACACCGCCGGAGCCACCGACATTGCGCAACTGAGCATCCGGGTCGACGGGGCCTGGGATGCGCCGGTGGCAACCAACGATGTTGCAGTTGCCGTGGCCGACAACGGCGCAGGCAACAGCGTCAACCCGACCCGCAACGTGCTGCCCAACGATACCGACGTCGATGCCGGCGACGGCAAGACCGTGACCGGCATCCGTTTCGGCACGGAAGCGGCCGGTGGTGCGCTGGATGCAGTCAATCCGGGCACCGACAACACCAATGGCACCCTGATCAACGGCCTGTACGGCCAATTGATCATCGGGTCAGACGGCAATTACACCTACATCATCGACTCCAGCAACCCGGACATTCAGGCGCTGGGCCCGTTGCAGTTTCTCAACGAATGCTTCACCTATCGCGTCACCGACAATGGCGGGCAAAGCGATCTGGCGGAGATCCACATCATCATCCGTGGCCGCAACGATGCGCCGGTGGCCAACACTGACAACGCCACTGCGGTCGAGGCCGGCGGACTGAACAACAGCCAGCCCGGCGTAAATCCAAGCGGCAACGTGATCAACAACGACACCGATCTGGAGGGCGACACCCTGACCGTCTCGGCGCTGCGTACCGGCGGTCTGAGCGAAAACGGCACGGCCGGTACGTTGGGTTCCGTTTTGCGTGGTCGTTATGGCGACCTGACGCTGAACGCCGACGGCACCTGGCATTACGAACTCGACAACAACCTTCCCGAAGTTCAAGCCTTGCGCCTGAGTGGCCAGACCCTCACCGACGTGTTCAGCTACACCCTGCGCGACGGGTTCGGGGCGACCGACATTGCCGAGCTGCGCATTACCATCGAAGGAAGCAACGACACACCCGTGGCGCGAGACGACAGCGCAGTCGCTGTCGAAGCGGGCGGCATCGCGAATGGCACACCCGGCAGCAACGCCACGGGCAACGTGCTGGATAACGACACCGACGTCGACAGCGTGGCCAATGGCGAGAGCCAGCAAGTGGTCAGCGTGAGCAATGCCAACGGTCAATCCAGCACGGCAGGTCAGGTGTTGACCGGCCTTTACGGTCAACTGACCCTCAATGCCGACGGCAGCTACACCTACGTGATCGACAACGGCAATCCGTTGGTGCAGGCCTTGCGCACGGCCGGTGAAACCCTCAGCGAGACCTTCACTTACCGCCTGCGCGATACCGCCGGCGCCACCTCGGATGCGCGCCTGACCGTGGTCATTCAAGGGGCCAACGACGCACCGGTGGCGCAGAACGACAGCGCCATCGCCACCGACCAGACGCCGGCACCGCAAGTCACCGGCAATGTGTTGCCCAACGACAGCGACGTGGACGGCAACGATGCGCTGCAGGTGGTCGCCATCCGTACCGGTGCCGAGTCCGGCAGCGGCACCTTCGGCGTCATCGGCCAGCCAATCGTCGGGCTGTACGGGACGCTGGTGCTCAACGCCGATGGCAGCTACACCTACACCATCGACCAGAACAACCCGCAAGTGCTGGCGGCCGCCGGACTGGGCCAGGTGTTGCGCGACATCTTCACCTACACCATCAATGACCGTGCGGGCGCCAGCGACCAGGCCGAACTGGTGATCAATCTGGACATCGCCACGCCCTTCATCGCCGCGCCGCAAGGCAACTTCTTCGAGGATGATCCGGGCCGGCACAACCGCAATCTGCTGCTGCCCGACCCTACTCCGGCGATTTTCATCACCCCGGTGGTCGAGCGCGAGGCGCAACTGCTCGAGGTTTCGACCTGGGGCGCGGGCGGCGCGAATCTGCGCATTGCCAGCGTCGGCGAGTTCTCCAGCGAGTCCAAAGGTGCCGGGCTCGGCCTGGTGCCAGGGCAGTTTGTGTCGCAGGCCGTGCGTGCCAGCCGTGCCGAAAGCGATCTGGACCTGGCGTGGATTCTCGGACGTCAGGGGCGTACCAGCCTCAGCGCCGATGGGCTGCTCAGCGATCCGTCACTGTTCACCATTGACCCGGCGCAAATGACCCAAGGCCAGGCAAACACCGACAGTCATCAGGAACAGCGCCCGGCAAGAGGTTTCAGCGCCCAGTTGCGCAACGCCGCCCAGCGGCTGCACCCCGCCCAGCGCGGCGGTGACGGCGGCCGGACAGAATGAATGAACGCAAAAAAATACAAAGGATTGAACATGCCTAAAACCGCGACCAGGTTTCTCGGTACTGCCATCGCCTCCGCACTGTTGCTCAGTGCCTGCTCGTCCCTGGAGCCCAAGCCTTCCACCGACGAAGAAAACCGCCAGCGCATTCTGGCCGATCAGTCGCGGATGTACTCGGGGCAGGAACCCGTCACCGCGCCCATCACCTTTTACGACGCAGCGGCCCGGGCGCTGAAATACAACCTCGACTACCGCCTCAAACTGATGGAAAGCGCGCTGGCGTCGGACCTGCGCGATGTGTCGAGCCACGAAATGCTCCCCCGGCTGGTGGCCTCGGCCGGGTACGCCGGGCGTAACAACGACTCCGGCGGGACCTCCATCGGCATCGAAGATCGTCAGGTCAGCTTGCGTTCATCGACCTCCGAAGAGCGTTATCGCGAGCTGTACGGTCTGGGCCTGAGCTGGAGCCTGCTGGACTTTGGCGTGGCCTATTACCGGACCCAGCAAAAGTCCGATCAGATACTGATGGCCGAAGAACGTCGGCGCAAAGTCGCGCAGAACGTCCTGCAGGATGTGCGCAACGCTTACTGGCGAGCCCTCGGCGCGCAGCGGCTGATGCCCGAAGTCGACAAGTTGCTGATGCGCACCAACACCGCACTGACGTCGGCCCGGGAAGCGGAGAACCGCGGGCTGTTGCCGCGCCAGGAAATCCTCGCCTATCAACGTGCCCTGCTCGACTCGATCTATCTGCTGACCGTGCGCCGCCAGGACCTGGAATTCGCCCAGGCTGAACTGGCAGCGCTGATGTCACTGCCGCCGGGTTCGAAAATGATCCTCGCCGACGGTGCCGAACCGGTGTTGCCGGAAGTTCGCCAGAGCATGGCGCAGCTTGAACAGCTGTCCCTCGAGCACCGCCCGGAAATCATGGAAGAGTGGTATCGCAAACGGGTCAACCAGAAAGACCTGGACATCGCCAAGGCGCAGCTGTGGCCGAACGTCAGTGTCGATTTCGGCTACAAGTACGACTCCAACAAATACCTCTATAACAACGACTGGATGGGCACCGGCCTGCAGGTCTCGATGAACCTGCTGCGTCTGCTGCAACTGCCGGCGCTCAATGCAGCCGAGAAATCCCAGAGCGAAACCGATGACACCCGGCGTGTGGCGCTGTCCATGGCGATCCTTACGCAAGTGCGCGTCGGCACCCTGCGCTATCAACTGGCGCGCCAGGAAGTCGCGTTCACCGAGGACAGTCTGCGGGTCGACCGCAGCCTGCTGGACTACGCAACAGCGGCCCGGACCGGTGCGCTGGGTTCGGAGCTGGAAGTGATCCGTGCCGAAGGTCGCTATCTGCTCTCGCGTTATCAGCGTGAAGCGGCATTTTCCAGCGCCCAGGCCGCCTGGGGCCGGCTGTACAACTCGGTGGGCCTGGACGTGCTGCCCGAAGAAATCGAAAAACATGACGTGAAAACCCTGGCCCGGGAAATCCAGCGCACGTTGAACGAACAGGAGCAGCAACGCCTGCTCGTCACCCAGCAAGGAATGCCGAATGTTCAGACCCGCCCTTGATTCGCGATGGTTGTTGTTGATGCTGGCGGTCAGCCTGGGCGCTCAGGCCGAGGACGCACCGGTGGAAAGCGCAGCGGCAATTCGCGTGTTGCTGGCCGCCGAACTGGAAACCACCCTGTCCAGCCAGATGAACGGGACGCTGGGTGAACTCAAGACCGGGTTCGGCGAACACGTGGCGAAATCCGAGCTGCTGGCGCGCTTCAACTGCAGCGAAGCCGAAGCCCGCAGCAAAGTCGCGGCCGCAGAGCTGGCCATGGCCAAACAGAACCTGGAGGCCAAAAAACAGCTGCGTCAGCTCAACGCCGTGGGTGACATCGAGGTGTCGATGGCCAATACCGAGGTACAAAAGGCCGACGGTGCCCGCGCCATGGGCGTGGCCCAGAGTGGCTACTGTCAGGTGCAGGCGCCGTTTGCCGGGCGTGTGGCCAAGGTCTACGTCAAGCCCTTCCAAACCGTAACGGCCGGCACGCCACTGTTCGATCTGGTGAGCGATGGTGCCTTGAAGGTGCGTCTCAACGTGCCCTCCAATCTGCTGAAAAACCTCAAACCCGGTCTGCCGTTGCAAGTGAGCATTCATGAGACCGGCAAGACCTACCCGGCCCATGTCAGTGCGATCAACTCGCGGGTTGATGCTGTCGCACAGACGGTTGAACTCGAAGCACGTCTGGATGAGAAATTCCCCGACCTGATGGCCGGCATGAGTGGCACGGCTCGCCTGAGCCCAGATGTTCAGCCATGACCATGAATGAACCGCTGCCTCACTCCCTCCCGCATCCGCAGCTGCTGCTGGAACTCGATGCCCTGCGTGACAAGGCGATGGCCGCCGATTCGCTGAACGCTCTGACGTTCAGCATGGCCAATGACCTGTATCCGCTGTTGGCATTTCATCAGGCTTTGGTTTTCGCCCGGCACGATTCGTCGCTGGAGCTGCTGAGCGTGTCCGGCCTGTCGCGGCCCAGTGAAGACTCGCCCTATCTGGTCTGGCTGCGACGGGCCAGTCGCTGGGTGGCTTCTCAGGTTCCGGACGGCAACCCGGTCTGGGTGACTCAGGACAGTGCCGTCGTACCTGACGACATCAGCGAAGGCTGGGGCGAATGGTGGCCAACCGGCGTGTGGTGCGTGCCCTTGCATGACCGCGACGACCGGCGTCTGGGTCTGTTGCTGTTGTTGCTCGAACAGGAACCGCCCGTGGTGCTGCGTCAGCAGCTCGGCGGGCTGGTACAGACCTGGGCTTATTGTTGGTCCGCCCTTACCCGGCAAAAACGTTTCGGCCGCTGGCGGCTCAGTCGTCGGCAACTGGTGCTCGGCTTGATCGTGCTGGCTGCCCTGCTGCTGATTCCGGTGCGGCAGACCGCGTTGGCGCCGACGGAAATCGTCTCGCGTCAGGCACAGATCATCAGCTCGCCGATTGATGGCGTGATCGCGCAGATTCAGGTGCGTCCCAATCAGCCGGTCGAAGCAGGCACACCGCTGTTTTCACTGGACGAAACCACCCTGCGCAGTCGCGCCGACGTGCTGGGCAAGGAAGTCGCGGTCGCCGAGGCCGAGTTGTTGGCGGCCAGTCAGCGGGCGTTCGACAACCCGCAAAGCAAAGGTGAGCTCACCTTGCTCAACGGTCGCGCTCAACAGCGTCGAGCGGAACTCGCGGCGGTGCAGGCCCAGCTCAAGCGCACCGTGGTGCTTTCGCCCCGTGCCGGGGTTGCGGTGTTCAGCGATCCCAATGACTGGCTCGGCAAACCGGTGGTCACCGGTGAGCGCATCCTGCAAGTGGCCGACCCCGCGCAGCCGGCCATGCAGATCCAGTTGGCGGTGGCCGACGCAATTGCGCTCGAGCCAGGCGCAGAAGTCACGTTGTTTCTGACGGCGTATCCACTGGCCCCGCTCAAGGGCAAGATCCTTGAAACCAGCTATCAGGCACGCCCCAGCGAGGAAGGCGTGGTCGCCTATCGCCTGCTGGCAAGCATCGACGGCAACCCGGAACATGCCCGCCTCGGTTTGCACGGCACCGCCAAGCTGTACGGTGGCCGGGTGATGCTCGGTTATTACCTGCTGCGCCGACCGCTGGCGACGCTGCGAGCGTGGAGTGGCTGGTAATGCTCGATCCGGCCGACATGCCCCTGCCTCCGCTGCGTGAGGATCTGCGTCTGAGCGAAGCCGCCCATGGCAGTGATGGCGAACCGGCGTGGGTGATTCAGGACACCGTCATCAACCGCTTCTACCGGATCGGCTGGCTGGAGTTCGAGTGCCTGCTGCGCTGGGGGCAATCGGCACGGCAGATCTGTGCGCAAATCGCCGAGCGCACCTCGCTCAAGCCAGATGTCGAGCAGGTTCTGGACTTTCGTCAGTTTCTCGAACAGCACCAGTTGCTGCGGGCCGGCCCCGCCGCGCTCGAGCATTTGCAGGCGAAAAGCGAAGAAAGCACCTGGCTCAGCTGGAACTGGTGGCTGCACCATTACCTGTTTTTCCGCATTCCGCTGCTGCGCCCGCAAGTGCCGTTGCAGCGACTCGCGCGGGCACTGGGCTGGCTGTTTCACCCGATCACCGGCCTGCTGGTGCTTGGGTTGAGCCTGCTGGGCATCGTGCTGGTACTGCAACAGTGGGACGTCTTCACCCATGCGGTCGTGGAGTCGTTTTCCACCGAAGGCCTGTTCAGCTTTGCCCTGGCCTTGATCGTCGCCAAAACCCTGCATGAACTGGGGCATGCGCTGGTGGCCACACGGCTTGGCCTGCGCGTCGGACACATGGGCATTGCGTTCGTGGTGCTGTGGCCGATGCTCTACACCGATACCGGCGAAAGCTGGAAACTGAGCCGTTCGCGCCAACGGCTGGCCATCGCTTCGGCGGGGATCGTGACCGAATTGTCCCTGGCCGGGCTCTCGACCCTGGGCTGGGCGCTGTGCGATCCGGGCGCCCTGCGCAATGCCTTGCTGTATCTGGCGACCACCAGCTGGTTGTTGTCACTGGCGTTGAACGCCAGCCCGTTCATGCGTTTCGATGGCTATTTCATCCTCTCGGACCTGCTGGACTTCCCCAATCTGCACGAGCGCTCCTCGGCATTGGCGCGGGTGACGCTGCGGCGCAATCTGCTCGGCTTGCAGGAAGACTGGCCGGAATCTTTCCCGACCGGCCAGCGGCGGTTGCTGGTGACCTTTGCCATCGTCACCTGGCTGTATCGGCTGGTGCTGTTTCTGGGGATCGCTTTGGCGGTCTACCTGTTCTTTTTCAAATTGCTGGGGATCATCCTGTTCATGGTCGAACTGTCCTGGTTCATTGCCCTGCCGGTGGTGCGCGAGCTCGGCCATTGGTGGACCCGCCGCGCTGCCATCCCGCGCCTGCGCAAGGTTGTGTTTTATGCCGTGCTCGGTTTGATTCTGATCGGGCTTGCGATCCCCTGGCGCACGCAAATCGGCGCCGTCGGCGTGGCGCGCGCCGAGCATCAATTGCGGGTGTACGCGCCCTACCCGGCGCGGCTGCAATCGATCCACCCGGCGGGGCCGGTACAGGCCGGCCAGACGCTGGCCGTGCTGGATGAGCCGGACATCGCCTCGCGCCTGCAAAGCAGCGAAGCCAACGCCCGCAGCTACGAGGCGCGGTTGTCCGGGCTGATTGCCGACCCCGGCGGACTGGCCGAGGACGCCGCCACCCGCGAACGACTGAACGTGCAATTCGAAGAAGCCCGGGCGGCCCGCTCGGAAATCGCCCGGCTCAACCTGCAAACGCCCTTCGCCGGCGTGTGGCTGGACGTCAATCCGGACTGGAAACCCGGTCAATGGATCAGCCGTCAGGAACCGCTGGGCATACTGGTTGATCCGCGCAGCTGGCAGGTCGATGCCTATGTCGCGCAGGATCAGGTGCACCGCCTGAGCGTCGGCGATCACGTGCGCTTTTACCCGGACGGCCAGGTCACCCCGATCAGCGGCCGGGTGCTGGCCATCGGCAGCACCCGTGCCAGTCAGCTGTCCCACCGCATGCTCTCGTCGCAGTTTGGCGGGCCGGTGCAGACCACGTCACAGGAACATTCGCTGGCCCCTGCGGCTGCGCTGTTTCAGGTGCTGATCCAGCTGGACCAGGCCACGCCGAGCCTGCGCGAGACCCGCGGCCATCTGAAAATCGAGGGCGAGCGTCGTAGCTTGCTGGGGGACGGGGCGACCTACGTGCTGGCGGTGCTGATGCGCGAGAGCGGGTTTTGAGGCTGCCGCACCAGATGGCTACTAAATCAATAGAACTCTTTTGATGTCCGGGCAATAGTTGTCGCAGATCTCCCGGTACTTTTCATTTATATGACTATCGCGCGATACCTGCGTCGGGTGCTTGCACGCCAGATTGTCACCAGCCGAAAAAAACGCGACAGCTCCCTGTCGTGCTTTGACGATTTCATTCGCGCTTTCAGCATCTCCGTGATGAGGGACTATGACCGCGTCAAAATCCATGGCATGCAGTTCTGCGACGTAAGTGTTGGTGTCTGTACGGATACGGCTATAAACATAGTCGCCGGCGATAAGCGCTCTTTTGCCAGCGCTTTCAAAAACAGTTACAAGGCAATGGCCGTTATCATCATTTTGCGTCGGAGCGCTTCTATATATGTCAAGCCAGCTATTGGCTGAAAGATCAACATGAAGACGTTCAATTGCTTTGATATCGAATTTTATGGCGGGATCTTTATATGCTAATGATTTTGCTCCTTTCGGCACATATATATGGCGGATTTTTTTCCTGAGCGTTGAATCCCAGGCCAGAATTCTCCAGTGATCCTGGTCCGCATGGGAAAGAACAATATCAATGGTATCTATGCCATCAATGAAGCGAGCCAAATCGTTCCTGATTTTTTTCCCCTGATACAACGGCCTGATGACCGGCTTGCCGGCCCCGATATCCAGTAAATAGGCCCGTTTCTTGTTGGATACTATCGAGCACATCCCTTGCCCGACGTGAAAAGCGGACAAGGTCCAAGTGGAAGGGGTTGAAGCGTTCAAATCACCGTCAGGCACAGAGAGATTCAATACTTCTTCAGCAAGTGACGGGGGGCTAAGCAAATGAATGTTCTGGCTTGCCATACCGCAGGATAAAAGTCTGAAGAACCTTGGCTGCTCCTCGCTGAAGGTCGGGTAGGCATAACCATCCCGTGGTGTTGTGTCCCATTCGACCTTCAGACGATACCAGCGGCTTCGAGCCTCGACAGACTCGTCAAGAAGATCAAATTTTTCACGTTTAGAAACATCGGGCAGTCGGCCATATAAAAGCTGAAGAAAAGTCCAGTAGCTGACTTCAATTGAAAAAACCTTGACCCCTTCCTTGCGCTCCAGTGTATTGGATTCGAAAAACTGCTCTTCCACAGCAAGCATTCGCACGCAACGCCCGCCTTGTTGATATTCCTTTAGTGCGCGACACGAATCTATCTGACAGTAAAATACGTTAGTTTCGGATGTGTACATTCATTTTTGCCTTCTGAGAATCATCTACTCAATTTCGAATTGATAGCTTTGACTCGCTTCATCAACCGTGTAGGTTCGGAATTGATATCAATATGCCACCTGGCATTGAAGAAAACCACCGCAACCTTTCAGCACCAGCACTCGATCTGCATTCGGAGATCGCAGGCGAGTGCAGAATTCGTTACCCGATCCAATACACGTTTCGCACAAGTTCTGAACATCCCGAGGCTGGCGATGTTCTAGATGGGGTAGAACCCGGATCAAGGACGAGCGAATGGATATTTCCAGCCGTGCGACGCCGTTACCCGACCTTCAGGGCCCTGTCACCCGGCGCCTGGCCATTGCAGTGGGTGCGCTGTTCATTGCCGGAGTGATCGCGGCGACTGCCGCGCTGCTCGGTATCGCCCGCCAGCTGGATGAAGACGACATCAATGATGTCCGGTTCTATTCGGCCCGAGCGCTGGAAAACCGGATCACCGCATCGAAGAACTACATCACCAGTTATGCCTACTGGACGACAGCCTATGAACGTTTGAGTGGCACCGTCGACACGAACTGGGCCTACAACGAGCAGAACATGGGCAAGACCTTGTTCACCAACGACGGCTATGACGGTCTGTTCGTGTTGGATCGGGAGCGCACCCAATATGCCGTCGTCCGTGGGCAATTGCTTGATGCGCAGATGCCCGCTTTTCTCCAGGTGCCGGCGATGAGCCTGATCGAACAAGTGCAGAATCAGCCGGACCTGACCAAACCCGTCAGCACTTATGCCTTGTTCGAGGACTGGCCGGCGCTGGTCACCGCCGCGGCGATCATTCCCAACGATGAACGTCCGGTGGGTGATCCACACAAGACATCGGTGCTGGTATTCGTCGACAAACTGACGCCCACAAAGCTGCGCAAGATCGGCAGCGGTTATGGACTGAACAATCTGACCCTGGCCCCGGACGAAACCATTGACCCGGGACAGCCGCGCGTTGCGCTGGACAGTACCGGATATAGCCTCGTTGCGGATCTGGAGCGACCGGGTCAGCACCTGCTGTGGTCATTGTTGCCAACCCTGAGTCCCGCGTTGATCGTGTTGATGGCGCTGACGGCATGGTTCTTCCGGCATGCCTTGCGCTCTTCACGGTATGTCGACAACAGCGTTGAAGCGATGCAGGCCTCGAACCAGGCACTGCTGGCTTCCAACCGTGCGCTGGAAGCCAGTGAAGAGCGTTTCCGCGCGGTGGCCGAAGCGGCTTCCGACTGGATCTGGGAAGTGGACCAGGAGTTGTCCATCACCTATTTATCTGCCCGGTTCAGTGCGGTTACGGGCTATCCGCAGGCACAGTGGATCGGGCAAGGCATCGGGCACTTGCTGGCATGCGACACAACACCGTTGAATCTGTGGTTGAGAAAGCTCAACGAGGACAGCAATGCCAGCGACTTGCGGTGCACCTACCGCGATTGCAAGGGGCAGCAGCGCCATTGCCGTCTTTCGGCCAGGCCAATCATGGAAAGCGCAACGCTCGTCGGCTATCGCGGCACCGCCAGCGACATTACCGACGAAGTTGCCGCGCATGCGCAGATCCAGCACCTGTCTTTGCATGACGCCCTAACCGGTCTGCCCAACCGCAACAAACTGTCGCGCTATCTGGACGACGCTCTGCTGCTCAAGGAGCACGCCCCGCCGGTGTCGCTGTTGATGATTGACCTGGACAATTTCAAGCCCATCAACGACTCACTCGGGCACCCGGCCGGCGATGCCGTTCTGCACGAGGTCGCCGGTCGACTGCGAGAATGCACGCGCGACCACGATATCGTCGCCCGTCTGGGCGGTGACGAGTTCGTCGTTGTGCTCTGCGGCATGGACACGCATCAGGAGATCGACAGATTCTGCACACGCCTGATCGGCAGCCTGCATCAGCCCATCCTCTTCGAACAGCAACCGTTGCACATCGGCGCCAGCGTCGGAATCGCCCTGAGCCGGCGTCACGGCTACGTGGCGAGCGAGCTGATCCGTTGCGCGGACATTGCGCTGTACCAGGCCAAATCCGAAGGCAAGAACACCTGGTGCTATTTCGAAGCGCACATGAGCGATCAGATCCAGACCCGCCGGCAGATGGAGGACGACCTTCGAAGTGCCCTGACGAACAATGAGTTCGTGCTGCACTATCAACCCCGATACAAGGTCGATGGCAAGGAAATCGTCTCGGTCGAGGCACTGGTGCGCTGGCAGCATCCTGCCAAAGGGTTGCTCGGGCCGGATTTGTTCATTCCGCTGGCCGAACAGACAGACCTGATTGTTCCCCTCGGCCGCTGGGTCCTGCGTGAGGCTTGTGAAACGGCACTGACCTGGCCGGCGGACATTCTCCTGTCGGTCAACCTGTCACCTGCGCAGTTTGCGATCAGCGATGTGGTCGAAGATGTACGCGAAGTGCTGGTTGGCACTCGCTTCCCGGCTAGCCGGCTGGAGCTGGAAATCACCGAGAACGTGATGCTCAACGACACGGACGGCGCGTTGACCACCATGACCGCGCTCAAGGAACTGGGCGTGCGCCTGAACATGGATGACTTCGGCACCGGTTATTCCTCCCTTGGCTATCTGCGGGCCTACCCGTTCGATGGCATCAAGATCGACAAACGTTTCATTGCTTCCATCAGCACCGGCGCCAATGATCGGGCGGTGGTGCAGGCCATCATCGGACTCGGTAAAGCGATGGGGCTGACCGTGACCGCCGAAGGCGTCGAAACCGAGGAACAGCTGGACATACTGGGCAAGGATCAATGTAACGAAGTGCAGGGTTATTACATGAGTCGCCCGATCGACAAGGCGGCCTTCGCCAGTCTTCTGCAGGCATCAAGAGCCGCTGCTGTCGATCCTTCCAGGCCGCGAAAAGGCCGGGTGACCTGAGGACGCTGACTCAGCACATCCGCTCAATCGCGGCGCGACGGTTTACTTCAGTATCCGGCGACTTCCATCACGGCCGGTCACTGACACATGAAAGGTTTCATGCAACCGCGTTTCGCCTTGGCACTGTTGTATTGCGCAATGGCCGACTCGGCATTTGCCAGCGGATTTCTCGACGACGCCAAGACCGAAGTGCTCAGCCGCAACTTCTACCTGAGCAACGACTACCGATCGCCCTCGCCCGCCGGGAAAAACTACAAACAGGAATGGGCTCAGGGCTTTATCGGCACTTTCGCATCCGGTTTCACGCAAGGAACCGTCGGATTTGGCCTCGATGCCCACACCTTTTATGGACTGAAACTCGATGGCGGCAAGGGGCATTCCGGCACGGGACTGTTGCCGGTGGACAGTGACGGCCGTAGTGAAAGCGACTATTCCAGCGCCGGCGGTGCATTGAAGCTCAAGGCCTCGAAAACCACCCTCGCCTTCGGTGAAATGACCGTGGAAACGCCGGTGTTCGACACTTCGGACAAACGCCTGCAACCGGAATATGCCACGGGGTTTCTGCTCGACAGCCATGAGATAGAAAACGCGCGCCTTGTCGCCGGGCGCTTCACGGCGTTCAAGAACCAGGACAGCTCTTCCGGCAAAGGCGACTTTCAGGGCTATGGCGCCAGCACCCAAGGCGAAAGCATCAGTTTTATCGGCACCGACCTGTTCAGCGACAGCCCGGTGGGCGGTGCGCTGTATGCGTCCGATCTGAGCGACACCTGGCGCCAGTACTACGCCAACCTGCATTTCAAACAGTCCGGGCTGTTGCTCGACGCCAACGTCTACCACACCCGCGACACCGGTCAGGCACGGGCCGGCGACATCGACAACACCGCGTTCAGCCTCTCGGGCAAATACACTTTCGGCGCCCACGCGGTGATGCTCGGCTGGCAGCGCATCAATGGCGACACGCCGTTCGATTTTGTCGGTGGCGATTCCATCTACCTGGCCAACTCGATCAAATACGCCGACTTCAACGGCGCCCACGAGCGCTCCTGGCAAGCGCGTTACGACCTGGATCTCGGCGCCTTCGGCATTCCCGGGCTGAACTTCATGACCCGCTACGTCGCCGGCAGCCACATCGACGGCACCCACGCGCCCAAGGGTGGTGCCTATAACCCGTTTGACGCGGACAGCGGGCAATACCAGCCACAGCAAGGGGACGGCGGCAAACACTGGGAACGCGACATCGATCTGCGTTACATCGTCCAGTCCGGCGCGGCCAAGGATCTGTCGGTGCAGCTGTCCCACGTGTCGCACCGGGCCAACAGCGCCCAGGCGGGCGATGACATCGACCGGATCTACGTGGTGATTCAGTACCCGTTGGGCTTTTGAGGGAAACTGGCGGAAGGCAGCCGGAGTCGAACCTGCCCGGGAACGGATGCCGTCCCCAACCGGGTTTGAAGCCCGGCCGCGCCACCGGGCGCGATTGCCTTCCTTGAACTCAGTCGGCGCCGGGGTTGGCCAGCGCACTGTCGAAGCGGATTTGCCGGCCTTCGCCGACGCGCCGGGTCAGGCCCAGCCGATCGAAGTATTCGAGGATCTGAATACTGCGCTTGCGTCCCAAGCCTAGCGCATCGCGGAATGCCGTGACTTCGATCTGCGGATTTTCTTCGGCCAGGCGCAGCAGGACTGCCGCCATTTGCCGCAGCGTGATGTCGGTGACAAACAGGTCGCGCACCACTTGATGCATCACGCCAAGACGCGCCAGTTTGCGCAGCAGCAAACGCACGGTCGCGTCCTCCTGACCGACGACTTTCGCCACATCACGAACCCACGGCGGATCGAAGCCGGCCTGTTCGAACAACGGCTGTAGCGCCTGCCACAGGATTTCGTCGTCGGTGCTCAGGCGCACTTGATGGTCGGGCAAATGCAGCCACGGGCCGCTCGCGACCAGCGAACCGGCGCCGAGCAGTTCTTCGAGCAGGCTGATGAAGGTCGCGCGTTCGAGGCTCAAACCGCTGAAACGCCGCAGACGGTCGCGATCCGGGCCCATTTGATCGGGCTCCAGTTCATGAAAGCGCGCCAATTGTTCCAGCAGGGTGAACTTGAGCATGCCCCAGCGCTGCGCATTGAACAGCACCGGCCCTTGCCGGGTTTCGATCAGGCGGACGTTGTCCGGCAGTGACCAACTGTCACGCGGACGATTGAACTGACGCTCCAGGCGCTGCGGATCGAGGCCGCTTTCGCTGTATTCCAGCAACGTCGGCAAGGCCTGTTCCAGCTCGGAGCTGATCGACAGCACACGCAGTTGCGCCAGCCGTTCCGGGCTGCGGCGCTGGCGGGCCGGGGCGAAGGGATCGAGCACGCGCCCGCCGCCAAGGGTTCGCTGGGCGCTGGCGTCACGCAGGATCAGCGGATCACCGTGGACACCGTGCACCGGGACGTTCGTCAGCAGTTGCGCAAACATGCGCTCGCCGGGTGCCAGGCTCGAGCCTTCCAGCAAGGCGACCCGGGCGATCACGTCCTGAGTGCCGATATGCAGGTGCACCGGCTGGAAATGCTCGAAAACCCGTTCGCCCGGCAGCAGTCGGAACTCGATGTCCAGCCGCTGGGTCGGTGCGTGCAGCCATTCGGCGAGCAACCATTGGCCGCGATGGATCTGCCCGAGTTCCAGACGGTCCGCGCTGATGTTCAGGGCCACGCGCTGGCCAGCGAAGGCTTGTTCGGCGGCTTGATTCTGCGCGTGCAGGCCCCTGACCCGTACGGTTTTTCCCGCCGGGCCGAGGCTGAGTTTGTCACCCACGGCGACCGAGCCCGAAAGCGCCGTCCCCGTCACCACGATGCCGGCGCCGGCGACACTGAACGCCCGGTCGATGGCCAGGCGAAATCCGCCTTCGTGACTGCGCTCCTCGCCTTCTATCTGCAGCAATGCCTCGCGTAGCGCATCGACGCCCTCGCCCGTCACGCTGGAAACCGTCAGCAACGGTGCTTCGGCATAGGGCCCGGGTGCCAGCAGGCGTTCAATCTGTCGGCGAACCTCTTCTACCCTGCCCGCCTCGACCCGGTCGCACTTGGTGATCGCCACCAGCGCCCGTGGAATGCCCAGCAGCTCGACTATCGCCAGATGTTCGCGGGTCTGCGGCATCACGCCGTCATCCGCCGCCACCACCAGCAACACCAGATCGATGCCTTGCGCACCGGCGAGCATGTTGTGGGTGAATTTCTCGTGGCCCGGC
The DNA here is from genome assembly GCF_028657055.1 of Pseudomonas aphyarum. NCBI lineage: Bacteria > Pseudomonadati > Pseudomonadota > Gammaproteobacteria > Pseudomonadales > Pseudomonadaceae > Pseudomonas > Pseudomonas aphyarum. The sequence continues at coordinate 236,871 of NZ_JAMDGS010000010.1, forward strand.
ACGTCGATGAAACCGGTCAGCCCGGCGCCGGGCGCCAGTTCTGCGTACAGATAGCCGAGGTCGATGGTCATCCCGCGCTCGCGTTCCTGCGGGCGGCGGTCGCCGGTTTGCCCGGTCAGCGCTTCGAGCAGTGACGTCTTGCCGTGGTCGATGTGCCCTGCCGTGCCGACGATCACGTTTGCAACTGCCCGAGTTGCGCCTGCCACGTCGGTTCATCGTCGAGTTGCCGCAGATCCAGCCACAACGCGTCGTCATCGATGCGTCCGAGCACCGGGATCGGCAAGGCGCGCAGCGCGGCTTCCAGATTCAGCAGGCAACGGCCGCGCAGGCGCTTCGATACTTGCGGGCGGAGGCACAGCGCTGCGCTTGGCAGGCGCGCCACCGGTTGGCTGCCGCTGCCGATCATGCCCAACGCGGGCTCCGCCGTGACGGTCCAGCCCTCGCCCAACAACTCGGACAAGGCCGGTTGCAGGCGTTCGGCCTGGGCCAGAATGTCGGCTTGCGGGCGGGTCAACAGGCGCAGGCTCGGCAAGCGTTCGGCCAGACGATCCGGGTCGCGATAGAGCCCGAGCACCGCTTCCAGTGCGGCCAGGGTCAGTTTGTCGACCCGCAACGCGCGTTTCAGCGGGTTTTTCTTGATCTTCGCGATCAGGTCCTTGCGCCCGACGATCACTCCCGCCTGGGGCCCGCCGAGCAATTTGTCGCCGCTGAAGGTGACGATGTCGGCACCATCGAGCAGCGCTTGGCGCACCGTCGGTTCCGCCGGCAGACCCCAGCGGGTCAGATCCAGCAGACTGCCGCTGCCGAGGTCTTCGAGCAGCGGCAGGTCATGCCGATGGGCCAACGCGGCCAGTTCGGAGGTCGGCACCCGGGCGGTGAAGCCTTCGATGCTGTAGTTGCTCGCGTGCACACGCATGATCAGGCCGCTGCGTGGGCTGATTGCGGCTTCGTAGTCACGGGCGTGGGTACGATTGGTGGTGCCGACCTCGTGCAGGCGCACGCCGGCGCGGCTCATGATGTCGGGGATGCGGAACGCCCCGCCGATCTCGATCAGCTCGCCCCGGGAAATGATGCCTTCCTTGCGCGCGCCGAGGCTGTTGAGGGTCAGCAGCACGGCGGCGGCATTGTTGTTGACCACCGTAACGGCTTCGGCGCCGGTCAGTTCGCGGATCAGGCCTTCGATCAGGTCGTCGCGGTCACCGCGCTTGCCGCTGGCCAGGTCGAACTCCAGATTCAAGGGATAGCGCGCCGCCAGTTGCACAGCGTCAATGGCTTCTTGGGGCAACAAGGCCCGGCCGAGGTTGGTGTGCAGCACGGTGCCGGTCAGGTTGAACACCCGGCGCACCTGGCTGCGCTGCTTCAGAGCCAGACGTTCGGCGACCCTTCCGGCGAGTGCTTCAGGGCTGATTTCAACGGCGGTCAGTTGCCCCGCCACCACCGCTTCGCGCAAGTCATCCAGTAACTGGCGAAACCCCGTCAACAGGGCCTCGCGCCCGTAACGCTCGGCCAAAGGCTGGCACGCGGGGTGGCGCAACAGGCTGTCAATGGACGGTAACCGCAGGGCAACACTCACGGACATCAGGCACTCCCGAAATCGAAATACGCCTGATGATGTTAGACCACCCTGCTTCTAGCGCAGCGCGGCCCTCTGAACCGGTACATAGGTTTGACTCAGGTCCGTGGCCCAGCCATCGAGTACGGCTTTCACGTTATCGGGCGTCATGACCTGTTTGTCGTTCTCCAGCGGCACACCCTTGCCCTTGCGCACCACCTCGGCCACGACTTCCCCGGTCGAACCGTCCTCGAAGGACACTTCGGTGGCGATCTCACTGTCCCGGTCACGAATGCCTGTGGCAGTGCTCACACCCGCCGCAACCAGCGTCACCGGCAGCCATTCATAAAAACGCAGGCCCTGAGTACTGGCGGCGACCTGGGTGATGGCCGGTTTGACGATCAGCGTGTTCGGGCCGGGTTTCGACGCCAGCGGCAGCACCTTGCCCAGCTCCAGCCTGAGGGCTGCGTCGTAATAATGCGTCACGCCCGACAAGGTACTTTGGGGAATGCGCGGCGAAGGCTGGGGCCGTGGATAGAACTGGCTCGGCGCCAGATAAACCTGGGTGTAACGGCCCCTCGCCAGTGTCGGGCTGACCCAACTCAGAATCTTCTGCCCCGAAGCGGTCTGCCCTTCCTTGAGCACGCTGTAATCCCGTAGAAACCCGGCCTGCGGCTCGGCCGGAAGCTTCTTGCTGCTGCACGCCGACAGGCTGAGGGTGGCGGCAAACAGCACGGCCAGTGAGCGATGGTTACTCATCGAGGGTGTTTCCTTTTTCAGGCGTGGACGTGGTTGTGCGGGGTGTTGTCGGAGCATTCGATGCGCAACTGGCCGTGGGTCATGATCCATTGGATGAATTCGGCGGTAGGAATCGTGTGAAGGTATTCGACCCAATGGGCTTCGGTCGGGCTGAATCGCTCGAAATAGCGGCGCAGGATCAACTGGCTCTGATCGTTGGCCAGCCCCAGGCACGTCTCCTGGAACAGGATCGGCGTGTCAGGGCCCGGTGCGGTGGTGCGCTGGGTCAGGATCAACGGGCGCACGGCGCCATGGTCCCGGGTGATGTAGCCGCTGTTCATGTCCTTCATGTTGAGCCCCCTTGGTTGGAAGGCGTGCAGAGTGCCTGCGGATGTTTGCCCGACGATGTCCGGCTGATGTCCGCGCTGAAGGAATGTTGCAGGATTGAAATATATGACCGGCGCATCGAAATGGTTTTAGATGCGCTTCTTTTGGGTTCGTGGATTGCGTAAACGTGAGCAGATTGCTGATCGTCGATGACGACGGGGAAATTCTGTCCTTGCTGAAGAAGTTCTTTGTTCAGCACGGCTATCAGGTCGATGTCGCCGCCCATGGCGAGGCCATGTGGGCGGCCATTGCGCAGGCACGGCCGGACACGATCATCCTCGACCTGATGCTGCCCGGCGAGGGTGGCCTGAGCCTGTGCCAGAAGGTCCGGGCGCAGATGGGCATCCCGATCATCATGCTCACTGCCATGGCCGAGTTGAGCGACCGAATTGTCGGCCTGGAACTGGGCGCCGACGACTACCTGACCAAACCCTTTGCCCCGCAGGAATTGCTGGCCCGGGTGCGCGCCCTGCAACGTCGGGTCGGTGAAAACACCCCGTCGGTTGGCGAGCCTTCACGGCCGGTCATGGCCTTCGCCGGTTGGCATCTGGACATCACCTGCCGCGAACTGCGCTCGCCCGAAGGCGTGATGATTCCGATGTCCGCCGGCGAATTCGACCTGCTGCTGGTGTTGCTCGAACATCCGCAACGCATCCTGACCCGCGAGCAGTTGATCGACCTGACCCACGGCCAGGGTCACGACGCCTATGACCGCAGCATCGACGTGCAGATCAGCCGGCTGCGGCGCAAGATCGAACCGGACAGCAAGCGGCCGGACCTGATCCGCACCGTGCGCAACGGCGGCTACATGTTCACCGCCAAGGTGAGCCGCTCATGATCGGCCGGATGCTGCGACGCGACACCCTCAGCCGGCGGATTGCCCTGACAATCGTCGCGGCCATGCTCGCGTCGCTGCTGCTCAATGCGCTGTTCGTTCAGGTCGCGGGGATCTGGGCCCGGCCGCCGATCGAGCGCACCGGGCTGCTGGAGCAGATTGCCGCGACCACCCGAGTGATCGAGGCAGCGCCGGCGAACTTGCGCCCGCAACTGGCCAGTGCCGCCAGCAGCCCGATGCTGGAAGTGGTGTGGAAACCCCGTCGGGTCGACTTCGGTCTGCCTGGGGATGGCGAACAGGTCGAGGCCGGAAAAGTGCCGGCGCTGCGGCAATTGCTTGGCAATGACCGGCAGATCGACGTGTTCAACCCCGACGACTGGCCCGCCGGCAGCCCTCGCGCGCATTACATGGCGCTCGTGCGGCTGGCGGATGACAGCTGGCTCTCATTCACGCCGCCGGAGCGCAGTTGGGGCCTGAGCCTGAACGTGCGGATTGCCGTGATCGTTGCCCTGGGTCTGGTTGCCACGTTGCTGGTCGCCTGGCTCGCCACACGCCAATTGGCCCAGCCATTACAGCGTTTTGCCCATGCCGCGCGGCGTTTTGGCGGAGATCTGAAAGCGCCGCCAATCCACCTCGAAGGCCCGCACGAAATCCGTCAGGCCATCGTCGCGTTCAATACGATGCAAGCGCAGATCCAGCATTTCATCGGCGAACGCACCCACATGCTCGCTGCCATCTCCCACGATTTGCGCGCCCCGCTGACCCGGATGCGCCTGCGCAGCGAGTTCATGGAAGACCTCGACCATCAGGGCAAGCTGATCCGCGACATCGAGGAAATGCAGTCGATGATCAACGCCGCCCTGGCGTTCTTCCGGGAAGACACCCACCTGGAGCAATCCACCGCGTTCGATCTGTCGGAGTTGCTGCAAACCATCGTCGATGACTACCGCGATCAGCACATCGACATCGGTTTCATCGGTCCGGCACATGTGGTGTATGACGGCCGGCCGCTGGGCATCAAACGGGTCATCGTCAATCTGCTGGATAACGCGGTGAAATACGGACAGCGCCCCAGCGTGGTGCTGAGCAGCGATGACACGTCGATTCGCATCGAGGTCATTGACGAGGGGCCGGGAATTCCCGAGGACGCGCTGGAGCGGGTGTTCGACCCGTTCTTCCGTCTCGAGACCTCGCGCAACCGTGACACCGGCGGTGTCGGGCTCGGTCTTTCGGCGGCCCGGGGGATCATTCGGGAACAGGGTGGCGAACTGAGTTTGCGCAATCGCCGCAGCGGCGGCTTGCGCGCGCGGGTTGAATTGCCCCATCGCTGAGGCTTATTCGTCGCCGGGCGCCAGCAACAGATTCGGCGCCAGACGCTGAAAACCGTCCTGAGCCAGGCGCATGTCGAGCAGCAGACTGCCCAGATCCGCCGACAGCGCCTCGCCCTCCCCGTCGTTCTCCAGATACAACAACTTCAGGTAGCTATTGCAGCCCGGACAGACTTCGGCGCGCAGCGGCGCCTGATTGGCGGCATGGCGGTCATCCTCAAGGCTCAGGTATTCAAGCCCTTTGCTCTGCTCGCAATACACGCACTTGACCCGCACCACATGCCATTCGCAGGCGCACAGCGAACACACCAGATAACGCAGGCCGTTGTGCTTGCCGCGATGGCGGATCACCCCGGCCATGGCCGGCGAGCCACAGGCCGGGCACTGGCTGAGGCTGTCGCCGGGCGACAGTTGCAGGTTTGGCGCACTGAGCAGCCAGTGACTCCACGCCGCTTGCAGCGCCGCCCCGAGAAACGGCACCAGCGCCGCCGGCACCAGCGAATACTGGCCGCTGACCAGCGCCACGGCCCACGCCCGTAGCTGACCGGGGCTGGCGATGCGCAGCGTGGTCACGGCCTCGACCACCGCGGGTTGCTCGGGGGCGATATAACGCTGGAGCAAGGCTTCGAGATACAGCTGCCAGGTGTCCTCGCGAATCAGGGTGTCGGCGGCGAACGGCGGCATGCCGTGTTGCCGGCAGACTTCCAGCCGCTGTTCATCGAGCGGCGCGGTCGAGGGCGGCTCGTCGAAGATCTGTTGCTGGACACGGCACAACCCGGCGATCAAATGCAGGTAATCGACCAGCGGATGCCCTTCGGCCAAACGTTCTAGACGCTGGGCCCGCAGCATGAACAGGTTGTGCGGCGGCAGGTGCAGAAACGGCGGTGAACTGGCCGCCGCTTCGATTTCTCCGGGTTCAAGGATGGTTGGCAACTGTCAGCCCTTTTTCGTGACCGGTCGCTCTGGCGGATCTTTGCTCTCCACCTCGCGATACCAGAGTGCATGGTGTTTCCTGGCCCAGGCGCGACTGACCCAGCCGTGCATCATCGCGTCCACCGAGCCCTTGATCCAGATTCCGGCGTAGATGTGCACGATGATGCTCAGGATCAGCACAAACCCCGCCAGTGCGTGCAGCAACATCGCCCAGCGGATCGTGGTGATGCCGAAGTAATGGCTGAAATACGCGCGCCAGATCACCAGTCCCGTGAACAGCAATCCGAGCATGCACAGCAGTAAAGTCCAGAACAGCAGCTTTTGCCCGGCGTTGTATTTGCCCACCGCCGGCACGGTTTCCTCGTCGTTGACCAGCACCCGGTCAATGCGCCGCAGCCACTTCCAGTCGTTGTCGATGAAGAAGTTCGAGCGCCAGAAGCGAAACACCAGGCCAAGGAAGAACACGAACATCAGCACGCCCATGAACGGGTGCAGGATCCGCGTCCACGGCCCGCCGCCGAACAGATTGGTCAGCCAGAACATCGACGGATGAAACAATGCCAGCCCCGACAGCCCGGCCATGAAGAACAGAATCGCCACCAGCCAGTGGTTGGTGCGCTGGTTGGCGGTGTAGCGCAGGATCGTCTTGTTGCTCATGGCCGGCCCTCCCCGCGTGGGTCGAAGGTGTGCACCGCCGGATCGACGACGTGCACCGAGGTGTCGGGCGGTTCGGGATGTTCATCTTCCTCCACCCGGTTCGGGCCGATCCGCACGTAATGGAAGAACCCGGCCAGCACCGCCGCGCCCATGGCCAGCAGCGCCAGCGGTTTGCTGATGCCTTTCCACAGGCCTACCAACGGACTGATGGCCGGATCGTTGGGCAGTCCGGCGTATATCGACGGGGTGTCCGCGTGATGCAGCACGTACATGACGTGGGTGCCGCCGACGCCTGCCGGGTCATACAGGCCTGCATTGTCGAAACCACGGCTTTTCAGGTCGACGATGCGCTCGGCGGCGTGGGTCTTCATGTCGTCCTTGGTGCCGAACACGATGGCACCGGTCGGGCAGGTTTTCACGCAGGCCGGTTCCAGCCCTACCGCCACCCGGTCCGAACACAGGGTGCATTTGTAGGCCTTGTGGTCCTTCTGCGAAATGCGCGGGATGTTGAACGGGCAGCCAGTGATGCAGTAACCACAACCGATGCAGTGGTCCTGATCGAAATCGACGATACCGTTGGCGTGCTTGATGATCGCGCCGGGGCTGGGGCACGCCGCCAGGCAACCGGGCTCGGCGCAGTGCATGCAGCCGTCCTTGCGGATCAGCCATTCGAGGTTGCCGGCGTCGGTTTCGTGCTCGGTGAAGCGCATCAGCGTCCATGAATCAGCGCTAAGGTCCTGCGGATTGTCGTAGGTGCCGTGGTTGTGGCCGACCTCGTCGCGCAGCTCGTTCCATTCCGAGCACGCGACCTGGCACGCCTTGCAACCGATGCATTTGGTGGTGTCGATCAGCTTGGCCACCTGTTCCTGACCGCGTATCGAAGGTGCCGGCGTGGTGGTGGCCGAGCGGGCAATGATGTCTTGGCTGGCCATTTATAGTTTCTCCACGTTGACCAGGAATGACTTGGATTCCGGGGTCTGTGTATTGCCATCGCCGAGGAACGGCACCAGGGTGTTGGTCAGGTAACCGTGACGCGTCAGGCCGGTGAAACCCCAGTGCAGCGGGATGCCGATCTGGTGCACCACCTGGTTGTTGACCTGCAACGGCCGGATCCTTTTGGTCACCACCGCCACCGCTTCAATGAACCCGCGCTTGCAGCTGACCCGCACCCGGTCGCCGGCAGCGATGCCCTTCTCCTTGGCCAGCACTTCGCCGATTTCCACGAACTGCTCGGGTTGGGCAATCGCGTTCAACTTGCAGTGCTTGCTCCAGAAGTGGAAATGCTCGGTCAGCCGGTAGCTGGTGGCGGCGTACGGGTAATCCTTGGCCACGCCGAGGCTGTCCCATACCGAATCGAAGATCCGCGCCGCCGGGTTGCTGGTGGCTTTCTTGTTGTCCGGGTGCAGCGGGTTGATGCCGATCGGCGTTTCGAACGGCTCGTAGTGCTCGGGGAATGGCCCTTCGTTCATCTTGTCGACGGCGAAGAACCGCGCCACGCCTTCGGGGTTCATGATGAACGGGTTCATCCCGGCTTCCGGCGGCACGTCGGCCTTGTAGTCCGGCACGTCGGTGCCGCCCCACGTCTTGCCGTTCCACCAGACCAGGCGTTTTTTCGGATCCCACGGCTTGCCGGCGACGTCCGCAGAAGCACGGTTGTACAGAATCCGTCGGTTGGCCGGCCAGGCCCAGGCCCAGCCCTGGTGCTGATGCATGCCGTAAGGGTCGTTGTTGTCGCGGCGGGCCATCTGGTTGCCGGCTTCGGTCCAGCTGCCGCAGAAAATCCAGCAGCCGGACGCAGTGCTGCCGTCATCCTTGAGCTGGGCGAACCCTGCCAGTTGCGAATTGCCCTTGATCGCCGCGCCCGTAGCGTCGGTGAAGTCAGTAGTGGCGTAGCCGTTGACCTCTTTGGCGATCTCTTCAGGCGAGGGTTCTTCGGCGATCTTGTACGGCCACGACAGTTTCAACAGCGGTTCTGCGAATTTTCCGCCCTCGGCCTGATAACGCTCACGCAGGCGCAGGAACAACGCACTCATGATCTGCACGTCAGTGCGCGCCTCGCCGGGGCCGTCGGCCCCTTTCCAGTGCCATTGCAGCCAGCGGCTGCTGTTGACCAGCGAGCCGTCCTCTTCGGCAAAACAGGTGGTCGGCAGGCGGATCACTTCGGTCTGGATGTCGGCGCTCTTCACATCGTTGAACGGCCCGACGTGTTCCCAGAACTGCGAGGTTTCGGTGGCCAGCGGGTCCATCACAACCAGCCATTTGAGTTTGGCCAGCGCCGCCATCACCCGATTCTTGTCCGGCAACGCGGCAATAGGGTTGAAGCCCTGGCACATGTAGCCGTTGACCTTGCCCTGCCCCATCAGGTCGAACACCTTGAGGATGTCGTAGTTGGGGATGTCGAGTTTCGGCAGATAGCTGTAGGCCCACTGGTTTTCGGCGGTGGCATTGGCGCCGTACCAGGCTTTCATCAGGCTGACGTGGAACTTGCTGTAGTTCTGCCAGTAAGACAATTGCCCCGGCCGCAGTGGTACTTGCGTGCGTTTATGGATGTAGGCCGCGTAATCCTGCTCGGCGTCGGTCGGCAGGGTCAGGTAACCCGGCAGCGCGTTGGACAGCAGGCCGAGGTCGGTCAGGCCCTGAATGTTGGAGTGCCCGCGCAAGGCATTGACCCCGCCGCCGGGCATGCCGACGTTGCCGAGCAACAGTTGCACCATCGCCGCGCTGCGGATGATCTGCGAGCCGATCGAGTGCTGGGTCCAGCCCAGCGCGTAGAGAATGGTCATGGTCTTGCCCGGGGTCGAGCAAGTGGCGATTTCCTCCCAGATTTTCTGCATCGCATCGACCGGCATCCCGCAGATCTGGCTCGCCAGGTCGATGTTGTAGCGGCTGTAATGCTGCTTCATCAGTTGATAGACGCAGCGCGGGTCCTGCAGGGTCGGGTCGACTTTGACGAAGCCGTCATCCCCCAGTTCGTAACCCCAGGTGGATTTGTCGGTGTAGCTGCGTTTGGCCGCGTCGTAACCGGTGAACAGTCCGTCCTCGAAGCCGAACCCGGCTTTGACGATGAACGACACGTCGGTGTAGTTGCGCACGTATTCGTGCTGGATCTTGTCCTCGGTCAGCAGGTAATTGATCAGCCCGCCCATGAACGCGATGTCGCTGCCGGTGCGGATCGGCGCGTAGTAATCGGCCACGGACGCGGTCCGGGTAAACCTCGGATCGACCACGATCAGCCGTGCGGCATTGTGCGCCTTGGCTTCGGTCACCCATTTGAAGCCGCAAGGATGGGCTTCTGCTGCGTTGCCACCCATCACCAGGATCAGATTCGCGTTGGCGATATCGGTCCAGGTGTTGGTCATGGCTCCACGGCCGTACGTCGGGGCAAGACTTGCCACCGTCGGGCCGTGTCAGACACGCGCCTGGTTATCGAACCCCAGCATGCCGAGACTGCGAACCACCTTGTGGGTGATGTAGCCCGCTTCGTTGGACGCTGCCGAAGCTGCGAGGAATCCGGTGGTCAGCCAGCGATTGACTGTCTGGCCCTGGGCGTTCTGCTCGACGAAATTGGCGTCGCGGTCGGCCTTCATCAGGTCGGCGACGCGGTCGAGGGCTTCGTCCCAGGTGATCCGGGTCCATTCGCTGCTGCCGGGCTTGCGCACCTGCGGGTACTGCAAGCGGCCGGGGCTGTGAATGAAGTCCAGCAGACCGGCGCCTTTCGGGCACAGGGTGCCGCGGTTGACCGGGTGGTCGGCGTCGCCCTCGATATGGATGATGTTTTGCGCAACGTTCTTCGCGGCATCGCCTTGGCTGTACATGATCAAGCCGCAACCGACCGAGCAATACGGGCAGGTGTTGCGGGTTTCATGGGTGTGGGCAAGCTTGAAGTGGCGCACCTGCTCGGCGAAGGCCAGCGTCGGGGCCATGCCCAACGCGCCCAGGCTAGAGCCTGCAAGGCCGATACCGGCGACCTTGAAGAACTGACGACGGCTGAGATCCATCGTGCACTCCTGATCAGGTGGAACCCGGTACTTGAGCCGGGTTTGTTCTGGACAATCACGGTTGCGGCAAACGAATGCCGATCTTTTCACTGTAGACAACGCCTCCGCCGCTTGTGTGAAAACCGACCGTCGGGCAAATATATGAATACTTGTGGGAGCTGGCTTGCCAGCGATGACGTCGGCACATCCGACATGAATATTGACTGACCCACCGCCATCGCTGGCAAGCCAGCTCCCACAGGTAATGTGGCTCCCGCAGTACTTGGGGTTTATCATCGCCGGCACGACCCATCTCCGCCTTCAGAGACCGCGCATGACTTTCGATTTTGATCAGGTATTCGACCGCCACGACACCGGCAGCACCAAGTGGAGCCGCTATCCGGCCGACGTGTTGCCGATGTGGGTCGCTGACATGGATTTCGCCGCGCCGCCGGTGGTTATCGAGGCGCTGCAACGACGCCTGCTGCACCCATTGGTTGGCTACAGCGTGGCCCAGGACAACCTGCGCGAGGCGATCGTCGCCGACCTCTGGAACAAGTTCGCCTGGCGGGTCAAACCGCAAGAGCTGATCTTCCTGCCGGGGGTGGAATCGGGTTTCAACATGGCGCTCAAGGCTCTGGTGCAACCGCAGCAGAACGTCGTGGTGCAAACCCCGAACTACCCGCCGCTGCGCCATGCGCCGGGCCATTGGGACCTGAACAAGATCGAACTGGAATTCAATGCCCAGGCCGACGGCAGCTACGCCACCCCGCTGGACGCACTGCGTGAATCCCTGACCGGTGGCGGCGCCCTGCTCCTGAGCAACCCGCACAACCCGATCGGCAAGGTCTTTGGCCGTGAAGAACTGCAAGCGGTGGCGGACATCTGCGTGGCGCAGGACGCCTGGATCATCTCCGACGAGATCCACGCCGAGCTGTGCTACGACGGCCGCGTCCACATTCCGACCGCGTCCCTGAGCCCGGAAATCGCCCGCCGCACCATCACCCTGATGTCAGCGAGCAAGGCCTACAACATCGCCGGTCTCAAGACCTCGTTCATGATCATCCAGGACGCCGCCCTGCGCGAGCGCGTCAACCACGCCCGTTGCGGCATGGTCGACAGCGTCAACCCATTGGGCATGGAAGCCACCCGCGTGGCCTACAGCGAGGCCGGCCCATGGCTTGAAGCGCTGAAACACTACCTGCAAGCCAACCGTGACTGGCTGGTGGACGCCGTGCGCAACCGCTTGCCCGGCGTGACCATCAATGTCCCGCAAGGCACGTACCTGGCCTGGCTCGACTGCTCGGCGCTGGATCTGGACGATCCGCAGAAATTCTTCCTGGACCACGCCCGCGTCGGCCTCAGCCCGGGCCTGGATTTTGGCGATCAAAGCCAGCAGTTCGTGCGCCTGAACTTCGGCTGCCCGCGTTCGATGCTCGAAGAAGGGATTGCGCGGATGGCGCGCAGCCTGGCCGAACGCAAGGCCTGACGCTGCCGTGATCTGAATGCGGAGGCTGTTCCAGACAGTGGCCGCAGGAAAAAGTGAACCGGCGCACCGGACGCGTCTCAATACATTCAAGGCCCCCAAACGGGTCGCGAGGGTGAGGACGGGCCGGCAACCATGACATTTATCATCTGGGTGGCAGTTCTCGGCGCCGTGCTGCTGACCCTAGCCCTGACGTCGTCGTACCTGCGCTGGATGCCGGTGACAACGTCGGCGGTGTGTCTGCTGCTGGGTATCGGCATCGGCCCGGTCGGGCTCGATCTGCTGGAGTTGCCGCTGGATAAAGCCTCCAAGTGGATGGAGCACCTGACCGAGGTCGCGGTGCTGTTTTCCCTGTTCGTCTGCGGTTTGAAGCTGCGTTTGCCGTTGCGCGACAAGCGCTGGCGGATCGCATTCGGCCTGGCGGGCCCGGTGATGGTGCTGACCATCACCGGCGTGTGCCTGCTGTTGCACTTCGGCCTGCACATGCCGTGGGGGCCTTCGTTGCTGATCGGCTCGATCCTCGCCCCGACCGACCCGGTGCTCGCGGCGCTGGTGCAGGTCAACGATGCGCGGGACGTCGACAGCGTGCGATTCGGCCTGTCCGGTGAGGCCGGACTGAATGACGGGATTGCCTTTCCCTTCGTGATCCTCGGCCTGTTACTGCTTAACGGTGAAGGTTTTGCCGCTGAATGGCCCGACTGGGTGTTGCGCAGCCTGCTCTGGGCCGTGCCCGCCGGGTTGCTTTGCGGTTACTGGATGGGCCGCGGCATCGGCCGTCTGACCTTGTCACTGCGCATCCGCAACGATGACAGCACCCTCAGCCCCAACGACTATCTGGCGTTGGCGTTGATCGCGCTGGCCTATGTGGTGGCTGAATCCATTGGTGGCTACGGGTTTCTGTCGGTATTCGCCGCCGGCCTGGGGTTGCGGCAGGAGGAAGTCAAATCCACCGGCGCCCACCAACCGCCCGCCGAGCATCTGGTGCAACCGGTGGTCGGTCATCAGAACGTCGAGCCGCAGCACGCGGTGCACGGCGATACCGAACGACTGGAAGACAGCCAGGTGGCCGCCGGGATCATGATGGGCGATATGCTCGCCTTCGGCAGTCTGGTTGAGCGGGCGATGGAGGTGTTTCTGGTCACGCTGCTGGGCGTGGTGCTGGTCAGTCACTGGGACTGGCGGGCGCTGCTGGTCGGCGGCGTGCTGTTCTGTGTCATCCGCCCGGTCTGCGTGGGGTTGATGCCGTGGGGATCGCTGCTGGCTGGGCGCCAACGGTTATTGATCGGCTGGTTCGGCATTCGTGGCATCGGCAGTCTGTTCTACCTCTTCTATGCGCTGAACCATGGGCTGGGCGACAGCGTGGGCATGTTGTGTACCGACCTGACCCTGTCGGTGGTGGCGCTGAGCATTCTGCTGCACGGCGTCAGCACCCAGCCGATTCTGGCCCGCTACGAGCGGCGTCAAAAACCGGGCAAACCCGAAGAGCGCGGTGGTGCTTCAGCTTCCCGGGTTGGTCACCTGAATGTAGAAGGCATAACTGCCCAGCAACATCCAGAACGTGGCAAAGATCCACGGCGTACGAATGGAAAACAGCAGTGACTTGCGATACCCCTTGTGGCTCGACTCCATTTCGCTGAACAGCGGCGATTCGTCATAAGCCAGGCCCATCAGGGGTTCGCTGCGCAGCAATTCACTCTGCTTGAAATGCCAATGATCGATGATGTCGTAGGCGGCACGAATCCCCGGCCAGGCATTGAGCGAACTGAGCAGGCCGAGCAAGGCCAGGAACGGTGGCACCACCAGGGTGAACAACTTGCCCCACTCGGGGTTGAGGTTGGCCATGCAGGACGCGAAGGCAATCACCAGAAACGATTGCGCCGCCAGGTAGGCGTCGGTTCGGTTGGCCAGGATGCTGGTTTCGTACTGGATTTCCCGTCGGTAGAAATCCAGCCGCTCTTTGGGTGAACCGAACATTTTGGCGTTATGTTCGTTCAGGGTTTCTTCGGCGGTCGGTTGGGTCAATATGCGTGGCACGGTGGAACGCTCCGAAACAAAGCGTTTGGAGGCGCCGCGCTCCGGACAAGTTCAGACCGATTGTGCCCCGGTTCACTTCATCGACTGGGCGATGATCTCCACCAGATTCAGCTGATTGAACGGTTTCGACAGTCTCGGCAAGCCCGCTGCAAAACCTTCGAGGCGCTCGGCATAACCGGTGGCGAGGATGATCGGCAGGTCCGGCTTGAGCAGGCGCACGGCGTGAGCCAGTTGCGCACCGCTCATCTGCGGCATGGCCATGTCGGTGATCATCAGATCGATGACCTCGCCCTGATCGAACAACTCCAATGCCTTGGCGCCGGAACTGGCGCTGATCACCCGATGGCCGAGGTCTTCCAGCAGCAGGACCGTGCTGGTGCGCACCAGGCTGTCGTCGTCCACCACCAGCACGCTGAGGCGCGGCACTGTATCGGTGGACACCATCGGGCCAAGCGGTTTGGCGACAACGCCGTCGACGGCCACCGGCAACCACAGTTCAGCGGTGGTGCCCTGCCCTTTGGTACTTTTCAGAATGAAGCGGCCACCCAGTTGCTCGATGAAGCCATGGACCATCGACAACCCCAGACCTGTGCCCTTGCCCAAGCCTTTGGTTGTAAAAAACGGATCGGTCGCCGACGCCAGCGTTTCAGCGTCCATGCCCTCACCGGTATCGGTCACCCTCAGGCAAACGTAGCGCCCTGCCGCCATCGTCGAATCGCGCTGTTCAAGCACCCCTTCAGATTCAGCGCTGATGGTGACGCTGCCGCCCTCGGGCATGGCGTCGCGGGCGTTGGTCGCCAGGTTGAGCACCGCCAGTTCGAGCTGGTTGCTGTCGGCCAGCACCGCTTGCAGGTCTTCGGGAAACTGTGTTTCGATGCGGATCCCCGGCCCCAGTGAGCTGCGCAACAGCCCGGTGATGCCCTGCACCAGTTTCGGAATTTCGATCGGTTCGGTCTTGAGTTCCTGACGCCGGGCGAAGGCCAGCATGCGTTGGGTCAGCGACACGCCGCGCAGTGCGCCCTGGGTAGCGTTTTCCAGCAGACGGCTGACTTTCGGGTCGTCGCCCAGGCGTTTGCGCACGATTTCCAGGTTGCCGAGGATCACCGTCAGCAGATTGTTGAAGTCATGGGCGATACCGCCGCTGAGTTGGCCGATGGCCTGCATTTTCTGCGCCTGGAACAGCGCTTCTCGGGTTTTCTCCAGGGCCTGTTGCGCCTGGGTAGCCTCGGTCACGTCGCGGGTAATCTTGGCAAAACCGAGCAAGGTGCCGGTGTCGCCGCGAATCGCATCGACCACCACATGGGCCAGAAACCGCGTGCCGTCCTTGCGCAGGCGCCAGCTCTTGTTCTCGAAGCGGCCCTCGCGCACCGCGGTTTCCAGGGCTCGCTGGGGTTCACCGGCCTCACGGTCTTCCGGGGTGTAGAACATCGAGAAATGCTTGCCGATGACCTCATCCGGCTTGTAACCCTTGATCCGCTGCGCGCCGGGGTTCCAGTTGGTCACCCGGCCTTCGGGGCTGAGCATGTAGATCGCATAGTCGGTGACGCCCTGCACCAGCAGGCGAAACTGCTGTTCGCTCTGTTTGAGGGTTTCTTCGGCCATCTTGCGGTCGGTCAGGTCGCGGGTGATCTTGGCGAACCCGAGCAGTTGCCCGCTCGGGCTGAAAATCGGATCGATCACCACGTGGCACCAGAAATGCGTGCCGTCCTTGCGTACCCGCCAGCCTTCACCCTCGAACCGGCCCTCGCGGATCGCCGTGTCCAGCGCCCGTTGCGGTAAACCGTTGGCACGGTCCTCATCGGTGTAGAACCGGGAAAAGTGTTCGCCGAGAATTTCGGCTTCTTCGTATCCCTTGAAACGTTTGGCGCCGGAGTTCCAGCTGGTGATGATGCCCTCGGGATCGATCATGTAGATCGCATAATCGACCACCGCATCGATCAGCAAACGAAAGCGCATCTCTTCGATCGCAGCGGACTTCTTGTTCTCGCTCATCAGGCTTGGCTCAAAGCAGGTTTTCAATCACTGGAGTATGCGTCAAACCAGCGGATTGGAAAGGTGCTTCTGCGAGATCAAGGTGCCACCAGCGTGGCAGCAACTGGCGGACGCGACTTTCGGCAAAGCGATCATCGATCAGCATCACCACGCCGCGATCCTGCTGGGTGCGGATCACCCGCCCGGCGGCCTGTACCACTTTCTGCACGCCGGGGAACAGGTAGGTGTAGTCGTAGCCGGCGCCGAAGATTGCCGCCATGCGCCGCTTCATCTGTTCATTGACCGGGTTGAGCTGGGCCAGCCCGAGAGTGGCGATGAACGCGCCGATCAGGCGTGCGCCGGGCAGGTCGATGCCTTCGCCGAACGCGCCGCCGAGCACGGCAAAACCGACGCCCTGGCTGTCGGCGGTGAATTGATCGAGAAAGTCCTGACGCGCTCCTTCGGTCATGCCCCGGGATTGCTGCCAGCGGGTGATGTGCGGGTGTCGCTCGGCCAGCAGCTGCGCAACCTGTTGCAGGTAGTCGAAACTGCTGAAGAACGCGAGATAGTTGCCCGGACGTTCGCTGAACTGGCGGGCGATCAGCTCGACAATCGGCTCCAGCGATGCCTGACGGTGCGTGAAACGCGTGGAAATCCGGCTGACGATCTGCACCTGCAATTGCTCGGCGCTGAACGGCGACTCGACATCGATCCAGACCGTGTCGGCCGGCGTGCCAAGCAAATCCGCGTAATAGTGGCGCGGGCTGAGGGTTGCGGAAAACAGCACGCTGCTGCGCGCCGCTGTCAGGCGCGGGCCGATGAACGCCGCCGGCACCACGTTGCGCAGGCACAGTTGGGACAGCGGGCGTTTGCGCTCGAGGTCGCGCTTGCTGATGTCGAACAGGTAATGCGCGTCGAACAGTTCCGCCACCCGGCCGAACTGCAGCATTTCGAAATAGAAGTTCTGCAACGCGCTGTCGAGCCCTTGAGGGTGATCGTTGAGGTAGTCGCCGATGCTCGCCGTGCAGGAAGAGAGCGCCTGCAAGAGTTTTTCCGGCGCCTTGTCGTAGGCCTGATACGGCGCCAACTGGTCATTGTGCAGGGCGTTCCATTCGCGGTTGACCCGTTGCAACGACTTCTTCAAGGCCTCGGGCGCGGTTTTGCGCACGCTGCCCAGTGTCGCCTGATCGAGGGTGGCGCTGTACATCTGCCGCCCGCGCTCGACCAGGTTATGCGACTCGTCCACCAGCACCGCAACGTTCCATTGATTGAACTGGGCCAGACCGAACAGCAGCGCGCTGAAATCGAAGTAATAGTTGTAGTCCGCCACCACCACGTCGGCCCAGCGGGCCATTTCCTGGCTCAGGTAATACGGGCACACCGCGTGCTGCGCCGCGACGTCTCGCAGCGCAGCCTGATCCAGCAGCCGCAATTGGCTGGCAGCCTCACGGGCAGCGGGCAAGCGGTCGTAAAAGCCTTGGGCCAACGGGCAGGATTCGCCGTGGCAGGCCTTGTCCGGGTGTTCGCAGGCCTTGTCCCGGGCGACCATTTCCAGCACCCGCAGCGGCAAGGTTTCGCTGTGATCGAACAGCACTTGCGCCGCATCCAGCGCCAGTTTGCGTCCGGGTGTCTTGGCGGTGAGGAAGTAGACCTTGTCCAGTTGCTGCGGCGCCAACGCCTTGAGCATCGGAAACAGGGTGCCGAGGGTCTTGCCGATCCCGGTTGGGGCCTGGGCCATCAGGCAGCGGCCGGTGCTGACGGCCTTGAACACCGATTCGGCGAGGTGGCGCTGGCCGGGGCGAAACGCGGCATGGGGAAAACCCAGCTGCTGCGCCGCCCGGTTGCGCGCGTCGCGGTGGGCCATTTCCTGTTCGGCCCACGCCAGGAACAAACCGCACTGTTGTTCGAAGAACTGCTGCAGCGCTTCGGCGCTGAACGCCTCGACCAGACAGGTTTCCTTTTCCGTGACGATGTCGAAGTACACCAGCGCCAGATTGATCTGCTCAAGCTGCAAACGACAGCACATCAACCAGCCGTAGATTTTCGCCTGGGCCCAATGCAGCGAACGGTGATTGGCCGGTTGCTTGCTCAGGTCGCCGCGGTAGGTTTTGACTTCTTCCAGGCAGTTCTGCGTCGGGTCGTAGCCGTCCGCCCTGCCCCTGACCTTCAACGGCCCGAATGCGCCCTCCAGCGCCACTTCGCTCTGGTAGGCGTCGTTGCGCCGGGACGCCACGGTGCGATGCCCGGCAATCCCCTCCAGCGCGGTCGGTGACGGGGTGAAGCGCAAGTCGAGGTCACCGGTTTTCGCGGTGAACTCGCACAACGCCCGCACCGCGATGCTGTAGCTCAAGCGCCCTGCTCCGCCCATTGCACGTAACACACGGCGACGGGCATGCGGTGCGTGTGGCAGAACTCCAGCCAGCGCAACTGGTTGTCCTGCAAACGATCGCCGGGGCCTTTGACTTCGATCATCCGGTAGGTCTTGTGCTGCGGCCAGAACTGGATCAGGTCGGGCATGCCGGCACGATTGGCCTTGATGTCCAGCAGCAGACGGCTGAACCAGTGCTTGAGATGTTCGGCCGGCAGACAGGCCAAGGCCTGCTCCAGCAGTTCTTCATTGAGTGCGCCCCAGAACACGAACGGCGACTGCACGCCCCATTTGGCGGCGAACCGCGTGCGGATGGTGTCGGCATAGCGGCCATCGTCGAGTTCGGCCAGGCAGGCCTGAAACAGCTCGGCGCGTCGGGGCTGAAAGTCTTCATTGGGCAGATCCACCGGCCCGCGCTGGAACGGGTGAAAGAACGCGCCCGGCAGCGGCGCGAAGATCGCCGGCCAGCACAGCAGGCCGAACAATGAATTGATCAGGCTGTTTTCCACGTAATGCACCGGGCCTGTTTCTTCGTGCAGGTGCGCCTGAACGTGATATTCCACCGACAACGCCGGATCGAGACGCGGCAGGTGCAGATCCAGTCGCTCCACCAGGCCCGGCGCCGTGCGTTTGATCGGTGGCCCGCCGAGCTTGCGCCGCAAGCGCGGTAACACCCGTTGCAGGCCCTGCTGTTCGGTGGCGGTTTCCGGCGCATGCTCGGCAATGACCGCCAGTTCCAGAGCCAACGCATATTCGGTGCTGCGCTCCAGCACACGGATCATCCGCAATCGCGCGCCGGGATAGGCGCAGTCGCGATAGATCTTCAGTGCCAGGGCGAATTCGCCGAGGCGCTCGCAGTATTGGCCGATCTGGAACAACAGCTTGCCGCGCCGGCGTTGCAGCCACGGGTTGTCGAAATGCAGCGCCGCGATCTGTTCGACGATCGGCTCCAGCGGCTCGCCGGCTTCGAAATACAGCTGGCAGTCGTGCAGAAACAGGCAGGCATCGACGTCGGCACGGCTGCGCAAGCCTCGGGAATCGGCGCTGAATTCGACTTTTTCATAAGTGAAGATGCCGAGGTCGGCGAGCACGAACTCCGACCAGTCCTGATAGAGGTTGCCGAAGAACATCAGGCGAAAACGGTCGCACAGGTCCATCAGCGTCAGGCTGAACAGCCGATCCGCCAGCGTTGGGCACCATTGCTGAAAACTGCGGGGCTCGGGGAATTGTTCGTGCAACAACGGCAGCCAGTCGACTTTCTTGCCTTTAGGCTGATCGATGGCCGGGCCGAAGGCTTGCAGGATCTCGGCCTTGAGCAACACCTCGAACAGATCCGCCATCGACAACGGCGCCTGTTCATCGAGCCAGCCGTGCTCCAGCAGCGGTTGCACCGCCTCGGCGATGTCGCCGATTTCCGGATAATTCAGCTTGCCGGCACGAAAATGCACGCCCTTGCGCATCACCATCCGCACCAGTAATCCCTGGGATCCTCGCGGCAGTGCCTTGAAATCGCGGATGAAGGCGTGCTCCGCTTCGCTCATGGCATCGGCGTAACGAAGCTCAAGCCAATCAAGCACCTGGCGAAAGTTGTTGAGGTAATAGAACGGGTCGTCGAGGGGATTGGCAGTCACGGTGATTTCGGGGCCATGGCAAGCGAGTACTGGTTATGCGTACAGATACCAGCCTGCCCCGGCGGGCGCAAACGGAAAAAGATCAGTGGCACCTTCATTGCGGATTTTTTCAGGTGGCCATCGAACTTTTACCGGCGTAATGGCACCAACCGCGTTAGAGGCCGACAATGGTCGAAATGAACAGGAACGCTGCTTATGAAAATCAAGACTCTCGGGATCCCGTTGGCTGTTGCGGCCCTGCTGACGCTGGCCGGTTGCTCGACCCCGACGGTGGTCACCCTGCAGAACGGCACCCAGTACCTGACCGAAGACATGCCCGATACCAAAAACGAGGACGGCTTCTACGAGTTCAAGGATATTTCCGGCGCCAAGATCCGCGTGCGTGCCGACGAAGTGGCCACCGTGCGCAAAGAAGACTGACGGTTACCCCATCAAAAAAGGCTGCGATCCTGTTGGAACGCAGCCTTTTTTGCATTTATCAGCGGGGCAATGCCATGCCCGGGAGGGAGTCGTCGCAGCTGAAGGGCCGCTCGCCCCGGCGAACCAGTTCTTCCTGCAAGCGCTGGCAACGCTGACGCTCCTGCTGCGCCATGCGGTCGATACTCAGATTGCCGGTCATCTCCGGCGTTTTGTCTTCGCCGATGCGAACGGTCACGAACGGTTGTTCGGGCTGAATATGAAAGCGGCTTTTTTCTTCGACGGGTTTGACGTCATCACTCTCGGCCGGCTTTGGCAGTTCATCGGTGGTGACGCCATAGCGGCTCAGAATCGAGCTGTGAGGCAGATCGGCCCAGGCATTGGCCGACAGCAGCGCCAGTCCCGCGATACCGATAAACCTCTTGAAACCTTTCACGTGTGAATCTCCTGTACTCGTTGGCGACCCTTACATGACGAACGTTGCCGTCATGGCTTTAGGCCGCATTTCCTGTTGGTGCAGGGATTGGAGTCAGGGAATGGCTGGTGAGTCACTTTTGATATGGGGAAGGAGTACGCTCCTTCCCCACCCTTGCCGTCAGGCGATCACAATCCCGTCGGCACTCAGGCTGTTCAACGCAACCCCGACCAGCGTCACCGAGTCAGCACCGAACTTCAGCACCGTGTCCTGGCCCACCGCCGTGGCATGGGCGCGGAAGTCGTCGTTGGGCAATACGCCCTGCACGCCGAGGAACACCAGTTTGTCGTTGGCGGTGTAACCCACCACGCGATCCTGGCCGAACGCGCCGCTGAACAGGAACGTATCCGCCCCGCCGCCCGATTCCATCAGATCATTGCCGGCGCCGCCGACGAAGACGTCGTTGCCCGTCCCGCCGATCAGATGGTCGTTGCCGTCCAGGCCGAACAGCCAGTCACCGCTGGTCTTGGCCTTGAGGGTGTCGGCGCCGCCGGTGCCCTTCACGCTCGATTCGTACTGGGTGACGTTGTTGCCGACCTTCAGGCCGGTCGCCGTGACGCTGTGGGTCACGTCGTCCTTGAACAGGCCCCAGAGGAAGCCCGGCTCCTTGGTGACAATGCTGCCGATGTCGCGGGTGATGCTGATCCCGCCGTTGGCATCGCGGATGTACAGGTTGCCGGCACCGTCATTGGCGAAGTCGAAGGTATTGACCGACTTCTGCAACTCCAGGGTGTTGTTGCCCGAGCCGCCGAGCAGGATGTTGTAGCCCCCGCCGTCGCGGAACGTGTCGTTGCCGGCGCGGCCCTCCAGATAATCGTTGCCGCTGCCGCCCTGGATCAGGTCATTGGCGTCGCTGCCGATGATGAAGGTGCTGCCCTTGTGGGTTTCGGCGTTGCGGTTCAGGTCCTGCACCCAGGTGTTGGCCCGCGCCGGATCCGACAGGTTGGCGACGATGATCGTCGAATCCTTGCTGGTCAGGTCGTAGAACTTCGACTCGATCACCCGGTTCATGCCATCGCCATAAGCGGTTGGCAGGTGCGAGATCCAGGTCGGAATGTTGACGATCGAGAACGGCAGCACGTTCCACGCCGCCGAGGCGTAGTGGTCGTTGAAGCTGACAATGTTGTCGGTCGCCGATTCCTTCGGCGCGTCGTGAACGCCGAGCGAGGCGCCGGTGAAGGTCGAGCCGTCGAGGGCGCGGAACACCGGATCGTTTTCGTAGCCGACGTTGAGCACCTTGTCGGTGCTGCTCTGGGTTGGGGAGGCATAGGCGATGTAGTTGGAATCCTGGAAGAACCCGCCCCATTTGCTGGTGCTCAGGTCCGCCATGCTGTTGACCGCCAGCCCGCCGAGGCTGTGGCCGCTGACCAGCACGTCTTTGCCGGTCAGGCCGTTGGCCTTGGCGAACGCCACCACATCGTTCATCAGGTTGCCGAAAGCTTCGCCGACGTAGTTTTTGGCGTAATCCTTGGGCCCGAATGCGGCGAGCAAGTCGTTGATTACGTCACCGATGGAGTCGCCGATCAGGATTTCCCGTGGGCCGCTGGTGCCGCGAAAGGCGATGCCGATTTCCGTCAGATGGCCCTGAGCGTCGTATTTGCCGAGGATTTCCACCTGGGCGCTGGTGTAGCCGGCCTTTTCGCCGAAGAAGGTGCCGCGGGCATCGGTCTTGCCCTCGTAACCCAGTTGCGAGGCGGTAATCGGGGTCCAGCCGGCTTTTTTCACCGCATCGAGCGCGGCTTTTTCCGAATCGGGGTTCCACGGAATGCCGGGGATCACCCCTTGGGAATCCGTCCCGCCGATCAGCGCGGTCACCAGCGTGGCCGGCAAGCCGAGGCCGAAGCCGTTGTGCTGATAACCGACGGCAAAGCCGTTATCGAGGTTGTGGTAGGAATACAGCGTAATGGCCATGGCGTCGCTGAACAGCGCCTTGGATTCCGCCGTACCGAAATTCTTGTAGTCATACACACCCATTGCTGTTGCCTCTCTCTTTGTTGGAATTGTTCAGAGATAGCTCACAACCAGAACGCCCCTCCCGAGGCGCCCCGGAGCATTTCAGTACAACTTTCGTTTGTCAGGCGAAGACGAAACTCGAATCCGACAGGTTAGCCACACCCACCCCGACCAGCGTCACGGCAAAGTCGCCAATCTTCAGCACGGTATCGCTTCCGGACTGCGACGCGTGTTGCTTGTAGTCGTAGCCCAGACCCGCGCCTTCGACGCCCATGAACACCAGTTTGTCGCTGCCCTGGTAGCCATTGATCGCGTCGAAGCCGAACGCGCCGCTGAACAGGAAGGTGTTGTTGCCACCCACCGCGCTCATCACGTCGTTGCCGGCGCCGCCGACGAAGGTCACGTGGGCCTTGTCGCTTTGCAGGTGATCGTTGCCGCCCAGGCCGAACAGCCAGTCGCCGTCAGCGGTGGCTTTGAGGGTGTCGCCCATGGCGCCGCCGCTGAGCGAATGGTTGTACTGGGTCAGTTCGGCACCGTTGGCCAGGCCTTTGGCGGTGACGGTCCAGGTGATTTCCTTGCTGCCCCACCACGAACCCGACTCCTTGCTCACCAGCGCGCCAATGTCGCGGGTCATGCTGATGCCGCCGTAGGCGTCACGCACATACAGCGTGCCGTCGCCGTCGTTGGCGAAGCTGAAGTTCTGCAGCGGTTTTTGCAGCTCGAAGGTGTTGTGGCCCTGGCCACCGAGCAGGATGTTGAAGCCGCCGTCGTCACGGAAACGGTCATCGCCGCCCAGCCCTTCGAGGAAGTCGTTGCCCGCCCCGCCCTTGAGCCAGTCGCCGCTGTCGGTGCCGATGATGAACGTGCTGCCGGTGTGCGGCTCGCCGCTACGGCCCAGATCTTCGACCCAGGTCTTGCCCCGCGACGCTTCCTCAAGGTTGGAGACGATGATCGTCGAGTCCTTGTGTGTCAGGCCGTAGAACTTCGACGCGATCACCCGGTTCAGGCCGTCGGCATACCCCAGCGAGCTGTGGGCCGACCAGTTCAGCGGATTGGCGATGCTGAACGGCACCAGGTTCTGCGCGGTGGACGCGTAGTTGTCGTTGAAATTGACGATGTTGTCGGTGGTCGAATCGTGCGGCTTGTCGTGCTTGCCCATCGACGCGGTACTGAACGTGGTGCCGTCGAGCACGCGGAACACCGGGTCGTTCTCGTAACCGATGTTCAGCACGTTGGTGCCGGTGCTGCTCTGGGTCGGCGAGGCGAACGAAATGTAGTTGGCGTCCTTGAAGAAACCACCCCAGTTGCTCGCGCTCAACTCCGCCACACTGTTGACCCCGAGACCGCCCAGGCTGTGGCCGCTGACCAGCACGTCCTTGGCCGCAATGCCGTGGGCGACAGCGAAAGCCGCCACCGATTTGAGCAGGTTGTCGAACGCATTTTTCGCGTACTGGGTGGCGTAATCCGTCGGGCCGATGGCGGCCAGCAGATTGTTTTTCATGTCGCCGAAGGTGTCGCTGTAACCCAGCCCGCCGGTGCCCCGGAAGGCCACGCCGATGCCGATCAGTTTGCCCGCGGCGTCGTACTTGCCGAGCACTTCGGCTTCGGCGCTGGTGAAGCCGTCCTTCTCGCCGAAGAACGTGCCCTGCGCCCCGACCTTGCCCTGATAGCCCAGCGCCGTGGCGCCGATCGGCTTCCAGCCGGTGCCGGGCAAGGCCTGCCCGGTCGGCGTGTAGGCATACAGCGTCAGGGCGATGGCATCACTGTAAAGCGCTTTGCCGTCGGCATTTTTGTAATCGAACAATCCCATGTTGTGCTCTCTCTTCCTTTCAAAAACGGCAGTTCTCTAAAGAACTGCCGCTACCCCTTAGAACTGCCAGTCCAGCGTCAGGCCCACTCCGTGGTCCTTTTCGTTGGAGCCGATCAGCCCGTTGTAGTCCAGGTTGACCCGGACATCGCGATTGAGCGCCAGCCCGGCGCGTACGCCGACCACCGCTGCATCTCGATCCATCGACACACTTTGCACGGTGAACGCACTGTTGCCATTGACGAAGGCCAAGTGACTGTCGGAATCCACGCTGCTCAAGTTGTGCTGCCAGCCCAGGCTTGCACCCAGTTCCAGCTGGTGTTTCTCCGACAGGGCAAACGTGCGTTTGGCCCGCACACCAAGGGTCGACAACACCACATCGCGGTTGTCTTCGCCGCCCTTCAGTGCGGCGGCATCACCCTTCTCGGTGAAGCTGTCGCTGTTGAGGTGCACGTAGGCCAGATTGGCGAACGGCTCCAGGTTCATCGGTTGCAGGCCCAGGTCGTAGGCCGCTTCGGTGAACAGTTGCGCGGTGGTCGCATCGCGCTTGGTTTTCTGTTTGCCGCTGACGCCACCGAACTGCAGGTCGCGTTTGACGTCGATGCGATGCCAGCTGTAAGCCGCACCGGCGGTCAGACGCACCGCATCGATCTGATGCCCCAGGTATGCACCCAGGTGATAGCTATCGACCGAGGCGGACGAATGTGTACCCTCGCCCATGCTCAACGAGCTGTCGCTATAACCAGTAACGAAACCCAGACGGGTATCTTCAGCGATCAAACCGTCGACACCGGCTAGCAGGCCGCCAATGGAACTGGTGGAATCGGCGTATTTCGACCCGCCATCGCTTTTGCCCCAGGCGCCCAGCACTTTGAGCCAGGCGTTGCTGCGGTCATCGGTCGGCGCGCCGGCATCGAACAGATCGCGTTCGCGCAGACGTTCGCCCACGGCATCGCGCAGGTAGCGGCTGTCGTTGATCAGCAGCGTGCCGATGGCCGGATGAATCTCGCCGGACAGTTGCTGGAAGGCATCCTGCGCAGCGGCCGCCGACGGCGACAGCAACAGGGTTTCGAACAACGCATTGCCGGCGCCGAGGCGTTCGGCGGCAGCACCGACCGCGCGCTGGTTCGGGGTCACGCCGACACTGGCGAACGAGGCGCCGTTACGACCGACGTCCAGTTGCACACCGCTTGCCGAGTACGCCAGGGTGCCGCCGAGGAACGCGTAGTCGGGCAACACTTGGCCGAACTGCCCTTCAATGCCGCCCGCTGCCTGCAAGATGTTGAACTGGGTGCCCAGCAGGCTTTTCACTTCGCCGGTGGTCAACAGTGTCGGGCTGTTTTCCAGCGACAGGGTTACGGTCGCGCCTTCGATCACCGCTTTGCCACCGGCGACGATCCGGTCGCTGCTGGTCGGCGACACTTCCACCGCATAGGTCGAACCTGGCGCGAAGGTCACGTCACCGGCCACGTTCAAGGTGCCGATGGAGTTGCCCGGCGCCACGGTGCCGCCGCTGTTGGCAGTCAGCGCGGCGATCCGGCCGTTACCACCGAGGATGCCGCCGTCATTGACCGTGACCGCCGATTGCAACGAGCCGTTGATTGCCAGTCGCCCCTGATTGACCAGGGTCGGGCCGCTGTAGGTGTTGTTGCCGGTCAGCACCAGGGTGCCGATGCCTTGCTTGGTCAGACCGCCGTGGCCGGAGATGTTGTTGCGCCAGGTGTCGAGCCCGCAGGTGATGTCGTTGCACACGCGCTCGGTGGGTTTGCCCGCATCGATGATCGCGCCGATGCCCGGCAGATCGGCCACGAACTGACCGGAACCGTAGGCGCCCTGGATGCGGAACTCTTCGGGGATGTCCTGCTCGGTGACGAACATCGCCGGGCCGTCGATGCCCTTGCGCAGGTTGATCATGCCCCAGCCATACAGAGCGTCGATGCCCGGTGCGCCGAGGTCGGTGGCCGTGGTGCGCAACACGCTGGCGACCTGATCGCCGGACATGTACGGGAAGCGCTCCATCAGCACCGCCATGGAACCGGCCACGTGCGGCGCGGCCATCGAGGTGCCGTTGTAGTTCTTGTAGCCGGTGGTCAGGTTGTCGGCGTTGGTGCCTTCGATGATCGAGCTGTAGATCTGTGTGCCCGGTGCCGAGACGCAGAAACTGGCGGTATAGCCGCAGCGCGAAGAGAACGTACTCATGATGTACGGATTGGCGCTGGCCTGATCCGGGTTCCTTTGCAGTGCGGCGACGGTGATCCAGTTCGGCGCGATCTCCGGCACGAAGTAACCGAGACCGGCGATGGCGTCCGGGTTGTTCAGGTTGTAGTCGTTGCCCGCCGCGAAAATCGTCACGATCCCGCTGCGTGCGGCGGCGATTGCACCGTCGTAGGCGCCGCCGGGTTTGGTGCCCAGCAGTGTGCGGATCTCGTTGAACTGCACTTGAGCGTCGTTGACGGTGAAGTGCGGATACGCCGGGTCACGGCCGCCGAGGTCGAAACGGTCGGTGATGCCGATGCCCCAGCTGTTGTTGATGATCCGCGCACCGCTGGCGATCAGCGCATCCCAGCCAGCCTTGTACACCGCGCCGTCGTTGCCGCGCACGATGCCGTCTTCCGGGCCCGGGTCGCCGTTGTCGGCACTGATGATCTGCGCGCCGAACGCCACACCGTGCATCGGCCCACCGTCACGGCTGCCGGCGGCGATACCGCCAACGTGGGTGCCGTGGGCGCCGAGCTTGCCGTCGGAACCGACCGAGGGCGAACCGTCATAACGGAACGCGTCCCCGGCTTTGACCGGGATGTACGGGTCGGTGTATTCGCGGATCCCCGAGGTCACCAGGGTGATGACCTTGTTGCTGCCGGAGAACTCCGGGTGCGCGGCGTAGACCGGCTGGTCGAAGATCCCAAGCTTCACGCCCTTGCCGGTGTATCCGGCGGCATAGGCGTGATCCGCACCGATGGCACCCAGGCCCCAGTCGGCCTGGAATTCGGCGCTGCGCCAGCTGCCCGGATCCCCTGCCCGACCGCTTTCCACGTAGGGCGCGGCGTGTGCGCTGCTCCACGTAGTCATCGCGCAGAGCAACGCGATGTTGAGAGTTTTCAGGCGAAAGCCTCCACTCGATTGCGCGGGGGTGTTGTTGTTTTTCATCCAGCGACCTTCCTTAGTGATGTTGCGAAAAATCCGTCTATTTCAATCTCTGATCGTTCCACGCTCTCCCCGCTGATCGTTCCCACGCTCCCGCGTGGGAATGCAGCCCGTGACGCTCCGCGTCACTGGACGCTCCGCGTCCCTAGAGGCATTCCCACGCAGACGGTTCGACGCCTCGACGTGGGAACGATCAGTTGCGATCAATCAGAACTGCCAGTTCAGGCTCAGGCCCACGCCGTGCTGCTTCTCGCGGCTGGCCAGTTGTCCGGTGTAATCGAGGTTGATCCGCACGTCGCGGGTCAGTGCCAGGCTGGCCTGCACGCCGACCAGCGCGGCGTCGCGCACCAGTGGCGAGCTCTCGACCGTGTACGGCGCGCTACCGCTGGCAAAACGCAAATGCTGTTCGGAGTCGATGTCGGTCAGGCTGTGCTGCCAGCCAAGATGTCCGCTCACTTCCAGTTTCTGTGCGGACGGCAGGTCGAAGGTCTTGATCGCCCGCACACCGAGGGTGCTCAACACTGCGTCGCGCTGGTCGTCGCCGCTTTTCAGCGCGGCGGCGTCGCCCTTCTCGGTAAAACCGTCGGTGTCGAGGTGCACGTAGGCCAGGTTGGCGAACGGCTCCAGGGCCAGCGGTTGCAGGTTCAGTCGATAGGCCGCCTCGCCGAATACCTGGGTGGTGGCGGCATCGACCTTGGCTTTCTGTTTGGCGCTGACGTTGCCGTACTGCAAGTCACGTTTCACATCGGCGCGATGCCAGCTGTAGGCCGCGCCGGTGCTCAGGCGCCAGGCACCGATGTCGTGACCGGCGTAGGCGCCGAGGTGATAGCTGTCGACCTTGGCTGAAGAATGCGTGCCCGACCCCATGCTCAGCGAGCTGTCGCTGTAACCGGTGACCAGACCGATGCGGGTCTGCTCGTCGACCGCGCCGTCGACACCTGCCAACAGGCCTCCAATCGACGTGCTGTATCCAGAGGTATCGTGGCGCGAGTCGGTTGTTCCCCAGGCGCCGAGGGCTTTGATCCAGCCATTGCTTTGCGTGGCTTGCGCATCGTGCAGGCGTTCGCCGATTGCATCGCGCAGTTGGCGGCTGTCGTTGATCAGCACGGAGCCGAGGGCCGGGTAGATTTCACCGCTCAACTGTTGAAAGGCCTGTTGCGCATCACTGGCGGTGGCCGACAACAGCAGGCTTTCGTAAACCGAACTGCCCGCGCCCATGCCTTCCACGGCGGCAGCCACAGCGCGTTGATTCGGGGTCTGGCCGACGCTGGCGAACGATGTCGCGTTGCGCTCGACGTTCAAGCCAATGCCGTTACCGCTGTAGGCCAGGCTGCCACCGATGAACAGGTAATCCGGCAGCACCGCACCGAACCGACCCTGAATGCCGCCCGCCGCTTGCAGAATGTCGTACTGCCGGCCGAGCAGGCTTCTGGCCTCGGTGGTGCTGAGCAGCGTCGGGCTGTTTTCCAGCGACAGGCTCACGGTAGCGCCGTTGATGGAGGCGGTGCCGCCGGCGACGATGCGGTCGCTGCTGGTGGGCGACAACTCAACGGCGTAGGTCGAACCCGGTGCGAAGGTCACGTCACCGGCGACGTTCAACGTACCGATCGAATTGCCCGGTGCCACGCGGCCGCCGTTGTTGGCGGTCAACGCGCCGATTCGTCCGGAGCCGCCGAGTGTGCCGCCGTCGTTGACGGTCACGGCGGAGGTCAGCGAGCCGTTCACCGTCAGCAGACCGCCATTGACCGTGGTCGGCCCGCGATAAGTGTTTTCACCGGTCAGAACCAGTCGCCCGTCGCCGGACTTGATCAGGCTGCCTTGATAAACCCGAGTGGAAGCCGCTGCGTCTCGGGCCATGCCCACGGCGTAATCGGTCTGATCCTGTTGGCTGGCGCCGGCCGGCACGCCGTTCTGCCAGCCTTTGCTTTGCAGGGTTTGCTGCCAGGCGCTGTGTTCGGCGAGGTCTTCGCTCTGGCGCTGGATCAGCGCTTTGTCGCTGATGTCG
This sequence comes from Pseudomonas aphyarum, assembly GCF_028657055.1. NCBI lineage: Bacteria > Pseudomonadati > Pseudomonadota > Gammaproteobacteria > Pseudomonadales > Pseudomonadaceae > Pseudomonas > Pseudomonas aphyarum. The sequence goes on from NZ_JAMDGS010000010.1 coordinate 266,569, forward strand.
TTGCTCCAGACATCGTTCTGCCCGGCCGCCAGATTAGCGTCGAACGCCCCGAGCAATTGCCCCGGCCCGCGCATCGCCCGGTACAGGTTGGCCACGCCCCAGCCGACTCGCTCGGTCGGTGCGTCGGTCACCGAACCGTCGAGTTGGGTGGCGGTGGTCAGCAGCACTTCGAGAGCCTGCTGGTTATTCATGTACGGATAGCGCTCCATCACCAACGCCAGTGCGCCGGTGGCGTGCGGCGCGGCCATCGAGGTGCCGGACTTGATCGCATAACCGCCGTCGGGAATGGTGCTGTCGATCTTCGCCCCCGGCGTGGTGATGCACCAGTACTTGGCAATGCCGCACTGGTTGTATTTCTGTTGATTGCTTTGATCCAGCCCGGAAACCGCCAGCCAGTGGCCTTCCAGATCCGGCTGAAAGTACGGCAGCGCCGAGCGCACGCTGGCATTCGGGTAGCCGCTGTTGCCGGCGCTGAACACGTTGATCACGCCACGACGGGAAACGTCCGCCGCCGCATCCAGCCAGGTGCCTTTGTTCCAGTGCTGGGCGTAAGCGGCGTGCAGATCCGCGAGGGTTCGATAGCTGACATCCGGCGGCTGGCTGCCCCAACTGTTGTTGATCGCCCGCACACCGGCATCGGCCAGGGCGTCGTACACCGCTTTGAAGTAGCGCGGATCCGGGTTGGGGCCGAACAGGAAACTGTCGTTCTTGTTGGTGTTGCCGACGTAGATCTGCGCGTTGTACGCGACGCCATGCATGCCGGTGCCGTCGCGGGACGCGCCCATGGTGCCGACCACGTGGGTGCCGTGGGAGTCGTTGTTCGGGTTGAGGGTGCCGTTGACGTTGAACAGCGAGCCGTCGAGGTAGCTGCCGCTGGCCATTACCGGGTGATAACGGTCGCTGGCGAATTCGGGATGGGCGGCGTCGAAACCGGAGTCCAGCGCGCCGATCTTCACGCCCTTGCCGGTGATGCCGGCGGCGTAGGCCTGATCCGCCTGCATCCGCTCCAGGCCCCAGTCACGCAGGAATTCGGCGCTGCGCCAACTGACGGGATCGCCGGGTTTTCCGGCTTCGAGGTATTGGGCCTGGGCCTGGGTTGCAGAAATCACAAGCAGCAGGGTGCCGACCGAAACCGGCTTGATGCGTACGTCCATGTTCACCACTCACTTTTATTGTTTTATGCAGGTTGATTCTGCGGTGTTGCCTGTTCCCCTCACCCCAGCCCTCTCCCGGAGGGAGAGGGAGCTGACCGAGTTGTCTTGCGTCATACATCGACCTGAAAAAAACGGTCGACTATGGATCCATCCGGGCCGGTAAAAATCTCCAATACTTTCGGGTCATGCACCGACCTGAAAAACCGGGTCGATGCTGGATTCAGTGACGCTCGATCAGGTCGGCGTACTTCTAAAATATCCCCCGATCGGTCCCCTCTCCCTCCGGGAGAGGGTTAGGGTGAGGGCCGGTCTGAAGCCATGCACATCAACGTCGAGCCACCCCAAACGCCTCATCCACCCGCGCCAGATCCTGCTCGCTCAACGTGCCCGCGTAGTAATGCAATTTGGTCCAGGCCATAAGGTAGTCATAGCGTGCCTGGGCCAAATCACGGCGGGTGGTAAATAGTTGTTGTTCGGCGTTCAGTGCGTCGAGGTTGGTTCGCTCGCCACCGAGAATGCTTTGTTTGGTCGACACCACCAGCGCTTCCGCCGAGGCCAGGGCCTTTTGATAGGCGCGCAACTTGTTGACCCCGGACAGGCAGGCGCTGAACTGGCGGCGCAATTCGATCAGCGTCTCGCGGGTCTTGCCGTCCAGTTCGTATTCGGCCTGTTCCATGGTGCGGCTGGCCTGACGGGTCGAGGCCGACACGCCGCCGCCGGCATACAACGGCACGCTGACTTCGAAACCGATGGTGTTGGTTTCGTAACGCTGGTTGTAGGTGTTGCCGCTTTCCGACTCGTTCTGACGCATCGTGGCGTAAGCGCTGACTTTCGGCAGGTGTCCGGCGCGGTTGCGCTCGACTTCGTACCGCGCCACTTCCACCGCCTGACGCTGGGACGCGAGGTTCGGGTTGTTGCTGACTGCCAGTTCGTGCCAGGTGTCGTAATTGGCCGGCATCAAGGTGAATGTCTGGAAGTTCTGATCCAGCGGTGCCAGATCACTGATGTCCATCGCCGGCACGCCTACCAATGCGCCCAGCTCCCGTAGCGCGGCGTCCTGCTCGTCGCGCGCCTCGATTTCCTCGGCGGTCGCCAGTTCATAACGCGACTCGGCTTCGAGGATATCGGTGCGAGTGCCCTCGCCCTGCTTGAACATGTGCTCGTTCTGCTGGAACTGCTGCTCGTACGCCTTCTTCTTGGCCTGCGCGATGTCGATCTGATCCTGGGCAAACAAGGCCTTGGTGTAGTTATCCAGTACGCGAACCAGCAGTTCCTGGCTCTTGCCGCGAAAGTTCTCGTCGGCAAACAGCGACTGGGCCACGCCCTTGCGATACGCCGCGTAGGCTTCGTAGTCGAGCAACGGTTGTTGCAGGGTCAGGCTCGAGCCGTAACTGCTGTAGTTACGGTCATCGGTGCGATTGCGCGCACGTTCGTCGAGGGACGTGGCTTTCGACGAGTTGCGGCCCTTGTTGTAGTTGTAACCCAGCTTCGGCAACAGGCCGGCGCGGCCGATGGCGCGGTTTTCAAGGCCGGCGTCGCGCTCCTTGATCGCGCCGAGGAACACCGGGTCATTGCGCAACGCCTGTTCGTAGATTTCGAACGGCCCCATGGCCGCCACTGCACTGTTGCCCGCGAGCAGCGCGATCGCTGCCGCCAGCATGGAAAGCTTATTCATACAGCCGAACATCCTTATTCTTCGGTCAACGCGGAACCGGCGCGGTCGAGCAGCGGCTTGAACAGGTAGTTGAGGAGTGAACGTTCGCCAGTGCGCACGAACATTTCCGCCGGCATGCCGGGCTTGATGACCAGACCGTTGAGTTTTTCCATGGCCTGATCGCTGACGCTGCTGCGCAGCACGTAGTACGGCACGCCGGTTTTCTCGTCGACCATCTGGTCGGCGGAAATCAGGCTGACTTCGCCGGGCACTCGTGGCGTCTTGCTCTGGTTGAACGCGGTGAACAGGATGTCGACCGGCAAGTGCGTGCCGACCTTGTCGATCAGGTTGATCGGCAGGTGCCCTTCCACTTCCAGGCGCGTGCCTTGCGGGACGATTTCCAGCAGGGTTTCGCCCTGACGCACCACGGCGCCTTCGGTGTGCACGCCGAGGTTGACTGCCACGCCGTCGGCGGTGGCGAGTATTTCGCTGTGTTGCAGGTCGAAACCGGCGGAAGTCAGTTGCTCCGACAGCGTGACGCTTTTCAGTTGCGCGTCGGCCAGCTGGGTGCGGACTTCCTTCTGGTATTCCTCGCCGTGCTGTTGCAGTTTCAGGCGGGACTCAAGGATGCCCTGCTCCACCCGGCCACTTTCGCCGGTGTTCTCGGCCAGTTGCTGCTGAACCTGCGACAGCTGACGCTGGTATTCCATCAAGCGGTTGCGCGGGATGTAGCCGTTGTCGGCCAACGGTTGTAGGTTGCTCAACTGCTGTTGCAGGGAGTCGGCCTGCGCATTCAGGTCAGTACGGGCGCGGCGCATGCCGGCCAGTTGCGCGGTGGCGCCTTCGATACTGGCGCGCAGGGCGGCCTGCTCGCGGGAAAACGCTTCGCGGCGGCTGCTGAACAATTGGCGCTGGCCTTCCAGTACCAGCGCCAGGCGCGGATCGGCGTTGTCGCTCAGTTCTGCCGGAAAGGTCACTTGCTTGAGGTTGTCACGCTCGGCCTGCCAGCGCGCCAGGCTGGCCCAGGCCATGCGATATTGCGCCTGCAACGACTGCACGTCGGCGGCGACCTGCGTCTGGTCGAGGCGGAACAGCGGCTGGCCCTGCTTCACGATCTCGCCTTCACGCACCAGAATCCGGCTGACCACGCCGCTGCTCATCGACTGCACGGCTTTGCGCTTGCCCGACACCACCACAGTGCCTTGCACCGGAATGCCTTGATCCAGCGGCGCCAATGCCGCCCAGGTGAAGAAACTGCCAGCACCGACCAGCGCCAGAATCCAGCCCATGCGGGCGAAGAATTTCGCATCGCGCTCCGGGCGTTCGGTGATGTACGCGTGTTCCATGGTGGCTTCGTTTTGCGTGTTCATGCTCGCGCTGCTCATACACCCGAATTCCTTGTCGTCGGCTGATACTGTCGGCTCATGCTGAGCCCGGCCGGTGCTTGCGCAGGTTTTTCATTGTGTTGTGGCTGATTGCCGGGCTGGTTGGCGGACAGCGCCTTGAGCACATCATGGCTCGGGCCGAACGCTTGCAGGCGACCGTCGTTGAGTACCAGCAGCTTGTCGGCCTGGGCCAGTACCGAAGAACGGTGGGTCACCAGCACCACGGTGGTGCCCTGGGCCTTGAGCTGCACGATCGCGCTGGATAGCGCGGCTTCGCCGACGGTGTCGAGGTTGGAGTTCGGCTCGTCCAGCACCACCAGGCTCGGGTTGCCGTACAACGCACGGGCCAGTGCCACGCGCTGTTTCTGGCCGCCGGACAAACCGCTGCCGTCCTCGCCCAACTGTGTGTCGTAGCCTTGCGGCATACGCAGGATCAGTTCGTGCACGCCGGCCTGTTGCGCGGCAGCCACGACCTTTTGCGGATCGGCTTCGCTGAAGCGGGCAATGTTCTCGGCGATGCTGCCGCTGAACAGTTCGATGTCCTGCGGCAGATAGCCGATGTACGGACCGAGCTGATCGCGGTTCCAGCGGTGAATATCGGCGCCGTCCAGACGCACGGTGCCGCCCAGGGCCGGCCATACGCCAACCAACACCCGCGCCAGGGTCGATTTGCCGGAGCCGGAAGCACCGAGCACGCCGAGCACTTCACCGGCCGCCAGGTTGAAGTTGACCATGTGCAGGGTTGCGGCGCGCTGACCCGGAGGGCCGGCGCTGACTTGTTCGAAGGTGATCTGGCCTTTCGGCGCCGGCAGCGCCATGGCGTCATCGCTCGGCGGGAAGGCTTGCAGCAGCGCATCGAGGCGACGGTAAGCCAGCTTCGCCCCGCTCCACTGCTTCCACACGGCAATCAATTGATCGATCGGGCTCAGCACCCGGCCCATCAGGATGGAGCCGGCGATCATCATTCCGGCGGTCATGTCGCCCTTGATCACCAGCAGTGCGCCGAGGCCCAAAACCAGCGATTGCAGGCACAGACGTAGGGTCTTGCTCAGCGAGCTGATCACCGCGCCGGTGTCGCTGGCCTGATTCTGCAGGCCGAGAAAGCGCGAGTGCACCTGGAACCAACGCTTGCGCAAGGCACCGAGCATGCCCATGGCTTGAATGGTTTCGGCGTTGTGCAGATGGCTGGTGGCCAACTGGCTGGACTTCTGCGAGTAACCGGCAGCTTCGCCCAGCGGCTTTTTGGTCATGTATTCGTTCAGGCACGCCAGCGCGATCAGCAGCAGTGCACCCGCCGTGGCGAGCACACCGAGCCAGACGTTGAACAGGTAAATCACGAACAGGTAGACCGGGAACCACGGCGCATCGAAGAACGCGAACAGCGCAGGCCCGGTGACAAACTGGCGAATGTGGGTCAGGTCGCCCAGGGACTGCCCGGCGTTACCCTCGCCCTTGAACAGGTTGCGCTCGAACGCTGCCTGATAAACCCGCAGATTGAAGCGGCGCTCCAGCTGGCTGCCGATGCGGATCACGATAAAGCTGCGCACCACTTCCAGCAGACCAATGAAGGCAAAGAAACCGACGACCATCAGCGACAGCATCGCCAGGGTGGTTTCGTTCTGCGAAGACAGCACCCGGTCATAAACCTGGAGCATATATATGGAGGGCACCAGCATCAGCACGTTTATCAATGCGGTAAAACATCCGACGCTGATCAGAATGCTTTTATAGTCACCCAAGGCCTTGAATAAGGGAGCAGTGGCTGGGGCCTTCGCCATCTTCATTGATTCTTCCTGAAATGATTGAACTCGCCCAAATAATGACGAGCGCTCAATTGTTATTTCGCTTACCTGCGAGAGATGACTTGCAAGTACCCGCTTACACTTTCACAACAACTTTTTCGAAGACTTATAACTGTCGGGCACTTGTTTATATCGCTTCGTTGATTACCAGCAGCGTTATTGCTCGATACGCTTGAGTGTCACGATCAGACCTGACGTCAAAGTGCTTGAATAAAGTCCGTCATGTTGTCGGCCGAAGAACTTGATTCTTGAGCCTTCCTTACCGGTGATGGACAGACCGTCCGGGTCCGGAAACCAGCCGATGGCGTTTTCTTGCAGCCAGGCGCTCAGGCAATCGGCGCCCTGGCCCAGCGTCTGGTTTGGCTCAAGGTCGATTACGCAGGTGTTAGAGGGTTTGTCTTGCAGCGCCTGCGCTTCGGGGGCGTCATGGGCGGCGGTCAGCGTCGCCTGCCAGTGCCCGGCGAATACCGATGGATCTTCGAGTCTGAGGCTGCTTGCCATGGTTGTTTCTCCAGAAATCATCATCAGCATCGGCATGAAACAGACGACTGCCATGCGGGAAAAAGGGTTTCGAATCATAGGAAATTTCACTCCGGCGTGTAGCCTTGCGCACGTAGCGAGACGAAGCAAGCGAAGAAAGCGGCGCATCAAGCGCCGCTTTCCCTTGTTACATCACGCCACGATGTCGCTGGTGGCTGCCTGGCCGACGGTGCTGACCTGGAAATCAGCCACGCCGTGCCCGGAGAAGTCCACCGACAACAGGCTGTTGCCGCCCGAGGACGTCAGAACCGCATCACCCGCCGCGCCGGTGAAGGCGCTGACGAAGTGCAGACCGGCGCCCTTGGTGATACCGGTCAGGTCGATTTTGTCCAGACCGCTGACGAAATCGAGGATCTGATCGATCGCACCCGGCTTGGAGTCGGAGCTGGCCGCGAACACAAAGGTGTCCGAGCCCGCGCCGCCCCACAGTTTGTCCGCACCGCCGGCGCCCCAGATGATGTCGTTGCCGGCACCGCCCTTGAGCTCGTTGGCCGCGCTGTTGCCGATCAGCAGGTCGTTGCCCGAACCGCCGATCGCGTTCTCGATGGTAACGCCCTTGGCGATGGACACGTTGCCCACCAGGCCGCCAACGTCGGAGAACGAGGCTTCATTGAGGTTGATCTTCTGGTTCTGGGTGAAACCCGAGAAGTCGAAGGTGTCCTTGCCGCCCGCATCCCACACCGAGAACACCAGCTTGTCGGCCGACGACGAGGCGCTGAGGAAATCGCGACCGGCGTTGGAGTTGAAGCCGTAGGTGGTGTCACCGGTACGGGTGGTCAGGTTGGCGCCGTAGAGTTTCTGGATCGCTGCGATGTCATCCATCAGCGGGCCGGAGGAATAGGCTTCCACGCCGCCCTTGCTGAAGTTCTGACTGGTGTTGCTTTCGCTCCAGTAGCTCATGACGCTGTAGCCGCGGGTGTCTTGCCCGTAGGTCGCGTCGTTGTAGGTCGGGTTGCCGTTGCCGGCGTTGTAGTCGCCCGGGTGCGCCAGGCCAAGGGTGTGGCCGATTTCGTGGGTCAGAGTCTGACGACCGTAGTTGTTCAGATCCGGGTTTTTGTTTTGCGTGTAGCCACTGTTGATCAGGTACCACGACGTGCCGTCGTAACCGGCGCCGGTGCCTGGCAGATAAGCGAACGCTGCAGCGCCATCCTGGCCGCCGCTGTAGTTACCGAAGGTCATGTGGCCGTCACCGCCGGTTGCTTTCTCGGTGAAGGTGACATTGGCCACATCGGCCCAGGATTGCATGGCGAGCACGGCCTGGGCTTTCTGTTGGGTACTGAACTGACTGAACCCGCTGATCCCGTGTTTGTTCATCGTGCTGGACGATGCCGAAGTCAGGAACGTGTAGGTGAGTTCGATCTTGCCGCTGCCATCCTTGTCCTGGTAGGCAGCGCCGTCGCGCAGCAACTGGGTTGCGGCCTGGTCGACGGAAAAGGAGGGTTTGCCATTGACCGTGAGGTTGCCGCCACGATCGTACTGATGGCTGAAGCTATTGATCTGGTTATACGCCGTGCTGGTTGCCGCCAGTGGTTCCGGCGCCGCGCCCAGCTGGAAAGCCTGTTCGGCGGTATCAATAGCGTTAGCTTTTACTTTCGACATAAACACACTTCCTTGTTTAGCAATGGAACAGTTTTTGTCCGATAGCGACAACCTCTGGCGAGATTGTCCTATCACTCGCCCAATGAAGGCGTAAGAAACCTGACACAATTTGAAATCTAACGTCTAGCGTTTTTTTGAGATCAAATTGAACTGTTCCGGGAAACTCCCGTAAACAAAGCGCGTGCCGCCGAAAGAAGTTTGTAAGTGTGGTGAATTTGCCTAATTGTCTGACGATTTCTTATTTAAATATTAAATATCGGTAAGTTGTTTTTTGTTAGCAGCGTCTCACTTTGCTGCACTTTATTAGTGCAATGCCAGTGTATTGATATCAAATAAATCAGACAGGAAATGCGAGGGCTGTACCGCCCTCGCCTGTTTTCTTCAGCTGCCAGTACGAATCTTGTTCCACACCCGCGTGCGGATCCGGTCAATGTTCAGCGGCATCGCTTCCAGTGCGAACAGCTTGCCCATCATTTCCGGGCTCGGATAAACCTTGGTGTCGTTCTTGATCGCCGGGTCGATCAGGCTGTCGGCCTGTTCGTTGCCATTGGCGTAGTGCACGTAGTTGCTGATGCCGGCCATCACGTCGGGCTGCAGCAGGTAATTCATGAACGCGTAGCCGGCCTTCTCGTCCGGTGCGTCGGCGGGCATGGCGACCATATCAAACCAGATAGCGGCACCTTCCTTGGGAATCTCGTAGCCGATTTCGATGCCGTTCTTCGCTTCCTTGGCGCGGTTTTCCGCTTGCAGGATGTCGCCGGAGAAACCGACGGCCACGCAGATGTCGCCGTTGGCCAGATCGCTGGTGTACTTCGAGGAATGGAAGTAGCTGACATACGGCCGCACTTTCATCAGCAGCGCTTCAGCTTTCTTGTAGTCCTCAGGGTTCTTGCTGTGATGCGGCAATCCCAGGTAGTTGAGCGCCGCCGGCAGCAGTTCCGGGCCGTTGTCGAGGATCGCCACGCCGCATTTCTGCAGCTTTTCCATGTATTCGGGTTTGAAGATCAGATCCCAGGAATCCACCGGCGCGTTGTCACCCAGTACGGCCTTGACCTTGGCGACGTTGTAGCCGATGCCGGTGCTGCCCCACAGGTACGGAAAGCCGTGTTCGTTGCCCGGATCGTTGGTCTGCAAGGCCTTGAGCAACACCGGGTTGAGGTTCTTCCAGTTAGGCAGCTGGCTCTTGTCGAGCTTCTTCAGGGCCCCGCCCTCGATCTGCCGCGCCATGAAGTGGTTGGACGGAAACACCACGTCGTAACCGGATTTGCCGGTCATCAGCTTGCCGTCGAGGGTTTCGTTGCTGTCGTAGACGTCATAGGTGACGCCAATGCCGCTGGCCTTTTCGAAGTTCTTGGCGGTGTCCGGCGCGATGTAGTCGGACCAGTTGTAAACCTTGACCGTATCCGCCGCCTGAGCGAGGGAAACGGCGAGCATCAAGGGTGCGAGCGCGAGGGTCTTTCGGATCATGGATCGATTCCTGTATTGGCTATTGTTGTTGGCAGGCAATCAAAAGGATCAAAACGTCAGAAAATCAGGACATAGGTCTTGCGCACGGTTTCTTCGATGTCCCAGATCCCGAGCGTGTTGGCCGGCAACATCAGTGCGTCGCCACCTTGTATGTGCAGGGTTTCGCCGCCGTCGTCCGGGGTGAACGTGCAGCGACCGGAAATGAAATGGCAGAACTCCTGAGCGGTGATCTGCCGGCGCCAGCGACCGGGAGTGCATTCCCAGACGCCGGTTTCGACGCCGTCGTCGCGCTCGACGCTGGTGGTTGAGGCAATCGCCACCGGTGTGCCGAGCGGCACGGCCACCGGGTTGGACTCATCCAGCTGCAACGTGGCGGTGTTCTTGAATTGGGTGATGCTCATGGCGTTACCTGTCTGGTAGTAAACAACGTTTAGTGCATGAAACCTTCCATGAACCCGGCTACCTGGCTGGCAAGCTTGCGCCGCCATGGCGCGGTCGCCGGGTTGGCCAGGGTCTGGTCTTCGTGGACGAAGCTTTTGATGATCGCGTTGTAGCCGAGCCAGCGGCACGGTTCCGGCTCCCAGGCCCGCAGCGCGTGAATCCCGCCGTCGGGCAGCACCCACGGCTGATGGGTCAGCTCGGTATCGCGCTCGAGAATCAGATCCGCAAGCGTCCGCCCGCCCAGGTTGGAAGCGCCGACACCCTCCCCGCCATAGCCGCCGGACAACGCGATGCCGTTGGCCCGGTCACAGAGCATGTGCGGTTTGAAATGCCGGGACATGCCGAGGTTGCCGCCCCAGGCGTGGGTGATCTGGACGTTTTTCAGTTGCGGGAACAGCTCACCGAACAGGTAGCGGCGCAGCTCGACTTCATCACGGGTCAGGTCGAAGTTGTGCCGCAACTTGCCGGCGAACTGATAACCGCCACGGGCACCGAAGATCAGCCGGTTGTCGGCGCTGCGCTGACCGTAAGTGACCTGACGACTGAATTCGCTGAAAGCCTGGCCCCGACTGAGGCCGATGGCGTCCCAGGTCGCGGCGGACAACGGCTCGGTGGCGACGATCAGGCTCTGCACCGGTAATTGATAACGGCCTAGCGGAGGCAACGTGACCGAATAACCTTCGATGGCCGGGACGACCCAGCGGCTGCGCACGCTGGCGTTGTCGGTGCGAAGGCTGCCGGCCTGCCAATGGGTCACCGGGCTGTTTTCGTAGATCTTCACCCCCATGCTTTCAACGGTTCGCGCCAGACCGCGCACCAGTTTCGCCGGGTGAATGGTCGCCACATGTGGCGCGAAGATGCCGCCGTAAGGTTTGGCGATGCGGATCTGCTGCGCCAATTGTTCGGGGCTGAGCCAGCGGTAATCGTCGTCAGTCAGGCCCTGAGCGTGGAGTTTCTTCAGGTAATCGCGAAGACTGGCTTCCTGCTCGGGATAACGCGCGGCGCAGTACAGCACCCCGCCTTTGCGGTAATCGCAGTCGATGCCTTCGCGTTCGAGGACGACTTCTACTTCATCAGGAATGCCGTGCAACAGGTCGAACGAAGCGCGGCGTTGTTGTGGCGAGAGGCCCGCCAGCAAACGATCCTCGCCCAGCAAATTGCCCATCAACCAGCCGCCGTTGCGACCGGATGCGCCGAACCCGGCGGTTTGCGCTTCGATGATGGCGATGTTCAGGCTCGGCGCCTGTTGTTTCAGGTAGTACGCAGTCCACAGCCCGGTGTAACCGGCGCCGATGATCGCCACGTCGACGTCCAGATCCTGCGCAAGCGACGGACGCGCGGTCAGCGGCTCGTCGAGTTGATCCATCCACAAACTGATAGTGCGCCACGCCGGCATGCAAGACTCCGCCAATCCAGATTTCGATGGCGTCGATCCTAGAGGCAGAACTCAGGGATTGTCTTGCGCGCGTGTCCGCAAAGAAATTTGCTTCGCGTAGGCCTTGGGCGACTGGCCGGTGTGCTGGCGAAAGCAGCTGTAGAAAGCCGAGAGCGAATTGAAACCGGCGGCGAAAGCCAGTTCATCGATGCGCAACGGCGGCGTAGCGTTGTCCAGCGCCTGCAACAGATGTTGCAGACGCGCCTGATTGACGTAGCGGTAGAAGCTTTGCCCCAGCACCTGATTCAGCAAATAGGAAATCTGGTTGCGGCTGTAACCGCACTCCTTCGCCACTCGCTGCAGGTCGAGCTCGGGATCGAGATAAGGCTGCTGACGCTGGAAATACTGCTGCAGGTCATCGGCCATGAAGCTCAACTGACGCGGCGACAGGCCCAGACGGCTAACCGCCGGGCGCTGGCTGGTAGCCGTCGGGCTGTCGGCCTGCTCGCGCACCAGCGAAGCATATTCGTTGACCCGCCAGATCTGCCCGTCCTTGACCGTGATCGCTTCGCTGGAACGAAACGACACCAGCCCGTTGCCGCCGCGCAACGTCACTTCGTACTGAATGAAGGCGGTATTGCCGTCGATGCGGATGCGGTCGCAATGCTCCAGCGCTTCGTCGGATTCGCGCGGCATGCTGACCCGGACGTACTCGCGCAACTCGTCGAGACCAAGCACGCGGTTCTGGAAGAAATCGTTGTACTGAATGTCCGAGTGGTACAGCGCCATCACGCCATCCAGGTCCCGGTGTTTCCAGCACAGGTGATAGCGCATGACCGTTTCGGCCGTGGCCCGCGTCTGTTCCGGGCCGTCATCATCGGCGTGCATAAGGGACTCTTGGAAAAAGAACCGAGCTTGCCCAACTTCTCTCGCGGCATCAACAACCCGGACGTGATGGCACTTTGGCGACGATTGGGGTGGGCTGTGACTTACATCAAAAAAATCCGCGCAATCGCTAAATGAACTGAAAATTCTCACAGGAATTTCACATCCAGATGCTACTTTTAAAGGCAATCACCGGTTGGGCCAATGAAGGCTCTTCCCACCTACCATGAGCAAACGGAAGCGCTCGATGAAGAAGGCGGGCAACACATGAATAAAGGGTCAAGCAAGGTCACGTTCCCCAATGCCTGCCAGCTGATGCGCTGGCATTTTCATCCCATGGGTTTCGAGGCGACCATGGATGCGCCGGGCAGTCTGGTCGCGCGCCTGTTCGATCGGGCCAGCGGCGAAACCCTGATCGCCATCGCCGGCATTCCCTGTGCCACGGTGATGAACGCGGCGGATGTGGAACGAATAATCGAAGCCGTCGAGGATGAACTGGAGGCTTTTATTCCTCCGGAATCTCTCAAGAGTTACGCGTAACTAGCTGATTAGAATAATAAATCCCGCTTTGTGCGGGCTTTTTCATGGGCGTTGGATTCAGGCTGTTTTCTTTTCCGGACGATGATCGACGAAGAACGGTTTGCCTTTGGCAATCCGGTCCGAGGCCCGGGGCATGTTGACCGCCTGAGTGTCTTGCGGCTCGACATACCAGTAGCAATGGCTGACTGCGCGAGTGATACCGACATAGGCCAGGCGCAGGATTTCGTCTTTTTGCGCGCTGTCATACGGCTCGCTGTCGCCGGCCTTGCCCAGCCCGGCCATGCGATACACCTGATTCTTGTAAGGTGAACTGGTCAGGTGCTGGCAATCGCCCAGCAGAAAAACCGCGTCGGCCTGCAGGCCTTTCGCACTGTGATAGGTCAGTTGTTTCAGGCGACGGGATTCGTACGGCAAGCTCGAATCCACATTAACTACAGACTGAATATGCTGCTCTATCAACAACTTATCGCTGCTTTTTCGATAGAGCATCAGGATTGAGTCGCCCTTTCGATAGTGTTCTGCCAGGCGCTCGCCGAGTGCCTGATCGTCGCGCTCCAGTACGTTGACTGGCTGCACCGGTCTCTCCTCGCCGCTGGCTTTGGCCTTCTTGCCCGGGATCGCCGGCGCTGCCCGGACGATGTGCTCTGCCGCGTCGATGATGTGCTGATGGCTGCGATAGTTGTCGCTGAGCATCACCCGGGTCGTGCTCGGCGAAGGGAATTCCTTGTTGAACTCCATGAAGTAGCTCGGTGAACTGCCGCGCCAGCCGTAGATCGATTGCCAGTCATCACCGACGCAAAGCAGCGACGATCGCTGCGCGCCTCGTCCGACGTGCATGGCCGGGCCGCGACTGCGGATTTCCGAGAGACTGGCGCGGATCCACGAGACGATCTGCGGCGAAACGTCCTGAAACTCATCGATCATCAGGTGCGACATCGGCCTCAGCAGCTCATCGCTGAGCAGTTTGAAGTTTTCCGGTGAGTGTTCGCTGAACAGCGCAAACATCCGGTTGTAGGTCATGACCGGCGGCTTCTGATCCAGCAAATGGTCTTCCAGCGCTCGCCAGAACAGGCTCAAGGCCTCGAAGAAAAACCGGTCCGGATCGTCCTTGGCGAAACTCATGCGGCCAACGGCGTCCGGCACGTCCAGCCCCAGGTTCTCGATAAAGCCTGCGGCGGCGACAAAACAGTCGAGCAATGGCGCGGACGCGAGCTCACCTTTGACCTTGTAGTCGAAGCCCGGACCGGCGCTGACATCACCAGCCAGCGTGGCCAATAAACGCTTTGATGACTCGTAACTATCAAGCCAAATCAATGGCTTACGACAGAAAGCTTGAAACAGGGTACGCTTGACTGCCCACTCTGCACGCACCGTCAGCTTGGCGTTGGGACGGCAGACCTGCGGGTTTTCCCGAGGATCGAAACCCAATACCACCCAGGCATCCAGGCTCGGAATGTAGCCGTGGCAATGGAAGGACGCGCCGTTGATTTCGAAAGTCTGGCGGCTCGGTTCGATGCCCTTGATCGGCCAGGCGCCGGCGCGGAGCCACATGTCCTCGATCATGTCGCACAGCTCTTCGTCGCGGCGAGCCGCCAGCTCCGTTACAGCGACGCGCTTTTGCACGTCCGGGTGATCACGTTCCAGCTCTTTAAGCTGCAAGGCGTGCCGGGACAACGGCTGGATCAGTTGCGCAAAGCGCGGGTCTTCTTTGTAGAGTCGGTGGTAACAGGCGTTGAGCTGCTGGCGCTGTGCGTCGTTGATGCGTAGATCGAACGGATTGCTGTCGACGTCTTCATCTACACCCTGCGCGCGGTGGCTGAGGTTTTCGAATGCCTGCAAGCGCTCGAACCCCGGCAGACTGCGAACCATCGGCAAGATCCGCGAGTGGAAGGTGCGCACCAGATCCCGCGCGTCTTTCTGACTGAGTGCCCGGCCCCACAATACGAACAGTTCGATCAGTTTGTTGATGAAATCCTTGCGCGACTCGCGGGTGAAGGTCACCACGGTCATCGAATCGAGCTCAAAACCCAGGTAGTGAGTCAGCAGCAGGATCCGCAGTACCAGCGTGGTCGACTTGCCGGCTCCGGCGCCGGCAATCACCGAGGTTGACGGGGTATCGCTGAAAATCATCTTCCATTGCGCCACGCTCGGCTGGGCGTGCGCAGGCAGCAGGCGCGCGACGTCGGCTTTCATGCGCTTCTTCAATTCTGCGCTGAGTGGCAGGCGCCAGTCGTCGAACAGATGATTGTCGATACCCGGCGGGCGATGCTCGGTATTGCGGCTGTCGCGGATCAACAAGACCTGCCGACCCTCCTCCAGCCCATCTGCCTTGCCTTCCTTGTACCCGTAATCCACGCCGGCGGTATGCCCGCTGCGAAAACCGTCGGCCTGACCGTGCAGCCACGAAGCCCGGTGCTGGGCGCGCAATTGCGTCAGACCGTGCCCAAGGAAACGCGCCGCCAAGCGTTTGAACCAGGGCATCTCGGCCAGGGGACGAAGTTCGGGAGGAAGATCGGGGGTGTGTTGCGCCACGCTGACGGACTCCGGATGTGAGGCTGTTGAGGGCTATGGTGTCTGCATTTGCTTTTTTGTTCTAGCGAAATGCTTACAGGTCATTGGTTTAGGCGATGAATTGAAGGTGGGATGAGATGGTTTCGAGCCTTTTTCATATCAAACGATTCGATGGGAATGCCGCACTTTTTACGCTTTTTATCGATGATTGACTGATAGATGATGCCTGCCATCAATCACCGGTCTCGCTTCGTGGCTCAGGCATCACGCCCCATGACGAACCTTTTGAGGAGACGATCATGCTTGAACTCAGATCTTTCAGCTCGCTGGGCGGCGCCCATCACGGCTGGTTGGATGCCCATCACCATTTTTCGTTCGCCGAGTACTACGATCCGCAACGCATGAGCTGGGGCAACCTGCGCGTGTGGAACGACGATATCATTGCCGCCGGCACGGGCTTCCCTACTCACCCGCACCGCGACATGGAAATCATCACGTACGTGCGTGAAGGTGCGATCAGCCACCAGGACAACCTGGGCAACAAGGGCCGCACCGAGGCTGGTGACGTGCAGGTCATGAGCGCCGGCACCGGGATCGCTCACAGCGAATACAACCTGGAAGCCACGGACACCAAGATTTTCCAGATCTGGATTCTGCCGACCGAAACCGGCGCACCGCCGTCTTGGGGCGCCAAACCGTTCCCGAAAGGCGACCGCGAAGGTTTCGTGACCCTCGCCAGCGGCAAGGACGGTGACGATCAAAGCCTGCGCATCCGCGCCGACGCGCGTTTGGTGGCGGCCAATATCAAGGCCGGGGAAACCGCTGAATATCGTCTTGATGCCGGACGCCGTGCTTATCTGGTTCCCGCTACGGGTGTGATTGAAGTCAATGGCTTGCGCGCACAAGCTCGAGACGGCGTGGCGGTGGCTGATGAACAGGTGTTGACCGTCACGGCGCTGGAAGACAGCGAGATCGTGTTGGTGGATCTGGCCTGATCGGCGAATCGCGGGCACAAAAAAGGGCGACCTCAGGGTCGCCCTTTTCCGTTGTCTGGATTTATCTGGTGCTGATCGCACCGTCTACCAGGGTTTGCGCTTCGGCCACCAGTTGTTTGAGGTGGTCGTCGCCGATGAAGCTTTCGGCGTAGATCTTGTAGATGTCTTCGGTGCCCGACGGACGCGCAGCGAACCAGCCGTTTTCGGTCATCACTTTCAGACCGCCGATGGCCTGATCGTTGCCTGGAGCCTTGCTGAGAATGCTCTGGATCTTCTCGCCTGCCAGTTCGGTCGAGGTGACCTGCTCCGGCGACAGCTTGCTCAGCAGCGCTTTCTGTTCCGGGTTGGCCTTGGCGTCGACACGCACCGAGAACGGCTCGCCCAACTCATCGGTCAGTGCACGGTAGGCCTGGCTTGGGTCGCGGCCGGTACGGGCAGTCATTTCAGCAGCCAACAGGGCCGGAATCAGACCGTCCTTGTCAGTGCTCCAGACACCGCCGTCCTTGCGCAGGAACGAGGCGCCGGCACTTTCTTCGCCGCCAAAACCCAGCGAGCCGTCGAACAGGCCATCGGCAAACCATTTGAAACCGACCGGGACTTCGTACAGGCGACGGCCCAGACGCTTGGCCACGCGATCGATCAGACCGCTGCTGACCACGGTTTTACCCACGGCTGCATCGGCACGCCATTGCGGACGGTTCTGGAACAGGTAGTCGATCGACACCGCCAGGTAATTGTTCGGTGCCAGCAGGCCGCCGGACGGTGTGACGATGCCGTGACGGTCGTGGTCAGGGTCGCAGGCGAAGGCCACGTCAAAGCGCTCTTTCAGACCGATCAGGCCTTGCATGGCATGGCTGGACGATGGGTCCATGCGGATCTGCCCGTCCCAGTCGACAGTCATGAAGCGGAACGTCGAGTCGACTTCCTTGTTCACCACGTCCAGGTCCAGACGATAGTGCTCGGCAATTGCCGACCAGTAGCGCACCCCTGCTCCGCCCAGCGGATCGACGCCCAAGCGCAGTTTGGCGCCGCGAATGGCGTCGAAGTCGATGACGTTGATCAGGTCGGCCACGTAAGTGTTGACGTAGTCGTGACGGTGGGTGGTTTCGGCTTTGAGCGCCTGCTCGTAGCTGATGAGTTTGACGCCGGCCAGTTTGTTGGCCAGCAGTTCGTTGGCCTTGGCTTCGATCCACTTGGTGATGTGGGTGTCGGCCGGGCCACCGTTGGTTGGGTTGTACTTGTAGCCGCCGCTTTGTGGCGGGTTGTGCGACGGGGTGATGACGATGCCGTCGGCCAGACCGGTGGTGCGACCACGGTTGTAGCAAAGGATGGCGTGAGAAACCGCCGGGGTCGGGGTGTATTCATCGCCTTCGGCGATCATTACGGTCACGCCGTTGGCCGCCAGCACTTCCAGGGCACTTGCCCCGGCCGGGGTCGACAAAGCATGGGTGTCGATACCAACGAACAGCGGCCCGGTGATGCCCTGGGCTTCGCGATACAGGCAGATCGCCTGGCTGATGGCCAGAACGTGCCACTCGTTGAAACTCAAATCAAAGGAACTGCCCCGGTGCCCGGAGGTGCCGAACGCCACGCGCTGGGTGGAAACCGAGGCGTCGGGTTGACCGGTGTAATACGCCGTAACCAGTCGCGGGATGTCGACCAACAGTTCTGCTGGTGCCGGTTTGCCCGCAAAAGGACTGAGTGTCATGCAAAACCTCTGAAATAGAGTGGTTCAGGAAATTACACCGGAGTTTACTGGCAGTTTGTCCGGAGTGCGATGGGGTCTATTGCGTACAAGCCGAGTGTTTTCGCGCATCTGTCCGCGGAGCCAGTCGTAACGCATCCCCAAGCAGTCCGACAAGTCTTAACAACTCGTGTTCCGTGCCACCAATCGCGCTCAAACGCAGGTGCTGCGCGTGCAATCCCCTGAGACTGAACAGCTCCCCCGGTGCAATCAACACATGCTGGCGGAGCAACCGTTGAAACACGGCATCCATCGCGACCGGGCGCGCAGAATGCAACCAGATCGTCGCACCGCCATCAGGTTCGACGACTTGCAGAATGTCCCCCAGCCGATCGCGTATCAGATCGATCCATTGCGTACGACGTTCCCGGAGCAAGCGCTTGAGTACCGGCAAATGCTGGTCGACCCGCCCGCTCGCATAGAGCCGGGCAATCGCTTTCTGGCGGATCGGTGAAAGGCGAAACGAGCGCAACAGGAAGTGACGCTGCAGATCCGCGCGCCATTGCCGCGACAGGACAAAACCGTAGGGGGCTTCGACCCCGATGACTTTTTCGAACATGGAAAACACCAACAGACGGTCGGGATCCACCAGATCCCGCAGCGGCTCCCCATCGGCGTGGTCCGGCAACTCGCCATGACAATCATTTTCCAGCAACCAGGTGCCATGATTCAGGAGTAGATGTGCAATGGCCTCACGGCTGGCTGGCGGGATGCAGGTACCGTGGGGCATGTTCAATCTGGAGGACAGCAGGATCAATCGCACCCGCTCGCTTTCAAGCAGCTTCTGGAGTTTCTGCGGATCGAATGCCCCGTCTGGCTGCAGTGGCAGCTCGATCACCCGAACCTCGGCGGACTGGAACAGGCGCAGGATCATCCAGTCGCACGGCGACTCGATCACCACCGTTGCGTGGCGCAGCTCAAGGACAGCGATCAGGATCTCCAGCACCCCTCGCAGGTCGGCCCCGATGTAGACATCTTCGGCGTGCCAGCAATGCTCGGCCGATGAGGTATAGCGGGCCGCGAGCAGCCTGCGCAGCTCCAGTTCGCCGCAAGGCTGGGCCGGCGCCTGCAAGTGCCGTGGATACTGGCGCAACAGCTCTCGTTCAAGCATCAGCAAGGGACGATCGAGGGGCTGGATCGACGCCGGTTCATCGGCGCTCAATACCTGCATGCCAGTGCACCTGGCGTTGACGTAGACCGTTTCCAGCAAATCACTGCCGCGTCCGGGCGGCATGACCATCGATGTCGGTTGTGCGAAATATCCCGATTTGGCTACGGAATAGACCCGACCTTCTTTTTCCAGCAATGCGTAGGCGTATTGAATGGTCGAAATCGACACGCTTAGCCGCTCGGCCAGTTGCCGTAACGACGGCAGTCGAATCGCGCCCTCAATGCCCGGTTCGCTGATCAGTTGCGTCAGGTAACGATAAACCGCCTGATAGGCAAAATCGGATCCTCGCGACTCACTCATGGGCAGGCGCCTGCTGGCAGACCCCGTGGTCGGGCAGTAGGAACACGCTCAACCTTCCGCCGAACGGTCGCCCAATGTGACGTCATGCTCAGGCAACTCGGGCGTTTTTGCGACGTGATCGCCCATCGGGGCCGCTTCCATCGCATACAACCGGCTGATCAGTCGCAGGGGCAAGCCGCTGACATCGGTCATCCATTGCAGCACCTGCTCCGGCGCATGCAGGCCCTGCATGGCGCGGTGCAGGTCAGGCATGGCAACCAGCATTCCCGGATGACAGGTGCGCAGGAACCTCTCGAGACCGGCGCCGGCACTGATGAAGGGCGCAAACAACAGGCAAACCAGTTGCGGTTCGTTGAGGCCGAAATTCTTCTGCAGGGAGGCTGCCGCCAGCGATCGATGCTCCGCCAGATCGGACAGATTGCCGAAAGCGGATTCAAAACGTTCACAAACCTGCTCCGGGGTGTTTCTGCGGCGCATCGTCGCCAGGCATTGCTGCTGATACTCCGAGACTCCGGCCTCATAGGTGCGCCCTTCGACATAACTGGCTTGCAACCCTTTCAGGTAGGCACCGACCAGGGGATCGGCGCACTCGCCGGTGCGCGCTTCAAGCATCAGGTCGTCGGCCTGAAACCCGAGAAAATCGCTGAGCAAGGGCCACCGCTCTTCCATTTTGCCCACCACCATATCGTCGATACCGATATAGCTGGTGCGACGGCACGCTTCGAATTCGCCGAGCGGACGCCACGGCATCCGATCGTCTTGCGAGTAGAGTTCGCGATAACAATCGCCGCCGAGGCTGTCGAGCAGACTGAACAGTTCATCGAACCCGCCGCCCTTTCGCGATAATTCGCCAATCCCGACCTTGCGCACTGCCCTGTCCAGACCATCGAGAAACTGCTCCTGACGGCGCGCGTTGTCGCTGCTGATCAAGGCATCGACACCGTTACTCCATCGGGCGACCTGGCCATAGAACTCAGCGGTGGTCAGATACTGGTCATCCCACAATGTCAGATCTTCATCCCATTCACGGCGATGCCCCACCATCAGCAGGTCGAGTCTGCCGGCCTCGCGCCCTTCATCGCAGATGGGCGCCAGATGGTTGAAAGGCAGGATTTCCCGATGATCGACCATCAAAAGTTCGACTCTCGGGTCGTCATGCAGGAACAGCGCACTGAAACTGCGATGCAGGTTGTGCAACGCCGAAGCCGGTACGCCATTGCTGCGCAGGTTGGCAACCCGCAATTGAAACGTGGCCGGTGCGCGCCCGGCGATGCTCAGTTGTGCCGCCCGCAACAGGGCCAGGCTATAGCAGCAGTCCCGTGTGCCGGACTGGATCGCCAATACCTTGAATTCGCCGATGCGATCCATGCCTCCGGCAGCGACCGCCAGGCGCTGGATCAACAGCTGCAATGCCGTGCGCTCGGCACGGGAAAAGAAACTCAGCAGTCGTTGCAATACTTGCTGGTAGACATAATTCATTGCCTGATCATGGATCGTGCTCATCAGTACTTCACCCGGTATCAAAGATTTTATATCGCGCGACCACGAATGGCGGACGCACAATCACTCTTCATTAATTAATAGACGCTGAAATGCTAACACTTAAGTTTTTGTAGTTATTTGAAACAGTTGAGCGAGTGGCATTTGAGAATCAAGGACGACGCGGCTGAAAGCCCCGTCGTTGAAGGGCCTTTCGCAAGAATGAGTCTTCCTAGGAAAGTTCTTACAAGCCCCTGCACATGATGAGCACAAGAAAAAAAGAAGGGATTACATAGCAGCCCTACAAACATTAAACAAAAGTTTGAGGCGCGATGATAAACAGCCGATTGATATTGCACGAAGCAAATAGAATGCACAGACATAGCTCATTCCTTGAGATGAAAGTAATCACTCAATTATCAAGGTCTGAATGACAATTAGAAGATACAGATCGAGGGCAAAAACCAGTTCAGTTGCTGAACATCCCCAGGTGTCTGGCCCAGGGGTTTCTCGAGATCTGAAGGATTAAACGCACAAGAGTCCGTGGGGCCACGGACTCTGACAGGAAAGGTCAGGCAGGTTCGATTTGCAGGGCAACCCGCTCGCGGCATGGGCATTCGTCCATGTAGCGGTGCGCTTCGACAAACTCGTTGAACGGGAACACCCGCGTCTTGAGCGGCAGCAGCACACGGTCGGCGGTGAGCTGGTTGATATCACGCAAGGCACGCTGCACGGCGACGTGATCCTGAACGATGCCGAGCTCCGGCTTGCCGGTGAAGTTGCCGATGCAATGCACGAAGAACTGAATGTTCTTCTGGAACGCTGCGCAGGCCGGGAACGGCGTCTGGTTGCCGCCCTGCAGGCCGTACAGCACCAGGCTGCCACGGGGCGCCAGTACATCGCCGAGCAGCGACATCTGTGGCCCGCCAAGACCGTCGAACACCACGTCGACACCGCGGTTGTCGGTGATCTTGTTGATGCGCATCAACAGGTCTTCTTCTTCGGTGACGATCACTTTCTCGGCACCGAGAGACAGCAGGTACTCACGCTCTTCCGCCGTTTTGGTGGCAGCAATCACCCGCACACCCAGCGCCTTGCCCAACTGGACGAAGGACGGCCCGGCGCAGTGGCTGGCGTCGGTCACCAGGGCGAACTGCCCGGGTTTGACCCGTGCCAGATCAACGTAACCGAAATAGGCGATCAACAGCGGCGTGTAATGCACGCTGGCTTCAATCGGGCTGAGCACGTCCGGATAACGGGTCAGCGCGGTGCGCGGCAGAACGATCAGTTCGCCGTAGACCGGGTAATCATTGGGGCTCTCGGCCGGGAAGCTGGCCACCTTGTCGCCCACTGCCAGATCTTCGACGCCGTCGCCGATCGCCGTGACCACGCCGGCCATTTCATGACCGAGGCCTGAAGGCAGACGCGCCTGGGACGACGCCAGATTCTGGCGCCAGAGCGTGTCGTACCAGCTGATGCCGATCGCCTCGACACGCACCTGCACTTCGCCAGGACCTGGCTGAGCAGCCGCATGCTCTTCGCATTTGAGCACCTCGGCTGGACCAAACTTGTGAAAACGGATCGTGCGGGACATCGCAAACCTCGTCAAAGTAACCCCTAATGCCATGAACTCTATCTGGGCTTTCCAGCCAAGACTATCAGTGGCTATTAATAGTCGACATGCCTGTCATTGATTCCGCAGCATGGTCAGCATTGAGAAAATCCATGAAAAAACTGCTGCCGCCTTCTCAGTAAAGCTGAATTACCCGGTGCAGACTACCAGCCTTTCCCCGTAAGATTCATGCCGGCCATTGTTCTCATATGGTCGCTCTCGTCAAGCTTGATGACTCTGCCAGGACTCCAGATGAATCGTAATGACCTGCGTCGTGTCGACCTCAACCTGTTGATCGTGTTCGAAACGCTGATGCACGAGCGCAGCGTGACCCGTGCGGCGGAAAAGCTGTTTCTCGGCCAGCCGGCGATCAGCGCGGCGCTTTCACGCCTGCGCGGCCTGTTCGACGACCCTTTGTTTGTGCGCACCGGGCGCAGCATGGAGCCTTCCGCCCGTGCGGTGGAAATCTTCGCCCTGCTCTCCCCGGCCCTGGACTCGATTTCGACAGCCGTCAGCCGCGCAGCGGAATTCGACCCGGCGACCAGCACTTCGGTATTTCGTATCGGCCTGTCGGACGACGTCGAATTCGCGCTGCTGCCAATGCTGCTCAAACGCCTGCGCGCCGAAGCACCCGGCATCGTGCTGGTGGTGCGTCGCGTCAACTACATCCTGATGCCCGGCCTGCTCGCCTCCGGCGAAATCTCCATCGGCGTCAGCTACACCACCGACCTGCCGGCCAACGCCAAACGCAAGGTCCTGCGCCGCAGCGCACCCAAATTACTGCGCGCCGATACTGTGCCGGGACCGTTGAGCCTGGACGACTATTGCGCTCGCCCGCATGCGTTGGTGTCGTTTGCCGGTGATCTCAGTGGCTTTATTGATGAGGAGCTGGAAAAACTTGGACGCAAACGCCACGTGGTATTGGCGGTGCCGCAATTCAACGGCTTGAGTACATTGCTCGCCGGTACTGACATTGTTGCCACCGTGCCGGACTACGCAGCGGATGCGCTGACCTCGGCCGGCGGCGTTCGGGCAGAAGATCCACCGTTGCCGACGCGCACGTTTGAACTGCATATGGCGTGGCGTGGGTCGCAGGATAATGATCCGGGCGAGCGTTGGTTGCGGTCGCGGATTCAGATGTTTTTTGGCGACCCTGAGAGTCTCTAGGGGTCGTCGGGCAGGCTGTTTATCTGATCATTTTTGCCTTTCCACACACCATGGAGCTCCATTCATTTCCAGTGGATTGCTACGTTGGGGGCAAATTTGAGGGCATGCTTTGGATGGTTTGAAAAGGATGCCCCCAACCATCATTGTTGTCCTGTAGAGGGGGCCCGCAAACTGACAAGCATCTGGGCAATATCCTGACCATCACATCGTCGCAATGACAGTCTGCATTTATCGCCGTAACGGAGAAAAGCAAGGCGCGCTAGCCTGCAAATTCGCCAACACTTTCTCATACTCCAAATCTCCCTCAGCCTCTCGTGCAGGGATCACCTCGCCATGTAACTGAGCACGCAGGTCATCCCAACGGTCCAATAAAACCTGCCAGTTATGTTCATCGTAGGTCCCTCGGAAGATCACCGGATGCACATCAATGCGTGGTAGCTCCGCCGCTGGAATATCCCGCTCCAACGCTTCGTTCAGTTGGCGACTCCAGTGACTGCCCACCCGATCGACCCGGCCGATCTGCTGCTCGACCACGCCGGGATTCCATTCCGGGTGCATGAGAATCACGGTGCGGCAGGCCAGGTGCAGGTTGAGACCTTCGCGACCGACGGCCGACTGGGCCACCAGCACCCGGGGGAAGCTGTCGGGGCGATTGAAGGCCATCTGCAGCAGGCGGCGGGTGGACTGCTCGGTTCCGCCATACATCAAGCGGGCGAAGCTACCCTCCAGGTGGGCATATTCATCCTGCAGGCAGGCCAGAAGCCGCTCCCATTGCAAGGTCACTTCGTCCTGGGCGATGTCGCTGTCGTCCGCATACCGGTCGCTGGCGGCCTCCAGTAAATAGCGGAAGGCCGCGCAGACATGCTCGGGGGTCGGTGATCCGGTCTGATCGCCAGTCAGGCCGAGGATCGCCCGGGTGAACAGCGCCACGGGATGCTTCTCGGCTGCATCAGCCAGGTCCTTGTTGAGTTCGGCGTCCCTGAGGCATCCAAACATGGCCCGGGGCAGTTGCTCGTGTTGGCCCAGCCCCGCATCCAGCCACTCCAGCAGACGCCGGCGCAGTTGCTCGCGGCGCGCGCCCTGGCTGTTGTACTGGCGGGCCAGCAGGTCGGGTATCGCGGCAAGGTCCTGAGGGGACTGCAACTGACGATGGGCAACCTGTACCGCGGCCCACTCGGAATGATCATCCGTGTCATCGGCGCGGATAACGCTCTGCGGCCAGTACACACCGGCGTCCAGCCTGCGCAGCATTTCCCGGGCGTTGAGCAAGCGTACCAAGGCGCGCATGGGCGCGGTGAAGCGACCGAACACCAGGACCTTCTCCTTGCGCTCATGCACCGCTTCGATGGTGCTGATCGTGGCCAGGATCGCCGGATGCTCGAACAGGTGATGAGGTCGCTGGAGCGCCTGTGCAGCGCTCTTCAACCACCATTGCACGCGTTGCTGACGCTTTTCATCGAGCGGATTGAGTGGCTCGTCCGGCGTCGATACGGACGGTTCCACGGGTTCGTTGATCTGCCCGATCAGGTCGGCGATCCCGTGACCGTTGGCCAGGGTCAGGCGCAGGCGCTTGGCCGTGGCGTTTTCCTCCAGCCGCGACGCCACCGAGAGTGCCTCGGTCGCGCACACGGCCTGACGCCAGGGTAGCGCCAGTCGCTGAACATCCACGCTGACCGGTTTGCTGGTATTGCGATGGCTCTCCCCACGGGTGCGCTCGGTGAAGCGCAGGACGTCGGCGTCTTCGCGCTTGTCCCGGCGCAGTAGATAGGGGCGGAGCATGGTCTGGAAGGCGCTGGCCGCCGCCTCATAACGATGCCGTGCGGTGACGCTTGAGCGCCATTGGATGCGCAGGTGACGAATGGCCTGGTCAAAGTCGTCGATCACCGGCTGAAGCTGGTCGCACACGGCTTCGTCCAGCCCCAGCCGCTGGAAGGTCTGCCGCCACTGCTGGACATTCAATTCCACGGGGGTCGCAGTCAGGCACAGGCGTCGGCATTGCGCCGCGCTGGAGAGCATGCCGAGCAAGCGACTGAGGCCGCCGTCGCTGCCGCGACCTTTATGGGCTTCGTCGATCACTACCAGGTCGAACGCACCCAGGCCAATCCCGACGGTTTGCTCTAGCCAGCGTCGATAGAGGCTGCCCTTGCCGTAATCGGTATACACGTCCGGGTGAGGCCAAGGGTGCTGTGCAGTGACGTCGCTCAACCAGGTACTGGCGGGTTGCCGGGGATTTTCCTGGAGTGCAATGACGATACTGACTGCGGCACTGGTGATCCACTCATCGTATTCGCCCGAGTGCAGATAACCATTCGGATAGCAGGCTACGGTTGCCATGCGCCACTGCGCAAAAACCTCGGGGACCAGTTCCCTGCGCCAGCGCCGGGTACCCTCCCCCAGGCGCCAATTGGCGAAGGCATGGGACAGCAGCACCGTCGGCATCTCGAACCACGGGGTCTGCTCGCTGACCTCGGCGGCCCCCCAGGCTTCGAAATAACCCAGCAGCCCGCGAAGCATATCGGGCACGGCGACACCGCCGCGTTTCAACTCGTCCTGCCACTGATAGCCCAGCCCCGGCGGCGCGATGATCGCAGCGCGGCCTCCGGCCTCGTTGACCGCGCCAATCAGCTCGACGGCGATACGGGTTTTGCCCATGCCCACTTCGTCAGCCAGCACGACGCCGTGTTCGCCGATGCGCTCGGCCAGCGCCAGCACGCTGGCGCGCTGGCCCTTGTTCAGGTGCGCAGCCGCCTCACCCTTTTCGCCCGCCAGCTGCTCCTGCTCCGCCACCCGCCTGCGCAGGGCCGCCGAAACCTTCGCCCAGCTGAAATCCGTCCGTGTCATACCGCAGCCCCCAGGGGAAATGCACTGCCGAGCTTCCAATGAGCTTCGATGGTGCTTAGTGCCGACTCGTAGCGCTGGCCGTCCGGGCCATCCGCCGTTTCCGCGAAAACTGGCCTGAATGTCGGTTGACGCAGCGCGTGAAGAGGATTGAGCTCAAGTGCCATGAACTGCTGCAACAGCTCGCAGCCGGCAGCCTGGCTTAGGGACTGCTCCAGGCGGGCACACCACAGCGGCCAGTCCCGAGGCTCTAGGGCGGTCTGTTTTGCGGCGATGCTTTCGATCAGTTCCATCATCTGCCGGATCGGGTAGCGCGCTGCCTCCGCCGCAGATGCTCGGTTGCCCTGCCGCTCAGGCGGGTCCTGGGAGGGATCGAACGCACTGGGCAATTCGTCTTCGCCGGGGGGATGCGGGAATCCGTCGAGCTGCAGCCAAGCATCCTCCAGGCTGATGTCCAGCAAAGCGGTGGCGGCCAAACGGCCGAATCCGTCGAGCACCGGCACCACGGCAGTACGAGTCGCCCCGGCATCCTGCCATGCGACCCGCACCTGCCGTGGTCGCGGCCCGGACCAGGCGAAGCCCTGCCCCTCGACCCAGGCACACGCCTGCTCTGACGTGTCCAGCAGCGAGCAAGCCGGCTGCACAAGCGCGTCGGCGCTCAACCAGCCATGCTCTGGCGTCTCTGCATCCCGCCAGACCAGATAGGCCACAGGTGCCGCGGCGAATACCTCGTCGCCCACCTCAAGGTCCTGGCCCTGGCGCAGGTTTTCGGGAACACACTCCTGATCCCACTGGATCGGCAGTCGATAGCCGATCGTTTGCGGGTCGGCGCCCCCCGGCTTTGTCGGATACCAGTTCATCGGTTCAGGGGCGAAAACCACCCCGGCCTCCAGGTTGCCTTTCAAGCGCCCGGGTCCCATTGGCAGGGTGAAACCCTGTCGGGTCAGGTTGCCCGAGCCCAGGTAAAGCCAGGGGCTGGCGGTTTTTCCCGAGTGGCCGACCTCGCTGGCGCTGAAGATGAACTTGGCGTGCAAGGTGCGCCGGGGCTGCTCAGCAAACCAGGTCGGCTGGACCGCAGGTTTTACGCTGATGCCTGCCGCCGTCAAGCCTGGGACGGCATCAGCGATGCCCTGACAGCTAGCCTCGTTGACGAACAGGTCCACGCAGCTGCTCGCCGTCAACAGACGAGGCTCGCCCCCTTCACCGCGCAGGCGCCGGACGATGCTCAGCGGGACCGATGACTGCTCGTCGGCCAGGGACGATTCATAAAAACCCGAGCCCATGGCCAGGTAGTTGCGCGCGCTGCCACGGCCCGAGGCATGCAGCACCTTGGCCGGTAACTGGTCGAGCAGGGACTTCTTGCGGTTATCCAAGAAGCGCGGAGTCAAGTTAGCTGCCCATGGCTTGACCTGCTTAAGCAGGCACTTGTCCAGTTGCGCCACGGCGGCGGTCGTCAGCGAATTTGCCTGCAGCGCACGCCGGTCGTAATGGGTGCGAAGCCAGTCCAGCAGCACCCAGGCGCTGCTGATGTCCGCGCAAACCTGCCGGGTGGCGTCAGATGGCGACATCAGATCGTCGCTGTGCAAGTCCAGGCACCATGCCAAGTCGAGGCTCTGCTCCACGGTCTGCCGCGTCCAGTTGCCGGTGGACACCAGCAGGCGCAGGCACCAGGCACCGCGGGTGTCCGTGCTGCGAAACGCCAGCAACGCCACCTTGGCATGCATCAGGTTGAACGGCAGCTTGCCGTTGGCCCACGGCAGGTGCAGCAGGCCCGGAACCCCGACAGGGTCGATCTGGACCGCACGCGGATCCAGCATCAGCGCCAGAAGCGTCTGCCCGGCGTAGGCACGCTGATTGGCCTGCTGGTAGGTGAAACGTTCAAGGGCCTCGTTGAGGAAGCCCTCGTCCGCGGAAAAGCCGCACAGCCAGCCGAACTGACCGGTGAAACCCTCCGGCGCATCGAAGTGCCGAACGAGAGAAGCAGGCACCTGGCTCATGGATTCACCTCTTCGATGGCTTTGCTCGGATTTGCTGAAATGCTGGCCTGCGCCAAGCCCTGGAGATCCAGGTCCAGACGCCGCAGGCGTTCAACACGGTGGGAGATCCAGGCGGGCAGCGCTGCAGGGGCTGGCGCCTCGGCAATCTCGTCGATCACCTGGTCGCCGTCGATTGGCGAGCCTTGGTGCAGGAACGCAGCGCCGGGCACGATATCCCGGCCGCGCAGACGCAACACCCGGTCGTCGCGGCGGACCAGGTGGGTCAGCAGGCTCGCATCGTCGGGGTCCGCGCATTCGCGGCAGAAGGCCTCGGCCACGGTGTTTGTCTGCTGCGCCAGCGGATTATCAAGGAACAGGCGGGCCAGTTGCCGCAGGTGATTGAGGCGCGTGGCGATACGCTCGGGCAGGACACTGCCCAACCTGAAGCGCAGCGTGCTCAGTACTGCCAGATGCTGCTCCAGCGCATTGAGCGCATCGTAGGCCGCATCCTGAACCTGGAAGAACAACGCGCCGTAGTGCAGGTCGTTCCAGTGATCGGGTTCGATGGCATCAGGTCGCAAGCGCCAGTCGAACGCCCCCGCCGGCTCGGCGTGACGGGCGGCCAGCCATCGACGGATGGCGACGCGGCGCTCCCCTCCGCCTGCGCCGCTGTCGATACGCCGTGACAGCAACGCACGAGCGGCTTCGGGCAACCCGTGCAGCGGTGAAAGCAACTGCCGGACGCCGGGTTTCAGGTCGCCCACGGCGCGGCCTTTCAGTGCCCATTGCACCAGGGTCTCCAGCAGCGCGCCGTCATCCTCGCAGCAGGTATTGATGAACTCCCGGCCAAAGTCCGTACAGACAAAGGCATTGAAGCGTTCGCCCTGGGCACGCACCAGCCCAAGGGCCAGCAAGGCCTGGCCGGAGCCCATGCGCATCGGCTGACTGACATAAAAACCTGGCTTGCACAGGGTCTTGAAGTCAAAACCGGCCTTGCCGCGCAACTTCTCCGAACCGCGCACCCGGCTATCACCCTGGCCGTTGTCGTGGGTGAGCGCGAAATAGCACCCCAAGGCTTCGACGGCATTGGCCACGGCGATATTCGAATGCGTCATCCCGTGCCGGCGCAGGGCCCGGGCCAAGGCGACACCCAGGGTCGCCAGCAGCAATTGCTTGGCGTACCAGACAGCGCCCATGCCGGGCACGGCCCGCTCGTTGTAGTCGCGCACCGCCGCGCCGATATCGAGTGTGCGGGTGCGTCGCTCGCTACCCACGTGATCCGGGCCACACAATCCCCAGGTCATGGTCATGACGCTATCCTCTTCATCCGTGGAAAGAACGGTATTAGTGCTGGCACAAGGCCGCTGACGATAGCAAAATGCCGCAATCGCAACCAGATCGCAGGGAGGCCCACGTCATGACCGGCTGCAGCCGCTGCGTTCCCTTACGCTCATGAACGTATTTGATATACGCAAGGATTCGTGTCGAACATGTTGAACACCCAGCGCAGCTACCTCGCCTACCTGAAATCCATCCCGCCACTGCTGGCCGAAACCTCGATCCGTATCGACGAGGTGACGACGCTGCAGGACGATATCCAGCACATCGAACTGCTGGTGCCCGTCATCGGCGCCTACAGCGCAGGCAAAAGCAGCCTGCTCAATGCGTTTCTCGGGGAGAATGTGCTGGGCGTGGGCCTGGCGCCGGAGACCGAACTGGCCACCGAGTTGCGCTACGCCAGCGACCCTCATCTACTGGCGGTCCGCGCCGATGGCAGCAGCGAGCGCCTGGCCGTCGAAGACGTTGCCACGATCAAGGCCCGGGCCGGCGAATTCACCCATCTTCAGTTGTACCTCGACAACCCGCGTCTCAAAGCCCTGCCCTCGCTGGTCTTGGTAGACATGCCGGGCTTCGGCTCCTCGCTGGGCAACCACAACAAGGCGATCGCCTATTACCTGCCGCGCGGCGTGCATTTCATCGTAGTTACCAGCGTCGAGGACGGAAACATCACCCAGTCGATGTTGCGGCAACTGGACGACCTGCAGACCTATGGCCGGGATTTCACCTTCCTGCTGAACAAGGTCAACCTGCGCGCCGACGATGACGTGCAGGACGTCGCCGAGCTGATCGACGAGCAGATCAGTTTCAACTTCGCCGACACCCGCCCACTGGTACGCATCGGCCTCGACGCAGACAAGCGCCTGGGCGAAGTGCTGGCCGGCCTGCAACCCGAGGAAATCGTCCGCCAGGTCTTCGAAGATCGCCTCAAGGATCTGACCCACGGGCTGCTGAACCAGATCAACCTGGCATTGACCGCACTGAAGAAGAACCAGGCCGAAAACGAACATGCCCTGAGCGAACTGACCCACGCAGTTCGCCAGATCGAACGCAAGCGCGACGGCATTCTGGAAGACCTGCGCGACCGCCAGTTGGACCGGGCCGTCGACAATTGCCTCGATGTGGTCGGCCGTGAGCTCGACAACGCCCAGTCGGAACTGGTCAACGCCGGCCTGGCCGGGAATCAGGAGGCGTTTTCGCGGATCGTCTCCGAAGTCGTGCGGGGCTCGATGACCCGCACCATCAAGGAACAAATGGACCTGCTCAGCCGCACAGTGGTCAGCGACTTTGCGCAAACCGTGGGCGACCTGGGCAAGAGCATGGGCCAGTTCAGCAACGACCCCAACTGGCTGGAGCAGCTCACCGGCAGGATCAACCGGTCCCTGCAAAAGACCGGGGAGACGCTGGGACACTGGAGCCAGTCCCTGGCGGCACGCAATGGCAACGAACTGGAAAGGCTGAAGCAGGAAACCGCCTGGAAGGAAGGCAACCCGCTGCCCAGGGTGAGCTACCAGGGTCTGGCCACAGTGCTGGCAGTCACCACCTCGGTGGTCAATCCGTTGATCGAGCTGGCCATCATCTTCCTTCCGCAGATCCTGGCGTTCCTCAACGAAGGACGCCAGCGCGACCAACTGCGCCAGAAAGTGACCAACGAGGTCATCCCGTCGGTCAAGCGCGAGCTGCGGGACCGACTGCCGGCACTGCTCACCGAACAGATGGACGTCCTGGTGACCCAGGTCGGCGCGGAATTCGGCCACGAGATCGGTGAAAAGCAGAAGCTCATCGACGAGCTGGTCACCACTCGCAACCAGGATGCAGAGGCTGCCGGGCATCAGATCGCCCTGTTGAGCTGCGCCCGGGAACAACTCCAGCAACTCGCCAAGCAAGCCCTCTACGAGCCGCGCCAATGAACGCACAGCACATCCTGGAACTGAGCCAGCGCCTCCATGAGTGGATGGAGAAATACAGCCCGGAACTGGAAAAGGACATTGCCCAGTGGCTGCAAAAGCACGCCATCGACCGTCCAGAAGCCCTGGAAAAGGCCTTCGACCAGCTGGCCGAGGAAGATCGCCTGCTCCAGATCGGTGTCGTGGGTCGGGTCAAGGCCGGCAAGTCCTCGCTGCTCAATGCGCTGATCTTCGATGGGCACTCGATCCTGCCCAAGGCGGCGACACCGATGACCGCAGCGCTGACCACCCTGACCTACGGTGATGCCTTCGGCGCGCAGGTCCAGTTCTACAGCGCCGCCGACCGGGAAAACATCGAGCAAAGCGCCTTGCGTTATGAGCAGCGCCTGCGCGAGGAAAAGGCCCGGGCCTTCGAAACCCTGAGGCAACGTCGCCTGCGCAGCGGACGCAGCGTCGATGACGAGCAGTTCCACGCCGACGTCGAAAAAACCGCGCAACGTGCCCTCCAGGGCGAACATGCCCTGGTCGCGGCCCATGATCAGTGGCAGCGCATTCGCGGGCTGAACATCGACCTCGCGGCCCTCGACAGCGAAGCCCGCCTGCAGGCCGTCGACGCCCAGGCGCTGGCCAGACAGTTGCTCGATTATGTCGGGGCCGGTGGCGACTACATGCCACTGACCAAGAGCGTGGACATCTTCCTGCCCCTGGATTCGCTGCGTAACCTGCGCATCATCGACACGCCGGGCCTGAACGACCCGGTCCAGTCCCGCGAGGAGCGCACCACCGCCCTGCTCAAGCACTGCGACGTGGTGTTTATCGTCAGTCCTGCCGGCCAGTTCCTCAGCGAACAGGACATCGAAATGATGAGCCGGATCACTCAGAAGGAAGGCGTGCAGGAGCTGGTCCTGATCGCCAGCCAGGTCGACAACCAGCTGTATGGCAGCGACACTCGTCAGCCAACCCTGCAGGGCGCTCTGGACAAGATCACCCGGACCCTCGGCACGCATATGGTCGATACCTTGCAACGCTTGAAGGTCCAGCACCCGGAGATCGGTGCGACCTTCGATAACCTGATCGAACGAGGCGCCGGCCGGGTCCTGTATACCTCGGGCATCTGCCGCAGCCTGTCGGTACGCTTCGAGCAGCAGGACGGCTGGGACAGCGGCGAGTGCAAGGCCTGGGACAACCTGCGGACCCACTATCCCGACTTTTTCACCCCCGAGCATGCCGAGCGCTGCCGGGGCAATCTCGATCTGCTGGCCAATACCGAGGCGTTACGCGCGGTGCTGGAGGAAGTCCGCCAGCAGAAAGCGCGGATCATCCAGGACCGTCGCGAAGAGCTCGTCCGCGCCAAAGCCACCGCCCTGGAAGCGTTCCGGGCCGACCTGCTGGACTTCACCCAGGCCAAGTACCAGGAAGTGCGCAGCGCCGACATCGATAGCCTCAAAGCCCAGCGGCGAAAGCTGGACAGCTTGATGGCGGTGGGCGTCCATGAGCTGGATAACGTTCTGGACGACTGCGCAACGGAGTTTTGCCAGAACCTGAAGCGGGATCTCACCAAGGAGCTCGACGCCGCCTATCGTTCGACGCTCAAGGATGTCGGAAACTCGGCGAAAGAAGAGACGAAAGACGTCATCATAGTGCGCGACAGCATTACGGCAAAATTCGCCAACTGGGCCTGGGGCGGCGGAACCGAAACCCACCAGCACACCGAGTTCAAGCTGTTCTGGCTCCAGGTACGCGAGGATCTGGAAGAGTTTGCCAACGGCTTGGGTGGGAGCCTGAAGGGCACGAGCAAAACACTCGCTAAAAAGTTCCGGGAGGACCTGATCAAGTCCTCTACCGCGGTCGCAAGGCGCCATCTGGGCGACGATCTCAACCCGGCGCTGGTCATCCGTACCACCAAATCCCTGGCTGCGGCGCTGAAATTGCCCGCTTTCGAGCTCGACACCCGGCAATTGAACAAGCTCAGGGGCACCGGAAGCTTCCTGATGGGCAGCGAGGCGCGAGCGTTCCTGGATGAAGCAAAAGCTCTCCTGGAAAATCTCAAGGGACAGGCTCGGACGCAAATACGCGAGTTCGCGGATGATGTGCCCGACCGGCTCCCGACCTCCTTCAGCAGCGCATTCTTCCAGGACATGCGCGAACGCATGGATCAGCTGGAACAGCAAGTCGACAACGCTCTCATGACCTTAGACCGCCTGCAACGCATGGCCCGGGAGCTGGAAGCGGCATGAAGACCGAACTCTTTTCGCCGGCGCTGCTGGACCAGCTGGACAAGCTCGGCCAGTGGTTCATCCGCCATCGCAAGCGATTGCATAACACCGTGGTCGAGTCCCTGCTGGTAGCGGATGATCGGCACGATACCCTGAGCCGCACGCATCAGGACACCGTCGGACACCTGGCGTCGCTGAAGGCCGACCACGCGCAACTCACCGAACGCCAGGCCAGGACCCGCGGCGAACTGGACGACACCAGACACACTCTGCACGAGACACAAGGCTACCTGAAGGACGCCAATACCCAGCATCTCCAGGCGCAAAAGGCGGCCATGCTGCGCTTCGACACGTTGTCGGCGCGGCATGCGCAACTGGTTCAGGAGCGCAACGGCCTCGAACAGGCGCGCCTGGCCGTGGAACTGAGCCTCGAACGGACCCGGAGTGAACTGCAGACCGGCGCCGAGGCGCTCGACGCGGCGACCAGACGGCACGAGCTGCTGAGCCAGGAGCACCACGACGCCTTGGAGCAGCTCGACGCGCTGAGCACCGAGCACGGGCGCTTGAGCGCAAGACAGGCTGCCACCGCCGCCGAGCTCGATAACACCCGACTAGCACTTGAGGACACACGGCAGTCGCTGGAGAACACCCACCAGGACCTGCAAAACCGCCTAGAAGCACATGACGCCCTGCAACGGTTGCTCGAGGAAGAACAACAGCAGCGCGCGCAGCTGACCGACGAATTCATCGCACTGCATCAACGCCATGGCGACACCTGGACACGCTTTCAGCTCATCTCCGGGCTGCTTGCCGCCCGGCCTCGGGACAACGCCGGGCTGATGCGCTTCAAGGAGCTGCTGAGCAACGAATACATGGCGTTCGCGGACGGCGAATCATCCCTGGCGACAGAAGCCACGGCAGTCACGATGCTGCAGTCGATCCAGCAGGAACTGGCCTTGCTCGTTGGCTTCCCGGAAGTTCACCAGCGCACCATCGTCGGGATCGTCGGCGGATTCAGCAGCGGCAAGTCAGAGTTCATCAACAGCTTCATCCAGGATCCTGAGGTGCGCCTGCCGGTCGGCATCCAGCCAGTGACCGCCATTCCCAGCTACGTGCTGGCCACGACAGCGCCAATGATCCGCGGCTATTCGGCAAACGGCGGGCATATCCCGCTGGAGGTGGACTTCTACAAAAGCATCTCCCACGCCTTCATCAACTCCTTCAGCTTCGACCTGAAGAGCCTGATGCCCTTCATGTGCGTGGGCGTGCGGATGCATCCCGCGCATTTCAGCCACATTTGTCTCATCGACACCCCTGGCTACAACCCGCCGCTGACAGCCGCCGAGCACAGTCATGGCGACAAACGCACCGCCATCCAGTTCGCCCGGCAGGCCGACGTGATCGTCTGGTTGATCGGCCTGGACGTCAACGGCACGGTGCCGGATTCGGACCTGAATTTCATTCAGGAGATCGGTGTCGAGCAGCGCCCTGTTTACGTGGTGCTGACCAAGGCCGACCTGAAGGCCCTGGACCACATCGAGGAGGTCATGGAGGAGGTCCGCGAGGTTCTGGAAGACGTGGACATTGTGGTGGCAGGGATCAGCGCGTACAGCTCCACCCTGCGCAACGAGGTGGCTTACCGCGACGTGCCGCTGCTGGAGTTTTTCTCCCAGATCAACCAGTTGGGTGATGCGCGGCTGCATCTCGATGGGCGTCTGCGGGAGGTTTTCTCGATGTATGACCATGCCATCCAGGCCGATATCGCCAGGATGCGTGCGCAAAAAACAGCCATTAATGGACTTCGGCTCGACAGTCTGGAAATTGGTGGCAAGGACGCCTATGAGCGAATGCTCGGCCCTATCAACAAGCTTGACAATAACCTGGACATCGCGCCTCTGGAGCGCTGCCTCAATGAATCACGACAGCTGTTCGAGGCCTTCAGCGATGCGGTTCGGCTAACTGTGGAAGCATCTGAATCAGAGGTGTGAAGCCGGCTTGGCGACAACTGCCCCCAGCTGGTGGGCCAGCCGGCCCGAATGAGCCCAACCAGTGCTGCTGTACCCTCCGAACATGGTCGCTTGACTGTCAGCAATTGCTCCATAACATACTCTGGAACCTCATCTGCTCTGGGATAGACACTCACTTGCTGCCATCAGGCAGCCGAAACCTCAGGCCCGCACTCCTCCACTATCCCGCACTAAAGAACGATCTGCTCCAACCCGGTAATCGGCAGGAACACCGGCTCACCATCGGCAAGAGCCTCCTGCGCTGCCGTGACCCGGGTCAGTGCATCGCTGGCCGCGTAGTCCTTGAAGTCATAGTTGGTCGCCTCCGCCAAGTCCGCGATGGCTACCTGGAAGGTGCGGTACTCCCCCAACTGGAAACCTTCCAGCGTTTCACGACGCGAGCGACTCTCCACCAGTTTACGCAGCAACTGCCCCTGGCTTAGCACGTACGCCGTGGCATGCAAGGCATCGCCCGAAGCGTCCAGGGTCACCACCAGCTTCCAGAACTCGACTGGCGCGACGGCACCATCGATGACCAGTTCGGACTCTTCGCTGTCAGCGTCGCGCAGGATCGGTCCGGTGAATACGCACGCCTTGAAACCATGGGTGCGGGTGCTGTCGAGAATGTAGTTCTCCAGGCCCTGCCAGAGCGCCTTGCCGCGGTTCAGGGTCGAATGCTGGGCGGAAGCGTTGACGTAGTGGAAGGTGTCGAAATTAGCCTGTTCGGCCTCTTGCGCGGTCCCCCAGTTCGGGTCTTCGCGGCGCACCATATGCCCGCGATCAATTTCCGGATCCTTGAAGTTGGACTCACCCAACTGGATCGACGCCGGAATTCGCTCGTCGACGAACCACCGGTCGGTGCCGCGCTTGATCCGCACGGCAGCCTGTCCGTCGATATTGACTGCGGTAATCAACGGCAACTTCAGTTCTTTCGAATACTTCACGCCGAAGTGGGTATAGCGCAGTTCATCGGGTTCATCGGGTTCGACGGGCGCATCGCTTGGCGTGGCCAGGGTGCCCGCGAGTTCAGGGGGAAGAACGGGCCAGGGTGTTTTCAGAACCTGTGCAGTGTGGGTGGCCTTCAGGAATTCGCGGTCAAAGCCCTGTCGGCCGTCGAACAACGTCGCTCCATGCCTGCCGTCCTTGGCCTCCTCGCCAACGCCAGCCAGTCGTGACGACACGGGAAGCTCGCCCTTGATCAACTGGCTGAGGGTCCGCGCTGGCACGGCGACGTTGGCCTTCAGGGGAGTGCCCTGGAAATGAAGTCCGACGACCTTGCCATCACTCAGGCGGATCACCGGCGAACCGGAGTTGCCGCCCAGGCTGGTGCAATCGTACGTCAGGTACTGACCGTTGTCGGCAGACTTCAGGATCCGGCCCGGCGCGAAGCGTTTGACATCGTACAAATCACGGAAGTACTTCGCCTGGGCGTCGGCATCGTTGCGCGAGTCATAGGCGGGATAGCCGATCAGGGCAACCAGGTCGCCCCTGCCCGGCAATTCCTTGTCGCCGATCAGTTCCATCGGCGTCGGCAGCTTGAAGTCTGCGGTTTCGATCAGTAGCAAGGCCACGTCAGCACCAGCATCGTCGGCCAGGTATTTCACCCTGGTCAGTTCGGCGGTACGAACGGTGTCGCCCGGTTTGCTATGCAACTCTTCGCGAAAGTCGATGACGGCACCGTAGCGCGCCCCAGCATGAGAACGGCCGAACACCGCACTGCCATCAGCCTTTCGGGTTGCCACTAACTTCGCCACATGACGGTTGGTGACTACCAGCGCCCCCTTGCCGACGTGCTGCACTACCCAGCCTGTTCCGGCCCACTCCATTTGGTGGTTGCGAAACTCAATGCGACCGACGGAAGGAATCCACTTCTGCGTCTTGAGGATCAGCCCCTGGGTCTCCGGGGGAAAGTCCGGTAGCGGCTCCATCACCACTTGGTCGTTATCGATCAACAAGGGAGGACGGCCGGTCAGTTGGATGATCGCCTCAAACCCAGACAAGGTGCTGTCGTTGATCATGGACTCAAGGCCTGAGCCTTTTTTGAGCGCTTCAATAGATGCGACGGACAACGCGGTCAGTGCGGATTCCGGCAGGCGGCGCTTTAACAGTGCGTCCTGCACCGCCTTTTCCATTTCCGGCGTCAACCGCCGCTTCAGATTGCCGATACGCTCTTCTCTGGATAGGCTTGCCATCTCGATTCCCCTGTTTACAGTTCAGCGTTCAGGATCAATAAAGCCACCGCTGGTGCGAATACGGCAGGAATTCCGCGGATCAACAGTTGGCGCGTAAGGCTGCGCGGGACATCGAGTTTCGATAGTCCGTTCGGCGTCGTGTGAGCGACATGTTTCAGACGTCGGCGCAGGGTTGAGCGCAGCTCTCCATCGGCTACGGCCTCGCTCCACACCTGCAACTGCCAATGCGCCTGCTGCAGGCCATTCGACGCCATCAACAACGTGCTCAGTCGGTTCTCGCTGGTCTGGTCGAGAGGTGGCTTCTGCGCCCAGCGCCCCGGGCGTCGACCAATCGACCAGTTGCCGGCCATGGTTCTACGCCAGCGCTCGGCGCTACGGCCGATCCGCGTCAGGTCCTGGTTGCCCTCGATGAAGGCACAGGACTGCGCCCAATCGGCGAACAGCCCGAGATCGTTCAGTACCGTCAGCGGGTCCTCTCGAGACAGTCGCATCGGCAGCGAACGCTCGGTCCCGAACAACCCGCCCGCCGCCGCAACGGCAACGAGGAAGCGCTCGACCGACGCGTTCAGGGCACGGTTCTCCGGTAGCAGCAGCAAGTGGCGGACAACGTTTGTGTAGGGTGTGAACATCGCCAGCAACCGTCCGGGTTCGACATCTTGTTGAGCCTGAGTGCTTGCCCCGTAATGCGCCAGTTGACGACGACCGGCCTCGAGAACATGCCAAGCCTCGTTGCCTGTTTCGCCGAGCCAGAGGTCATGCGCCACCTCGACAAAATCCCTATCACCGTCACGGACCAGAGGGAAGCGGTACGGCTCCGGCAAACTGCCGAGCAACAACCCCAACGCGCCGTAGCGAGCACAATCGTCGCTGGCGTTGCCCGCCGTCCGCTCCAGGCGGTCGATCTGCGGACGCCATGCCCACCATTGGCGGCGCAGTCGGTCAGGACTGAACTCGGCACGCATTTCCAGGCGAACCAATGCCACCTCTTCGGGCAGCCCGGCCAGGTCATCGTCGCTGTCGTTGAAGCGATCACGCTCGCGCAACCAGCGCCGCGCCTCGGCCCACTGCCCGGAGCGCCAGAGCAGCATGCGCACGGCATCCGCCGCTGTCGAGTCCATGCGCAGCCTGCGCCCGTCAATGATGCTACGCACCAGATAGCTGGCCTCGACCCAATCCTGGCGCCCGAGCACCGTCAGGCACTCATTCACGATCGACGCGTCCTGCACCGCATCGTTGCGTGCCCAGTCGCCACGCAGTTCGCTGCTGCGTTCGCCACGAAGGCTGCGCAAGTGATCCGCGACCCTGACGGGCAGTTCCTCTAGCGTCTCGTTGTCGAACTGCGCGGCGTCCTGGCTGGTCAGGTCCGGCAGCTCGACACCTCGGCGACTCAACTGCAAGCGGTGATACAGCGACTCCAGCCGCGCCCACCATGGCTCCAGGCTGGCGAACCAGCGCATGGCCGCAAAGTCCACCCGCGCCGCCGTTGCCGCGTTGTCGCTGTACAACAATGGCAGCAGCAAGGAGCGCATATCGCTGCGGTGCTTGAGATAACCCGGGGCATCGAGATCGGCATCGACCAGCCAGTGATGGCTCGCCAACTGGGTGCACAGTTCCTCGGCCCGCTCGACGCTCAAGGGCGCCAGGCCGAGGACCGGCACCAGCACCTCGCGAATCACCTCGGTATTGATACGCCGGACAATCAAGCCCGGATGAGCCAGCTTCCTCAACAACGGATCGTCGATCCGCGACAGCAGCAGGCGGTAAAGAAAAGCCGAACTGACCTCCTTGTTGCGTTGCCCCTTCGGCAAGGGTGCACCGTCCTTGGCGAGTTCCGCTCCCAGACGCAGCTTGAGCGGATTGCCCTGGGCCAGCTTGAGCAGTTCGCGGTGATAACGCGCTGGCGTACCAAGCTTGTTCAGCAGATCAATAGCCGCAGGATCTTCCAGGCCACCCAGGTCGATTCGCTCGATACGCCGTGTCGGCTGCTCCAGGGGTCGTCCAGAGTGCGCGCTCAGGCTGTCGAGCGCATCACCGCGTCCGGCGGCCAGCACACGCATGGGGACCATGCCCGCCTCGACCAGACGATCGAGCCAGCGCAGCAATCGGTCTGGTTGACTTTCTCCACGGCCGCGCAGCACTTCGAGGGTATCGAGCACCACCAGCAACAGCCGCCCCGAACGTTCCACGGCGCGCCCCATGCTGCTTGCCAGCTCCTCTGGCAGCCTTTGCCGTGAATCCCGCGTGTCCTTCACCCGCTTGTCGACAAGTCCCGCCGCGACCCGAGCCTTCAGCAATTCCGTGAGGCTGCCCTCCAATTGTTCCGCCAACTGACGCGCCGCTTCCATGGTCAGCCCTAGCTGATCCTGCACATCGAGGCCGGCTCGGTCGAAATCCAGGCGCAGGATCAAGGGCTGATCCACCTCGGTAATACGCCGGACCACCTCCCCCAGCAGGGTCGACTTGCCTATACCCGGCACACCGCTAAGGAACAGGCAGCCCACCGGCGAGGACGTGTCCGGCTTTTCCAGCCATTCGGAGATCCGCGCCCATTCTGATTCGCGCCCGAAAAAGCCGCGTTCGGCCAGGTGCGCCATTTTTTCCGCACGGTCGAACCCGGCCAGGGCCGCGCGGGCACGGGGCAACAGGTCGTAACTCGGCGCGGACTCGCCGGCCCGGTCGAGCGCCAGAATGATGCGCTCCAGTTCGGCCCGCCCGGAGGCTTCGTCCAGGTTTCGGCTGATCTGTGCGCGGCTGAACGGCGCCTCGTCGACCAGTACCGCGAGCAGGTCACGGGTCGACGCATCGGGATTGAAACGCAACCGCTTGGCCACCTCAGTGTCGAGCCGATTCTGCTCCTTGAGGTCGGCTAACACGCTATGACGCACCGAGGTACGAAGCAACCACAGGTTCTCGGCATCGGCCGGACGGACATCGCACAAGTCGGCCAGGCGGGTGGCTTCCATTGCCAGATCAATGGTGTCGGGTGCCACGCTCAATTTGGACAGCGCCTGACCAGGCTCGAACGGACCGGACAGCGCGGCAAATAGCGTAGCGTCTCCGATTTTCTGGTCGTTCATACAGCCACCTTCTTATTGCACAACTTCTGCAGTTTTTTTTGCAGCCGCTCGGCGACCGTGCTGCGCACCCGACTGTCGTAGCGACCATTGACGTGGTCCAGATCCTCCAGGGCTTCCTCGGTCCACTCATCGACCCGCTCCGGGCTGACCGGGCGTTTCAAATCGTCGGTCGCGGTTCTGATGAAGCGACGCACATCCTCTTCCTCGAGATCGCCCAGGTACTCGACCATCAGCCCCGGTGGGCCTGAGCCGAAGGCATCGCCGGGGTCATTGAAGCGCGCGCAAGGCATCTGCACGAGTTCGAAACCGGCCAGGGCGATACGCAAATTGTCCAGCTTCAGCGCCTGCTCGACGAAAGCGCTCAGCGCCCAGCGCAGTTCATCGCCGAATGCGGCGGCCGGATGATCGAAAAACACCCAAAGCCGGACACCCTGCGCATAGGCTTGCTCGTTGAGCGAGAGGGCCATGCGCCGGGCACGGTCGGCGACCCTCGCTTCCGGCTCGGTCTGGTCGTGACCCGCCCCAGCCATGTCCTTCAGGACCGCCACTGGCAGATCGATCTCGCCCGCGCGGCGGGCGATCTCCTGCGGCAGGTCATGGACGATGGTGTCGAAGCTGACCCGCATCAGACGGGTGTTAGGGCTGCGCGCTACCAGTCGGGCAAGTATCTGGTACGAAAACGGCAAGCCGGCCACATCGTTGCCCGGGTCGAGCCGCCAGACCCAGAGTCCGCGGGCACGTGCAGGGCCACTCATGGCCGCCTGGTAACCGATGAAGAATTTATCGCGAGCAATGATCAGGTTGCTGTCTGGGGAGCCATCGAGCGACCACAGCAGCGGCGGGACTTCGTCGTCGTTGATGGCCTGGCGTATCTGATCGTAAAAGCGGACCAGAGGTACCAGCCGGCCGAAGTCCTGCCAGCGCCCTTGATGAATACCCACCAAGCAAAAGCTGTTGTCGAAATAACCGCCCCCCGAGGACCCCGGACGATTGTCGGTGACGGTGGAACACCAGCGGGCAGTGAGTTGCTGCAGGCGCAGCATCTTGGCGAACTCCACGCCACGCCACGCGCCTGCGGGGTAGCTGACCAGCACGGTGCCCGCCTGATCGGCGAAGTAGTCAGGCTGGGAGGCCAGAGCCGCATAACCCAGATGGATGCCGGCAGGCTTGTACAGATGCAACAGCGCTATGTCGTGGCGGTTCAGGGCTTCATGGTCGTTGTTCGGCACTCGCCCACCGTGAGGTGGCCACTCGACGTCAGCGCAGGGCGAAGAGACCACTAGCTTGACGACTCCGATCCTGCGACCGTCGGCCAGCACAACATCGATGTCTGGCAGCTCCTCGGGCTCGACCTCCGGGCTGCCCGTAGCGATGACATGCCACGCCGTCAATACCGAGTTAGGGCCGACCAGGATGCCCGAGCCTTTGGTTTCCCCCGCGACCTGAATCACACAGCGAAACGCTTCCTGCCGCGACATGAAGTCTCTCAGCTGCTTATCGTCGA
Source organism: Pseudomonas aphyarum (assembly GCF_028657055.1). NCBI lineage: Bacteria > Pseudomonadati > Pseudomonadota > Gammaproteobacteria > Pseudomonadales > Pseudomonadaceae > Pseudomonas > Pseudomonas aphyarum. Next base: position 309,444 of record NZ_JAMDGS010000010.1, read on the forward strand.
AACTGCCCAGGTTACCGCTTGCTTCGGCTACGGGCAGAGGGCTGGGTTGGAGCAGCAGATTGCGTGCACGCATGCCGTAGATGAACGTTTCCAGGCAACCATAGGCCTTGAGCTTTTCCAGCCAGTGACTGGCGCGCTCCCGCATTTGGGTCTGGGCTTCTATATTCAGGCCAATGGCGCTGGGGAGTTCCTGTTCCCGGCCGACCCGCAGTTGAGTGAACACCTCGACCGCATGGGAGAAACCCTGTGGTTCGCGAAGCACGCTCACTATCTCGTCGTCGGTAGGCATCGTCTGTTCGACGACGTCATCTGTATCAGGCATCTAACGCCAAGCCTCCTGCTTTGCGGCCATTATCGCGACAGTGCGGAGCTCGACGTTCGCCGCAGTCCGCAAAGTGTTTCCCCGTTAAGAGAGCATGAGCGAAGCCCGGTGATCGTGGGCTCCCAAGCTAATAGCATAGTGCAATTAAACGCGCGCAAAATACCGCCAGCCATTGGCCTGCACACAAAGTGTTCAGGCCCTGAGCTGTCCAGACTCAAGCCCAGCCTCAACCAGGGCGGCCGGATTCGTATAGACCACCAGGTAGGCCGGGTAGCCGGGCCGGACAGCATCAAGTTGCTGTTCCGGCGCCTGACCACCGACGGCGAATGCTTGCCGGGTGGTTCCGCGAGACGGTGGGCAAGACTATTCGGATGAGTCGTTCTGGGAGAAAGTAAAAAAGGATGCCAAATCTGCAGGTGAAGCAGTGCTAGAACCTGCATTGAAAATGCATTACTCGGCCATTGACGCAGATGCGCCAGCCTGGGCCAAGACCTTCATCAAAAAGTGGTGGAAGGCTTCCGTTAACGTAAGGCGATCAGTTTCATCATTACTTTCCACGCAACACAGATTTTCCATCACCCCAATTGATAGCCCCCTAACGAAAGGCGCATGCTAGAGGGCTTCCCTCGGGCTTATATCATTCCGAATGATAGTTACCTTCGTGTCATTCGATTCGTTTGCCATCTACCCGCCGAGCATCATCCGCCCATCTTCAATACATTGGCGGATGCATCCATGGAACAATCACTCAAACATTTGCGCTTCCCGTTGGCTATGTTGGCCGTGCTGGTGATGAGCGCCTGCGGCAAGACTCCGGAGACCGCCGCCACCATGCCTGCTGCCAAAGTCAGCGTGGCCAAGGTGCTGGAACAACCGGTCAACGAGTGGGACGAATTCACCGGGCGCCTCGAGGCGCCGGAAACCGTTGAAATCCGTCCGCGGGTCTCCGGCCAGATCGACGAAGTCGCCTTCACCGAAGGTGCACTGGTCAAGAAAGGCGACCTGCTGTTCCAGATAGACCCGCGTCCGTTCCAGGCCGAGGTCCGCCGCCTCGAAGCTCTTGTAGCTCAATCCCGCGCCAATGCCACCCGCAGTGAAAACGAAGCCGGTCGTGGCGAACGCCTGCGTGCCAGCAACGCCATCTCCGCTGAACTGGCCGACTCGCGCACCAGCGCTGCACAAGAAGCCCGTGCTGCTGTCGGCGCGCTGCAAGCGCAACTGGATCTGGCCAAGCTGAACCTGAGTTTTACCCGCGTTACCGCACCGATCAGCGGCCGCGTCAGCCGTGCCGAGATTACCGCCGGCAACCTGGTGACCGCCGACACCACTCCACTGACCAGCGTTGTGTCCACCGACAAGGTCTACGCCTACTTCGACGCCGACGAGCGTGTGTTCCTCAAATACACCCAGCTCGCCCGTCAGGGTCAGCGCGGTGCAACCACTCCGGTGTACATGGGCCTGTCCAATGAAGACGGCAACCCGCACCTGGGCCAGATGAACTTCGTCGACAACCAGGTCAACCCGAAAACCGGCACGATCCGTGGTCGCGCGGTGTTCGACAACAGTGACGGCACCTACACCCCGGGTCTGTATGCACGCCTGAAACTGGTCGGCAGCGGCACCTACAACGCCATGTTGATCAACGACGAAGCGGTCGGTACCGACCTCGGCAAGAAGTTCGTGCTGGTGATGGATGGCGACAACAAGACCGCCTACCGCGCCGTTGAACTCGGTCCGAAGATCGAAGGCCTGCGTATCGTGCGCAGCGGCCTGAACAAGGACGACACGATCATCGTCAAGGGTCTGCAACGGGTTCGTCCTGGCTCTCCGGTTTCGCCTGAAGTGATCCCGATGGCCAGCGAGCAAACCATTGCCGCTCTCGCTCAACAACGACAAGCGCTGGAAGCCAGCAACCTGCCCAAAGTCGCACCTGCCAAAGGCGCGTCGGGATCGGTTGTGAAACTGGCTGCTGCGACCCCACGCGGTTAAGGGACGACAACTCCGATGAATTTTTCCCAATTCTTCATTTCACGGCCGATCTTCGCAGCGGTGCTGTCGCTGCTGATCCTGATCGCCGGTGCGATTTCGCTGTTCCAGTTGCCGATCAGCGAATACCCGGAAGTCGTGCCACCGACCGTGGTGGTGCGTGCCAACTTCCCGGGCGCCAACCCAAAAGTCATCGGTGAAACCGTGGCGGCTCCGCTGGAGCAAGCCATCACCGGCGTCGAGAACATGCTGTACATGTCCTCGCAATCCACCGCTGACGGCAAGATCACCCTGACCATCACCTTCGCCCTGGGTACCGACCTGGACAACGCGCAGGTGCAAGTTCAGAACCGCGTGACCCGGACCGAGCCGAAACTTCCAGAAGAAGTGACGCGCATCGGTATCACCGTCGACAAGGCTTCGCCCGACCTGACCATGGTTGTGCACTTGACCTCGCCGGACAAACGCTACGACATGCTGTATCTGTCCAACTACGCGATCCTCAACATCAAGGACGAGCTCGCTCGCCTCGGTGGTGTCGGTGACGTGCAGCTGTTCGGTATGGGCGACTACTCGCTGCGTGTATGGCTCGACCCGAACAAGACCGCTTCGCGCAATCTGACAGCGACCGATGTGGTGACGGCGATTCGTGAGCAGAACCGTCAGGTGGCCGCCGGCCAACTGGGCGCGCCCCCTGCCCCGAATGCCCAGAGCTTCCAGCTGTCGGTCAACACTCAGGGTCGTCTGGTCTCCGAGGAAGAGTTCGAGAACATCATCATTCGCGCAGGTGACAACGGTGAGATCACTCGTCTGAAGGACATCGCCCGCGTCGAACTGGGTTCCAGCCAGTACGCCTTGCGTTCGTTGCTGAACAACCAGCCGGCCGTAGCGATCCCGATCTTCCAGCGTCCTGGCTCCAACGCCATCGAAATCTCGAACGAAGTTCGCGGCAAGATGGAAGAACTGAAGAAAAGCTTCCCGCAGGGCATGGACTACAGCATCGTCTATGACCCGACGATCTTCGTGCGCGGCTCCATCGAGGCGGTGGTTCACACCCTCTTCGAAGCACTGATCCTCGTGGTTCTGGTGGTAATCCTGTTCCTGCAGACCTGGCGCGCCTCGATCATTCCGTTGGTGGCGGTGCCGGTATCGTTGATCGGTACGTTTGCGGTGATGCACCTGTTCGGCTTCTCGCTCAATGCGCTGTCGCTGTTCGGCTTGGTACTGGCGATCGGTATCGTGGTGGACGACGCCATCGTGGTGGTGGAGAACGTCGAGCGGAACATTGAACTGGGGCTCAACCCCTTCGATGCGACCAAAAAGGCCATGGGTGAAGTGACCGGCCCGATCATTGCCACGGCGCTGGTGCTGTGTGCGGTGTTCGTACCGGCGGCATTCATCTCGGGCCTCACCGGTCAGTTCTACAAGCAGTTCGCACTGACCATCGCGATCTCGACCGTGATCTCGGCTTTCAACTCGCTGACCCTGTCGCCAGCGCTGGCCGCTGTGTTGCTTAAAGGTCACGACGCACCGAAAGACCGCTTCTCGCGAGTGCTGGACAAGATCTTCGGTGGCTGGCTGTTCCGTCCGTTCAACCGTTTCTTCGACCGCGCCAGTCATGGCTACGTCGGCACCGTGCGCCGGGTCATCCGTGGCAGCGGCATCGCCCTCTTCCTGTACGCAGGCCTGATGGTGCTGACCTTCTTCGGTTTCTCCAGCACGCCGACCGGTTTCGTACCCGGCCAGGACAAGCAATACCTGGTGGCCTTCGCGCAACTGCCGGACGCCGCGAGCCTGGACCGTACCGAAGACGTGATCAAACGCATGTCCGACCTGGCACTGAAACAGCCGGGCGTGGAAAGCGCCGTAGCCTTCCCGGGTCTGTCGATCAACGGTTTCACCAACAGCCCGAACGCCGGCATCGTGTTCGTGACCCTGAAACCGTTCGACGAGCGTAAAGACCCGAGCATGTCTGCCGGTGCGATTGCCGGTGCCTTGAACGGCCAGTACGCCGGGATTCAGGAAGCCTACATGGCGATCTTCCCGCCGCCGCCGGTACAAGGCCTGGGCACCATTGGTGGCTTCCGCCTGCAAATCGAAGACCGGGGCAACCTGGGCTACGAAGAGCTGTACAAGGAAACCATGAACATTATTGCCAAGAGCCATAACGTTCCGGAACTGGCCAACCTGTTCACCAGCTACACCGTGAACGTGCCGCAGGTCGATGCCGCCATCGACCGGGAAAAAGCCAAGACCCACGGCGTAGCCGTCAGCGACATCTTCGACACCCTGCAGATCTACCTGGGTTCGCTGTATGCCAACGACTTCAACCGCTTTGGTCGTACCTATCAGGTCAACGTTCAGGCAGAGCAACAGTTCCGCCTCGAATCCGACCAGATCGGCCAGCTGAAAGTACGCAACAACAAAGGCGAAATGATCCCGCTGGCGACCTTCATCAAGGTCAGCGACACCTCGGGCCCGGATCGTGTGATGCACTACAACGGCTTCATCACCGCTGAAATCAACGGCGCGGCAGCTCCGGGCTACAGCTCTGGCCAGGCCGAAAAAGCCATCGAGAAACTGCTCAAGGATGAACTTCCGAACGGCATGACCTACGAGTGGACCGACCTGACCTACCAGCAGATTCTGTCCGGCAACACCGCGCTGTTCGTGTTCCCGCTCTGCGTATTGCTGGCGTTCCTGGTACTCGCGGCTCAATACGAAAGCTGGAGCCTGCCACTGGCGGTGATCCTGATCGTACCGATGACCCTGCTGTCGGCCATCACCGGTGTGATCATCTCTGGCGGCGACAACAACATCTTCACCCAGATCGGCTTGATCGTACTGGTGGGACTTGCCTGTAAGAACGCGATTCTGATCGTCGAGTTCGCCAAGGACAAACAGGAAGAAGGCCTCGATCCACTGGCCGCCGTACTGGAAGCCTGCCGTCTGCGTCTGCGGCCGATCCTGATGACCTCGTTCGCGTTCATCATGGGTGTGGTGCCACTGGTGTTCTCCAGCGGTGCCGGTGCCGAGATGCGTCATGCCATGGGTGTGGCGGTGTTCTCCGGGATGCTTGGTGTGACCTTCTTCGGTCTGCTGCTGACCCCCGTGTTCTACGTGCTGATCCGCAACTTCGTGGAGCGCAGCGAAGCTCGCAAAGCGGCCAAGGCGCAAAATCTTCAAAAGCCACTGGAGGCGCACCAATGAGTCTGAAAGTCTTCCTGCCGAGCCTGCTGGTGCTGGCCCTGAGTGCCTGCGCCGTCGGCCCTGACTACAAGACCCCGACGACGGAGGCGGCGAACATCACGTCCGCCACCGACGGCGCCGCCGGCCAGAAGAACTTCGACCGTTCGAAATTCGAAGGCATCTGGTGGCAGCAGTTCGACGATCCGACCCTCAACCAGTTGGTGACACAATCGCTGCAAGGCAACCGTGAACTGCGCGTGGCGTTCGCCCGCTGGAAAGCCGCCCGGGCGATCCGCGACGACGCCAGCAATGATGCGATGCCAACCATCACCAGCCGCGCCAGCAGCGATCTGGCCAAAGGTCAGATCCCCGGCCAGACCACCAAACGGGTCAACAGCGAACGCTACGACCTGGGGCTGGACATGGCTTGGGAGCTGGACCTGTTCGGACGCATCCAGCGCAATCTGGAAGCCAGCGACGCCGACCAGCAAGCGGCCGAAGCCGATCTGTACCAGCTGCAAGTCACCATGATTGCCGAACTGGTGGACGCTTACGGTCAACTGCGCGGCGCTCAGCTGCGGGAGAAGATCGCCCTGGCCAACCTGAACAACCAGCAGGAGTCGCGCAAGATCACCATCAGCCTGCGTGACGCCGGCGTTGGCGATCAGCTCGATGTTGAACGGGCCGATGCCCGTCTGGCGTCGGTCGAAGCCAGCGTGCCGCAGTTGCAGGCGGAACAGGCCCGGCAGAAAAACCGCATCGCCACCCTGCTGGGTGAACGTCCGGACAAGCTGACCGTCGACCTGAGCCCGAAAGACCTGCCGGCGATTGCCAAGGCCTTGCCGATCGGTGATCCGGGCGAACTGCTGCAGCGTCGTCCGGACATCCTCAGCGCCGAGCGCAAACTGGCTTCTGCCACCGCGCGTATCGGTGTGGCCAAGGCCGACCTGTTCCCACGGGTCAGCCTCAGCGGCTTCCTCGGCTGGACGGCCGGACGTGGTTCGCAGATCGGTTCCTCGGCGGCCAACGCCTGGGCACTGGGCCCGAGCATCACCTGGGCGGCGTTCGACCTTGGCAGTGTGCGGGCCCGTTTGCGCGGCGCCGATGCCGATGCAGAAGGTGCACTGGCGACCTACGAGCAGCAAGTGCTGCTCGCGCTGGAAGAATCGGAAAACGCCTTCAGTGATTACGGCAAGCGTCAGCAACGTCTGATCTCGCTGATCCGTCAGAGCGAATCGAGCCGCAAGGCCGCTGACCTCGCCGAGATTCGCTACCGCGAAGGCACCACCGATTTCCTAGTGTTGCTCGACGCCCAGCGTGAACGCCTGAACGCCGAAGACAGCCAGGCCCAGGCCGAAGTGGATCTGTATCGCGGCATCGTCGCGATCTACAAGGCCCTCGGTGGCGGTTGGCAGCCAGAGACGGTCGCCAGCAAGTAACAGTTTTTTAAAGAGCTCCTTTGGTTGGCCGCAACCAACCAAATTTTTTGCCCCGCGTATCATTCGGTCGCGGGGCTTTTTTGTACCTGTCTTTCGTGGTTTTCCAGCACGGTGACCGTGGCGGTAGTGCCGGCTCTCAGTCGGTCCTTGCCCGCGTAATCGGGATCGATGCCGATCCGCACCGGTACCCGCTGCGCCAGTTTCACCCAGGTGTAGCTGGGGTTGATGTTGGCCAGCAATCGGCTTCCCGGCGCGTTTTCCCGGTCAGCAATGGCGAAGGCGATGCTTTGCACGGTGCCGCCGAATTTTTCCCCGCTCATCAATTCGATACGCACCCGGTCACCCTCCTCGATCCGTGGCAGTTTGGTTTCCTCGAAATAGCCGCTGACATAAAAAGAGCCACTGTCCACCAGTGCCAGCAAGGCGCCGCCGGCCACCGCGTAATCCCCCTGACGGGTCAGCAGATTGGTGACATAACCGCTGACCGGCGCTTCGACACGGGTGCGTTGCAGATCCAGTTCAGCCTGAGTCAACGCTGCAATCGCCAGTTGCACATTGGCTTCGGCCAGACCGAGATTGGCCTGATTGCGTAACAGATCGGCCTGGGCAACCGCCACGTCAGTACTGGACTTCTCCCACTCCTCCCCGGAAATCGCGAATCCTTGCTTGAGCGTGCGTCGCCGGCGCTCTTCGCTCTGGCGCTGTTTGAGCAATGCCTCGCTGGCGACAATGGCCGCTTGCGACTGTCCAAGCGTGGCCTTCGAGACCTCCACCGAGCGTTTCGCATGCTCGACGGCGAGGCTGTAGCGAGCCGGGTCGATCTCCAGCAGCAACTGGCCCTTGTCGACATGCTGGTTGTCCTGCACCGCCAGCGTGACGATGCGGCCCGAAACATCCGCCGACAGCGTCACCACATCCGCCCTCACCCGCGCATCCCGCGTCCACGGGGCGCGGGTGTAATGTTCCCAGGCGAACCAGCCGAGCACGATTGCCAGCAGCACCACCGCCAATGTCGTCAATCGAGTGAGCAACGTCTTCAAGGTTTCAGGCTCCCATCAGCAAAATCAGTGCGGCGCATACACAGGCGTACAAGGCGCCTTCGAACAGTGCCTCATGCCAGACAAAACGCAGGACGCCGAGCCGGCGCAACCCCCAGTCGAGCACCAGAAAAACTGGTATGGCCAGTAACAGGGCCTGAGCGATGGGAGGCAGGTAAACGCCGCCGATCTCGAAATCAATGGGCAAGGACGGGCTCTCCTTCAGAACGGTCGGGCTGCAAATGCTCGCCATGTCGCTCCAGAAACGACACCACGATCAACAGGGCCACGCGCATGCGAAACACCGACCACAAGTGTTCATGGGTGGCGACGTGCAAGGCATCCAGCTCATCGCCGAGCGCATGCAGCGTAGTCAGCAACGGTGTCAGGCGCACGTCCGGTCGGCTGGCGACGAAACGGCCGGTCTGACGCAACGCCGTCGACAGCTGCCGACCGAAAGCGTCCGTCAGCAATGTGTTGTTCTGTGCCTGTTGCCTGAGCTGGTGCATGGCCACGCCCAGCGCCACGCAGGCGAGACTGATTTCATACAGGCGCTGCATGTCCCGATCGTTGGCGGCTGGCAACACGCCCAGCATCGAGGTCAGGCGATCGACCATGCGACTTTCGAAGGCGAATTGCTGTTCATCGGTGGCCGGACTCTTGGTCAGTTGATAGACCTGCTCCCGCGCCTCGTTATAGAAACGCCTGATTCGAAAGGCCGGGCGGAACGGGAAGATCCAGGCATAGACAATCAAAGCCAGCATCGCCGCACTGACGTAGGCCCCGGCAAATTCGAACCATTGGATGGCGGTGTTCTGCCCGGTGCCGACGTTCTGCGGACCGAGCATCAGGAAACTCGACAGCCCCAGCCCCATGCCGATACCGGCGGTGGCCGGGCTGGACAGTCCGACCGCGATCACATACAGCAGCGGTGCAAGCAGCAAGGCCAACATTTCGAAATCGCTGATCGCCGGAACCAGCATGAACTGATAGAACGCCGACACCACCAAGGCCAGTCCCAGCCCTCGGGCGTAACTCTGCGCGGCAATCAACGGGCGCGGAAACGTCGCCATCAACGAACACAGAATCCCCACCAGAATCATCCCGCCCCGCGCGCCGTCCCAGGCTGTTTCAATCCAGATCAGGCCGGCCACCAGCAACGCACTGAAGGCGCGGATGGCGTTCATCGTCGCTAGGGTGAAATCCAGGTGCAAGGGGCTGGATTGGCCACGGAACATGCAGCTGGCTTCCCGCCCTTCCTGTATCGCGTCGCTCAGCTCGAGAATCTGCTCCAGTTGCTGCAACAGCCGCGCCTGTTCCCAGCGCAATGCCCAGGCCAGCGAGCGCAGGGTTGCACTCATGTCTTCCGTCAGTTGTTCGGCCTTGTAGGCCAACGCTTCGAACTGCTGTTGCAGCGCGACGAACTGGTGCCGTACCTCGGCTGGCAATGAGCGCCCTTGCTGTGCGAGCTGATCAAGCAGTGCCAGCTCCTCGGCGCGTAGTTGCTGGATATCCAGCGGCAGATCACCCTCCCAGCGTTCGGTGAGCAATTCCCGCTGGTGACGCAGCGCAGTCAGGCGCGAGGTCAGCAGCATCAGCTGATTGCCCAGCAACAGCACCAGATTGTTGGCACTGCGCAGGCGCGGCGCATCGAAATACAAATGCCGGCGCAGGCCTTCGAGGGCGCTGATTTCGCCCAGCAGCTGCATTTGCCGACGCTGAAAGTCCGCTTCGCTTTCTTCGGTGCGCAGCACGGCGGCGGCATGGGTGGCGACTAGCTTGATCACCTGATCGACCTTCGCGAAATAGTTGCGCGATACCGCTTCGGGCCGCGCCGTCAGCAGGCTGACCACGCATACGCACGCCACCGCCAGCAAGGTTTCGGTAACCCGGGTCACCGCCAGCAGAAAGGTGCCGTCCTGATCCGGAATCGCCAGCAGCGCCACCACCACGGCGGTATACCCGCTGAGCACGAACGCCTGGGAACTGGTGTAGCGCAATAACGTACCGCCGGCCGTGCACAGGGCCAGCCATAGCGCCAGGGTCGTGATGAACGGCAACGGCGCCTGGGGAAAGATCGCCATCAGCAGCACTGCCACCACCGCGCCAAGGGTCGTCCCGATGATTTGCCCGAAGCTGCGTGCCAGCGCCATCCCGGCCAAGGGCTGGCTGATGATCACTACGGCCATGATCGACCACTTCGGCTGATCCAGATCGAACAGAAACGCCAGGTACAACGTCAGCAATCCGGCGGCAATGGTGCGCAAACCAAACAGCAGCACGGCCTGGCTAGGGTGGATCACCGCCTTGAAATAAATAAGCAGGGATTGCATGGGTAGCCTCTTCGAAACAACTTCTGCAAGCGTAGACACTGCATGGAAGGCATGACGGCGAACAGGGTCGACATGAGCTGTAGGTCGATTCAACGCCTGTAGTAGGTCATATCGGGCAGAGGGTTTGACTCACGGCGCGAGCTGACAGAAGCTTGCGACCTCCGCTACAAAACGAAAGTTTCGGAAATTCGCATGCCTCAGTCTCGCCGCTATTTGCTCATCAGCCTCGGCCTTGTGCTGGTCCTCCTCGTGGGCTGGCTGTCATTGCGCAGTACCGCACCCGTGGTGCCGGAAGCGATCAAGCATGGGTACAGCGAAGCGCTGGCCGCCGCTCGGGCTGGCCAACCGGGTGCCGCACGGGTTTTGTATCAGCAACTGGGGCGTCCGGATCTGTCGGTCAAGCGGCGCGTCTGGCTGCATGCCGAGCTGCCCAATTACCCGAGCCCGCAGGCCCTGAAACTGGCGGATGCCGATCTGCAAAACGAATCGCCGGACGTGCGGCTGGCGGCAATCAAAAGCGTGACCGGTCTGGTGCCGGGTGGTCAGCGCAGCCTGCTGCTGGGCCCGTTGCTCGACGATGAGGATCAAACCGTACGCTTTGCCGCGATCAACGCCCTGCTCGGCTTGTCTCCAGATCAGTTGGGCCTGTATTTCGCGCCGCTCCAGCAAGGCATCGACGTGTGGGAGCAGGCGCTGAAGGCCCAGCCGGAGAGCGCCGCCAACTACGTGCAACTGGCGCGCCTGTATCTGCACAACGCCGAGTTGAAACAGGCACAGCAAGCGCTGGAACAAACCCTGCGCCTCGACCCCGGAAACCTGCCGGCGCTGGTGATGCAGATCGAAGTGCTCGATCGTCAGGGCCAGAGCGACGCCGCACGGCAATTGCTCGCCCGACAATTGAAGGCCCAACCCGATTCGGCCTATCTGCAACATGCCCTTGGCCTCTGGCTGCTGCACCACGATCAACGCGAGTACGCCCTGCTCGGCCTGTCCAAAGCCGTGGAGCTCGAGCCCGACAACAAGGACTATCGCTACGACCTCGCTACCACCCTGCACAGCGCCGAAGAACTGGAAGCGGCGCAAAAGCAGCTGCAGGAAATCGTTCAGCGTCATCCTGCCGATCGCAAGGCTCGGGTGTTGCTGATCAATTACTGGAAAGAAAGCGGTCAGTTGCAGAACGTGCAGATCCTGCTGGCCCAGCTCGAACAGATGAATCCCGACGATCCTTCCCTTCAGCAAGGTCTCTAGCGGCCTTCTCGACACATCCCGCAAGAAAATCGGAACCGCCGTCACGGCAAAAGGTCAAGTAATCAGGCAGTGCCAAAACGGCGTCCGGCGCCTGCTGCCTCGTTTCCCCTAGTCATGAGAGGGCATTTTTTGTCTACATCGAACGCGTTGATCAGTGCAAAAGCCGCCACCGGCATCGAGGGTCTCGACGATATCCTGGCCGGTGGTTTGTCCCGCAGTCATGTTTTCTTGCTGGAGGGCGAGCCTGGAACCGGTAAAACCACAGTCGCGTTGCATTTTTTGCTGGCCGGTGCCCGTGCCGGCGAACGTTCGTTGTACATCACGCTGTCCGAAACCGAGCGCGAATTGCGCCAGGGCGCGGCGTCCCACGGTTGGGAATTGAACGAAAACATCGAGATTTTCGAGCTGACTCCCCCGGAAAGCCTGCTCAACGCCGAGCATCAGCAGAGCCTGTTGTACTCCTCGGATCTTGAGCTGGGTGAGGCGACCAAGCAGATTTTCGAAGTGGTCGAGCGCTTCAAACCCACCCGGGTCGTGCTCGACAGCCTCTCGGAAATCCGCCTGCTGGCGCAAAGTTCCCTGCGCTACCGTCGACAGATTCTGGCGATCAAGCATTACTTCGTGCGCTACGACGCCACGGTTTTGCTGCTGGATGACCTGACCACCGAATCCCTCGACAAAACCGTTCACAGTGTCGCCCACGGCGTGATCCGCCTCGAAGAACTGACCCCCAACTATGGCGCCGAACGCCGTCGCGTGCGGGTGATCAAGTACCGAGGCCAGAAATACCGTGGCGGCTTCCATGACTTCACCATCATGGGCGATGGCGTACACGTCTTCCCGCGTCTGGTAGCGGCGGAGCACCGGGGCGATTACCCGCGGCTGCAACTGTCCAGCGGCATCCAGGAAATGGACGCCCTGCTCGGTGGCGGTATCGAGACCGGCTCCAGCACGCTGATTCTGGGCCCGGCGGGCACCGGCAAATCCCTGATCACCATGATTTTCGCGGCAGCGGCCGTGGCCCGTGGTGAAAAGGCTGCGCTGTTCATTTTCGACGAAGAGTTGGGCCTGCTGTTCGAACGGATGAAGAACATCGGCATCGACCTCAAGGCCCTGCAAGCCACCGGCAATCTGCTGATCGAACAAGTCGACGCCGCCGAGCTGTCTCCCGGTGAGTTCTCCCACCGTGTACGACGCTGCGTCGATGAAGGAGACATCAAGACCGTGGTGATCGACAGCATCAACGGCTATCAGGCCGCGATGCCGGAAGAGAACGCGCTGGTACTGCACATGCACGAACTGTTGCTGTACCTGAACCGCAAGGGCGCCGCGACGTTCATGACTGTCGCCCAACATGGTCTGGTCGGCGACATGCAGGCTCCGGTCGACATCACCTACCTCGCCGACACGGTGATTCTGCTGCGCTACTTCGAAGCCCTCGGCAAGGTACGTCGAGCGATTTCGATCATCAAGAAACGCACCGGCAGCCACGAATCGACCATTCGCGAATACCGCATTTCCTCGCAAGGCATGACCATCGGTGAGCCGCTGGAAGCCTTCCAGGGCGTGCTGCGCGGCGTGCCCACCTACCTCGGCGCGAGCAACCCGCTGCTCAAGGATGACAGCTTGTGACCATCACCGTACCGCTGTCGGAACGGGCGCTGATCCTCGCGCCCCTGGGGCGCGACAGCCAGGTGGCGCTGATGATCCTCAACGAGGCCGGCTACGGTGGTCTGATCACCCCCGATCTGGCCACGCTGTGCAGCGAACTCGAGCCCGGCGCCGGACTGCTGTTGATCGCGGCCGAGGCCCTGAATGGTCCGGAACTCGAAGGCCTGCTGCAGTATCTGGAGCAACAACCGGCGTGGTCTGACTTGCCAATCGTCTTGCTCACCCACCACGGCGGATCCGAACAAGGCCCCTCGTCGCGGCTCAGCAAACTGTTGGGCAACGTGACGTTTCTTGAGCGCCCTTTCCATCCGGCGACGTTGATCAGCCTGATTTCCACGGCACTGCGCGGGCGACGACGACAGTACGAGGCCCGCGACCGTCTGATCGACCTGAGCGAAAGCGAGCGGCGCCTGCAATCCACCCTGGAAACGCTCGAGCAGCAAGTCGAAGAGCGCACCGCGCAGCTGCGGCACAACGAAGAAGCCCTGCGTCAGTCGCAGAAGATGGAAGCGGTCGGCCAGCTTACCGGCGGGATCGCCCACGACTTCAACAATATGCTGACCGGGATCATCGGCAGCCTCGAATTGCTGCGCCGGCGACTGGCCCGTGGCCGCACCGACGACCTCGACAGCCTGATCGATCTCGGCGTGACTTCGGCCAACCGCGCTGCCGGCCTGACCCACCGTCTGCTGGCGTTTTCCCGTCGCCAGTCGCTGGACTCCAAAGCCGTGCAGATGAACGATCTGGTGCAGTCGATGGGCGAGCTGCTGCAACGCAGCCTCAACGAAAGCATTCAACTGGACATGCGCCTGCACGAACAATTGTGGGTGGCCGAGGCCGACCCCAATCAGCTGGAAAGCGCCCTGCTCAACCTGGTGATCAACGCACGGGACGCGATGCCCGACGGCGGCAATCTGGTGGTCGAGACGGGCAATCAGGTGCTGGATCGCGACTACACCGCGACCTACAGCAATCTTGAGCCCGGTGATTACGTCGTATTGAGCGTGACCGACAATGGCTGCGGCATGCCGGAGAGCGTGATCAATCGCGCGTTCGACCCGTTTTTCACCACCAAACCGATCGGCCAGGGCACCGGGCTGGGTCTGTCGATGATCTACGGTTTCAGCAAGCAATCCGGTGGTCATGTGTCGATCGACAGCAAAATCGATCAGGGCACCACGGTCAAACTCTATCTGCCGCGCTTCCAGGGCGAATCACTGCCTCACGCACCCGCTGACGCGGAGCAGGCGCCGAATGCCGTGGAAGGCGAAACCGTCTTGATCGTCGAAGACGATCCTGCCGTGCGCGTGCTGGTCAGCGCGGTCTTGAGTGAGTTGGGTTACGGGTTTGTCGAAGCCGGCGATGCTGACGGTGCCATGCCGATTCTGGATTCGGAGCAACGTATCGATCTGCTGATCAGTGACGTCGGTCTGCCCGGTATGAACGGGCGGCAACTGGCGGAAATAGGCCGGCAGTACCGGCCTGACTTGAAGGTTCTGTTCATCACCGGTTATGCCGAGCACGCGGCGGTGCGCGGCGGATTCCTCGACCCGGGCATGCAGATGATCACCAAGCCGTTCACCTTCGATCTGCTGACAGCGAAGGTGCGGGATATGATCAAGAGCTGAGGCGGTTAACGCCTCAGGCCAGCAGTTCCTGAATCTTCTCCTGCAACACATCCAGATCGAACGGTTTTTCCAGGATCGGCGCCCGGCGGGTGATGGGGCTGCCGGTCTCGCGGATTTCCTGCGGATAGCCGCTGATGAAGATCACCTTCAGATCAGGGCGCAACTTGACGGCAGGTTCGGCGATCTGCACGCCGGAGATCCCGCCAGGCAGGCGGAAATCAGTAATCAACATGTCCAGATGCGGCTTGCTCGCCAGAATCTCGAACGCCTGCTCGCCGTTTTCGGCCTGCAATACGCGATAGCCCTGGCCTGACAAATAATCGGTCAGGACCATCAGGATCACCGGTTCGTCCTCGACGACGAGTACTACATCTTGTGCATCTACGCTCATGGGAAGCCTTTGTTCGGTCAATAGCTGCTGATACGACCGTGTGGTCACTCAGAGGTTGCGTTTGTTTTGCCGTTTTCCTGGAGCGGCAGACAAACGCGAAACAGGGCGCCCTCGTTGATCTTGCTTTCGACGACGATGGAGCCGCCATGGGCGGCGACGATCTGCTCGGAAATGAACAGACCCAGCCCGAGGCCGGCCACCACCGTCTTGGCGGAAACCCGTTCGAACTGTTGAAAAATGCGTTTCTGGTTCTCCTCGCTGATGCCGATGCCCTGATCCTGAACTTCGACCCGGGCCTCATTGCCTTCGCGATAGACCCGTACCTGGATCGGACTTTTGCCGCCATAACGCAAGGCGTTGGTCAGCAGGTTCGACACCACTTGCTCGATACGGAATTCGTCCCACTGCCCTTCCACCGGCTCGGTCGCGGTGAAGCTGACCTCGGTCTCGGCGGCTTCGATCTGCTGGGCGAAATTCTCCAGCAGAGTGCCGACCAACTGCGCGAGATCGAAGCGACTCGGTCGGATCGACAGCTTGCCGGTGCGGATCCGCGACACGTCGAGCATGTCCTCGATCAGCCGGATCAGGCTTTTGATCTGGCGCTCGTCGCGGTCGACCATGGCGTGCATCTTGTCGAGGGTGAACGCCGCGGCGTTGTCCCGGGCCAGGTGCATCTTGCGCAGTTGGGTTTCGAGGATAAGGCCGTTGAGCGGCGTGCGCACTTCGTGGGCGACGATCGACATGAAATCGTCACGCATGCGCACCGCTTGCTCCAGTTCGCCCTGGGTGCTTTGCAGTTGCTGCAACAGCGCTTCCTGTTCGCGACGGCTCTGCTCCAGCGCTTCGACCTGTTGCTTCATCGCCTTGCTCTGGCGGTACAGGTCGACGAAGACGTTGACCTTGCTCTTCACCGCGTGGATATCCAGCGGCTTGTGCAGGAAGTCCACCGCGCCGCTTTCATAGCCCTTGAACGCGTAATTGAGTTCACGGCCGGCAGCGCTGACGAAGATGATCGGGATGTTCTTGGTTTTCTCGGTGCCGCGCATCAGCTCGGCCAGTTCGAAGCCGTTCATGCCGGGCATCTGCACGTCGAGAATGGCCATGGCGAATTCGTGTTGCAGCAGCAGCGACAGCGCTTCGTCCGCCGACAGCGCTTTATAGACGGTGCGGTCTTCGCGTTTGATCAGCGCTTCGAGGGCCAGCAGGTTCTCGGGCAGATCGTCGACGATCAGCAGTTTTGCCTGGATATTACTCAGCATGCGATTCGTTCCAGCTCGACAAGCAGACGGCCGATGCCGTGGATGGGAAGAATGTAATCCGGTTGATGTGTCTTCAGTGCCGCGCGGGGCATGGTCGCGACCTGCGCTTCGTCCGGGTCCTGCACGATGGTCAGCCCGCCCTGGCGTTTGACTTGCGCCAGACCCTGAGCGCCATCGTGGTTGGCACCGGTCAACAGTACCGCGGCGAGCGCCGGCCCGTAGGCATCGGCGGCGGATTCGAACAGGAAATCGATCGAAGGCCGCGAATGATGCAGACGGTCTTCAAGGCTCAGCGACAGACTGAGGTCCTGCTCCACCGACAGGTGATAACCCGGCGTCGCGAAGTACACCGTGCCGGGGGTGATGTCCTGCTTGTCGATGGCCTCAGCGACCGGCAGCGCCAATCGCCGGGAAAATACATCGGCGAGCTGGCTGCGGCGCTCTTCCGGCAGATGCAGGACGATGATGATCGGCAGCCCGAACCCGGCACGCAGTGAACCGAGCATCGTCAACAAAGCCTCGACGCCACCGGCGGAAGCTCCGACCACAATCGCCTCGACCCGAGGCAAATCCGCTGCACTGTTCATGATTTGCGGTAGATCCGTTCTTGTTTCACCAGCGGCTCGAACTGGTTGGAGTAGCCGGAGAAATCCAAAGTTTCCTTGCTGCCCAATACCAGGAATCCACGGTGGCACAACGATTCATGGAACAACCCGAACGCTCGATCCTGAAGTTTTTTGTTGAAGTAAATCAACACGTTACGACACGAAATTAATTGAGTTTCGGAGAATACACTATCGGTCGCCAGGCTGTGATCGGCGAAGGTCACGTTCTCGCACAGGCTCTTGTCGAAAATCGCGTAGCCATAGGCTGCAGTGTAGTAGTCGGCGAACGAGCGCTGACCGCCGGCCTGCTGATAGTTGGCGGTGTAGGCGCGCACGTTCTCCATCGAGAAGATCCCCTGCTTGGCCTTGTCCAGCGAGCGCGGGTTGATGTCGGTGGCGTAGATGATCGTGCGGTCGAGCAAGCCCTCTTCGCGCAGCAGAATCGCCATCGAGTAGACCTCCTCGCCAGTGCTGCATCCCGCGATCCAGATCTTGATCGACGGATAGGTCTTGAGCAGCGGCACCACCTCCTGACGGATCGCCAGGAAGTGCGACGGATCGCGGAACATCTCGCTGACCGGGATCGTCAGCAATTGCAGCAACTGCATGAACGCCGTCGGGTCGTGCAGGACTTTCTCCTGCAAGGCCGAGATGGTCGCGCACTCGAACTGGCTCAGCGCATGCTGCACCCGGCGCTTGATCGAGGCGCCGGAGTAATCTCGAAAGTCATAGCTGTATTTGAGGTAGATCGCCTCGATCAGCAGCCGCAGTTCGATTTCACTGTTTCGTTCAACGGGATTACTACGTTCCACTAAATGCGTTCCATCTTCGGTAGCCACACGCGAATCAGCGAGAACAGGCGATCCAGGTCGATGGGCTTGGCCAGGTAATCATTGGCGCCCGCCTGCAGGCAGCGCTCCTGATCGTCCTTCATGGCCTTGGCCGTCACCGCGATGATCGGCAGCTTGCGCCAGCGCGGATCCTTGCGGATTTCCATGGTGGCTTCAAAACCATCCATTTCCGGCATCATCACGTCCATCAGCACCAGGTCGATGTCCTCGACTTCATTCAGTTTTTCAATCGCTTCGCGACCGTTACGGCCGATCACCACGACTGCACCCTTGGTTTCCAGCGCGCTGGTCAGGGCGAAGATGTTGCGCACATCGTCGTCCACCAGCAGCACTTTGCGACCTTCGAAGACCTTGTCGCGACTGCGGGCGGTCTTGAGCATCTTCTGCCGTTCATGGGACAACTGCGATTCGACTTTGTGCAGAAAGAGTGTGACCTCGTCCAGCAAACGCTCCGGCGAGCGCGCGCCCTTGATGATGATCGAGCGCGAATACTTGCGCAGGTCGGCCTCTTCGTCGCGGGTCAGGTTGCGTCCGGTGTAGACGATGACTGGCGGGAACGAGCAGATATCCTCGGTGGACATGCGCTTGAGCAGATCGTTGCCGAGCATGTCCGGCAGCTTCAGGTCGATCACCATGCAATCGAAGATCGTCGTGCGCAGCAGCTCCAGCGCGTCTTGCGCCAGGCCGACGGCAGTGATTTCGATGTCGTCGTCACCTATCAGGCGGGCGATGCTTTCCCGTTGCAGATCGTCGTCCTCGACCAGCAGCACGCGTTTGACCTTCTGAGTCAGCTTGGCTTCGAGACGGGCGAACACGTCCTTCAGCTCTTCGCGGGTGGTCGGCTTGACCGCGTAACCGATGGCGCCCATGTGCATCGCCGCTTCGACGCGGTCTTCCACAGAAATCACGTGCACCGGGATGTGCCGGGTTTCGGCGTGTTCTTTCAAGCGTTGCAGAACGGTCAGGCCCGAATGGTCCGGAAGACGCATGTCCAGCAGGATCGCGTCCGGTACGAACTCTTTCGCCAGGTCATAACCTTCATCGGCGCCGTGGGCGACCAGGCACTGATAACCCAGTTCATGGGCCAGATCGTAGAGGATGTGAGCGAAATTCGGCTCGTCTTCTACCACCAGGATGCAACGGGTAGCGAACGGTGCCTTGTTGCGGTCATCGTTGAAGCGCGGGATGTCGACAGGCGCCAGAGGCGAAACAGCTGCGACAGGCGCGATGACCGGAGTAGAGGCCGGTGGGCTGAAGGTCAGCGGCACAACCGGCGTGTCGCCCGGCTCGCTGTATTGCTGCGGCAACACCAGGGTGAAGGCACTGCCCTGCCCCGGCGCGCTGCTGACGCTGATCGAACCGCCCAGCAACGTTGCCAGATCCCGGGAGATCGACAGGCCCAATCCGGTGCCGCCGTATTTGCGGTTGGTGGTGCCGTCGGCCTGGCGGAAGGCTTCGAAAATGCTTTCCTGCTGATCCTGCGCAATCCCGATACCCGAGTCGCGCACGATGAAGGCGATGCGATCGTCCGGCTGGCCGGCGATGGTCAGGCTGACCGTGCCGTGCTCGGTGAATTTCACGGCGTTGGACAGCAGGTTCTTGATCACTTGCTCCAGACGCTGGCGGTCGGTGAACAGGGTGATCGGCGCATCAGGCTGCAATTCGACGTTAAAGGTCAGCTTCTTGTCCGCCGCCAGCGGTTCGAACACGCTGCGCAGGCCGTCAGCCAGACGCGCAACGCTGGTGTTCTCCGGCATCACTTCGAGTTTGCCGGCTTCCACCTTGGAAATGTCGAGAATGTCGTTGATCAGGTTGAGCAGATCGTTGCCGGCGGAATAGATCGACTCGGCAAACTTGACCTGCTCGGCGCTGAGGTTGTCCTGCGGGTTTTCCGCCAGCAGCTTGGCCAGGATCAGCGAACTGTTCAGCGGCGTGCGCAGCTCGTGGGACATGTTGGCGAGGAATTCGGACTTGTACTTGCTCGAACGCTGCAACTCTTCGGCGCGTTCTTCGAGCTGCACCTGGGCCTGATTGAGCTCGGTGTTCTTGCGGTCCATGGCGTCGCGCTGCTCGGCCAGGGTCTGGGCCTGTTCGGCCAGTTGCTCGTTGGTCTGTTCCAGCTCGACTTGCTGGGTTTCCAGATGCGCCTGGGACTCCTTGAGAATCCGCGACTGTTCTTCCAGTTCTTCGTTGGCGGTTTTCAGCTCTTCCTGCTGCACCTGCAACTCTTCGTTGAGTTGCTGGGTTTCGGCCAGCACTTCCTGCAAACGCTGACGATAGCGCGCCGCTTCGATGGACGTGCCGATGTTGCCGGCGATCAGTTCCAGCAGCGCGACATCGCGGTCGGAAAGCGGACGCAGGAAACCCAGCTCGATCACGCCGTTGACCCGTTCGTCATCGCTGGTCGGCACCACCAGCACGCTGTGCGGCAGGCCTTCGCCCAGACCGGAACTGACCTTGAAATAGTCGGACGGCACCGAGTCGAGACGAATCAGCCGCGCCTGTTGGGCAACCTGGCCGACAATGCCTTCATCGCTGTAGATCGACTGTTCCTGTTGTTCCTGCTCGCGGGAGAAACCATAAGTCGCCACGCGTTTGAGGCCGCCATGTTCTTCACGCACATACAGAGCGGCCACGGCGGTGCCAAGGTACTGGGCGCAGAACTGCAGAATATTGCGCCCCAGCAGGTTGAGCGTCAGTTGCCCCAGGACCTGCTCGGCAAGCTGCGTCTGGCCGTTGCGCAGCCAGGCTTGTTGCTCAAGACGATGGGCGCTGGCCTCTTGCGCGGCCAGGGTCGCGCCATAGCTTTGCGAGAGGTTGAGCAGATCGCGTCGACCGACATACGCCAGCAGACCGCTGATACCGGCCACGAACAGCAGATAAAGGCTGATGCTCCAGATCGTGGTGCGGCGCACGTCTTCATTACGTGCGGCGCGCAGCAACTGCTCGGTTTCAATCACATCGTCGAACTGCTTGCGCACTTCATCGGTCAGGCGCTTGCCCTTCCCCGCCTTGACCGCGGCCTTGTAGTCACCGCTGGCGCGTTGCAGATCAATCATCGATTGCGCATAGGTCGCCCACTCGGCTTGCAGCGCTTGAAGACGGCGCAGGCGATCGGTCTGCACCGGGTTGTCGGCCGTCAGTTCGAGCAAGGTGCTCAGCGCCACGGCAATGCGCGGCTTGGCTGTTTCGTACGGGTCGAGGAAATGCTCGTCGCCGCTGAGCAGAAACCCGCGCATGCCGGTTTCCAGGTCCACGGTGAGTTTCACCGCTTCGTTGGCGTTATTGATCACCCGGTCGGTGTGCTCCACCCACTGGATCACGGACAACAGATAAGTGATCAGCGAAACGAAGAACACGGCACTGACGACGCCGACGCCCAACGGCAAACTGACGTTGCGGCTCAGGAGTTTGCGAAACCGTTGCTCATCAACCGAAGACGGAGAGGACATGTGGCAGCCTTGTCGAACTGTTGAAAACCAGGGAGTTTGCCCCAAAACGGCGGCATGGATCCATTTTTCTCACAGTGTTAGCACTGTTTTCCCACATTTGCCTGCGCCGAATCTCAGGCCAACGGTTATCCTTGCCCGCCCGTTTGCGCCTATTCTTTTTTTGTATCCATTCGGGAACTTGTGGCTATGCGCCACTTACTCATGCAAGAGCCCGGCATTTTTGATCGACCGGCGCCCCTTTACCCATTCTTGAGAGCCGCCACTATGTCCAGCACCGCGCCCACCATCCTTGTAGTCGAAGACGACGCCATCGTGCGCATGCTGATCGTCGATGTGCTGGAGGAGTTGGAGTTCGAGGTTCTGGAAGCGGATGGCAGCGAACAGGCGCTGGAAATCCTCAAGGACATGAATCAGCACATCGACCTGATGATGACCGACGTCGGCCTGCCGATCATGGATGGCCGTCAACTGGCCACCGAGGCCCGCAACATTCGCCCGGCCCTGCCGATTCTGTTTGCCAGCGGTTACGCCGAAACCATTGAAGTGCCGACGGACATGCATGTGATCGGCAAGCCGTTTTCCATTGATCAATTGCGTGACAAGGTCAAATCCGTTCTAGAGCAATCCTGAGACCCGCATTAAATGGGCAGGCATTCATACTGCCCAGACGAACTTTGAAACGAACCACAACTATCTGCGATTTGTAGAATTAAACTATTCTCGACTTGCACGATAGTTGATGTTTATTTTCACAACTTCCACACAACTATCGAGGCGACATAACACAAAACAACTCAAGGATAGATTGCTCATGCAATTCGCACAGAGCGGTAGTTTGCTGGACATGGAAAACCCTGGAAAACAATACTGGTATTTCAGCGAACAACAGAAACTCGATAAAACCGAGAGGCTGACTATTGCATCGGCACTCGCCCACCTTATTGGTAACGGCTCAGACTCCGAACCGGTCAACCTGAACTTTGTAACTTCTGCGCGACTGGCGGACACCACGTTTGACAATGCGACCGAATTTGCGCGTATCGCCTTGTTGAAGATGCTTGAAACCGAGGATTTTCTTTTTCTGGCAGACGTGCATTCGCTTTCAGCAAACGCGGCTGTCTGCGTGGATGAACATGCAAGGCTGATTGTTCAGGATTCAGGAACCTGGCGTGAACTGACTGCCGATAACGCCATCACTGCCGAACTGCGTCATGAAATGGGCATACTGGCTGATTGTGCGGAGCAGACCGGAGGCTGCATCTTTTCCGCCGACATCATGGGTGTCGAGCAGTGGCTGCGTTTCCACGACTACACATTGCCGACCACCATTGCCGAAACACAACAACTGATTGCGTGGCTCGAGTTTGAACTGCCGGCCAGTCCGGTCAGCGGCGACTATCACGAATTGTTGATGGCACCCACTGACTCGGCCTTTCACCTTTCGGCGACCCAGCGCCAAACGATCAAGCAGATCGCAAAGAACACGACACGAGGCCGTTTCAGCCTGCTGCAACATATCGTGACGCCGGACTTCAAGTCGGTCCCGGCAAGCATGAGACGCGAGCATGCGGCCCTTCATCTGGACCATTTCCTGCAGACTCCAGAAGCCGGCGCGCTGGCTATCGATCTGCATGATCGCCTCGGCTGGCACCTGGATGCCGACAATCATGAAGTAGCCTCACGGCAAATCAAATGCATGGTCGCTACCGCACTGATTCTTGACCTCGGCATTGAAGTCGAGCGACATGCGAAGGTCATTGCCGGTTTCAAGTTGTATGAGCCGGGCAATGCGTCCAGAACGGCACCGCAAGTGGTAGAAGCGTTTGAATGGCACCTGACTCGCGAACTGCAACTGGACCCGCTCTACGCCCCGCTGGCCGCGCATCTGCTACTGGCCAGTGCTGCACCGCAATTGCTTGTTCAACAGACGCCCGCTGAACTGACGATCGGCAAGCCTGGCTGGGTCATCGTGTCCCAGGCGGTCGCACTGATCGAGCTCACGGCACCCGGTGCATCACGCCTGATGACCTATGACCGGGTCATGGCATTTTCCGAGTTGGCTCCCGTCAGTCGCACTCAGCGCACGCTCAACGAGTTGACGACCATCACGCCCGTCATTCAGTGGGCAATGCTCAACGGCGTTTTACCTGACGTCACCGGCAACGATGACGACGCGAACGCCTATGCCATCGCCGCCAGCCGTTTCAGTGAATATATGTACGCATTGAATGACGTCGAAACCGGTATTGCAGTTGTTCCGCCTGATCGACGGGCGCTGGCGTTGCAAGAACTGAAACGCGTCATGCCTGACGGTGATTACCTGGAACAGCGGGTATTCAAGGCCAATTTCAGCACTGCTCTAGGTGAACGTAATGCTTTGGAGTGGCTTGCTCTTTTTCTTCCCTCCAGCGAGGGCAACCTGGCCCTGACCTCCAAAATGGAGCGTCTACGTGTTTCGATTCTTGATCTTTACATGTCGGGTGATCTTGTTATAAACGGCAAACTTACCGACAGATTTGTAACTGTCGGCAAGTTCAACCCGCCCCCGGGTTCCTTTTCACGACTCAATGAACTGAAACCAATTGATTCAATATTCGACAAGGCTTTCGAGCACTACTACTCGATATTGAAAAAAACGCTGTCATCCATTCTGAAAATGGCCGTTGCCAACTTGCCGGAACGTGACAGGACAATGATCGCCAATGGTTTGATCACGTTATATACCGTCCGTGAAGCAGTAAATCCGCTTAATCCCTTTCAGGAAACTCCACGTCAGCGTAATGCCGCCAAGGGCCGTTACGGCATTATTTTCGGATGCCAGCATGGCGGTGCTTTCCGTTGTTACGAACTGTTTTCGCTCAGGGGACTTTGTCGTGAGCGCCCTGAACTGGCCGACGTGTTGCGCTCCAGCGGTGTTGTATACGAAGAACCTTCTTTGTCTTATGAGGGGGCAGATACAGATTTCCTGGACAAAAAACCTGAGCAGCAATGGCCTCTGGATTTTGAAGCCTATTTGAAAGGTATCGAACCCAGACAAGGGATGACATCCAGTGTGGTGGTGGAAAAACTCTGGAATTTCGCTTTGGCGTCGGATCACGTCCAGACAGTGCCGCTGTTTTTTTCCCGAGCATTTGACGCTCTGGCAGAAGGCGTACTGGAGAATCATCCGGTAGCCACCCGTGAAGAGCTGTATGCATCGTTGTATGCACCGACCGAACTGCAACAGATTCGCACTGAAAATGATCAAGTGAATGAGGGCGTCATCAATGTGATTGTGCCCTTCAAGAAATGTATTGAAGACATCCGCTCCGGCGATGCATCGCGCGTTTCCGAAGGCATCGGCGGCTGCATTCTCGATGGCCTGGCATTGCTGGGACTGGTGGTCGGTTTTGCATTCAAAGTCGCGGGCATTGTCACCAAAACAACTTCGGCGACCGCCAAAGCGTTGAGCCTTGCCAAGGCAGGCGCCCACTTTTCGGTGTCGCTTTTGAATCCTCTGGATGGTTTGCCGGCCTTGGCGCTGCAAGGCGGGCGCCTGGCCAGAAAAGGCGTGTTGCTCCTGAGCAAACACGGGCTCAATGCCGTGGAAACCGCCACCGGCCAACTGCGCAGGCTTACGGGCAGCGCTCAATCTTATGACCTGCTCAAGGCCGCGCAAAAGTCCGACCTGTTTCAAGGCACCTGGAAAGCGGCGGACGACCTGGGAGATCCGGTGAATCTGCTGGCACTGCAGCGAAACAGTGACTGGTACGCGTTGAACCTGAGGGTCGGCGGTGCGTGGGGGCCGAAGTTGAGTAATCTGAAGGTCTCACCACTGGCACCGCTTCGGCGGCTCTTCGGTCGTGCCAAGCCCTTCAGTTATACCCAGGGCTATGTGAAGAAGGCGCTGCCAGTCGCCAAGGCGAAACTCGATAATGCGACGTCGATGCTTCTTGATGCCGACAACGCTCACATGCGAGCCGTCCTCAAACATGTTTTCGGCAATGATTCGGATGAGGTTCTCAGGCATGTGGAGAGAAACCTGAAACAAATGCGCGCTGATCTGGATTCCGTCACGCTGTCAAACATGTCTTTCAGAAAAGGCACGGACGCTTACGCGGCATTGCGCCCGCCAGAGTACAAGCGCTGGAAGGCCAGTGTGCTCGACGGTTCGCATTTGAAGAATCCGCCCGAGCGGTTTCTGGCAATCTATCCCGAAGCGATGGACGATTATTACCGCATGGCGAAGTACGATGATGGCCGGATCGGTGATGTACTGGTTCATGAAATGGCGCACGGCGCGCCAGATACGCTGGACCTTTATTACGGCACGGTAAAAGGAGGCCACACAGCCCCTGCTGAATTCGATGTAGCCGGCCTGCTCCAGCTGGGCAGTGCCAGGGAAACCCGATCGGTCAGCCCCAATAACCTTGCGAATCTGCAGCATGCGAGTGCGTATGGCGAAGGGCTCAAGCTTTATGATGCCATCTCCCAAACCCTGCCTGATCTGGTGCAGCGGCATCCGGCTCTGTACAACGCGGACTCCTACGCGCTGGCAGTTTCCCTGCTCGATCAGGCGCGCAATCATCCGGAGGCATTTTTGCTCAATCTCGACAAGATTCGGCGCGGGGTAAAAAACACCTCGGATCGGGGCTTCATCAAGGGGTCTCTGCGCATCAATCTGAGCCGCGCATCGATCTGACAAAAAACCATCATCGGGCGCGCGGGTTATGCTCTAATTCGCGCGCTTTTTTTATCCCCTTCTCGCCGCCGGAACCGTTTCTCATGAGTCAGCCCGCAACCAAAGTCCTCGTCATTGGTTATGTCTGGCCGGAACCCCGTTCCTCCGCCGCGAGCGGGCATGTGATGCAGATTCTGGAGACTTTCCTGCAACAGGGCTGGCAAATCACCTTTGCCAGCCCTGCCGGCGCTGGCGAACACCCTGCCGATCTTGGCGAACTGGGCATCCGTAGCGTCCCGATCGAGCTGAACAACAGCAGCTTTGATGCATTCATCAGCGAACTGGCGCCGGATATCGTGCTGTTCGACCAGTTCATGATTGAAGAGCAGTTCGGCTGGCGCGTCGAGAAGCATTGCCCCGATGCCTTGCGTGTTCTGGAGACTTCGGATCTGCAAAGCCTGCGACATGCCCGACATCAACGGTTGAAGGATCGACTCAAGTTCAGCGATGACCTCAACGATTTCGGTCAGTTGTTCACCCCGGCCCTGGCCGAAGAGTTCGAGCTGATGGCTGATACCGATCTGGCCAAACGCGAGATTGCCGCACTCTACCGCTGCGATCTGAACCTGATGATCTCTCAAGTGGAAATCGAGTTGCTGGTGCAGCAGTTCAAATTGCCACCGGAGCTTCTGCACTGGTGCCCCTTGATGGTCGAACCACCAAGCACGCCAGCGAAACCCTTCGAAGAGCGCGCGCACTTCCTCAGTATCGGCAACTTCCGTCACGCGCCGAACTGGGACGCCGTCTTGTGGATGAAGTCGACCGTCTGGCCGCTGATCCGTGAACAACTGCCAAAAGCGCAGTTGCACATCTACGGAGCCTATACACCGCCCAAGGCAGCGGCCCTGCACAATGCCGCGCAGGGTTTTCACATCATGAACTGGGCCGAGGATGCGTTGCAGGTCATGTCCGATGCGCGCATCTGCCTGGCGCCTCTGCGTTTCGGCGCCGGCATCAAGGGCAAACTGATTGATGCGATGCTTTGCGGAACGCCGAGTGTCACCACGCCCATCGGTGCAGAGGGCATGCACACCGACCAACCCTGGCCGGGGGCGGTTTGCCGTACGGCGCAGAATCTGGCCAATGCCGCAGTCGAACTTTATCGCGACGAAGCGCGCTGGCAAGCCGCGCAGTCTCAAGGGCAAGCGCTACTCAAGGACGTTTATCAGCAAACCGTGCATGGTCAGGCACTGATCAACAAACTGGTGGAATGCCGAAAAAACATCGATCAACTAAGGCGCAACAACTTTATCGGCAGTATGTTACGACACCACTCACACAAGAGTACCCAATATATGGCTCAGTGGATCGAAGCCAAAAACCGGAACAAATAACAACTCTGGAAAAATACAAAAATATTACCCAATAACTTGCATCAATCCTCAAATAGCCAGTCAACGGTTTAAACCTTATAAACATCCTGCAAGTGGCGCCTCGTACATTCATCCAGGCGCCATTCTTATTTCCAATAACTTATGCAGGATATAATCATGAGCACTTCCAACTGGATGGGCGCGACCCCCGCCATTGACCCGCTGAACATATGCGAGCTGACATTGCCCGGCACACACAACGCAGGCAGTGACTGGCGCGCCACCTACCCGGTTTTCGGCCCTCCGCGCCACTGGCTGGCGTGCCAGCATGACAGTTTTCATGCGCAGTTGAACCATGGTGCCCGGGCGCTCGACATCCGCCTGGCCCATAACCCCAAGGCCGAAGGCCTGGAGAAGTTCGTCATGCATCACAATGGCCATCGGAACTCCCGGACGTTGGGGAATCTGGTTGTCGATATCAATAACTTTCTTGAAAACAACCCTGACGAATTCATTGTTCTGGACTTTCACAGCCTGGAGGGTGACAACTTCGATTACGAACACTTCAGCAAACTGATGGTGCAGTTTCTGGGGGATCGAATGATCCCGCGCAATAATCAGTCCCTCAGCCTTGGAGACCTCAAGCGCGTCAACAAGACGCAACGGGTTTTTGCTGCAGCTACATCGCACTGGCAACTCGACGCCAGGTTATTCCACAACTATATCGGTCATCAGTGGTCCGGAAACGGCATCACCAGCCCCGGTGAATTAAAACAGTTCATTGAAGGTGTGCTGCAAAACCCGCCGGGCAGCTGGAAACCCTGGTCCCTGTCCGCCACCAGTTACACCGCTCTGGGCGGTCCCGTCGATATCCATGGCTCGCTTAACGACTGGTTCGACCTGGATAAAAGTGATTGGGCATTGAAGTGCAACATCATCAACGTCGACTTCATGGAAGAGTCCGATCTGATGGAGTTTTGCCGGGTGGCCAACGTGATCAAGGCCCGGCAACGTACGTCCTGAGCCGCAATGGAAACTGGCGCAACCGACGCGACAAGAGGCATGATCGCCGGGCGATAACAAAAAAAGCGCCGACCATGACCCGAACAGCCCGTGTCACCGACCCCTCTTATGAATTGATGGATGACCACAACGGGTTGTCCATCATCTACCGCCAGCACGGTTTCCCCTGCCCGCTGGTGCGCTGGCACTTTCACAAGGAATACGAACTGCACCTGATCGTCGCCAGTTCGGGCAAGGTGTTCATCGGCGACTACATCGGCAATTTCTACCCGCAGACGCTGTTCCTCACAGGGCCCAATCTGCCGCACAACTGGATCAGTCAGGTGGCCGAAGACGAAGTGGTCGAGAAGCGCGACATGCTGGTCAACTTCACCGATGAGCTGTTCGAAAGCGGTCATCAGGTGTTCGCCGAGTTAAAGACTCTGGCACCGCTGCTGGAGCGTGCGCAGTACGGCATCGAATTCCGTTGCCCGCGCACAATCCGCCAGGCCATGAACCTGATGCAGAAGATCGCCGACACCAAGGGCATCACCCGCCTCGGCCATTTTTTCATCCTGATGGAATTGCTGGCCGCCACCGACGACTACCAACTCCTGTCCGGCGCAACCACCCCGCAACTGGCCGACGAACACAACATCGACCGCACCAACCGCGCGGTGGATTACATCTTCGCCCACTACGCCCGCGAACTGCCGCTGGAGGAAGTCGCCGAGCACCTGGGCATGAAGCCGACCTATTTCAGCCGCGTGTTCAAACAAGCCACCGGGCGCAATTTCATCGAATTCGTCAATCGCCTGCGCATCAGCAAATCCTGCGAACTGCTGGCGGACGGCGACAAGCCGGTGACCGAGGTGTGTTTCGAGTCGGGCTTCAACAATATTTCCAATTTCAATCGGCGCTTTCAGCAGCTCAAAGGCATGACGCCGTCGCATTATCGGCGGCTCGTGGTGCAGCGCCTGACCGAGCAAAACCACGGCTGACCGGGCAAAACCTGTACGGATTCATGCCTGCCACCCTGCTGAAACGCCCTTCCCTGCGTTTATCGCGCCAATCCCGAGTGCAAAAAAGTATCGATTCAAGTGCTAGGGATGATTTGTCAGCCCTGCGTTAGAAGGCTGTAATCAGTGCACATTCTTCCCCCGCCGGAAGAACACAAAAACAATAACTGTCCTTCTGCCCCTCACCGGGTGCAGAAAAGGAGTGCACGATGCAACCCACTGCAAAAGCTCTGCTGGCTCTCACCTGCATGACCCTCAGCAGCGTCAGCCTTGGCGCCCAGACCCTGACCATCGCCACCGTCAACAACAGCGACATGATCCGCATGCAAAAGCTCTCGAAAACCTTCGAGACCGAGCATCCGGATATCAAGCTCAATTGGGTGGTGCTGGAAGAAAACGTCCTGCGTCAGCGCCTGACCACCGACATCGCCACTCAGGGCGGTCAGTTCGATGTGTTGACCATCGGCATGTACGAAGCCGCACTCTGGGGTGCAAAAGGCTGGCTCGAACCGATGAAGGATCTGCCGGCCAGCTACGCCCTCGACGACGTGTTCCCGTCGGTGCGCGAAGGCCTGTCGGTCAAGGGTTCGCTGTACGCCCTGCCGTTCTACGCCGAAAGCTCGATCACCTATTACCGCACCGATCTGTTCAAGGATGCCGGCCTGACCATGCCGGAGCGTCCGACCTGGGAACAGATCGCCGGCTTCGCCGAAAAACTCACCAACAAGGACAAGGAGCAGTACGGCATCTGCCTGCGCGGCAAGGCCGGCTGGGGTGAAAACATCGCGCTGATCACCACCGTGGCCAACGCCTACGGTGCGCGCTGGTTCGATGAGCAGTGGAAACCGGAATTCAACGGTCCGGAATGGAAAAACGCGCTGAACTTCTACGTCGACACCATGAAGAAGTCCGGCCCGCCCGGTGCCTCCAGCAACGGCTTCAACGAAAACCTCGCCCTGTTCAACAGCGGCAAATGCGCGATGTGGGTCGATGCCAGCGTCGCCGGCTCGTTCGTCACCGACAAGACTCAAAGCAAGGTCGCCGATCACGTCGGCTTCACCTACGCGCCGCATCAGGTCACGGATAAAGGCTCGGCGTGGCTGTATTCGTGGGCGCTGGCGATTCCGACCAGTTCCAAGGCCAAGGACGCCGCCAAGGAGTTCAGCGCGTGGGCTACTTCCAAAGAGTACGGCGAGCTGGTCGCCAAAACCGACGGCATCGCCAACGTTCCGCCGGGCACCCGCGCCTCGACCTACAGCGACGCGTACATGAGCGCCGCACCGTTTGCCAAGGTCACGCTGGAATCGCTGAAAGCGGCTGATCCGAGCAAACCGACCCTCAAACCTGTGCCGTATATCGGCATCCAACTGGTGACCATTCCTGAATTCCAGGGCGTGGGCACCCAGATCGGCAAGCTGTTCTCGGCAGCGCTGATCGGCCAGACCACGGTCGACCAGGCGTTGACCGCTGCCCAGCAAACCACCGAACGCGAGATGAAGCGCGCGGGTTATCCGAAGTAATCCTGCGAAAGCCTCTCCTGCCTCCTGCGGGAGCGAGATTGCTCGCTCCCGCACGGGATCTCCATAGGTCTGTATGACTCGGTTGTGATCACCATGAATACTTCAACTGCCAAAGCCCACATCGACCTGTCGCAGCCCCGGCGCAAAAGCCGTGTGGCCAATCCCGGCTGGTTTCTGGTCAGCCCTTCGGTGGCCCTGTTGCTGCTGTGGATGATCGTGCCGCTGGGCATGACCGTCTATTTCTCGATGATCCGCTACAACCTGCTCGACCCGGGCACCAACGAATTCGTCGGGCTGGAAAACTTCACCTACTTCCTGACCGACTCCGGCTTCATGCCCGGCGCCACCAACACCTTGCTGCTGGTGGGCAGCGTGCTGCTGATCAGCGTGGTGTTCGGCGTATTGATCAGTGCGTTGCTGGAGGCCAGTGAGTTCTTCGGTCGCGGCATCGTGCGGGTGATGCTGATTTCGCCGTTCTTCATCATGCCCACGGTCGGTGCGCTGATCTGGAAGAACCTGATTTTCCATCCGGTGTCCGGGATCCTGGCCTACATCTGGAAACTGTTCGGCGCGCAGCCAGTGGACTGGCTGGCCCACTACCCGCTGCTGTCGATCATCATCATTGTTTCGTGGCAATGGCTGCCCTTCGCGATCCTGATCCTGATGACCGCCATGCAGTCCCTCGACCAGGAACAGAAAGAAGCCGCCCGCCTCGACGGCGCCGGCCCGATCGCGATCTTCTGGCACCTGACTTTGCCGCACCTGGCGCGTCCGATTGCCGTAGTCGTGATGATTGAAACCATCTTCCTGCTGTCGGTGTTCGCCGAAATCTTCACCACCACCAACGGCGGCCCCGGCTACGCGTCGACCAACCTCGCTTACCTGATCTACAACCAGGCGCTGGTGCAGTTCGACGTCGGCATGGCCTCGGCCGGCGGCCTGATCGCCGTGGTCATCGCCAACATCGCCGCGATCATTCTGGTGCGGATGATCGGCAAAAACCTGACTGACAAAGCCTGAGGCCCGCCATGACTCTTCAACAATCCCGCCGGCTGCAAAGCCTGCTGCTCGGCACGCTAGCCTGGGCCATCGCGATCATCATTTTCTTCCCGATCTTCTGGATGGTGCTGACCAGCTTCAAGACCGAAATCGACGCCTTCGCCACACCGCCGCAGTTCATCTTCACGCCGACGCTGGAGAACTATCTGCACATCAACGAGCGCAGCGACTACTTCAGTTTCGCCTGGAACTCAGTGGTGATTTCCTTCAGCGCCACGGCTCTGTGCCTGCTGATCGCGGTGCCGGCGGCTTACTCAATGGCGTTCTACGAAACCCAGCGCACCAAAGGCACGCTGCTGTGGATGCTCTCCACCAAAATGCTGCCGCCGGTGGGTGTGCTGATGCCGATCTACCTGCTGGCCAAGAGTTTCGGCCTGCTCGACACGCGCATTGCGCTGATCGTGATTTACACGCTGATCAACCTGCCGATCGTGGTCTGGATGGTTTACACCTACTTCAAGGACATCCCCAAAGACATCCTCGAAGCCGCCCGCCTCGACGGCGCCACCCTCGCCCAGGAAATGCTCCGCGTGCTGCTGCCAATCGCCAAGGGCGGCCTGGCGTCGACCGTGCTGCTGTCGCTGATCCTGTGCTGGAACGAGGCGTTCTGGTCGCTGAACCTGACCTCGTCCAAAGCCGCGCCACTGACCGCGTTGATCGCCTCCTACTCAAGCCCCGAAGGATTGTTCTGGGCCAAGTTGTCGGCCGTCTCGACCCTGGCCTGCGCACCGATCCTGATCTTTGGCTGGATCAGCCAGAAACAACTGGTGCGCGGCCTGTCGTTCGGCGCCGTCAAATAAGAATTCGCATGAGGAGCGCCACCATGGCCAACCTGAAAATCAAGAATCTGCAAAAAGGCTTCGAAGGTTTTTCCATCATCAAGGGTATCGACCTTGAGGTGAACGACAAGGAATTCGTTGTGTTCGTCGGCCCGTCGGGCTGCGGCAAATCCACCCTGCTGCGACTGATCGCCGGCCTTGAAGAAGTCAGCGGCGGCACCATCGAACTGGACGGGCGCGACATCACCGAAGTCAGCCCGGCGAAGCGCGATCTGGCGATGGTGTTCCAGACCTACGCGCTGTACCCGCACATGACCGTGAAGAAAAACATGTCCTTCGCCCTCGACCTCGCCGGCGTTCCGAAAGCTGAAGTCGAGAAGAAAGTCGGCGAAGCGGCGCGCATCCTCGAACTGGGCCCGATGCTCGAACGCAAGCCGAAGCAACTGTCCGGCGGCCAGCGTCAGCGCGTGGCCATCGGCCGGGCGATCGTGCGCAACCCGAAAATCTTCCTGTTCGACGAGCCGTTGTCCAACCTCGACGCCGCCCTGCGGGTGCAGATGCGCCTGGAGCTGCTGCGCCTGCACAAGGACCTCAAGGCGACGATGATTTACGTGACCCACGATCAGGTCGAAGCCATGACCATGGCCGACAAGGTTGTGGTGCTCAATGGCGGCAAGATCGAACAGGTCGGCTCGCCACTGGAGCTGTATCACAACCCCGCCAACCTGTTCGTCGCCGGTTTCCTCGGCACGCCGAAAATGGGTTTCCTCAAGGGCCAGATCACGCGAGTCGATGGCGCGAGCTGTGAAGTTTCGCTGGACGCCGGCACCCGCATCACCCTGCCGTTCAACGCGTCGAACCTGAGCGTCGGCAGCGCCGTGACCCTGGGCATTCGCCCGGAACATCTGGAGCTGGCACAAGCGGGCGATTGCACCCTGCAAGTCACCGCTGACGTCAGCGAACGGCTGGGCAGCGACACCTTCTGCCACGTCAAGACCAACGCCGGCGAAGCCCTGACCATGCGCGTGCGCGGTGATCTGGCGAGCCGTTACGGCGAACAACTGAACCTGCACCTGGACGCTGCCCACTGCCATCTGTTCGATGCCGACGGCGTGGCACTGACCCGCCCGATGCGCGCGGCCGCCTGATTTCGAGACTGACCCGATGAAACTGAACAAGCAAAACCTCAACCGCCTGGCCGCCGAAGTGAAGCTGCCGGCCTACAGCCTCAGCGACACCCGCCAGGGCATTGCCCACATTGGCGTCGGCGGCTTCCATCGCGCGCATCAGGCGTATTACACCGATGCGCTGATGAACACCGGCGAAGCGCTGGACTGGGCCATCTGCGGCGTCGGCCTGCGCGGCGAAGACCGCCGCGCCCGGGACGACCT
Organism: Pseudomonas aphyarum; assembly: GCF_028657055.1. Taxonomy (NCBI): domain Bacteria; kingdom Pseudomonadati; phylum Pseudomonadota; class Gammaproteobacteria; order Pseudomonadales; family Pseudomonadaceae; genus Pseudomonas; species Pseudomonas aphyarum. Next base: position 343,658 of record NZ_JAMDGS010000010.1, read on the forward strand.
CAAGGAGCAGGACTACCTGTTCACCCTGTTCGAACTCGGCGATAGCGACGACACCGAAGTCCGCGTCATCGGTGCGATCCGCGACATGCTGCTGGCCGAGGACAGCGCCCAGGTGCTGATCGACAAACTTACCGACCCGCAGATCCGCATCGTCTCGCTGACCATCACCGAGGGCGGTTATTGCATCGATGACAGCAACGGCGAGTTCATGGCGCACCTGCCGCAGATTCAGCACGACCTGACGTACCCGCAACAGCCGAAAACCGTGTTCGGTTTCCTCTGTGCGGCACTGGCCCGACGGCGTGCGGCGGGCATTCCGGCGTTCACCGTGATGTCCTGCGATAACCTGCCGCACAACGGCGCCGTCACCCGCAAGGCACTGCTGGCCTTTACCGCGCTGCTGGATCCGGACTTGCGCGACTGGATCGACGCCAACGTCAGTTTCCCCAACGCCATGGTCGACCGCATCACGCCGATGACCAGCACCGCGCATCGCCTGCAACTGGCGGACAAACACGCCGTCGACGACGCCTGGCCGGTGGTCTGCGAGCCGTTCGTGCAATGGGTGCTGGAGGACAAGTTCGTCAACGGCCGCCCGGCCTGGGAAAAGGTCGGCGTGCAGTTCACCGACGATGTTTCGCCCTACGAAGAGATGAAGATCAAACTGCTCAACGGCAGTCATCTGGCCCTGACTTATCTGGGCTTTTTGAAGGGTTACCGCTTCGTTCACGAGACCATGAACGACCCGCTGTTCGTGCGCTACATGCGCGCCTACATGGACCTGGACGTGACCCCGCAACTGGCGCCAGTGCCGGGGATCGACCTGACCGAGTACAAGGACACGCTGGTGGCGCGGTTTTCCAATCAGGCGATTGCCGATCAGCTGGAGCGGGTTTGCTCGGATGGGTCGTCGAAGTTTCCCAAGTTCACCATTCCGACGATCAATCGGTTGATTGCCGATGGGCAGGAGACCAAACGGGCAGCATTGGTGGTGGCGGCCTGGGCGCTTTACTTGAAGGGCGTGGATGAGAATGGCGACACTTATTCGATTCCGGATCCTCGGGCGGCATTCTGTCAGGCGTTGGTGGCGGAGGATGCGCTGATTACTGAGCGGTTGTTGGGGGTTGAAGAAATCTTCGGTACGGCGATACCGCGTTCGCCTGAGTTTGTGGCGGCGTTTGAGTGGTGCCTGAACAACTTGCGAGAGGAAGGCGTCACTCGGACTCTGGAACGGGTTCTCGCCTGAAAAGCCCCCCTCACCCTAGCCCTCTCCCGGAGGGAGAGGGAACTGACCGAGGCGCTCTTTTGAGGTACATCGACCTGAGAATCCGGAGTCGAACTCAGGAATTGAAAGGCCCCACGATCTGCTCCCTTTCCCCCTCTCCCCTCTGGGGAGAGGGCTGGGGTGAGGGGTGGCTTTAGATGTCGCCAAAAAACCTACAGGCTCACACCATGAACAACCAACAACTCTTCCTCGGCATCGACTGCGGCACCCAAGGCACCAAAGCCATCATCCTCGACGCCACCAGCGGTCAGGTGTTGGGCCAGGGCGCCGCCGCCCACACGATGATCAGCGGCGCCAACGGTCGTCGCGAGCAAGACACCGCGCAATGGCTGGAAGCCTTCGCCCTCGCCACACGCCGCGCTTTATTGGCGGCAAATGTCGACGGCCAGTCGATCCAAGGCATCGGTGTTTCCGGCCAGCAACACGGCCTGGTGCTGCTCGACGATCAAGGCCGGGCCCTGCGCCCGGCCAAGCTCTGGTGCGACACTGAAACCACACCTGAAAACGACCGCCTGCTGACTCACCTGGGCGGTGAACAAGGCTCGCTGGAGCGCCTCGGCGTGGTCATCGCGCCGGGCTACACCGTCTCCAAACTGCTGTGGACCAAGGACCAGCATCCGGATGTATTCTCGCGCATCGCACGAATCCTGCTACCCCACGACTACCTGAATTTCTGGCTCACCGGCCGTGCTTGCAGCGAATACGGTGACGCATCCGGCACAGGCTATTTCAACGTGCGCACCCGCCAATGGGATTTGCAGCTGCTGCGCGACATCGACGCCAGTGGCCGCCTGCAATCCGCGCTGCCAGAGCTGATCGACGCCCATCAAACGGTTGGCACGATCCTGCCGGCGGTTGCCGACCAGTTGGGCATCAACCCCAACGCAGTGGTATCCAGCGGTGGCGGCGACAACATGATGGGCGCCATCGGCACCGGCAATATTCAACCGGGCGCGATCACCATGAGCCTCGGTTCTTCCGGCACGGTGTACGCCTACGCGGAGGCGCCGAAGGTCAGCCCGGACGCGTCGGTCGCGACCTTCTGTTCGTCCAGCGGTGGCTGGTTGCCGTTGATCTGCACCATGAACCTGACCAACGCCACCGGCGCGATCCGCGAATTGTTCGACCTCGATCTCGACGCCTTCAACGCCTTGGTGGCCCAAGCCCCGATCGGCGCCGAGGGCGTGAGCATGTTGCCGTTCCTCAACGGCGAACGCGTGCCACCCCTGCCCCACGCCAGCGGCAGCCTGCATGGCCTGACGATCGATAACCTGACGCAAGCCAATCTGTGCCGCGCCGCCGTCGAAGGCACGACCTTCGGCCTGCGTTATGGACTGGATCTGCTACGCCAGAATGGTTTACAAAGCCGCAGCATTTGCCTGATCGGCGGCGGTTCGAAAAGCGCGGTGTGGCGGCAGATCGTCGCCGACATCATGAACACCCCGGTGATCTGCACCGAGCAGAGCGAAGCCGCTGCGCTGGGCGCGGCGATTCAGGCGGCGTGGTGCAAGTCGTGGTCGAACGGCCACGAAGACACCCTTGCCGACCTGTGCCAGCGCTGCGTGAAGCTCGACCTGAACAGTGAAACCCTGCCGGTTGCCGCGAATGTCGCGGCGTTCCAGCAGGCCTATGAACGCTATCGACTGCATGTCGCAACCTTATAAAGAGCAAACAACTATGTACCTGGTGTGTGGCGAAGCGCTGTTCGATTTCTTCAGCGAAGACGATGCCGGCGGGCAGGCATCGAAAGTCAATTTCAAGGCGATTGCCGGTGGCTCGCCGTTCAACGTGGCGGTGGGTTTGCGCCGTCTGGGCGTGGATTCGGCGCTGTTCGGCGGGTTGTCCACCGACTACCTCGGCCGGCGCTTGCAGCAAGTGCTGCAGGATGAAGGCGTAAGCCCGGATTACCTGGTGGATTTCGCTGCGCCGACCACCCTGGCGATGGTCGCGGTGGGCGCCAATGGCTCGCCGCATTACAGCTTCCGTGGCGAAGGTTGCGCCGACCGCCAGTTGAGTCTGGCGCACCTGCCAACGTTGGGCCCTGAAGTGCGTGGTTTGCACTTCGGTTCCTTCTCGCTGGTGGTTCAACCGATTGCCGATACCTTGCTTGCTCTGGTGCAGCGTGAAAGCGGCAAACGCCTGATCAGCCTCGACCCGAACGTGCGCCTCAACCCCGAGCCGAACATCGACCTGTGGCGCGAACGAATCGCTACGCTGGTGCCACTGGCGGACCTGATCAAGGTCAGCGACGAAGACTTGAGCCTGCTGTATCCCGAGCAGGACCCGGCGCGCGTGATCGAAGGCTGGTTGCAGCATCGTTGCCAGGTGGTGTTCCTGACCCGTGGCGGTGAAGGCGCGACCGTATTCAGCCGCGCTCACGGTTCATGGTCGGTGCCGGCAAGCTCGGTGAAGATCGCCGATACCGTCGGCGCCGGCGATACCTTCCAGGCCGCGCTGATCACCTGGCTGACCGAGCATGAGCTGGATTCGGTGGAAGGCGTGCAGCGCCTGAGCCGCGAACAGATCGACGGCATGCTCGGGTTTGCCGTACAGGCCGCCGCCCTTACATGCAGTAAAACAGGTCCGGATTTGCCTTATCGCCACCAGTTGACCTGACCGCGTAGACTGGCGCCCTTTTTTGCACGACGGGATGACGGCTTTTGAATTCGGGGCGCACGGTTGGTCTGTTGGTATTGGCGGCACTGTTGACCGGTTGCGGAACATCGCCGCCGCGTTCACCGGAAAACCTCTGCGAGATTTTCCGCGAAAAAAGTGATTGGTACGACGCGGCGCAAGTCACGCAAAAGCGTTGGGGCGTACCGATCCAGGTGCCGTTCGCGATCATGTATCAGGAGTCCGGCTACCGCTACGACGCCAAGACGCCGCGCAAATACCTGTTGTGGGTGATCCCGTGGGGCCGGGTTTCGACGGCATCGGGTTATGCGCAGGCCAAGGATGAAGTCTGGTCCGACTACCAGAAAAGCACCGGCCGATATGGCGCCGATCGCGAAGACTTCGACGACGCCATCGACTTCGTTGGCTGGTACATGGACAAGACCACCTCGATCAACGGCGTGTACAAGTACGACGCCTACAACCAGTACCTCAACTACCACGAAGGCTGGGGCGGTTTTCGCCAGAAGACCTACGCCAGCAAGGCGTGGCTGCCGCCGGTGGCGCGCAAGGTGCAGAACCGCTCGGACATGTACGGTCAGCAATACGCGGCGTGCAAGGATGATCTGAATCGCGGGTTCTGGAGCCGGTTCTGGCATTGGCTATAAATGCCAGGATCTCAGTGACATTGAGATCGCCATCGCGGGCAAGCCCGCTCCCACAGGGATCTGCGGTGGCCACGATTTCGTGAGCACCAAGGAAACCTGTGGGAGCTGGCTTGCCAGCGATGGCGTCAGCTCAGACACCCCCAACCTAAGGGTTACAACACCGAAAAGTTGTAACTCACGATCAACCGGGTCTCATCCACGTCCCGGGCGAACTTCTCGTAGTTGGTGCGGTAAGTCGCATTACGCAACCGCAGGCTGACGTCCTTGAACGTGCCGGTCTGAATCACGTATTTCAACTCGCTGTCGCGTTCCCACTCTTTGCCTTCCTGATCGCTGCCCGGCACCTTGATGTGATCGCCGTTCACGTAACGGGTCAGGAAACTCAGGCCGTTGATGCCGATCGCCTTGAAGTCATAGTCATAACGCAGCTGCCAGGAACGTTCCTGCGCGGCGGCGAAATCGTTGACCTGCACGTAGTTCACCAGGTACGGGTTGCTGCCATCCAGATACGGCATCGAATTGTCGCCGTTCATGCGCTGCCAGCCTGCGCTGAAGGTATGACCGCTGATGCCGTAGGACAGCATGCCGCTCAAGGCGCGGTTGTCGATGGAACCGGCTTTCGCATCACCGCTGTCGGCGCTTTTCAGCAACCGCAGATCGGCTTTCAACACGCCGTCACCCAGTGGCTGATTGGCCAGCAGACCCACGAAGTGCTGGCGATAGATGTCTTCCAGCTCGGCGTAGTGGTACTGCGCGGTCAGGCGATCGTTGATCTTGTAGTCGAAGCCGTACATGTCGAAATGATCGGCGGTGGTGTTGCAGGCATAGCGCTTGTTCTTGCAGTGCACGCGGATGTCCTGCGAATCGGTCGAATCCCGGGCGGTGTACTTGTCCAGACGCGCGGCCATGAAGGTCAGGTCCTTCACCTCCTTGGAGGTCAGCATCGCGCCGTTAAACATGGTCGGCAGCAGGCGGCCGTCGTTGTACTTGAGCAACGGCAGATCCGGCAGCAGCGCGCCGTATTTCAGCACCGTGTCCGAGACTTTGACCTTGGCGGTCAGGCCCATTTTTGCGTACTGACCTTTCGAGCCGCGCGGGTTGTCGCCGCTGGACGGCAACAGGCCGCTGTTGCTGCGATCCGGGCTGGAATCGAGCTGGAAGCCCGCCATGCCCAGTGCATCGATACCAAAACCGACGGTGCCTTCGGTGTAGCCCGATTGCAGATTGAGAATGAAGCCCTGCGCCGACTCTTCGCGCTTGGACGCGCCCTGATCACTGGAGGTGTGCCCGTCACGGAAATCGCGGTTGAAGTACACCGTGCGCGACTCGATCTTCGCCGTGGTGTCTTCGAAAAAACCGCTGGCCTGGACCTGCGCGGTAAAACCGGCGCACAGCACAAAGGCTCCGAAGCCAAGCGACTGGCGCGGGGTGATGAGGGGAAATGGGGGACGCATTGAAAACTCCAACAGAACAACGATTGCGCAGAGGCGCAAACAACCAGAAATAGCTCCCGTCCCAGGTCAATAAAGAACCGGGAGGCAGTGAACACGCGGGGTGAGCGGCAATGATGGCAGATGGCTTTGACGTGCTACAGGCGACTTTAGTCTGAAACTGACTGATTGTTCCCGGTTGCCGGATGCGGCGTTCGCGGCAGATCGGTCCATCCGCAAGTGCCGGTTTTACTGGGCAAAACCGTGGATCTAAGGGTTTTCCCTATACCGTCAGGCCTGTGCGTCTACGGCATTTGCGCCTTGAACGAGGCCGTTTAATCCTGCACCATCCGCCCACGCTAATCCAAAGGACGGAAAACAAGGCATGCTGGACGCCAACGCTACCCACATTACCCTCACGCTCGAAGGCGCCTCCGCCGACCTGCAAGTCCTCAGCTTCACCGGTCGCGAAGCCCTCAACGAGCCGTTCCGTTTCGACATCGAACTGGTCAGCGCCCGCCCCGACCTCAAACTTGAAGAACTTCTGCACAAGCCCGGCTGCCTGACCTTCGGCGCCACCGGCGAGGGCAAGATTCATGGTCTTGTGTACCGCATCGAGCAAGGCGATTCCGGCAAGACCCTGACCCGTTACAGCATCAGTCTGGTGCCGCAACTGGCCTACCTGCGGCACAACCATGACCAGCAGATCTTTCAGCAACTGACGGTGCCGAAGATCATTGCTCAGGTACTGGAAGATCGCGGCATTCTGGCCAACGCCTACAGCTTCCAGCTCAGCGCCGAGTACCCGGAACGCGACTACTGCGTGCAGTACGACGAATCCGACCTGCATTTCATCCAGCGCCTGTGCGAAGAAGAAGGCATTCACTTCCACTTCCAGCACAGCAGCAGCGGCCACAAGCTGGTGTTCGGCGACGACCAGACCGTGTTCCGCAAACTGAAACCGGTCAACTACCAGCAAGACTCCGGCATGACCGCCGACAAACCAGTGATCAAGCGCTTCAACCTGCGTCTGGAAACCCGCACCAGCCGCGTCAGCCGCCGCGACTACGATTTCGAGAAACCGAAGATTCTGCCCGAAGGCGCGGCCAAATCCGCGTTCATGCCGGATCTGGAAGACTACGATTACCCCGGCCGTTTCACCACGCGCGAACGCGGTAAGTTCCTGTCGACCCGCGCGCTGGAACGCCATCGCAGTGACTACAAACTCGCCGAGGGCAAAGGTGACGAGCCGACCCTGACGACCGGCCATTTCATGACCCTGGCCGAACACCCGCGCGCCGAATGGAATGATATGTGGCTGCTGCTGGAAATCTTCCACGAAGGCAAGCAGCCGCAAGTGCTGGGCGAAAACGTCACCAGCGACGTCACCGACAACAAGAGCGATTTCCACCAGGGCTACCGCAACAGCTTCGTGGCCACCCCGTGGGACGCCCACTTCCGCCCTGCCCTCGAACATCCGAAACCGAAAATCCTCGGCAGCCAGACCGCCATCGTCACTGGCCCCGGCGGCGAAGAAATCCACTGCGACCAATACGGTCGCGTGAAGGTGCAATTCCACTGGGACCGCGAAGGCCAGGCAGACGACAAGACCACCTGCTGGCTGCGCGTCGCCAGCGGCTGGGCCGGCGCGGCCTACGGCGGCATCGCCATTCCACGGATCGGCATGGAAGTGCTGGTGACCTTCCTTGAAGGTGACCCCGACCAGCCGTTGGTGACCGGTTGCCTGTACCACAAGGAAAACGTCGTTCCTTACGACCTGCCTGCGAACAAGACCCGCAGCACCTTCAAGACCCTGAGTTCACCGGGCGGCAAGGGCTACAACGAGTTCCGCATCGAAGACAAGAAAGGCGTCGAGCAGATCTACATCCACGCCCAGCGCGACTGGGACGAGAACATCGAGCACGATCAGAAGATCCGCGTCGGCAATGAACGGCATGACACCGTTGAAGCCAATGTTTTAAGTGAATTCAAGGTCGAGGAACACCGCATCACCCACCTGGACCGCAAGAGCGAAATGCGCGCCAACGATCACCTGACCGTGGGCGTGACCCAGCATGTGAAAGTCGGCACCGGGCAGTTCGTTGAGGCTGGTACGGAGATTCACTACCACGCCGGTGACAAGGTGGTGATCGAAGGCGGCATGGAACTGACGGCCAAGGCTGGCGGCAGTTTCGTCAAGGTTGATGCCGGTGGTGTGACCATCAGCGGTGCCGAGGTGAAGGCCAACACCGGCGGTGCGCCAGGCGCTGGCACCGGGATCGCGATTCTGCCGCCCGTCATTCCGACACCGGCCGCCAACGACAAGCCTGGCACCGTCGTTTCGCCGAAACAGGTTGTGAAGTCGGCTTGATGCGCAACGCAGTCATCGCGGCTGGACTCATCGCATCAAGCCTTCATGTCATTGCCGCTCAGCCACCGTTCACGACGGTGGCTGAGTGTGATCTGGCAGGCCCCGACAGCAGACTGTCCTTGCTGCGGGGCCATCCCCTCTCCGACTCTCACGTTTACAAAATCAGTCAGAAACACGAAACCAGATTCTTGTATGCGGATGCCGACGCGTCTAATGGCAGCCGTGTCGATTGGCAGTGCGTTTCTATAGGCAACGACGTGAATGTCTTGCTGATTACCGGCGAGTTCAGCTCCAACTACCAACAAGGTATCTTGTTCTTTCGAGATACAAGCGACAGACGGATACACCGTGTGGAGTTTGCCGAAAGGAACCGTCCTAGCTGGGTATTCAGCGGCTCGAAAAGCCCTCGAGTGATATTCGAGAACGTCGGACATGAAAGCGTCCACAAGTACCTGATTTACGGTCCTTCGGATGCTTACCTCGAAACGGATGAGCTGCCCGTTCCTGCAACCGGCGAATCGCTGATTGAGCTGAAACCTTACCCGTAGTCGCTGAGGTTTTTTCTTCAACAGGGGACCATCGCGTCCCCCGTTGAACGCTGGTGAAACGTCAGACCGGTGCGGTCCAGTTCAACATTTTCTGCTGCGCAACCTGCAGCAAATCACTGCCATCCTGCGTCAGCAGATACAGCGCATGGGTGATGTGGGGAATGTCCTGGACATCGGCGTGTTTGAAGCACAGGCAGTGCAGGGTTTCGAGCAGGTCGCTGGCGGCGCGGATGCGTTGTACGGCGGCTTCGAAGAGGTCTTTCGGGTTGGCTTGGGTGTCGATGACCAGCGGTGCGCTGTCGGTGACGCCGCTGTTGAGCGGGAGATAGCGAGCGGAGCTTGGTTTCAGGATTGGCATTGTCATTACTCGATAGGCTTCAATGACCCGCCGACACCGTGACCAAACGATGGGAGGCGGACTGTATGCAAGGCTTGGTCAACTGAGAAACCCGATCAGCTCGCCCGAAGGCGCCCCTGCACACAGCCGCCACAGCAATGTACTCCGAAGACGTGAGTGTCCGCGGCGCGAATCATGGCACAGATGTGTCGAGTTTTTCAGGTGACCAAACCTAAGCCGCTGATTTTGCAGCGACGCCAAACCATAACCGCCCCGCTCCAGCCCCCGAAAGCAGACAAGGCATCCACCCTTGTAGGAATCCGCCGAGACTCCCCCACGAAACAATCCCCGCTCAGACAGCCGGCGTTCAGCCCGGTTAACCATCGCTTAACGCCGCGGTCAAAAACTCTACTGAACCGCACACCCTCAGCCCCTGGCTGACGCCGAGTGCGGCAGGTTTGGCTTGCAACATGCCGAACTCAATTTCCGTCGCACCGGAGTCCATCATGAACATTCGTCCGTTCCTGCTCACCACCGCCCTCGCCTGCACCGCGTTTGCGGGGCTGGCCCAGGCCAATGACACGTCCGCCAACACCAAGGCTGTGCCCTACGAATATGGCATGCCGCTGCACGTCAGCAAAGTGATCTCGATGACCGAACCGCAGACGCAACAATGCAAGGTCATTACCGCCGACATGAAGTACCTCGACAACGCCGGCAAACCCGAGGAAATCAGTTACCGGAAAATGTCTGACGCCTGCAACTTCCAGAACTGACAGAAAGCTCTGATTTGCGGCTTTGCGGTAGGCGAGTACGGGTCTCGAAGGGTATGCTCGGGGCCCTCCTCACTGCCGCAAGGATTCGCCATGCAGTTGTCGTTTCGCACGCTCTCGACCATCACCTTCTGCCTGTGTTTTCTGCTTTCTCTTGCATGGGGTCTGGCGCCACAGGTGTTGCTGGCGATCTGGAGCATTGAGTATTCAGAGGCAGCTGGATTCGTCGCACGGCGCAGCGCGGTGCTGTTTGCAGCATTGGGGGTAATGTTTTATCTGGTGCGCAACGCGCCGGTGTCGATCGCGCGCAATGCACTGAGCAACGGCTTTATCGTCGGCTGTTTTGGCCTGGCGGTGCTGGGGTTTGCTGAATGGCTCAACGGCCACGCCGGCCCCGGGATTCTGCTCGCGGTGCTGGTCGAGTTCGCGCTGGGCCTTGGCTTCTTGCAGGCCCGGCGCGTGACGGTCGAACTGGGTGAAACAGTCGGTTAGACGACTCGGGATCGCGGCACTGAATGAGTTGCTGCGTGTTGCGCAAGATCCGAGCGCAGCCCGGCGATCAGGCCGTTGATTTCGCGACAGCTGTTCAAGTGACTGGCATCGATGCCACTCACCAGCAGCTCAACCTGATCGGTCTGGTGATCGCCATACACCTTGACGGTCATCGACAGATCCGGGGACAGCGTGCACTGGCAGCGTTTCGGTAGAAAGCTGCTTTCTATGATGTTGCGGAGTTCCAAGGCAGACAGAAACATGGCGAAACCTCTCCTTACTGTGAGACTGCCAATCAAGTATTCACGTTGACCGTTGCCACGACTTCCCACGGGTGTATCCCCGCTGAATCCCTGGGTGTGACAAGCGGCTGTACTGCGAAATGCCCATTGGAGTGTAGGCGCCCAAACTCGGTGCGCCGCACCAAATGAACGCATAAAACGTGCCTTTCATCGGGTCGCTTTCACCTCCTTGCAAATCAATGGCTTGGCAAAAAGGCAGGCCACTGGCCAGTTGCAAAATGCAAGATTCGATCGTGCAGACACTGCAATTTGCACGCGGCTGGTGGTTTGCATTCATCGGCCATGGCAGTGAGAATGCCCGTCAACCAACGTACACCCGCCAGGAGGCTTCAATGGGAAATTTCACTGTTTACGCGACGGCCGGCCTAATGCTCGCCAGCCTGTCCACCCTCACCCACGCCGCCAAACTCGAAGACACCGCACCTTATCCGAAGGCCGAAGCGGGCTTCACGCGCCAGGTCATCCATCTGCCTCAACAAGCCCAGGAAGAAAACTTCAAAGTCGAAATCCTCGCCGGCAAGACCCTTGAAGTCGACTGCAATCGCCAGCGCCTGGGCGGCACCCTCGAAGAGAAAAACCTCGAAGGCTGGGGCTATCCGTTCTACCGCCTGGAGAAAGTCAGCGGCCCGATGAGCACGCTGATGGCCTGCCCACCCGGCACTCAGAAAAAACGCGCGTTCGTACCGGTGATCGGCGAAGGCTTCACCGTGCGCTACAACAGCAAGCTGCCGATCGTGATTTACGCACCGCAGGACGTCGAAGTGCGCTTCCGCATCTGGTCGGCCTCGGACAAGATTGGCGTGGCCATTCCCGAATAATCTCAAGCCACAACACCGCACGCCGCCGCTCGTTCGGCGACATGGCGCAAGCTGTCGAAGTTGATATTGGCGCCGGAATCGATGGCAATGAACGTCTGATTCCGTGCGCCGGTTTGCGCCACGTACTGTTTGATGCCCGCGACCGCTAATGCACCTGAAGGCTCGGTGATCGAGCGGGTATCGTCGTAGATATTCTTGATGGCTGCACAGAGCTCATCGTTGCTGACGGTAATGACCTCATCCACGCAGAAGCGGCAAACCTCGAACCCGTAAGCGCCGATCTGCGCCACCGCCACGCCATCGGCGAAAGTGCCCACATTGGGCAGCACCACTCGCTCATCCGCTTGCATGGCAGCCTTCAGGCAGGCCGAGTGCTCCGACTCCACGCCGATGATCCGCACCTCCGACCGCAGGTATTTCACATACGCCGCGATGCCGGCGATCAGCCCGCCACCGCCCACCGGAACGAAGATCGCATCCAGTGCGCCCTGATGCTCGCGCAGGATTTCCATCGCGACCGTGCCTTGGCCGGCGATCACATCGGGATCGTCGAAAGGCGAGACAAAAGTTCGGCCGGTCTGCTCAGCCAGTTGCAACGCGTGGGCCAGGGCAAACGGAAAGCTTTCGCCATGCAATAGCGCCTCAGCTCCGCGACTACTGACGCCCAGCACTTTCAACTCAGGCGTGGTTGCCGGCATGACAATGGTCGCGGCAATGCCCAGCTCACGCGCCGCCAGCGCTACGCCTTGTGCATGATTGCCCGCCGACGCCGTGATTACTCCGCGCGCCTTCTGCTCGTCGCTCAATTGCACCAGTTTGTTGTACGCACCACGGATCTTGAAGGAGAACGTCGGTTGCAGGTCTTCGCGCTTGAGCAGGATCCGGTTGTCCAGCGCTTCGGACAGCGCCGGCGCCGGTTGCAGCGGCGTGCGCACCGCCAGTTCATACACCGGAGCGGCGAGGATCTTTTTCACGTACTGCTCAAGCAGGGCTTGCTGGGCGGGGCTGTAGCGCATGGTCGTCTCCTGACGTTTGATTCAGAACCCCGGAGACAGAAAATGAAAACCCGCCTCTAGGGCGGGTTGGGTGCTGCAGTCGTGAGCTAGCCCGCCAAATGAGGAATGGCGGTAATAATGCTTGGCTGGCAGCGCAGTACGGTGGAAGTCATGGCCCCGAAATTAGCCCGGGCGCTGTTGGCAAGTCAATGGCGAATTTTGCTTTCATTTCGCCAGACGCCTGAGCCCGAACAGCATCCCGCCCGCCCCCAGCAGCATTGCCGCCAGGAACAACGGGTACGACACCCACCACGGCGTGCCGGCGGTCATCATGCTGAATTCCGACATGCCGCCAATGCTGGCAATCAGGTTGAGCGGCAGGAACACCACGTTGATCAGCGTCAGTTTGCGCAGCAGGTTGTTCATGCTGTTGTTCATCAGGTTGCCCCGGGCGTCGATCAGCCCGGAGAACACCGTCGAGTAGATTTCCGCCTGCTTGTAGCACTGGTTGTTTTCGATGATCAGGTCGTCGATCAGGCCGATCGCTTCGCTGCCGAAATGCTGTTTTTCCGCGTGATTGCGCAACCGCGTCAGCACCGCGCCGTTGCTGTGCAGGGCGTTGATGTAATAGATCAGGCTTTCGCTGAGGTTGAACATCTGCACCAGATGCTGGTTTTGCATCGAGGCGTTGAATTTCTGCTGCAACTCCCGGGCGACCAGTTTGATCACCTTCAGATGCCCGAGGTAGTGATGGATGTTGTTGAACAGCAGATCCAGCAACACGTCCAGCGGCGTGTTCAGTGGCTGACGTGTGCCGACACCGTGCAGCGGCGTGTCGTCCGTGGCGATCACCAGCAACTGGCCCGGTGAGAACAGCAAACCACAGGACGACACCTCGAACGCCAGGCTGCCGCCGCCGGAATAGTTTTCCGGGCGTTTCCAGATCAGAAACAAGTGATCGGGGTGAAACTCGATCCGCGACACCTCGTCCGGATCCAGCGCCGAGGCCAACGCGTGCTCATCGAGTTTGAAATGACTGTGCAGCAAGTCGCGCTCGCCAGCGTCGGGGTCGCTGAACAGCATCACCTCGGCGTCCAGCCGCTCGACCCGCTGCAAACCGCCGTGATTCAGTGCAAAGCTGTTGATCATCGGCCGGTCACCAGGCCTGGCCGCGGCGTTTGAGTTCGAGACGCCGCACGAACTCTTCCAGTACCAGCGAATACAAATCGTCCTGCAGGTAGGCGTCTTCGATGCCGGCGTCGAGGTTCGGGTTGTCGTTGACCTCGATTACCACCACCTTGTCGCCGGCCTGTTTCAGGTCAACACCGTACAAGCCGTCGCCGATCAGGTTGGCGGTCTTCACCGCCAGTTCCACCACCGCGCGCGGTGCCTCGTGAATTGCCAGCGTACGGCATTCGCCGTTGACGTCCTGGCCCTTGGCCTTGTGGTTGTAGATCTGCCAATGGCCCTTGGACATGAAGTACTGGCAGGCAAAGATCGGTTTGCGGTTGAGCACGCCGATGCGCCAGTCGTACTCGGTGTAGAAGAATTCCTGGGCCAGCAACAGCACCGAGTGTTCGAACAGTTCGGCGGTGGCTTCGAGCAAGGCCTGCTGGCTCTCGACCTTGATCACGCCACGGGAGAAACAGCCGTCGGGGATCTTCAGTACCAGCGGAAAACCGAGGCGTTCGCCGACACGTTCGAAGTCTTCGGGTCGCTCCTTGTAGAGAATTTCCGTAGCAGGCATGCCCAGTTGATGGCTGTTGAGCAGGTCGGTGAGGTAGACCTTGTTGGTGCATCGCAGGATCGACGTCGGGTCGTCCATCACCACCAGCCCTTCGCTTTCAGCCTTCTTGGCGAAGCGGTAAGTGTGGTTGTCGACGCTGGTGGTCTCGCGGATCAGCAAGCCGTCGTACTCGGCCAGCCTTGCGTAATCCTTGCGCTCGATCAGTTCGACATCGATGCCCATGCCCTTGCCGACCCGGACAAAGTTTTCCAATGCCTTGGCGTTGGATGGCGGTAACGCCTCCTGCGGATCATGCAGGATCGCCAGGTCATAACGCGCTACTTGTGGCGAACGCGGAACACGCCAGATCTTGCGACTGAAGCCGTCCAGCGCATTGGCGAACTGATCTTCCTGATCGTCACGCAACTTGTGCAAGGCGCCGGACTTTATACCTTCGATGTGCCAGCCGTTAGTTCGACGGAATTCAACTAACAGAATCGGACACGGAAACACTTCAAACAATTGCCGGGCCAGATCCTGCAACGGCTCGATATGTGTTCTGCCGAAATAAAGTGTCAGCGTAAAACCTTCGGTGTCGCTGTAAAGATGATGGCTGAGGGCTTTTTCCAGGGTTTTATCCAGGTCGTCCAGCGCCAAGCCGTAAAGGGATTTTCGGGTCAGTTCGCTGATGGTGCGTACCGACGGAATCACCTTGTGTCCCCGGGCTTCGGCCAGCAGCGAGCAGTAATAGCCGTGGCCCAGGTACTTGTAGCTGCGGCACAGGTTGATCACCTGCACCCGTTTTCCCGGCTCGCTGTCGGGAGGTTGTTCGAGGTATTCCTGGGCCGTCAGGATGTCTTCGCTGGGAAAGTACGAGGCCCAGTCTTCCTTGCGTTCGACGATGATCAACACTTGACTGGAAGTTCTGATCTGCGGTTTTAAATAAGTTGCCGGTGGCAAACTTTGACTGGATACTTCGCGCCAATGACCCTGTACCGCTGACATAGAAATTGATCCGTTGGAGAACAAGACCTTTTCTATTAAGCACGAAGTTTTTCGAAAGTCCCGTTTCGTTACGCAACTTTTACGGTGGTCATATGAATGCTGTTTTTCGCCTGGCGGTCGTTGATGATTTGCCAGCGTTGCTCACGCTGGAGATGCACTGCTTCACAACGGACCGGCTCACCCGCCGCAGTTTCCAATGGATGATCACCCGGGCCCACGGGCAATTGTGGGTGGCCGAGCGCGAGGGTCAACTGGCGGGTTATGCGCTGGTGCTGTTTCATCGCGGCACCTCGTTGGCCCGGTTGTATTCAATTGCGATTGCTCCCGAGGCGCGCGGCACTGGTCTGGGCAAGCAATTGCTGCAACGAATCGAGGCCTGCGCGCTCGAGAACGACTGCGCCTACCTGCGGCTGGAAGTGCGCACCGACAACCCCACCGCCATCGCCCTTTACGAGCGCAACGGTTACCGGCGCTTTGCGCTGATCCATGACTATTACGAGGATCACGCCGACGCACTGCGTCTGGAGAAACGCATTCTCCAGCACCGCGACTCACGCAACATCAAGGTCCCCTACTACCGACAAACCACCGATTTCACCTGCGGCCCAGCCTGCCTGCTGATGGCCATGGGTGCGTTGCAGACCGATCGTTTGCTGGAGCGGCGCGAAGAATTGCAGTTTTGGCGCGAGGCAACCACGGTGTTCATGACAGCCGGTCATGGCGGTTGCAGCCCGCAGGGCCTGGCGCTGGCGGCGTGGCGCCGGGGTTTCAAAGTGCGTTTGCAACTGAGCATGAGCGGGCCGCTGTTTCTCGACGGCGTGCGCGATGCGCATAAAAAAGACGTCATGCGCCTGGTGCATGACGCGTTCATGGCGCAACTGAACGACACCGATGTCGATCAGGTCATCGGCGTAGCGCTGGATTTACCCACGTTGCTGGCCAACGGTGGACAGCCTCTGGTGCTGATCAGCAGCTATCGCCTGACACGCTCCAAGTCGCCGCATTGGGTGATCGTCACCGACTGCGACGAAGACTTCGTCTACCTGCACGACCCGGATGTCGATCACAGCCAGCATCGCCAGCCCATGGACTGCCAGCACGTGCCGGTCAGCCATGGGGAGTTCGAGAAGATGTGCCGCTTCGGTCGTGGCAAGTTGCGGGCGGCGGTGGTGCTCTACACCCGCTCACCCGCGTGAAGGTTCATTTGAGTCCGATCTTGTACAGCGAACCGTCGGACTCATCGGTCAGCACATACAGGTAACCATCCGGCCCTTGGCGCACATCACGGATCCGCTGTTTCAGTTCGCCCAGCAAGCGTTCTTCATGCACCACCTTGTCGCCGTCGAACTGCAAGCGAATCAACTCCTGCGTCACCAGTGCTCCGATGAACACGTTGTGCTGCCAGGGTTTGAAGCGATCGGCATCGTAGAACGCCATGCCGGTGACGCCCGGGGATTTTTCCCAGACATGGTGCGGCCCGACCGTGCCTTCCGCGGTTTTGCCCTTGGCTTCCGGGATCGGTTGCATGGAGTAGTTGATGCCGTGGGTCGCCAGCGGCCAGCCGTAGTTCTTGCCGCGTTCGATGATGTTCACCTCGTCGCCGCCGCGCGGGCCGTGCTCGTTTTCCCACACGGTTCCGGTCCAGGGATTGAGTGCTGCGCCCTGGGGATTGCGGTGGCCGTAGGACCAGATCTCCGGGCGTACGCCGGACTGGCCGACAAAGGGATTGTCATCGGGCACTTTGCCGTCAGGGTAGATCCGCACGACCTTGCCTTGCAGCTTGTCCAGATCCTGCGCGGTCGGGCGGTCGTTGTTTTCGCCCAGGGTAATGAACAGATAACCGTCCCGGTCGAACACCAGCCGCGAGCCGAAGTGGTTGCCGACCGACAGTTTCGGCTCCTGACGGAAAATCACGTTGAAGTCCTTCAGGGTTTTCAGGTCATCCGACAGGCGCCCGCGCCCGACCGCCGTTCCGGCCTTGTCACCTGCACCGCCGCCCTCGGCGTAGGACAGGTACACGAGGCGATCCTGTTTGAAGTCCGGTGACAGCACCACATCGAGCAATCCGCCCTGCCCCTTGGCCCAGACATCCGGTACACCGGTGATCGGCGCAGACAGTTTGCCGTCAGCGCCTACCACACGCAGGTTGCCCGGCCGCTCGGTCACCAGCATGCCCTGACGATCCGGCAGGAACGCCAAGGCCCATGGGTGTTCGAGCCCTTGGGTAATCGTCGTGACTTCAAGGGTGCCCTGCTCGCTTTGCAGCTCTTTGGGGGCGGCAGCGAACGCCGGGGCGGCGATCAGTGCACTGGCACACAGGCCGGCCAGAAGGGTTTTACGCAACATGCACGATTCCTTTTGTTCGTTTGAAGGGCTGACAGAAGCGGTTCTGCCATTCAACGGTTGCTTCCGCTGTCACGGGCTGGAGGATTGGGAATGAAGGTGGGTGGCGTGCTCGGGACGGAGCGCAGCGGCTGGCCATTACCGATGCCGCGGTTTTCCAGGGTCGGTGGCCGTGGCACGGGCACCGTGTTCGGCCCGCGAACAGGCGGAGCGCTGGGCTGGGTGCCTTGCATGCTGTTGGGGTTCGCCCGGCGGATCGGGCTGTTGTAGGGGTTGTTGCTGTTGCCGGTCGGACTTTGTGCCAGCAGCAGCGACAAATGGGTTATTGCGCCATTGGCGTGAACCAGCCCGCCACTGAGGGCGAGCAACGCAATGCCAAGCAGGAAACGGTTCATGAGCAGCCTCTTTCAGTGCGCAGGGACTAGAGCCTTCGAGTCCACGCTACGCCCAGGGTTCGGATTTGTTAACCCGTCTCCACCAAACAAGATGTAACACGGCTTGACCTGCCGTTTACCGCCGACCTCGCAAACAACGGAAACTTTTGCGCCGGGCCACGGGTCACCCGAACATCACTCGGAGAACAGCACCATGGCTCGGGCAATCTGGAAAGGCGCAATCAGTTTCGGTCTGGTGCACATCCCCGTCGCGCTGGTTTCGGCGACCTCGTCCCAGGGCGTCGATTTCGACTGGCTCGACAGCCGCAGCATGGATCCGGTCGGCTATAAACGGGTCAACAAGGTCACCGGCAAGGAAGTCACCAAGGAGCACATCGTCAAAGGCGTGCAGTTCGAAAAAGGCCGCTATGTGGTGCTCAGCGAGGAAGAAATCCGTTCGGCGCACCCGGTTTCGACCCAGACCATCGACATCTTCGCCTTCGTTGACAGCGAGCAGATCCCGCTGCAGAACATCGACACGCCGTATTACCTGGCCCCGGACAAGCGCGGCGGCAAGGTCTACGCCTTGCTGCGTGAAACCCTGAGCAAAACCCAGAAGGTCGCCCTCGCCCGCGTGGTTTTACACACGCGTCAGTATCTGGCGGCGTTGATGCCCCTGGAGTCGGCGCTGGTGCTGGTGAAGCTGCGCTGGCCGCAGGAAGTGCGCAGCCTCGATGAACTGGCGCTGGGCAGCGAAGTGACCAAGCCGCAACTGGCCAAAGGCGAACTGGACATGGCCAAACGGCTGGTGGAAGACATGACGGCGGACTGGACGCCCGAGGACTACAACGACGAGTTCGAGAACAAGATCATGGCGCTGGTGGACAAGAAGGCCCATGAAGGCAAGATCGAAGACGTTGAGACGGTTTCCGGTGAAGAAGAGCGCAAATCGGCCGATGTCATCGACCTGACCGAACTGCTCAAACGCAGCCTCGGCGGGAAAGCCCCGGCCAAGCCTGCGAAGAAGACCGCCAACAAGACCACAGCGGCGAAGAAGACCAAAAAAGCATCGTGAAAATGAAATCGGGCGACTGTCTTTCAACAGTCGCCCGATTTGTCAGATCAGAATGAAGATCGCCAGCAGACCGCCGAAGATCGCCCACTTTTCCATGTAGTAAAGTTTGCGATTGCGCTTTTTCAGTTCTTTGCCGCGCAGGCGGATCTTGTAGATTTTGGTAAACAAACGGTTGATGCCACCGGTGCGGTCACCCGCGTCGTTCGGCGCACCGGCCGCCGACATCACGGTGCGGCTGAACCAGCCGTTGAACGCCGCTGCCCAGCGATACTTCATCGGACGTTCAACGTCACAGAACAGGATGATGCGGTTCTGGTCGGTGGTGTTTTCCGCGTAATGAATGAAGGTCTCATCGAACATCACCGCTTCGCCATCACGCCAGTGATAGTTCTCGCCATCGACGTTGATGTAGCAACCGGCATCGTTCGGCGTTTCCAGACCCAGGTGATAACGGTAGGAACCGGCGTACGGGTCGCGGTGACGCACCAGTTTCGAACCCGGCGGCAATTCTGCAAACATCGCAGCCTTGATCGAGCCGATGCTCTGCACCAGTTCAGTGGTGCGCGGGCACAGTTGCAGCGCCGACGGGTGGCTGTCGCCGTACCACTTCAGGTAGAAACGCTTCCAGCCGGTCTTGAAGAACGAGTTGAAACCGACGTCGTCGTACTGGTTGGAGCGCTTGATTTCGCCGGCGCGCAGCAGGTTGCGGCCTTCTTCACGGATTTCTTCCCAGTGCGCCTGCAACGGGCTCAGATCGGGAAAGTCTTTCGGATCGAGGTACGGGGTGTTGGGCTTTTTCGAGAACAGATAAAGGAAGCAGTTGATCGGTGCCAGAAACGAAGAGTGATCGCTCAGTTGACGACCGATTTTGTGGCGCACGCGACCGCGCAGGTGAACGTATGCAATGGAAATGACATATACAGCGGCAATGATGAGTTTCACGGAAATCGTCACACGTCAGAAGTGAACAAACTGCGCGCCTTTAGGGCTGTGGCCCAAGGTCTGTGGCAGTGGTCTGAAATCAAAAAGCGTCCCGGTGGCGCATCCTTGAGCCCATGCCGTACAAGGCATTGGGTGAATGGATGGCATTTTAGCCACAGTTTGTAACCAATAGTGAACACTCATCTGTGAAAAACTGTCCCGCGATCGCGCCAAACGGCAATCGGGATGTCACTGCCCTATCGTTTAGAGAGCCAGACCAGTACAATCGCCGCCAAACTTTACGCGCCCCCCTTGGTTGATGACGGGATTGTCCCGCCTCAGCGCACTTCGACTCGGGCCAAGCGCTCCGGCTGCACCCTCGCTACTCAGCACGCTTCGCAGGAAAAACCTTTGATTTCTACAGCTAACATCACCATGCAGTTCGGCGCCAAGCCGCTGTTTGAAAACGTTTCGGTCAAATTCAACGGCGGCAACCGCTACGGCCTGATCGGCGCCAACGGTTGCGGCAAGTCGACCTTCATGAAAATCCTCGGCGGCGATCTCGAGCCGTCCGGTGGCCAGGTCATGCTGGAGCCGAACATTCGCCTGGGTAAATTGCGCCAGGATCAGTTCGCCTACGAAGAATTCACCGTGATCGACACCGTGATCATGGGTCACGAAGAGCTGTGGAAGGTCAAGGCCGAGCGCGACCGCATCTACTCGCTGCCGGAAATGAGCGAAGAAGACGGCATGGCCGTGGCCGAGCTGGAAACCGAGTTCGCCGAGATGGACGGCTACACCGCCGAATCCCGCGCCGGTGAACTGCTGCTGGGTCTGGGCATTCCGCTGGAACAGCATTTCGGCCCGATGACCGAAGTTGCGCCGGGCTGGAAACTGCGTGTTCTGTTGGCTCAGGCATTGTTCTCCGATCCGGAAGTGCTGTTGCTCGACGAACCGACCAACCACCTGGACATCAACACCATCCGCTGGCTGGAAACGATTTTGACGGCGCGTAACAGCACCATGATCATCATTTCCCACGACCGTCACTTCCTGAACAGCGTCTGCACCCACATGGCCGACCTGGACTACGGCGAGCTGCGTCTGTTCCCGGGCAACTACGACGAGTACATGACCGCGGCGACCCAGTCCCGCGAGCAACTGCTGTCGGACAACGCCAAGAAGAAAGCCCAGATCGCCGAACTGCAAACGTTCGTCAGCCGCTTCTCGGCGAACGCCTCGAAAGCCAAGCAGGCCACTTCCCGTGCCAAGCAGATCGACAAGATCCAGCTGGCCGAGGTCAAGCCATCGAGCCGCGTGAGCCCGTTCATCCGTTTCGAACAGACCAAGAAGCTGCACCGCCAGGCCGTGACCATCGAGCAGATGTCCAAGGGCTTCGACGGCAAGACCCTGTTCAAGAACTTCAGCTTCACCGTTGAAGCCGGCGAGCGCGTAGCGATCATCGGCCCGAACGGTATCGGCAAGACCACCCTGCTGCGCACGCTGATGGGCGAACTGACCCCGGACGCAGGCACGGTGAAGTGGACTGAAAGCGCGGAGCTGGGCTACTACGCTCAGGACCACGCCCACGACTTCGAAGACGACGTCAGCCTGTTCGACTGGATGGGTCAGTGGACTCAGGGCGAGCAAGTGATCCGTGGCACCCTCGGTCGCATGCTGTTCTCCAACGACGAGATCCTCAAGTCGGTGAAGGTGATTTCCGGTGGTGAGCAAGGTCGCATGCTGTTCGGCAAGCTGATCCTGCAAAAGCCGAACGTACTGGTGATGGACGAACCGACCAACCACCTGGACATGGAATCGATCGAGGCGCTGAACCTGGCGCTGGAAAACTACCCGGGCACGCTGATCTTCGTCAGCCACGACCGTGAGTTCGTATCGTCTCTGGCCACCCGCATCATCGAGCTGAGCCCGAACGGCGTGACCGACTTCAGCGGCACCTACGACGATTACCTGCGCAGCCAAGGCGTAGTGTTCTGAGTCGAATCGAGCGGTAAACAGAAAGCCCTGTCCTTGTGACGGGGCTTTTTTTGCGTCGAGGAAAAGATCGTTAGCCTGCTTCCTTTTAATCCAGCGCCACGCCATGATGCGGACTCTCCCACCGCCGCCCGCGAACGAGTCCTCATGTCTGCGCAGCAACAGCCACCGCAAAGCTCCATGGCGATCACCCTGCAGATCGTCTCCATCGTTTTCTATACCTTTATTGCCTTTCTCTGCATCGGCCTGCCGATTGCGGTGCTGCCCGGCTATGTGCACGAACAGTTGGGTTTCAGTGCCGTGATCGCCGGGCTGGTGATCGGTTCGCAATACCTGGCCACCCTGCTCAGCCGGCCGATGGCCGGGCGCATGTCGGACACCATCGGCACCAAACGGGCGATTGTGTATGGCTTGTCAGGGATTGTGCTCAGCGGTGTGCTGACGCTGGTTTCGACGCTGCTTCAGAGCTTGCCGCTGCTGAGCCTGTCGATCCTGATCGTCGGTCGCCTGCTGCTGGGGATCGCCCAAGGCCTGATTGGCGTCGGCACCATCAGTTGGTGCATGGGCCAGGTCGGTGCCGAACACACTGCGCGCTCGATTTCGTGGAACGGCATCGCATCCTACGGTGCGATTGCCATCGGCGCGCCGTTGGGCGTGGTGATGGTCGCCGATTACGGTTTCGAGAGCCTTGGCATTGCCTTGTCGCTGCTCGCGGCCGGCGCCTTGCTGCTGATCCGCAACAAGCCGTCGGTGCCGGTGGTGCGTGGCGAACGCCTGCCGTTCTGGGCGGTGTTCGGGCGGATTGCACCGTTCGGCGCCAGTCTGAGTCTGGCGTCAATTGGCTACGGCACGCTGACCACCTTCATTACTCTGTATTACCTCAATCGCGGCTGGACCGGTGCGGCGTACTGCCTGACCGTGTTCGGCGTGTGTTTCATTCTGTCGCGGCTGCTGTTCATTTCGGCCATCGGGCGTTTCGGCGGGTTCACCTCGGCGATTGCCTGCATGACCATCGAAACCGTCGGCCTGGTCATGCTGTGGCTGGCGCCTTCGACCGCGTATGCCTTGATCGGTGCAGGTCTGGCCGGGTTCGGGTTGTCGCTGGTGTACCCGGCGCTGGGCGTCGAGGCGATCAAGCAAGTGCCCAACTCCAGTCGCGGTGCCGGGTTGAGTGCTTATGCGGTGTTTTTCGATCTGGCGCTGGCGATTGCCGGGCCGTTGATGGGCGCGGTGGCGTTGAACTTGGGCTATTCGTGGATTTTCTTCAGTGCAGCCGTGCTGTCCGTGACCGGACTGGGATTGACCTTGCTGCTCAAGCGCCGGGCCATGGCGTAAACGCTCACTGATCCGCCGTCTGCATCCCCGCGCGGGTCGGCCGGCCCAAGGCATGGGAGAAGAACCGCCCGGCCTCGGAAATCAGGTTGCGGTGGATGTCTTCGCGGTCGACGCCATCGGCATCGGTGCACAGCGCCGGCATGGCGAGGATCTGCTCTTCGGTGCACGGTGCCATGAACACGAAGTGCCCTGCCCCGGCCAGTAGTTTGAAGTCCGGCGCAGTCGGCAGTTTGCGCGCCAGGGCCGCAGCGTTTTTGTCGAAAGCCACCAGTTTGTCGCCGTCGCCGCTGTAAAGCAGCACCGGCACATGCACATCGGCCAGGGTGTGACGACCAAACTTGAGGCTCAGCGGGGCCATCAGCAGCAACGCATGCACGCGCGGATCGGCCACCGGTTGCAGATCGTCGCGGTCGACAATCAACTCACCCTGAGTGTTGCAGGCGTCGCGGTCGTCCGGGCGCTCCTGGCAGTAACGGCGCAGACGATCCAGATCCGGCTGCGCGCCGGACAGAATCAACGCCGTTTCGCCGCCCGCCGAATAGCCGATCACGCCAACCTGTTCGGCGTTCACGTACGGCGCGAGCATGCGATCGCCCAACGTCGCGGTAATGGCTTCGGAAATCTGGATCGGCCGGCCATAGAGATTGCTCAACGTACCGAGGCGGCTGTGATCCTTGGAGTTGTCGCCGGGGTGAATCACCGCCACCACCACAAAGCCCTTGCGTGCCAGTGACGTGGCCAGGTCGTGCAGCGCCAGTGGCGTGCCGGTGTTGCCGTGAGACAGCATCAACATCGGAAAGCGGCCGATGGCGACTTTGGTGTCTTCGCCGGCCTCGACCGAATAGCCTTCGAGCAGGCTCATGTGTTCGCGATCGCTGGAGGGATAGAACGCGATGGCGCGCATCGGTTGCAGGTCGAGCGGGTCGAGGAACGTCATCTCGTGATAGCCGACGCTCCAGCGCGGGTGCTGCCCGGGCGCAGCGTGCACTGAATTCAGGCTGCCGAGCAGGCAAATCAGTAACGCTGCACAAAGACGCATCATGGGATGCCCCACCCTGTTGTTACTCAATCGAAAGATCCGTTGTGTTCGACGCCCGAAATTCCGAGGTTCGGTAATCCGGCGCGACGTTGCACTCAGACGTTGATCATCAGACTGCATAACCCGGGCCAGATTATGTAACAGTCAGAAACAAAAAACTCCGTATCTGGCCCTTGCGGAACCAGAATACAGAGTTTTTTTGGGTTTGCCTGAACAGGAGCTGTTCTTTACGCAAGCCTTACGCGGCGGCGAACAGTTGCTCGCTGATCTTCGCCTGAGCGGCGCTCATGGCGTTGTTGCGCACTTCTTCGCCGTAGGCCAGGCCTTCAGCACGCACGACTTCGATGTCGGTGATGCCGAGGAAGCCGAAGACCAGTTTCAGGTAGTCTTCGTGCGCCACGCCCGAAGCTTGACCGGCGTGGATGCCGCCAGCGGTGGACACGATCACCACTTTCTTGCCACCGCACAGGCCTTCAGGGCCGGCTTCGGTGTAGCGGAAGGTCTGGCCGGCAACGGCGATGCGGTCGATCCACGCTTTGAGCTGGGTCGGCACGGTGAAGTTGTACATCGGTGCAGCAACGACGATGGCGTCGGCGGCGATGAATTCGGCCAGGGTGGTGGCGCTCAGTTCGGCTTCGTGCTGTTGTGCGGCGTTGCGCAGTTCAGCGGTGGTGCCGGCGGCCACCAGAGTGGTCGACGAGAAGTGGCTGATGGCGTCGGCGGCCAGGTCGCGGTAGGTCACGACAGCGCTTGGCTCGGCGGCTTGCCAGGCTTGAGTCACTTGACTGCTCAACTGACGGGAAGCGGAGTTGTCGCCCAGAATGCTCGAATCGATGTGCAGCAGTTTCATGTGGAATCTCCTGGAATGAATCGCCGGTGGCGACGGAATGGAGACAATCCTACCGACGAAACCAATAGCTGATTAGACGGCAACAATGCGATAGTTTGTCCCACTGATAGAACAGTCGGATTTTCCCATGCAAGACCTCAACGATCTCTACTATTTCGCCAAAGTGGTCGAGGCTGGCGGATTCGCCGCCGCCGGCCGCTTGCTGGGCATTCCCAAGTCACGCCTTTCACGGCGCATCGCCGAGCTGGAAGAACGCCTCGGCGCACGCTTGCTGCAACGCACCACTCGCCAATTGAAGCTGACGGCGGTCGGCGAACGCTATCTGCGTCACTGTCAGGCAATGCTGCTGGAAGCGGAAATGGCCGACGAGACGGTCGCCAGCATGTCCAGCGAGCCTCGCGGACGCCTGCGGGTGTCGAGCCCGACGGGGCTGGCCCATGAAATGCTGCCGGTGGTGATCAGCAATTTCCTCGGCAAATACCCTCAGGTCCAGCTGGAAGTCACCCTGATCAATCGCCGGGTCGACCTCATCACCGAAGGCATCGACGTGGCCCTGCGGGTGCGCGAACACGGCGATGAGGAACCGATGCTGGTGACTCGCCGCCTGCGGCAAGCGCAAATGGTGGTGGTGGCGAGCCCTTCCTTTATACAGGGCGTGGAAATCAATCATCCGCAGGACTTGAAGAATCTGCCGGTGCTGGGCGCTCTGGAAGCGGATCGCATGGTGCATGTGCGCTTGCTCGATCAGCACGGCAAGAGTTGCGACCTGGCGCTGGAAGCCCGGTTGGGCATCGACGATTTCATTGTGCGCAAGGCATGTGTGCTGGCCGGCCAGGGGTTCACCCTGTTGCCGATGATGTATTGCGAAGCGGAGCTCAACAACGGCACGCTGGTGCAGTTGCTGCCGGACTGGTCACTGCCCGGCGGCTGGCTGCAAGCGGTATATCCCCACCGGCGCGGGGTGATGCCGGCGGTGCGTGCGTGGATCGATCATCTGGTCGAATCGTTCAATGCCTGTGGAGAACGGCTGTTATGAAACAAGGAAAGATGAGCGAGAAGGATGTTGCCCAGTTTTGTCTGGCCTTGCCCGGGGCGCGGGAAGACTACAAGTGGGGTGGCGTGCGGGTGTTTTCGATTGCCGGCAACAAGATGTTTGCCTTGCAGGGATTGCGCGGTGATTCGCTGGCGTTCAAGGTCGACAAGGATCTGTTTCTGGGTCATTGCGACCGGCCGGGCATTCACCCGGCGCCGTATCTGGCCCGGGCGCAATGGATCATCATGCACCCACCCTACCCGCTGGGCGCCGAGGAACTGCAAGGATTGCTGCAGCGCTCCCATCAACTGGTGGTGAGCAAGCTGCCCAAGCGCGTGCAGGTCGGACTGCTGCTCTAGAACAGCGCCAGCAGATTCGAACCGAGGAACAGCTGATCGATCCAGAACACCTGGTGCAACGCCACGATCATCCAGAACAGCACCTGAAACGACACCTTGCGCGTCTTGTGCCGGAAGACCTGCTGGGCGATCAATGCGCCCGGCCAGCCACCAGCCAGTTCCACCGCGTGCAGGATGTTCTCCGGCGTACGCCAGGCGTCAGCACGGGCCTTGCGCTTGTCCGCCCAGTACAGGAAAAACGCCAGCACGCTGACCAGCCCGTAAGCCGTCAGCGGTACCAGGGAAATCCCGCGCAGCCACATCGACAGCGAGCCGAACAGCGGCAACGCGCAGACGATCAGCAGCACCACCAGCTTCAACTTCAGATGCTGGATATTGCCACCGGATGGCCCGCGATCCGGGCGGCGTGCGCGGGAATCACTCATGGCGTGGCCGCCGTCCAGTCGACCCAGCCGAACTGCCAGGTTGCCAGAATCACCAGACCGAAGACGATCCGGTACCAGGCGAACGCCGCATAGCTGTGGCTGCCGATGAACTTGAGCAGGCCGCGCACCGCGATCATGGCGAAGATGAACGCCGTGACGAACCCGATGGCGAACACCGGGAAGTCTGCCGGAACGAACAGGTCGCGATACTTGTAGCCCGAATACACCGCCGCACCGACCATGGTCGGCATTGCCAGGAAGAACGAGAACTCGGTGGCAGTCTTGCGCGACAGACCGAACAACAGGCCGCCGATGATGGTCGAGCCGGAACGCGAAGTGCCGGGGATCATCGCCAGGCACTGGGCGAAGCCGATCTTCAGCGCATCCGTCCAGCGAATTTCGTCGACTGTTTCGGCGTGCACTTCATGCTGACGCTGCTCGGCCCACAACATCACGATGCCACCCACCACCAGTGCGGCGGCCACGGTGATCGGGTTGAACAGGTAATGGTGAATCAGATCGGCGAAGATCACGCCCAACACCACGGCGGGCAGGAAGGCGATCAGCAGGTTGGCGGTGAAACGCCGCGCACTCGGCTGGGTCGGCAAACCGATGACCACGTCGAGAATCTTGCGCCGAAACTCCCAGACCACCGCCAGAATCGCGCCGAGCTGGATGATGATGTTGAACGCCATGGCCCGCTCGCCTCCGAAATCGAGCAAGTCGGCAACAATGATCTGGTGTCCTGTACTGGAAATGGGCAAAAACTCCGTCAGCCCCTCTACAACTCCTAGAATCAATGCCTGCAAGGCGGTCCAAAGATCCATCAATCCCCCAAAGAGCGATGCCCGGCGGCATGCCCCGATAGTATTTTTTTACGTTCACTGCGTTCAGCGTAGCTGGTTAAAGCTGTACCGATTCCGCACGCACAGGATCCACACGAAACAGTCAAAATTCCGTGAAAAATCAATTTGGATTCAGGTTTTCACGCGCGGCGCCGAAATCCTAACAGACAAGCCGTAATAGCGCTGCCGCGTTATACGACTTGGGTCGCGTATGCCCGGTCACCGAAACGTGGTTGGATGCTGGCGGTGGTTTATTACAAGAAAAAGAATCCGGAGTGACAGCGTTATGAACAGCTTGCGCAGTGTGTCGATCAGCCGACGCTTGTGGCTCATCTTGATTGTGGCAGTGGTCATGCTGCTGACATTGGGCGTGTTGATGCTCAAGCAGATCCACGATGACCTTTACCACGCCAAGGCCCAGAAAACCCAGCATGTGGTGCAGACCGCCAGCGGTTTGCTGACTTACTACCAAGGCCTCGAAGCGGCAGGCACCCTGACCCGCGATGTGGCGCAGAAACAGGCGCTGACCGCGATCCGTGGCCTGCGCTATGACCAGAACGATTACTTCTGGATCAATGACCTCACGCCCGTGATGGTCATGCACCCGACCAATCCCAAGCTTGAGGGCCAGAACCTCTCGGCAATCCGCGACCCGGACGGCTTTGCGGTGTTCAACGAAATGGTCGCCATCGCCAAGGCCAAGGGCGCCGGCATGGTCGACTATCGCTGGCCCAAACCCGGCGCCAGTGAGCCGGTGGCCAAGACTTCCTTCGTGAAACTGTTCGAGCCGTGGGGCTGGGTCATCGGTTCGGGCGTGTACGTCGATGACGTGCAGGCCGAGTTCCAGGGCCAGGTGATCAAGGCGTCTGTCGTGGGTCTGGTCATTGCGGTGATCATGGCGCTGCTGGTGATCCTGATTGCCCGCAGCATCGTCCGTCCGTTGCAGGAAACCGTGAACGCCATGGCCAACATCGCCAGCGGCGAAAGCGATCTGACCCGCAGCCTCGATACTCACGGCCAGGACGAAGTCACGCAGCTGGCCCATCACTTCAATGCCTTTACCGCCAAGCTGCGCCGGGTGATCGGTGACTTGCAGGTGTCCGCCAGCGCATTGGGCCAGTCGTCCAGCGATCTGGGCAACGACGCGGCGCAAGCCCAGCAACGCAGCCAGCAGCAATCGCAGCAGATGGAACTGGTGGCCACCGCCGTGAACGAAGTGACCTACGGCGTGCAGGACGTGGCGAAGAACGCCGAACACGCGGCCAGCGAAATGCGTGACGCGGAGGCTCAGGCGCAGCGAGGCCAGATCAACATCGACGGCAGCCTGCAACAGATCGACAAGTTGTCCGGCACCATCGATCAGGCCGTCGAAGTCATCCGCACGCTGGCGACCGAAAGCACGCAGATCGGCAGCGTGCTGGAAGTGATCCGCTCGATTGCCGAGCAGACCAACCTGCTGGCCCTCAACGCTGCGATTGAAGCGGCTCGCGCCGGTGAACAGGGGCGCGGGTTTGCGGTGGTGGCCGACGAAGTGCGTTTGCTGGCTCAGCGCACGCAGAAGTCCACGGCGGAAATCCAGACCATGATCGAACGCCTGCAAAACCATTCCGAAGCCGCCGTGAAGGTCATCGGCGACAGCAGCAAGGCCTCGCAACTGACCATCGAACAGGCGGGGCTGGCCAGCGCCAGTCTGAACGCGATCGGCCAGGCCCTTCGCAACCTCAATGGCCTGAACGCGTCGATTGCCAGCGCAACGCTGCAACAGGCGCACGTGGTCGAAGACATCAATCAGAACGTCACCCAGGCGGCGGGGTTGTCCCACAGCACCGCGCTGGCGGCCGAACAGTCGAGCGTGGCCAGCGTGCGACTGGGCCAACTCAGTGAGCAGTTGAACGGTTTGCTGCGTCAGTTCCGCGTCTGATCGCCCTTGCAGGTGGGAACTCGTTTCCCACCTGTTTTTCGGTACAATCCGCTCCCTCTTTTATTCCCCCAAGGAACCTGCATGTCCGGGCTTGAACTGTTTGCGGCCGCCCTCGGTGTGATCGCCGTGTGGCTCACGGTCAAACAGAATCCGTGGTGCTGGCCGATCGGGCTGGTCATGGTGTCGCTCTACACCTGGGTGTTCTTCGAGGTAAAGCTGTATTCGGACATGCTGCTGCAGGTGGTTTATGCCGGCCTGCAAATCTATGGCTGGTGGCAATGGACGCGGGCCGGGACGATGCATGACGGGCGCGAGGTCAGCCGGCTCGACAATCGCTCGATTGCGCAAGGGCTGGCCATCGGCGCAGTGGGCAGTCTGTTGCTGGGCGCGGCCATGGCCCATTGGACCGACGCTGCACAACCGTGGCTCGACGCGGGGCTGACCGGTTTCAGTCTTGTCGCGCAATTCTGGATGGCCCACAAACGCCTGCAATGCTGGGAGTTGTGGTTCGTGCTGGATGTGATCTTCGTCGGGCTGTTTCTCTATAAAGGGCTGTACCTCACGGCGGCGCTGTATGCCCTGTTCACCCTGATCGCGGTGCAAGGCTGGCGCGAATGGCGCGCCGATCCGGCGTTGCAACGATGAAAGTGATTGTTCTGACCGGTCCCGAGTCCACGGGCAAGAGCTGGCTGGCGGCCGGAATCCAACAGCAGTTCGGCGGTTTGCGGGTGGACGAGTATGTGCGCTGGTTCATCGAGCAGAACCCTCGCGATACCTGCCTCGCCGACATCCCCGAGATCGCTCGTGGCCAGTTGCAATGGGAAGACGAGGCACGCGCGCAACACCCACGACTGCTGATGCTCGATACCCATCTGTTGAGCAACATCCTGTGGAGCCAGACCTTGTTCGGCGACTGCCCGCCCTGGCTGGAAACCGAATTGCTGGCGCGTGAATACGACCTGCACCTGCTGCTCTCCCCCGAGCAGATCGAGTGGACGGACGATGGTCAGCGCTGCCAGCCCGACCTGAACGAACGGCTCGCGTTCTATCAGGCCACCCGTACCTGGCTGGAAAAACATCGCCAGCCCTTGCAGATCATTCAGGGCAACTGGGCCGAACGCCAGCAGCAAGCCTTCGATGCGGTGCGCGCCCTGCTCGCGGACTGACCCGGTTTGCGGGGTGTTTGCCCCGCCGCCTTCCCCTGTTTTGGGGCCAAAGTGTCCGTTCCTGAAACAGTCCTGCGGGTGCAAAGTGCCCGTCTCAGCGCCCTTCATCCTTTTGTCACGCGACTTGTTACACAGCTGAAACACCTGCGCGCAAACCCTTGTTCCAGAGCTTTGCAATGGCTTTGGGGGGTTACGAAGGCAGTGACTTGTTTCAACGATGAAACAGCTTTTGTATCAGGCCTGCGCTCGGCAACCCCAACTCATTGAAATTAAAAGACATTTCAAAAGCGGCACAGCTTTCGCTCTCTCCTTCACAACGCTGACCAGGCCCAGCCCACTGAAGAAGGAATTGCCGCCGTGGGAAATATCAAAAAAGCCTTTACCTGCCTTCTGCTGATCGGATCAGCTGCCAGCCCTTTTCTCAGTTTCAACGTTCAGGCCGAAGGCAATGGCGTGATCGTGCTCAATCGTGACGTCCAGCCGGTCCATATCGGCCGCAGCGGCGGCAAAGACCCCTACCCGACCACCGTCAATGCCAACCCTGCCGGGCGTATCAATAACGCGATGGCCAGTACCGAACTCAGTGACGGTGAATTTGCCGGTGTCGCCAGCGGGTCTTCGATTCGCAACGGCATTGTGACTCCGAATTCGAGTGTGCCTGGCTTGAACTCACTGACCAACCCCAACGGTATGCCGGGCATGAGCGCCGGTCACGGTGGCGGTTCCGGTGGTGCGATTTCCAATACCGTCAACCGTGCCATGAGCACCGGCCTTGCTCCGTTGACCCGCATGGCCGGAGGCCAATGACATGAATCGTTCCCTGCTCCTGATTGCCCTCTTCGGCTGCGCCAGTGCCATGGCCGATCCCAGCTCCGTGGACAACGCGAACATTCAGAACTCCGGCATCCAGTATCACGGCAACTTCAACGTCAACCAGGCGGCCGGCGATCAGATGCAACAGACCAACACCAAGGCGATCGCCATTGGCACCGAAGCCACTGCGACCACCAGCGTCATCCAGCGAATCAACACACCCGCTGCCCGCACCGGCGACGCCAGTGCAACCATCGGCGGCAACTCCTTCAGTAATGGCAACGGGATCCTGGGCGTGAACCAGGGCGCCGGGGCCAACAACCAGATGGCCAACGTTACGCGCGTCAGCATCAGTGCCGGCCCGCAGAGCGTTGACGATAGCGCCCTTTCCCAACAGAACGTGGCGTTGTTACCGAGCTCAGGAGCAACTGGTACCTCACCCGGCAGTCGCCAGGTCACGACAAGTGATCAGGCCTTCACCGGCAGCCGAGGGGTAATCCAGGTGAACCAGAGTGCCGGGGTGGGGAACCGAATGGCTAACACCCTGAGCATCCGGGTCGCAGACTGACCCAAATAAAAAGCAGTGCAATTAGAAAGTACCAACACTTAACCAACTAATAAGCACGGAGAAACACCATGAAACCTACAATGGCCCTCAAACCACTGGTTTTCGCACTCGCAGCAGTGATGGCAATCGCAGCACAGGCAGGCGGTCGTGATGATGATCACGGTCATGGTAACGGGCACGGCAACGGTCATGGCAACCATGAACCAAAAGGCCCTACCCTGGAACAACTGCTGCAAATCGGCGCTGGCGCCGGGGCTGCAGTGCTCGATGTCCAAAACAGCCAAGGCAACGGCGTCCTGAACCAGGGCACCAAAAACGATGCCAAGGTCGAAAACTCGGCTAACGGCGGCAACGGCAACCTGGGCATGAACAACGCCGCAGGCGATGGCAACCAACAAGACAACGCGGCTGCTCTGGCCACCGCTGACGAAAGCTTCATCTTCGGCAGCGCCGTTGCGGTTTCCAGCGCAACTCAGGTCAACAACGCCAACACCGTCTATAACTACTCAAGCACTGCCAACGCCAACATGAACAATGTGGGCAACGGCGGATCCGGCAACATCGGCGTGAACAACACTGCCGGTAACTTCAACCAACAGAAAAACAACCTGGCAATTGCTGTGTCCGGTGGTCGTGTAGCTAACGCAGCAGCCGCTGCCAACCAAAGCTCCACTGGCTTGAGTGTTTCGAACTATGGCACTCAAACCTACAAAAAAGACACCCTCACTGGCACTGTCAACGCCGTCGGCGCGTTCGTGGCCGCAGGCACTGCAACCACCAAAGATGACGATCACGGTCACGGCGGTGGCGGCTATGGCAACAACGACCGGGGCCATGGCGGTAACGGCGGCGGCAAAGATCAGAAATCTGACTTCGTAGCCGTGGGTGTATTCGGTCTGGCTGGTGTGACCACTCAACAAGTGCTGACCCCAGACGGCTGGAAAAACCCAGTTACCAACACTGCTAACGTCAGCAACGTAGGTAACAACTTCAACGGCAACGCTGGCTTCAACAACTCTGCCGGTATCGGTAACCAACAAAGCAACTCGCTGTCCATCGCTGCAGGTTGCAAAGCCTGCCTGTAATCGCGATCGAAACGAAAGCCCCGGAAACGGGGCTTTTCCTCAGTCCGCAAAGGCGTATCGATCATGCGTAAGACTGCCCTCCTCGCTCTGCTTTGCTTCTGTGGCCTGACCCAGGCCGCCCAGATGCCCGTTGCTGCCTTGCCTGGCGGCACGCTCGTCTACAAGAACGTGCAAAGCATCCGTGAGCGCAAGTTTGCCGACATCGTCGAACAGAAAACCGACTTCAGCTGCGGCGCTGCCGCACTGGCGACGGTATTGCGCCAGGCTTATTGGCTCGACGTCGATGAGGAGCACATCATCAAAGGCATGCTGGTCAACGCTGACCAGGACCTTGTTCGTACTCAGGGTTTTTCCATGCTGGACATGAAGCGCTACATAGAAAGCATCGGCATGCGCGCCAGGGGCTACAAGATTCCACCGGAAAAACTCGACGCAGTCACGATCCCGGTGGTGGTACTGATGGAAATTCGCGGCTACAAGCATTTCGTGGTGATGCAGCGTGCGGACAAGGATTGGGTCTACATCGGAGACCCGGTTTTAGGACACAAACGCTACTCCCATGATGACTTTGTCAAAGGTTGGAACGGCATTGTCTTTGCCATCGTCGGCCCCGGATATGACAAGGCCAATGCCTTGCGCAGCCCTCCGGTACCGGTGACGGCCAAAAACAAGCTGGATGCCTTCAACCCGGTCAAAGATGCTGAATTGATGGACTTCGGGTTCATACAGAGCGACTTCTTTTAATCGCCGATTACAAGAGTGGGGCTGGATGTCCCGGGAGCAGCAGATGAAAACCTCATACTGGCTGGCCGCCGCCTGCCTGGCAGCGAGTGCGTCAGGCTATGCCAATGCAGGATTCAAACCCATCGAAATCAAGGACCAGGAGCTTTCAGAGCTACGTGGTCGTTATGTGATGCCGGGCCGGATCATCAGCTTCGGTGTCGTCATGAGCAGCACCTGGCGCAACGCCAGTGGAGATCTGATCGGGGCCTCGGCCACGATGCAATTGCAGGCCGCTTCGGTAAAACCTGAATTCTACGTCTCGACCATCAAGGAACACGGCAATGGCAGTACCCCGGAACTGGGGACTGGCTCGGTCGTGGGTGGCGCGGGACTCAACTCAAGCCAAGGCGTGACGCAGAGTGTGCGCGCCGCTGGCGACGGCAACTCCGCCTACAACAACGTTGCGATCAACGTCAAAGAAGCAAGTCAGGCACCTGCCCTGATGCCCGCCCAGGGCCAGGCCTTGATGGCCGGCCAGACCATCTCCGGCAGCAACGGCGCCGGCAGCGTCGCGGTTTCAGCCACAAATGGCGGTGTGCAAATGGCCATTCAGGCCTCCGGCAATCAGGGTACAGCCTTGCAACAGGTCGCCCAGGGCGGATTGCTGCAAAACACCCGCTTGCTGGGTAACGCGAACGTAGTCAACAACCTGACACAACTCAACGTTGTCCTGAACAATAACGGCATGAGTGCCGGCGCACTGGACTGCAACCTGACTCAACTCAGGGCACTACGCAACATCGGATATTGAACTACGCTGAGTCTCGATCATTGGGCTTAAAGGGACGGCTTATTCATGTATCGATCAGTATCACTGCGTGCCGCTGTATGTTTGAGTACTCTTCTACCCGCGGCGATGCTGCAAGCAGCACCCGATGCGGATGTGGAGACCCTGAAACAGGAACTTCTGGAGCTGAAGCAACGATACGAAGTACAACAGAAAGCCCTGGCGGTGCTCGAACAACGGGTCCGCCAGGTCGAAGAGCAACCCGCCTCCCCACCCCCAAAACGCCTGGCCAAATCGCCTTCGGACATGAAAGGCAACCGGGTAGCCACCGGCACCGGGGCTGCGGCAGCGTCGGGGGGCGCCGCCGGGGGCAGCGGCGCATCCTATGGCCAGTCGCTGGCCGATGATTCGCAACCGGCACAGAGCGTGTCCAACCTGTACGACGAAGCCAGCGGCTTCTTTGGCGGCGGCAAGTTCAGCTTTGAAACCGGCGTGACCTATTCACGCTACGACACCCGCCAGCTGATCCTCAACGGCTTCCTCGCCCTGGATTCGATTTTTCTGGGCAACATCAACCTCGACCGGATCAAGGCCGACACCTGGACCCTCGACCTGACGGGACGCTACAACTTCGACAACCGCTGGCAGTTCGACCTGAACGTGCCGGTGGTCTACCGTGAATCGACCTATCAGTCCGGCGGCGGCAACGGAGGCGCCTCCAACGTCACCACCGAACAGGACGTAAGCCGCGATCCGACCATCGGCGACGTCAACTTCGGCATTGCTTACAAGTTCCTGGACGAGTCGGTCAACACCCCGGACGCCGTGGTGTCCTTGCGGGTCAAGGCGCCTACGGGCAAGGATCCGTTCGGTATCAAGCTGCGCCAGACCGATGCCAACTCGAACCTGTTCGTGCCTGACACCCTGCCCACCGGCAACGGCGTCTGGTCGATCACCCCGGGCATCTCGCTGGTCAAGACGTTTGACCCGGCCGTGCTGTTCGGCAGCCTGTCCTACACCCATAACTTCGAGGAATCGTTCGACGACATCAGTTCGACCGTCAACCAGAAAAACCCGGGCAAGGTACGCATCGGCGACAGCTTCCAGATCGGCGCGGGTGTTGCCTTCGCACTGAACGAGAAGATGAGCATGTCGTTCTCCGTCTCGGATCTGGTGCAACGCAAGAGCAAGCTGAAACAGGATGGCGGGGATTGGGAATCGGTGGTGTCCAGCGACGCCAACGCCGGTTACTTCAACGTCGGCATGACCATCGCGGCCACCGACAACCTGACCATCGTGCCCAACCTGTCCATCGGCATGACGGACGATGCCCCGGACTTCTCCTTTAGCCTGAAATTCCCTTATTACTTCTAAACCGCGACACAATAAAAAGGCCCGCTGCGACTTGCATCGCAGCGGGCCTTTTCAGCTTCCGGTCTTCAGGAAGCACCGCGCCCTAGCGGATCTGGTGTTTGTGCAGCAAACGGTAGAAAGTCGGCCGGGAAACCCCCAGCACTTTGGCGGCAACGCTGAGATTGTCGCTGTGCCGGTTCAACACATCGCACAACGCCTGGCGCTCGGCGCGGGTCTTGTAGTCTTCAAGCGTACCCATGGGTGCCGCGATCGACTGCTGGCTGATCAGCCCCAGGTCACGGGCCTCGATCTGCCGCCCCTCTGCCAACACCAGCCCCCGACGCACGCGGTTGGCCAGCTCGCGGACATTGCCCGGCCAGTCGTGCTTGCCCATGGCGATCAACGCGTCTTCGCTGAAACTGCGCGGACGCCGGCCGGTTTCGTGGCTGTAGAAGTGGGAAAAATGGTTGGCCAGCATCGATAGGTCGCCGTGGCGCTCGCGTAACGGCGCGGTCACCACCTGCAGCACATTGAGCCGGTAGTACAAGTCCTCACGAAAGCGCTTCTTCTCGATGGCGGCTTCGAGGTCGACGTGAGTCGCCGCCAACACCCGCACATCCACCGGGATCGGTTGACTGCCGCCGACCCGTTCAATGTGTTTTTCCTGAAGGAAGCGCAACAGATTGGCTTGCAGTTCCAGCGGCAGATCGCCGATTTCATCGAGAAACAAGGTGCCGCCATTGGCCGCTTCAATACGCCCGACCTTGCGCTGATGGGCGCCGGTGAAAGCCCCCTTCTCGTGACCGAACAGCTCGGACTGGATCAAATGCTCGGGAATCGCCCCGCAGTTGATCGCCACAAACGGTTTGCTGTGGCGTTGCGACTGCCGGTGCAGGGTACGGGCGACGAGTTCTTTACCGGTCCCGCTTTCGCCGCGAATAAGCACTGGCGACTCGGTGGGTGCCAGTTTGCTCAGCAGCTTGCGCAGCTCGCGGATCGGTTTGCTGTCGCCCAGCAGCTCGTGTTCCGGCTGGTCAACGTGAATCGTGCCCTGACCGCGCAGACGCGCCATGCCGAACGCCCGGCCGAGGGTGACCTGCACCCGCGACACGTCGAACGGCAAGGTGTGGAAATCGAAAAACCATTCGCAGACGAAGTCGCCGACGTTCTGCAAGCGCAGCACTTCCTGATTCAGCACGGCGATCCACTCGGTGCCGCTGCGGCTGATCAGCTCTTTGACGGCTTCGGGACGTTCCAGGTGAAAAGGCTGTAACCGCAACAGGCCGACATCGCAGCTTCGGTCGGCGGCATTTTCCAGGCTACAACTGTCGACGTCCCAACCCACGGCACGTAAACCCGGAAGCAATCGGTGACAGTCGTCGCACGGGTCGACGACCAATAAACGTCTTAATGCAGGCGCTTCGCTCATGACTGTTCCTTGGCGCCAAATTTTAGGAAATGATCGTAAAAACAGTCATTTGGCAAACCTGACTGTTACATTAGCAAGAATTTGACGGCGTCTTGTATCGATTGCTTATAGGTGTACAAGTGAAGCAGTTATAAGAACGCGTTTTATTAGTTAGCTATCGACTTGATTCTTTCGCCAGGCTTTCAAAACCTGTCTGAATATTGAGTGTATGAAAGAAAGTCGAAATTTCTTCAGATTCTGTGTGACCCGCCAGCGGGTTGCGTGCATCAGTACAAGTAACTCGCCGAACGGTAAGCCCAACCGACGGCACATCACTTGATTGGGCACTAAAGAGAGAAGACCCCATGACCGCCCCGCTCCGTATCAACGAAGCTCTTTTGATTGCCAACCGCGCATTTAAACCTTTTCAATGCGTCGCCTGGGCCCCACAAGACGGCAATGGCGAACTCTGCCTCACCGTGATTGACCGCACCAACTCCCACATCGGTCGCACCCAGATCCCAAGCAGCGCCTACTCCGATCCGGCGCAACTTGAACACCTGCTGCAACAGGCCCGCGCCGAACTGAGCGAAGAAGGTTACGCGTTGCAATCGTGGTCGATGCCACACTGATATTTGCGGGTAATGCGGATGACGCTCCAGTCATCCGCCCTCTTCTGTTAGTTGCGAATCCTTTTCCAACTTAAGTTTCTTTGTACAACTTCCCTCAACACTTTCGCGCCTGAATGCTTGGCAGGCTTGCGACTGGTTCAAAAAGACACTGTTCTGGCACAGTGCGACCCTCCACCTGTTAGTTCTGTCAGTTGTACTTGCGCGTATTCAGGGATTGAATGTTCCGCTCATGCAGTGGCCTGCCCGGCTCCCGGACATGGTCAACTTGCAAGGAGAAGCATGCATGTCATCCCAGATCGCCATAGCGCTGCCGACGCTTGCGAATAACGCCGGACAACTCGACAAGACCTTTTCCAGCAACGGTGTGGCGCAGGTCTACTTCGCCGGCAGCACGTCCAGCCTGACCCAGAGCGTGGCGCTCGATGCGCAAGGTCGGATCCTGGTCGCCGCCAAGGTGGGCACTGCTCAAGGCAGCCGTTTCGGTCTGGCCCGCCTGCTCGAGGACGGCTCGGCGGATCTGGGTTTCGGTTTTCAGGGCAGTGTGATCGGGCGGTTCGCCGCTGGTTTCGAAGCCACGGGCAGCAAGGTTCAGGTCTTGCCTGACGGGAGGATTCTGCTGGCGGGTCTGCACTATGAATCGGAACATCGCTCCCTGCCCGCCCTGGCCTTGTTCGATACCCAAGGCCGAGCTGACCCGGATTTTGGCGACAACGGATACAAAATCGTCCATCTGCCCGGCGATCTGTCCATGGGCACCCGCGACGCCTGGCTGCCACCGGGCGTACCGGGCGCCGAAGCCTGCGATTTCGCCGTCCAGCCAGACGGGCATATCCTGCTGATTGCCAATCACCACCGCGCCCTCGCCGATCATGTCGGCATGCTGATCCGCCTCAAACCCGACGGACGCCTGGATCCCTCCTTCAACGGTCGGGGTTTCGTCATGGTTCGCCACTTGCTGCTCAATACCTGGCTCGGCAGCTTGCTGCTGCAAGAAGACGGACGAATCGTGGTGGCCGGCTCCATCGACTTTCCTCAGGAAGGCCTGCTCGCACGCTACCTTCCCGATGGAAGGCTCGACGAACGCTTTGCGGTGGATGGTTTCATGGCCTTCAAGGCTCAGGGGCGCAGCGCGCTGGTCAATCAGGTCATCGAATCGGCAGAGCATCTGCATTGTTTTGGCAGCAGTCGCGATCCGATTCGGTGCTTGGCGCATTCTGTTCATGGCAACGGTCGCCCCGACCTGTACTGCAACGGAGGTCAGCCGCATTTGCTGGAAATCGGCCCCAGCGGCTGCCAGTGGAGCGCAGCGCAAGCGATGCCGGACGGTCGCACCCTCGCGGTCGGCGCGACAATCGGCGGGGTTGAAGCCGACTTCATCGTTGCCCGCTATCTGGCCAACGGCAGCCTTGATCGAAGCTTCGGTGCCGGTAATGGCTGGTTGCGTACGCGGCTGGGCCGCAGCCTCGATACCGCCACTTCACTGGCAATCCAGCCGGGTGGCAAAGTACTGGTGGGCGGTTATTCGCTGGATGGCAACTACCGCGCAGTGGTCGCGCGTTATCTGAATCAATGATGCGAACCTTCCTACACTTGATCTTGCCCATCGCTTACGGCAACTTGCGCGCTTCTTAAAACAAGGAGCAACCGATGTTCGGTTCGATGGCCCAGGCGTTCGCGCACAATTTTCTCGGGCATTCGCCCCGCTGGTACAAGGCGTGCATCGTCGGGTTTCTGATGCTCAACGCACTGGTGCTGTGGACCGTCGGCCCGGTCGCGGCCGGCTGGTTGCTGGTGATCGAGTTCATTTTCACCCTGGCCATGGCGCTCAAGTGCTACCCGCTGATGCCCGGCGGCTTGCTGCTGATCGAAGCGCTGCTGCTGAAAATGACCACACCCCAGGCGCTGTACGAAGAGCTGCAGCACAATTTCCCGGTGATTCTGCTGCTGATGTTCATGGTCGCCGGCATCTACTTCATGAAAGACCTGCTGCTGTTTCTGTTCTCGCGCCTGTTGCTGGGCGTGCGTTCGAAGGCGCTGCTGGCCCTGATGTTCTGCTTTCTGTCGGCGTTTCTCTCGGCGTTTCTCGATGCACTGACCGTGACCGCAGTGATCATCAGCGCTGCCGTGGGCTTCTATTCGGTTTACCACCGGGTGGCCTCCGGCAACGATCCGCGCCAGGACAGCGAATTCAGCGATGACCAGCATCTGCCCCGGTTGCATCATGAGGATCTGGAACAGTTTCGCGCCTTCCTGCGCAGCTTGTTGATGCACGGTGCCGTCGGTACTGCGCTGGGCGGCGTCTGCACCCTGGTTGGCGAACCGCAGAACCTTTTGATCGGCCATGAAATGGGTTGGCACTTCGCCGAATTCTTCCAAAAAGTCGCACCGGTTTCCCTTCCCGTTTTGGTCGCAGGGCTGGTGACCTGCCTGCTGCTGGAGAAACTGCGCTGGTTCGGCTACGGCACGCTGCTGCCGGACAACGTACGCGCCGTGCTGGCCAACTACGCCGCCGAAGACAATGCCGAACGCACCCCACGCCAACGCGCCGCCCTGCTGGTGCAAGGCTTCGCTGCGCTGATTCTGATTGCCGGGCTGGCGTTCCATATTGCGGAAGTCGGCTTGATCGGTCTGATGGTGATTGTGCTGATCACGGCGTTCACCGGCATCACCGACGAGCATCGTCTGGGCAGTGCCTTCAAGGACGCCATGCCCTTCACCGCGCTGCTGGTGGTGTTCTTTGCCGTGGTGGCGGTGATTCACGACCAGCAACTGTTCGCGCCGCTGATTCAGTGGGTGCTGGCATTGCCGGCCGATCAGCAGCCGGGGATGCTGTTCATCGCCAACGGCCTGCTGTCGGCGATCAGTGACAACGTGTTCGTGGCGACGATCTACATCACCGAAGTGAAACAGGCGTTCCTGGCCGGGCACATGAGCCGCGATCACTTCGAGACGCTGGCGATTGCGATCAACACCGGCACCAACCTGCCGAGCGTGGCGACACCCAATGGTCAGGCGGCGTTTCTGTTTCTGCTGACGTCGGCGATTGCACCGCTGGTGCGCTTGTCCTACGGGCGGATGGTGTGGATGGCGTTGCCCTACACCGTGGCGATGGGATTGCTCGGCTGGTACGCCGTGAGTTACTGGCTATAGCAACAACAACGGGAGCCCTGGGGCTCCCGTTTTTTTATGCCTCGATCAACGCGGCAAGAGGTACTTTTCGATGGCTTGTGCCACGCCATCCTCAGTGTTCGGCCCGGTCACCACGTCGGCCTGACGCTTCACCGCGTCCTCGGCCTGCCCCATGGCTATCGACAACCCGGCAACATGGAACATCGCCGGATCATTGCCGCCATCGCCAATCGCAGCCGTTTGCGCCAGCGGCACGCCCAGATGGGCGGCCAGGGTTGCCAGTGCAGCACCCTTGTTGGCGTCCATCGCGGTCACATCCAGGAAAACCGGTTGCGAGCGCGACACCTGCGCCATGCCCTCGACCTTCGGCAGCAACCGCGCCTCCAACTCGATCAGCAGATCAGTGTTGTTGCTGGTCGCGACGATCTTGTCGATACGCTCCAGATACGGCTCGAAGCTATCCACCACCACCGGCGGATAACCGAGCCCATGCTGCTCGCGCGGCACCATCGGCCCGTGCGGATCCTTAAGCAGCCAGTCGCCACCGCTGAACACCCAGATTTCGACATCCGGCTGATCGGCGAACAACGCCAGTGCAGTCAGTGCCGCCGTTACGGGAAGGTAATGCGCAACCAGAATGCTGCCATCCGGGTTGACGATCGTGCCGCCATTGAACGCCGCCGTCGGCAGATCGACGCCCAGGGCCTCGATCTGCTGCAGCATGGCTTTGGGCGGGCGCCCGGTGGCGAGGCTAAACAACACGCCTGCCTCGCGCAGCGCACGAACGGCATCGATGGTGCGCTGGCTCAGGCTGTGATCGGGCAGC
The DNA here is from genome assembly GCF_028657055.1 of Pseudomonas aphyarum. Classification (NCBI taxonomy): domain Bacteria; kingdom Pseudomonadati; phylum Pseudomonadota; class Gammaproteobacteria; order Pseudomonadales; family Pseudomonadaceae; genus Pseudomonas; species Pseudomonas aphyarum. Next base: position 386,026 of record NZ_JAMDGS010000010.1, read on the forward strand.
AACAGCGTGCCGTCCATGTCACTCAACAGAAAACGGATCGGCTCGCTCATCCGAGACCATGCCAGACGCGACCATCGCGAGTCAGCAGATCATCGGCGGCTTTCGGCCCGTCTTCGCCCGCAGCGTAACTCTGCACGCTCGCGTCCTGTTGCCAGGCGTCAAGGAACGGCTGCACCGCGCGCCAGCCGTTCTCGATGTTGTCAGCACGCTGGAACAGCGTCTGGTCACCGGTCAGGCAGTCGTAGATCAGGGTTTCGTAGCCGGTGGACGGCTGCATTTCGAAGAAATCCTTGTAGGCGAAACCCAGCTCGATATTGGCCATGTTCAGCGCCGGCCCCGGCCGTTTGGCCAGCAGGTCGAACCACATGCCTTCGTTGGGCTGGATCTGGATACGCAGGTAGGTCGGCTGCAATTCGTCGACCTCGGTGTCCCGGAACTGCGCATACGGCGCCGGTTTGAAGCAGATGACGATCTCGGTGTCGCGCACGCTCATGCGTTTGCCGGTACGCAGGTAGAACGGCACGCCGACCCAGCGCCAGTTGTCGATCATCACTTTGAGCGCCACGTAGGTTTCCGTGGTGCTTTCGGGCGAGACGTTGTTCTCGTCGCGATAACCGGCCACCGGTTTGCCAGCGACTTCACCGGCGCTGTATTGGCCGCGCACCGAATTTTCCCGTGCTTCTTCGATGGTCCAGGGGCGGATCGCGCCGACTACCTTGGCCTTCTCGCCCCGCACCGCATCGGCGCCGAACGCGGCCGGTGGTTCCATTGCCACCATGGCCAGCAACTGGAACAGGTGATTGGGCACCATGTCCCGCAGGGCGCCGGTGTGTTCGTAGAAACTGCCACGGGTTTCGACACCGACGGTTTCGGCGGCGGTGATCTGCACGTGGTCGATGTAGTGATTGTTCCAAAACGCTTCGAACAGGCTGTTGGAGAACCGGCTGACCAGAATGTTCTGCACGGTTTCCTTGCCCAGATAGTGATCGATCCGGTAGATCTGCTTTTCCGACATGACCTTGAGCAGGCAGGCGTTCAACGCCTCTGCGGTTTGCAGGTCGGAGCCGAACGGTTTTTCGATCACCACCCTTCTGAAAGCTTCCGGGGTTTCTTCGAGCAACCCGGCGCTGCCGAGACGGCGCACCACTTCGCTGAAAAAACGTGGCGCGGTGGCCAGGTAGAACACCGCATTGCCAGTGCCGCTGTCGGCGATTTTCGCCGCCAGGGCTGAATAAGTGCTGTCGTCCAGGAAATCGCCCTGGACGTAGCTGATGCCTTTGGCGAGCTTGGCCCACAAGGCCGGATCAAGCATCTGATCGCCCTTGCCGACCTTCGCTGCCACTTCGGTGCGGATGAAGTCTTCGAGCTTTTGCGCGAAGGCTTCATCGGTGATGGCGTTGTGGTCAACGCCGACGATCCGCAGGCCATCATCCAGCAGGCCGTCGCGACTCAGGTTGTACAGCGCCGGCATGAGCAGGCGCTTGACCAGATCACCGTGGGCGCCGAACAGAAACAGCGTGGTCGGTGGCGCGGGTTCTGCCTTGGATTTCCTGCGGATCGTATGGGTCATTTCTTAGGCGTCTCCACATGGCCGCCGAAGCCGAAGCGCTGGGCCGAAAGAATCTTGTCGCCGAAAGTGCCCTGGCCGCGCGAGCGGTAGCGCGAGAACAGCGAGTTGGACAGCACCGGTACCGGCACTGCTTGTTCCATGGCCGCTTCGATGGTCCATTGGCCTTCGCCGCTGTCCGCCACGGAGCCCGAGAAACCGTCGAGTTTCGGATCGCTGGCCAAAGCATCGGCAGTCAGGTCGAGCAGCCAGGACGACACCACGCTGCCACGACGCCAGACTTCGGCGATGTCGGCCACGTTCAGGTCGAAACGCTGATCTTCCGGCAGGCGCTCGCTGGACTTGGTCTTGAGGATGTCGAAGCCTTCGGCGAAGGCCGCCATCATGCCGTACTCGATCCCGTTGTGGATCATCTTGACGAAGTGACCGGCACCGGCGGGACCTGCGTGGATGTAGCCGTGCTCGGCGCGGTGGTCATCGGACTTGCGGTCCTTGGTGCGCGGGATGTCGCCCATGCCCGGCGCCAGCGCGGCGAACAGCGGATCCAGACGCTTAACGGTCTCGGCATCGCCGCCGATCATCATGCAGTAGCCGCGCTCCAGGCCCCAGACGCCGCCGGAGGTGCCGACGTCGATGTAGTGCAGGCCTTTCTCGGCCAGGGTCCTGGCCCGGCGGATGTCGTCCTTGTAGTTGGTGTTGCCGCCATCGATGATGGTGTCGCCCGCCTCAAGCAGCGTGCTCAGGGTTTCGATGGTGTCTTCAGTCGGTGCGCCGGCCGGCAGCATGACCCACACCGCACGCGGCTTGGCCAGGCCTGCGACCAGTGCAGGCAGGTCGGCGACGCCGGTAGAGCCCTCGGCGGCCAGGGTGTCGACAAAGGCGGTATTGCGGTCGTAAACAACGGTGGTGTGACCGTTGAGCATCAGACGTCGCGCAATATTGCCGCCCATGCGGCCCAGTCCAATAATCCCGAGTTGCATGTGCTGATGCTCCTTACTACAAATAAAAGTGTGTCAAAGGTATAGCCCAACGCGACTAATGGAGGTTAGTCCAGAGCGTCGGGTTGAAGTTTCCGTGCATTGTGCCCGATCCAGACTGATAACGTCTGGAAACGTGCCGAAGACACAACGACCATGAAAAATAAAAAAGTTCCATTCACGAGCAAAAGAAATCAAAATCGGCGCCGATAGCAGGTCAAGGCCCGAAACTGGAGCTGATCTGCAGTTGAGACACGCCATTTGCGAGGTGAGCAATGGGCACAGTACACACAGCAATGCCGGCACAAACCCTGTACGTCACCATCCGTCGCGATGAATTGCGTCAGTTGAAAGATGAACGCGATCAGCTCAAGCAGGAACTCGCGCAATTGCGCCTGCTGACCCAGGGCGCCGAGCCGCAGCCCTTGCCACGCGTGCAGCGCTCGCCACACGCCTGATCGCCCCGCCCGCTTCGGGAGCGGCCATTGCCGTTCCCGACATGCTGCACCTCCAGCCGCTTCCGGCAACTAACAAAGTTTTCACATTCGCTTGTTGATACTCCGGCGCATTCTGGCCGTGCGTGTCTGCGCATGGCTTCCGTTCGTCGGGTTCATGCGCGGTTACATGAAGCGCCCGGCGGTGGATGTGACGACTGAGCTGGAGTGCTGAATGGCGGTGTTCAAACGCAGCAATACGACTGCGACAGGTTTCGACTGGGCCGGTTTTCTCTGGCTGTTCGTGTTCTTCTGGTACTTCTCCGGTATCACCCAACTGCTGATCCAGTTGACGGGCACTTCAGGGTTCACAGGCTTTCGCCAGGCCTTCGTGATGAGCGCCGTGTGGCTCGCGCCAATGCTGCTGTTCCCCAAACGCACCCGTTTGCTCGCCGCGCTGATCGGTGTGGTGTTGTGGGCCTGCTCGATGGCCAGCCTGGGTTACTTCTTCATCTACCAGCAGGAATTCTCCCAGAGCGTGATCTTCATCATGTTCGAGTCGAACGTGTCCGAAGCCGGCGAGTACATGACCCAGTACTTCGCCTGGTGGATGGTCCCGGCGTTCCTCGCGCACACCGCGTTCGCGTATTTCCTGTGGACCCGCCTGCGTCCTGTTTACCTGCCCCGTGGCCGCGCGTTCGTCGCCGCCATGGCGATTCTGGTGGCCGTGATCGGTTATCCGCTGGTCAAGCAGACAATGCGCACCGGCAGTTTTGAGCAAGGCTTCGAGAAATTCGAAACCCGCATCGAGCCGGCCGTGCCCTGGCAGATGGCCGTGGCTTATCACCGCTATCAGGAAACCCTGGCCGACATGCAGGGCATGCTGCACAGCGCGAGCAAGATCCCGCCGCTGAAAAACCTCAAGGACTCGGGCGCCAACCAGCCGGCGACCCTGGTGCTGGTCATCGGCGAATCCACCAACCGCCAGCGCATGAGCCTTTACGGTTACCCGCGTAAAACCACGCCGGAACTGGACAAGCTCAAGGATCAGCTGTCGGTGTTCGACAACGTCATCACCCCGCGCCCTTACACCATCGAGGCGCTGCAACAGGTGCTGACCTTCGCCGACGAAGAAAACCCGGACCTGTACCTGTCCACGCCGTCGCTGGTCAGCATGATGAAACAGGCCGGCTACAAGACCTTCTGGATCACCAACCAGCAGACCATGACCAAGCGCAACACCATGCTCACGACGTTCTCCGAACAGGCCGACGAGCAGGTGTACCTGAACAACAACCGCAACCAGAACGCCGCCCAGTACGACGGCGACGTGATCGAGCCGTTCAACAAGGCCCTGGCCGACGCGGCACCGCGCAAGTTGATCGTCGTGCATCTGCTCGGCACGCACATGAGCTACCAGTACCGTTATCCGCCGAGCTTCGACAAGTTCCAGGATCGCAACGGCGTTCCGGCCGGCGTGCGTGACGATCAGGTGCCGACCTACAACAGCTACGACAACGCGGTGCTGTACAACGATTTCGTGGTCTCGAGCCTGATCAAGGACTACGCCAAATCCGATCCGAACGGCTTTTTGCTGTACCTCTCCGATCACGGTGAAGACGTATTCGACTCGGTGGGACACAGCACGCTGGGCCGCAACGAAAACAAGCCGACGGCGCCGATGTACACCATTCCGTTCATGGCCTGGGCGTCGCCAAAGTGGCGTGAAAACCACGACTGGAGTTTTGCCGGGGATCTGAGCCGCCCTTACAGCAGCTCGCACCTGATCCACACCTGGGCGGATCTGGCCGGTTTGAGTTTCGATGAACTCGACCGCAGCAAGAGCCTGGTCAGCGACAGCTTCAAGCCGCGTCCGCTGTTGATCGGCAACCCTTACGAACGTGAACAGCGGGCCCTGATCGACTTCAGCCTGATGAAGCCGAAAAAACCCGCAGGCACGACCACAGAAGTGGTGCTGCAGGAGTAACAAAAAGGGCCGGAAACGGCCCTTTTTCATGAAACTGAAACATCTTCAAATAACAATATTTCTCGTTTGATACTAAATCGCACCGCTCGCCTTCGTCTTTGAGCAAACGGAATTTTTCCCTCGAAGACAAGGAGTCGGCTGCGATGTTCGCGCCCATCACCCGTTCCATGACCCTCACCCTCGGCCTGTGCAGTGTTGCACTGAGCCCGGATCTGCTGGCTGAAACCGACACCGAAAAGCAGTCGACGCCCGCTGCGCCGGCACTGGAGCTTGCCTCCACCAGCGTCACCGCCCAAGGCCTGGGCAGCACCACTGAAAACACCCACGCCTACACCACCGGCGCCATGAGCACGGCGACCCGGTTGAACCTCTCGATCAAGGAAACCCCGCAGTCGGTGTCCGTGGTCACCCGCCAGCAGATGGATGATTTCAAGCTCGGTACATTGTCCGAAGCCATGAGCCAGACCACCGGCATCGTGGTGCAGCACAACGACTCGGACCGGGTCAGCTATTCGTCCCGCGGCTACTCGATCAACAATTTCCAGATCGACGGGATGCTCAACACCTTCCAGTACATGAAGTCCGATTCGGACACCATCATCTACGACCGCATCGAAGTCGTGCGTGGTGCCACCGGCCTGACCACGGGTGCAGGCGACCCGTCGGCGACCATCAACATGGTACGCAAACGCCCGACCGCACAATGGCAGGCTCAGGCCGGTGCGAGCGGCGGCAGCTATGACGATTACTACAGTTACGTCGATGTCGGCGGCCCACTGGCGTTCGACGGGCGCCTGCGCGGTCGCAGCGTGCTGGCCTACCGCGACCAGGGATCGTTTCGCGACAAGTACGCCCTGCAACGGGAAGTCGGCTACGGCATCCTCGAAGCCGACCTGACCGACTCCACCGTACTGGCCGTCGGTTACGACTATCAGGACAAACAGGTGCAAGGCTCTTCGTGGGGCACCTTGCCGTACTGGAACGCCGACGGCAGCAAGGCCAGCCTCGGACGCTCGACCAACATGGCGACCTCCTGGAGCTCCTGGCCGCTGCGCGACAAGACAGCGTTCGCCACCCTCGATCAAAGCCTGGCGGGCGACTGGCACCTGAAAGCCGCCTACACCCACCGCAAGAGCGACACCGACGGCAAGGTCTACTACGCCGGTGCCGGTTTCCCCGAACCGGATCGCAGCGGCATGACCGCTTACAGCTCACACATGATCGGCCCGCAGCGCATGAAGGCGTACGACTTCAACCTGTCCGGCCCCTACTCGCTGCTCGGTCGCGAGCATCAGTTGATGATCGGTTATGGCGAAGCCGAACGCAGCTCCAGCTCGCCCTATACCGTCGACGGAGCGGTTGCGAGCGACTACAGCACCATCCGCGACTGGAAGTACATGGGCGACATCGCCAAGTTCCCGGACACGGTGACCGGCCTCACCGGTTCAAAGGAAAGCACGGAACAAAAAGCCGGTTACCTGGCGACCCGCCTGAGCCTGACGGACGACTTGCACGCCGTGCTCGGCGCCCGCTACGGCAGCTGGAAGGCGTCAAAAACGGCCAACACCTTCGACGACAACCTGCAACTGGAAAGCGTCGATGCCAGCCGCCAGCAGCACAACGACATGTGGACGCCCTACGCCGGCCTGCTCTATGACCTGACGCCGGAGTACACCGTTTACGCCAGCTACACCGACATCTTCAAACCGCAGACCTACCGCGACGCCAACCGCAAGTTCATCGAACCGATCGTCGGCAGCAACTATGAAATCGGACTCAAGGGCAGCCTGCTGGACGAACGCCTGAATCTGGCCACCGCCATTTTCTGGAGCAAGCAGGACAACGTCGCCGAAGTGGATGATTCGGTCCCACCGGATCCGGTGACCCAGGAAGAGTTCTACAAGTCCGGCGGCAAGGGCAACAAGGTCAACGGTTTCGAAGCCGAGGTCTCGGGCGAGATCCTCGACGGCTGGAACATGACCGCCGGCTACACCTACACCCACTCGGTCAATGGCGAGAAAGAGCGCAGCAATACCAATCAGCCCCTGAACCTGTTCCGTCTGTCCACGGCCTATCGCCTGCCGGGCAACTGGAACGCCCTGACCGTGGGCGGCGCGGTGAACTGGCAGAGCGACGTCTATGGCAATTCCAACCGCCCGGTCGGACGCAACGCCAACGGCCGGATCATCACCGAACGGGCGCGAATCAGTCAGGACGCTTACACGGTGGTGAAGTTGATGTCGCGTTATGAGTTCGACAAACACCTGTCGGCATCCTTCAACGTCGACAACCTGTTCGACAAGAAGTATTACGACAACGTTGGCTTCTACAACGGCGTGTTCTGGGGCGATCCTCGCACCGTGACGCTGAGCCTCGACTGGAAACTCTGACGCCCTTCCCTTACGACCTGCACGCGTCATTCACGCGTGCAGCGTTCGTCCGATACGCCGTGGGAACACCCGGCAAAACCTACACTGAACGAGCGTTAACCTCTTGTTAATGCCCTCGGCGGACACTGCGCCCCGAGGCCCTGATTCATGGACGAACGGCTCCGACATTTTTCGTAGGAGGCACCATGAAAACCACGACTGCAATCCTTGCCGGTCTACTCACCCTCGCATCCGCCAGCGCATTCGCCGAAGGCGGCGCCGAGCGCATGAGACATTACTGGGCCAATTTCCCGGTTCATTCCGTACAAAGTCAGCAGGCTGACGCGAAGACCAGCGAACTCAAGGTTCCGGACGACCAGACCGCCCAGGTCACCGAGTCCTATCGCCCTTGAGCGAACGCTTTACCGATGGACCTGCGATGGCTCCGCTCTGGCCCCGCAGATGACAGTTGGGCGCCCTTACCGGGCGCCTTTTTTTATGCCTGCAGATCCTTGAACGGGCGGGACGCAAGACGTCAGTGGCCCCAGATGAGTTCTTCGGTCCAGCCCAGTTCGGCGAAATCCTCGGCTCGCAAACCGGACTCGCCGGCACAGAAAAACTCGTCCAGCTGCGGCGGTTTCACCGAAGTGCCGCTGAGCATGGCGTGGACCTGGCCGCGATGATGGATCTGGTGCTCGAACAGGTGCGAGATCATCCGCAGGCGACTGTCGTGTTGCGGCGTGTCACGGGCGATGGTGACGATGCGCCCCAGATCGGCATCGCGCAGTTGCTCGCAGTAAGCAATCAAGCGGCGGTCGACATGGGCTTGTTCACGGCGCAAGGCCTGCGCCTCGGTGAAAGGTTCATCAGCGTTGAAGAACACATAGCAATCGGGATGCGGTTCGTCACCGCGCAACTCGCGTTCCAGCGCGTCGACGTAGAACCAGTCGCAGGTGAGGATGTGATTGAGGGTCAGGCGGATGCTCGGGAAGAAACTGACCCGTGGCGCGGCCAGCTGCGCGTCGTCGAGCTGACTCCAGGCCTTGGCCAGTCGATGGTTGGCCCAGGCATTCTGATAAGCCATGGTCAGCAAATGGTGGGACAGTGGCTGAGTCATGTCGCGCCCTCCGTGTTTCAGGTTTCGGCGAAGCGTTGCAGCTGCATCTCCTGCAAGCGGCTGAGGGTCCGGCGGAACGGGAATTCCAGGTAGCCCTCGGTGTACAGCGCGTCCATCGGCACTTCGGCCTCGATGTACAACGGCACCTTGCGGTCGTAGCACTCGTCGACCAGCGCGATGAAGCGGCGCACGCCGTCATCGTGCACCGACAGTTGCGGCAATTCGCGGTCGCCGGCCACCACCCGCTCCGCGCCGTCCTCGGTGCCACGGGCAATCCGCCCTTCGCGTTTTTTCGCGCTAAGGTTCGGCACCTCGCTCAACAGGATAGCCCGGTAGGTGTCGCACAGCGCGATGAAATCCATGGCGGCGAACGGTTGCTCGCACAGTTCGGCGTAACGGCACCACAGCACCGAATCGCTGGCCTGCACCACGTTCAAGGCTCGATAACCGACCGGCACCGGTTCGGCACTGACGGTCTGCCCGGCGGCCAATGCGTCGAACACCTGACTTAGCGCGCTCTGCTGCTCCGGCAGAGCGACCCAGTAACGCTGCTCGACGGCGCCGGGATGCAATCGGTGATCTTCAGCGCCATTCACCGCGACCACTTGCATGTGCTGCTTGATCGCGGTGATCGCCGGCAGGAAGCGATCGCGGTTGAAGCCGTCGGCATACAGCTGATCCGGCGGCAGGTTGGAGGTGCAGACCACCACCACGCCTTCGTCGAACATCACCTGAAACAGCCGACCGAGAATGATCGCGTCACCGATGTCATTGACGAACAGCTCATCGAAACACAGCACCCGCACCTCGGCCGCCAACTCACGGGCCAGGGCCCGCAATGGATCGGCAATCCCGGTCAACTGAAAGGAACGCTGGTGCACCCAGCCCATAAAGTGATGAAAGTGTTGCCGCCGCGCCGGCACCCGCAGGCTTTGGTGGAATTGATCCATCAGCCAGGTCTTGCCGCGCCCGACCGGGCCCCACAGGTAAACGCCGGTGACCGAACGGGCACCGGCGTGCAGGGCTTCATGGCATTTTTGCAAGGCCCAGACCGCGTGTTCCTGGGCTTCATCCTGGATGAAGCCCTTGTGGTCGACGGCGTATTGCCAGGCGCTCAGGGGGGAGTCGAAAGTCATGCGCGGCAGTATGCCACGATGGCTACAGGGAAATATCCAGCCGAGCGATTTTGCCCTGTTCGTTGAGCCGGAACGTGTAGCGCAGCTCCAGCGGGCTGCCGGGAAACGTTCCGGAAATCAGCCCTTGCACCAGCACCTTGCCGGTGCGCTGCTGGACGCCGAGCACTTCGACCCGCGGCTGATAGCGCTGGGCGGTGTCTTGCATCCAGTTGGCGATGGCCTGCGGGCCGACCTGATGATGGCCTTCATCGAACACATGGGCATCCTCGGCAAAAAAACTGCCGACCCGGGACGTATCGCGAGCATTGGCGGCGTTGATGTACTCAACGATGGCCGGGGCGAGGATCGAGGTGGGATGGAACATGGTTACAGCTCCTTTTTTCGGGTTCTGTCGCCATCCTAGAACAGCCCTGCGTCAGTTCCTGTCAGGAGTGAAACGGCCGTTTTCGTCCAGTTGCATCTGCCGTTGCCAGGTGCGCAACAGGTCGCTGCGCCGCCCCGGATAGCGCTCGCCCTGCAGGCTGGCGGCGGCAATCCGGTCGGTGCGAAACGTGCGATAGGCGCCGCGCAATTCACACCACGCGACGATGATCCGCACCTCGTTGAGAAAACCCAGCGCAAGCGGCCAGATCAAGCGCTGGCTCTGCACCTGCTGCGCATCGGCGTAATCGATGTGCAGTTTGGCCTGATCGCGGATCGCATGGCGGAAAACGTTCAACGGCACCGCGTTTTGCGGGAAGCCGTAACCCGAAGGCCCGGGCATGACGGTCGGGTTGCGCAATGCTTCCTGAGCCTGCGGGTCCAGCACCGCAGCGATTTTCGCCAGCGCATCCGCCGCGGCCTTGCTCAGGACCTCGTCGCCACGCTGATCGACATAACGCAGACCCAGCACGATGGCTTCGGTCTCGTCGGCGTTGAGCATCAGCGGCGGCAGAAACAGACCGCTGCGCAGCACGTAACCGATGCCCGCCTCGCCATGGATCGGCGCGCCGAGTGCGGTCAGTTCGGCGATGTCGCGATAGAGCGTGCGTTCGGAGATTTCCAGCTCGGAGGCCAGCGTCGCTGCTGTGACCGGGCGTTTCTTGCCACGCAGCACTTGCAACAGGGTCAACAGTCGAGTGGTTCGCGACACGGTGTGCGGCTCCGGGCAAAAATTTGCCGGAGCTTAGCAGAGCCTGGTGTCAGAAATTGTCAGGAGCTTTCACCAGGCTCGGAGGGGATCACGCGTCGACTTTGTGCCGGGCCGCGTACAGGCAGAGCATCTCCATGGCCAGGGTCGCCGCCGCCAGCGACGTCACGTCTGCATGGTCATAGGCCGGCGCCACTTCCACCACGTCCATGCCCACCAGATTGATCCCGCGCAGGCCGCCAAGGATCTCCAGCGCCTGCACCGTGCTCAACCCGCCGCACACCGGGGTGCCGGTGCCCGGCGCGAAGGCCGGGTCGAGGCAATCGATGTCGAACGTCAGGTACACCGGGTTATCCCCGACCCGCGCGCGAATGGCCTCGATGATCGCTTCGCAACCACGGCGATGCACCTGCCGGGCGTCCAGCACCTGAAAGCCCTGATGATCGTCGTTGGTGGTGCGCAAGCCGATCTGCACCGAACGCGCCGGATCCACCAGTCCTTCCCGCGCCGCGTGCCAGAACATGGTGCCGTGATCGACCCGCTTGCCACCCTCGTCCGGCCAGGTGTCGCTGTGGGCATCGAAGTGGATCAGCGACAGCGTGCCGTGCTTGCGCGCATGGGCCTTGAGCAGCGGATAGCTGATGAAGTGGTCGCCGCCAAAGGTGAGCATCGCGCTGCCGGAGCTGAGGATGTGCTCGGCGTGGGCCTCGATGCTTTCCGGGATGGTGTGTGGCGAGCCGTAATCGAAGTCGCAATCGCCGTAGTCGATCACCGCCAGATGATCGAACGGGTCGAACGCCCATGGCCAGTGCCGTTCCCAGGCAATCCCGGTAGACGCCGCACGAATCCCGCGCGGCCCGAAACGCGCGCCCGGACGGTTGCTGGTGGCGGTGTCGAACGGCACACCGCTGACCGCCACGTCCACGCCGCGCAAGTCACGGCTGTAGCGCCGGCGCATGAAACTGGTGATCCCGGCGTAGGTGCTTTCGGCGGCGGTGCCGAAAAGGCTGTCACGGGTCAGGGCCTGATCGTTTTGCATGGGCACGTCCATCGGTGTGTTCCTGTTGTTATGAAGGGCTATTGGCGGCTACGGAAAGTGGTCCACAGGCGTGTGCGCTGACGCATGTCCTTGAGGCTCATGCTGTGGTCGGCGTACAGCCGCTCGCGCACGTCGGGTTTCGGGAAAATGTCCGGGTCGTTGCGTACCGCCTCATCCACCAGCGGCGTGGCGGCCTGGTTGGCGGTGGCAAAGAACAGCGTATTGGTCAGGGCCGCCACGGATTCGGGGCGCAACATGAACTCGATGAAGGTGCGTGCGGCCTCGGGGTGCGGCGCATCTTTGGGGATGGCGAGGTTGTCCTGCCACACCAGCGTGCCTTCCTTCGGGATCCGGTAAGCGACCTCAAACGGCTTGTTGGCCTTGCGCGCCTGATCGGCGGCCATGCTCGCGTCACCGTTGTAGGTCAGCGCCAGGCAGACGCTGCCGTTGGCCAGATCGCTGATCTGCCGGCCGGTGGCGACGTACAGCACCGAAGGCTGCAACTTCTGCAACAAGGCTTCGGCGGCCGCCAGATCGGTCTTGTCGGTGCTGTAGGGATCTTTACCGAGATAGTGCAGCGCTAGGCCGATCACTTCCTGCGGCGAGTCGAGAATCGCAATCCCGCAATCCTTGAGTTTGCTGGCGTATTCAGGCTTGAACAGCAGATCGAGGCTGTTGAGCGGCACGTCCGGCAGCCGCTGTTTGACTGCCTCGACGTTCATGCCCAACCCCAGCGTGCCCCAGGTGTATGGCACGCCGTAGCGGTTGCCGGGATCGACCGCCGCCAGTTTTTCCAGCAGATCCGGATCGAGATTGGCGTAACCCTTGAGCCCTTCGTGAGGGATTTCCTTCAACGCGCCGGCGGCCAACCCACGGGCCAGCACGCTGGACGACGGCACCACCACGTCATAACCGCTGCCGCCGGTGAGCAGTTTGGTTTCCAGCACCTCGGACGTATCGAAGGTGTCGTAGCGCACGTGGATGCCGGTTTCCTTTTCGAAGCGCTGCAAGGTTTCAGGCGCCACGTAATCGGCCCAGCTGTAGAGATTGAGGGTTTTCTCTTCGGCCTGGGCAGCGATGGAGACGGTAAGCAACAAAGCGGGCAAACACAGCTTGAAGACGGGAGCCATGACGAACACCTGACCGAAGGAAGTGGTGGCAGGATGCGCCGTCGGATACATTCGAGAAATATCAAGTTTGTTAACCTGACTTTATCCCGGAGTAATGTGATGCTCGGTCAGCTCCACGATGTCGATCTTCAGCTTCTGCGGCTGTTTCTCGGCGTGGTCGAATCCAATGGTTTCAGCGCTGCGCAGGGTGAATTGGGCCTGAGCCAGTCGAGCATCAGCCAGCAAATGGCCAAGCTTGAGACGCGCCTCGGCTATCGGGTGTGCAACCGTGGCAAGGGCGGTTTCAGCCTGACGCCCAAGGGCGAGCAACTGTTGATTGCCGCGCGGGCGCTGTTCGATTCGATCGAAACCTTCCGCCATCAATCCAACGGCGTCGCCGGACGCTTGATCGGTGAAGTGCGCTTGGGTCTATCGGAAGCGGTCGATCAGTCGGTGCTGCAACGGGTGGCGGATGCAATCCGGCGGTTTCGCGAGCGGGACGAATCGGTGCGTATCGAGCTGATCAGCGCCATGCCCGGCGAAATGGAGCGTCTGTTGCTGCAACAACGGCTGGACCTGGCCATCGGTTACTTCTCCCAAGTGCAGAGCGCGTTCGACTACCGCGAACTGTTCAGCGAAACCCAGCATTTGTACTGCGCGCCCGGCCATCCTCTGTTCACCAACGATGCTCCCGATGACGCCGCGTTGCAGGCCTGCGACCGGGTCGATCACCCCTACCGGTTCCTGCGCAGTGACGAGCCGTTCCAGGGCAAGGTCTGCTCGGCGCGCTCGGAACAGGTCGAAGGCACCCTCGCCTTCATTCTGTCCGGCAAACACGTCGGTTATCTGCCCAACCATTACGCGCGCCAATGGCAGGACAAGGGCCTGCTGCGACCGGTGCGCGAAGGCGAGTTGAGCTTTGACGTGGCGTTCCATCTTGCTCGCCATCGGGCGCAAGTACCGGGAGACGCGCAAAAGGCGTTTGAAGAAGATCTGCTGTCAGCCTTTGGTCGAACCTGACCTTTTGGGCAGTTTTAATGCGTTGCCCTCGCTCCCCTCTTACGGCATCCTGCGCACCCATTTTCCGACCCGGCCCCGCATTGCGGCACGCAAACCACCATGACCGTCTCTGAAAAAGCCCCGCGCAACAACGATCTGATCTACGGCCTCAACGACCGTCCCCACTTCACCGCAACGGTGTTTGCCGCCCTGCAACACGTGTTGGCCAGCTTCGTCGGCATCATCACCCCGACCCTGATCATGGGCGGCGCCCTAGGCCTGCAAAGTGAAATCCCGTACCTGATCAGCATGGCGCTGTTCGTCTCGGGTCTCGGCACCTTCGTTCAGGCCAAGCGCTTCGGCCCGGTCGGTTCGGGGCTGCTGTGCCTGCAAGGCACCAGTTTTTCCTTTATCAGCGTGATTCTCAGCGCCGGTTTCATGGTCAAGGCCCGGGGCGGCGGCACCGATGAAATCCTGTCGACGATCTTCGGCGTGTGTTTCTTTGCCGCGTTTATCGAAGTGGTGCTGAGCCAGTTCATCGGCAAATTGCGCATGCTGATCACCCCGGTGGTGACCGGCACCATCATCACGTTGATGGGCCTGTCGCTGATCAAAGTGGCGATGACCGACATTGCCGGCGGCTTCGGCGCGGCGGATCTGGGCGCGGCCAGTCACGTGTTCCTGGCAGCGCTGGTGCTGGGCACCATCGTGGTATTGAACCGGGTTGATGTGCCGTTCCTGCGGTTGGGCGCGATTGTCATCGGCCTGACCCTCGGCTACGTGGTGGCGTGGCTGATGGGCACCGTGGATTTCGCCAACCTGCCCGAAGTGCCGGTGGTCAGCGTGCCGGTGCCGTTCAAGTACGGTTTCAACTTCGACTGGGTGGCGTTCGTGCCGGTGGCGGTGATTTTCCTGGTGTCGCCGCTTGAGGCCGCCGGGGACCTGACCGCCAACTCGATGATTTCCCGTCAGCCGGTCAAAGGCCCGCTGTACATCCGCCGGATCAAGTCCGGGTTGCTCGCCGATGGCCTCAACTCGGCCATGGCCGCCGTGTTCAACAGCATGCCGATGGTGACTTTCGCCCAGAACAACGGGGTGATTCAGCTCACCGGCGTGGCCAGCCGTTACGTGGCGTTCTTCATTGCCGGCCTGTTGGTGCTGCTCGGTCTGTTCCCGATGATCGGCGCTGTGCTGCAACTGATGCCAAAACCGGTACTCGGCGGCGCGGAGTTGGTGATGTTCGGCACCGTGGCCGTGGCCGGGATCAAGATCCTCGCCGAGGCCGGCCTGCATCGGCGCAACATGCTGATCGTGGCGATTTCCGTCGGCATGGGCCTGGGCATCGCCGCCGTGCCTGAAGTGCTGCGCGAATTGCCGCACGCGCTGCGCAATATCTTCGAGTCGCCAATCACCGTCGGCGCGCTGTGTGCCATCGTGCTGAATATCTTCCTGCCGGAAGAATTCATCGAACTGGAAGAAGATGACTTCGACCCGGAAGCCTCTATCCTTCAGGTCATGGAAAACCCCGACCTGCCGGCCAAAGCTGAACCCGCATCAACGGCCGCTGTCGCACAGTTGAACCGTTGATCCTGTCCGCTCCATGAAAAAGGGCTGATACCGGCAACGGTTCAGCCCTTTTTCAATGAGAGAGCATCAATGCGCCGCCTCCAAGCCGTCATCCTGTCCCTGCTTCTGCTCTCCCTCAGCGCCTGTGCGCTGTTCCCCAACCGCGACCCGGTGAACATCAACGTGGTCGGCCTGGAACCGTTGCCGAGCCAGGATCTGGAAGTGCGCTTCGCAATCAAGCTGCGGGTGCAGAACCCCAACGAAACGCCCATCGACTACAACGGCATCGCGCTGGATCTGGAGGTCAACGGTCACTCGCTGGCGTCGGGTGTGAGCGATCAGAGCGGCTCGATTCCACGGTTTTCCGAAACCATCGTCAGTGTCCCGGTGAGCATTTCCGCGTTCTCGGTGCTGCGCCAGACCTTGGGCCTGAGCCAGACCCAAACCCTCGACAACCTGCCCTATGTGCTGCGCGGCAAACTGGCGGGCGGGCTGTTTGGCACGATGCGCTTTGTCGACACCGGCAAGCTGAGTCTGCCGAGGGCCAGTGCTGCCACCTGGTAAACAGCACGGTCATCAGGCGGTGAAACGCACCCCGGGTTTGGCCCGCTCGTCGACACTCAACTCGAACACATCCGGCCGCGCATAGTGGCCGACCACGTCGTAGTCGTAGCGGGCGCGCACCAGTTCTTCGGTGTCGATCTCGGCGGTGAGCAGCCCGGCCTCGCCGCGCAACGGCCCGGCCAGCACATCCCCCATCGGCCCGACGATCACGCTGCCACCGGCGATCAACGGTCGCTCCCCCGGCCAGTTGGCGACTTCCACACCCAGTTCATTCGGCGAGGCCTGCACCTGACAGGCGCTGACCACAAAGCAGCGCCCTTCATGGGCGATGTGGCGCATGCTGACCTGCCACATCTCGCGCTCGTCCACGGTCGGGGCGCACCAGACCTCGATACCCTTGGCGTACATCGCCGTGCGCAGCAGCGGCATCATGTTTTCCCAGCAGATCACCGCGCCGAGCTTGCCGACCTGGGTGTCGAGTACCGGTAGCGTCGAACCGTCGCCTTTACCCCAGATCAGCCGTTCGGTACCGGTCGGCATCAGTTTGCGGTGTTTGGCCACAAGGCCCGCCTGCGGGTCAAAATACAGCGCCGTGCAATGCAAGGTGCTGCCGGCCCGTTCGATCACGCCGATCACCAGGTTAGCCCCCGTGCGCGCCGACAGCCCGGCCAACGCTTCGGTTTCCGCGCCCGGCACATCGATGGCGTTGGCGAAGTAACGGGCGTAGGCCTCGCGCCCTTCCGGCAAGCGGTAACCCAGCTGCGTGCCGAAGCCCTCGCCTTTCGGGTAACCGCCGAGCAACGCTTCGGGCATCACCACCAGCGCGGCGCCGGATTCGATGATCGCGGTTTCCCAGCTCAGGATCTGTTCCAGGGTGTCAGCCTTGCCACCGGGCAAGGCGCCGATCTGCAGGGCGGCAACGATTGATTTGGGCATGGCGGTCACTCCGTGAAGTTCAGGTGTTGCTCATTCTCCGGCGCCACGGGATCATGAATAAAGACCGATCCACTGCTGAATGATATGAGCCAAATGAATATCGCGACCGTCGACCTCAACCTGCTGAAAGTCTTCGAAGCCCTGCATGAAGAGTCCAGCGCCAGCCGCGCGGCGTTGCGTCTGGGCGTGACCCAGTCGGCGGTCAGCGCGGCTTTGCGCCGGTTGCGCGAGGTGTATGGCGATCAATTGTTCGTGCGCACCGGTCGGGGGCTGGCGCCGACGCTCAAAGCCAATCAGTTGAAACCGGTGGTCAGCGATGCGCTGAACAAGTGCCGGCAAAGCCTGGCCATGGTCGACCCGACCGCCCATCACTACGAAGGACGCTCGGTCACCGTGGGCCTCTCGGATGACTTCGAGATCGCCTACGGCCGCCGGCTGATCGAGGAAATCGCCCGCCGCGCGCCGAAACTGCGGCTGATCTTCCGCCAGACCCACAGCCAGATCGTCGCCCGCGCGCTGATGGAGCGCAGCATCGATCTGGCGATCACCGCCGGCGGATTTGCCGAGCGGCTGCTCAGCCGTCAGGTGCTGGGTGAAGGGGGTTATGCGTGTTTGGTGGATCCGGCGAGCCTTGCGCCCGGCCAGCAGCAGATCGATCTGGAAGAATTCGTCACCCGTGAGCACCTTCTGGTGTCGTCGGGCGGTTTTATCGGGATCACCGATGAAGGGCTGGCGGCGCTGGGCCGCAGTCGCCGGGTCTGCGCCTCGACCACGCATTTCGCGGCGTTGCCGCATCTGCTCAAGGGCAGCGATGCGGTGGCGACCATTCCGACCCACGCGGCGCAGGCTATTGCCTCAATGAGCGGGCTGGCGCTGCTGCCCTGCCCGCTGGCGCTGCCGCGTTACCCGATCGAACTGGGCTGGCGCACCAGCACCCAGATCGATCCGGTGGTGCTGACTGTGCGCGAAGCGATTGGCGCCAGCTTCAGGGCCGAGTGATTACTTGTTGGCCGCCATCAGGCGATTGACTTCACTGCGCACCATGTTGGCGAATTCCGGCGGCGACATGCCGTCCAGTTCGGCGCGCACGAATTCAGCCCACTTGCCCTTGCGCTTGGAGCGCTCGCCAAACAACCGCGCGGCTTCGCCCTTGGCTTTGCCCAGATTGTTCTGCCAGAGTTCGAACAGTCGGGATTTTTCATCTTCCAGCGCGGCGCGCTCTGCGAGGGATTTGTCGGCCAGATTGAAACTCATCGGGAATTACCTGCTGCATGAAATGGCGACATCTTACACGCTGGACGGAAACCTCTGACGCTGGTTTTTGCTCCGGATGGAAAATCGCTGCAACTTTTCAAGTCGCGCCACACTCCATTGTTCACTGTCCATTCACCTGCAAGGAGTCACCCAATGGCCCGGAAAACCGCCGTTCAAGCCGCCGAAGACCAAATCAAGGACCAGGCCTTCAGCGAACTTCAGGCGCTGATCGAAGAGTCGGAAAAACTGCTCAAGAGCAGTGCCTCGCTGGTCGGCGAGGAAGCGGAGACCCTGCGCGGGCAAATCGCCCAGAAACTGCAGCAGGCGCTGGATTCGGTCACCAGCGTGCGTGACCGCACCAAACCGGCGGTGGACGCCACCGAGAGCTACATCGGCGGACACCCGTGGCAGACCGTGGCGATTTCCGCCGGGTTCGGTCTGGTGGTCGGATTGCTGCTCGGTCGCCGCTGAGCGCGAACAAAAAAAGGCGAGCCCTCGGGCTCGCCTTTTTCATGTCCGGCAAACACTCATTCACCGGCCAGCTCACGCAGTTGCGACAGCGTCTGTTGATCCAGCTCGATCCCTTTGGCCAATGACTTGGCCCGCTGCAAATGCCGCCGATCCCCCGGCAAACGTTTGAGCCCCACCCCGTGCATCTGCCGCACGAGTTCCTGACTGCGTTCGGCAAAGCTTTGCCCGGCGGTCTTGCTCGGGTCGATGACGATCAGCAGTTGGCCAGTCCATGGAGTCTTGGCCCCCGGATGGTTCTTCCAGTCGAACTCGAACGAGAAATTGCCGCCGGTCAGCGCGGCGGCCAGCAGCTCGACCATCATCGACAGCGCCGAGCCTTTGTGCCCGCCAAACGGCAGCAACGCGCCGCCTTCCAGAATCGCTTTTGGGTCGCAGGTCGGCTGACCGAGACTGTCGACCCCCATGCCCGCCGGCAGTTTCTCGCCCTTGCGCGCGGCGATCTGCACGTCGCCATGGGCGATGGCGCTGGTGGCCAGGTCGAACACGATAGGCGCACCGTCGGCCCGAGGCGCGGCAAAGGCAATCGGGTTGGTGCCGAACAATGGCCGGTCGGCACCGTGGGGCACCACGCAGGTCATGCTGTTGACCACGCTCAACGCCACCAGGCCTTCATCGGCGAAAGGCTCGACGTCCGGCCACAGCGCGGCGAAGTGATGGGAATTACGGATCGCCAGCACCGCGATCCCGGCGCTGCGGGCCTTCTCCACCAACAGTGGACGCGCCGCCGCCAGCGCAGGTTGGGCAAAACCGTTGCCGGCATCGACACTGACGAACCCTGAAGCCACATCCTCGACCTTCGGCACGGCCTGGCCGTTGACCCAGCCGCTGTTGAGCGTCGAGACATAACCGGGAATCCGGAATACGCCGTGACTGTGCGCGCCATCCCGTTCGGCATTGGCGCAGTTGGCGGCCAGGGTTCTGGCGACTTCGGCCGAGGTGCCGTGACGGGTGAAAATCGTTTCCAGCAGTTGAGTCAGCTCGTCCAGCGAAACCGTGGACGAGACCGCATGATCGTGTGGCGCAGACATCTGAAGCTCCAGAGTAATTATTGGAGGGAACAACAGCGAACGAACAACCCGCCCGAGGATTAACCATGGCCGGCCGGTTACCTGTCAACCCCGCAATATTTATCTACCACCTGAGCGGTGGCTAGCCGCCCTAGCCTTGAGTCTCGACCTGTCCGCGCGTATCCACGCGCCCCCTCAAGAGACTCGACCATGTCCACCCCCCTCCAGCCGTTGCTGTTCCCAGAAGTCTTCGACTCTCCCGGACTGTGGCCCGAACTGGGCAAGACCCATGACCTGTCGGAGCATGAATTCAAATGGCTTGCCCATGCAAAACTGTCTTCCGATACCTTGCGTCGCCAGCAAACACCGGCCATGCGTGCCGAGCGCATTGTGCTGAACATCGGCAAGGAAGTGCCCCTGCCACTGCCCGACGCCTTCGTGCTCGGCGAAATGCCCGCCAGCAAAGCCTTGATCCTCTACACCGCGTTTGAAGGCTTCAAGAAATACCACGACCGCGCCGACTTGAAACAACAGCTTGAGAAACGATTGAACAGCGTCGAAGGCCAGGCCAGCCTGTTGGCATTCTTGTCGCTGCCACAACGCAAACGGCTGCTCGATGCAGAAAAAATATCGGTGTCCTTCAGCCTGATCGAAGGTGACGTATTCGACGAGAACACGGCCGCCATCAGACAGGGCCAACTATTGAATGCGCAGGCGATGCGCACAGAACTGGAGAAGCTGCCGACCCTTGCACACTTGCTCAACTGTATCCTCGACGAATTGCTCAGGCCTCATTTCGGCAACCTGGCGCAAAGCAGTACCCGCGTCGGCTTTTACTCAGCAGATGGCGAGGGTTCTCCCTCGCTTGCCGCGCCTGGAAAGCACTGGCTGCAATCGATGAGCCTGAGCGATGCGGTGTTGTTGTATTACCGACATCAGCAATGGCCGACCGCTGCATTGCGCCAATTCACCCATCCCGACAGGCCGGTTGCCAAGGAAGATCAGGTGCAATGGGAAGCAGCTGTCAAAACAGCCTCCGGCAAGCTGCCGGCGCTGCTGTTTCTGCAACTGGAACGGTATTGGAATGCGCCCTCGATCGACGGCTCGACGCGTCGGGCCTTCTTCAGTGAGGTGCTGGAGAACCAGGCACGTGCGCAGTGGATGATCAAGCGCGAAACCGGCGTGCTCGATGCACCGCAGTTCAACGCTCTGCATCAGCTGTTACGCCCTGCAGCGGACGGTGCCATTCGCCCGTTTGCTGAAACCGTCCGCCTCTGGGAGCACGAAGCCAACTACGTCGAGCTGGCGGGTTCGCTGATGATCAGCGGCACCTTCGCCTTTCTCTACACGCCAGCGCAAGGCCTGCAAGTACTCACCGATTACAAGGATCTGAAACAGACGCTGCTGAGCAAGTTCATGGCCAAGGGGCACGAGGACGAACTTTATGGCCTGCTCAGCCTCGACGAACGCAACCGGTTTCTGGACTTCTCTCAACCCCAAGTGTCGGGAGATCGGATTGTCGGGGACGTCTTCAAGGTTCTCTTTGAACGGATCATCACCAAGCAGCGGCAAAATATCGAGTACGCCTTGCAGGTTTTTCGTCACAGCGATGGCGCGGTGAATCTGCACGCCCTGTTCGACAAGAGCCTGGACATCCGCTCGATGATTGATGAGCGATTGCCTGAGCTCGACAGTGCGGGACGCTGGAGCACGCACCCGGTGCTGGTGGGCAATCAACAACCCTCTCTGGTACTCGCGGACAAGGCGCGTGCGGCGGTCAAGACATTCAACAGTGTCCGGGAACCGCTCCTCGGGATGCTCAAGGGGCAGCCGATGGCGAGTCAGCAAGATCAACAGTCGTTTCTCGCCAATCTGAAATCAAGCCTCGCTCATGCATGGCTCGTCGGCATTACCGCAGAGGCCCGGCTGCGAGCGCTGGCCGGCACCTTGTCGACCTCGATACAGGCGATCGTCAATACCGTGATCAACCCTGACCGGCCGACTCGTGCATCGCGATCTGCGCTGGAGGGCTTTCGCCCCGACGCCTTCACGCTCACCCTGGAGCCAGCCGGCCAGCAATACTTGCTGCCACTCGCCCATTGCCTGCTGATGACCGAACGCGGCGGCCTCGACGCCCGGCACTCCGGGCGGGCCGTGCTGTGGACCCCCGCGTACGGGCTGGAAGTCTTCGACACCGTTGCGATTGCCCGGCGTCTGCTGGATCAGCGATTGCTGCACAACGTGCAACGGCTGTCACTGCTGGAAAACATCCTGCCTGCGCAGTTTCAGCCTCATCAACGCTACTCGCTGGGGGCCTTTCAACTGATTGAACACAACGTCATGCACAACCGCATGCAGTCGGCCATCGAGCATTATCTCGAGCGTTGCGAGCAGGTGCGTTCGCGGGTGAAAGATCCCGTCAGGCGCAACAACGCCCTGACGAAACTGCGCGGGTCGACCTTGCCCACCAACCTTGAACTGGCAACCGCTCATGCCCGGGCGATCGCCGCTCAACAGACGTACCCTGCCTGGCTCGGCATGGCGCCGTTCGCAGAACAGAAACTGCACGTCGAGCTTCTGGAACAGTGGCGTCAAAGTGTCGTCGACGACAAGGATTACCTGACAGGTGTTCCCACGCTGGCCAGCCATGTCGAACAGGCCTTGAAAACGGCGCTCGACAGTCGTTTTCCCGACGAAGGGCTCAATCCCTTTCACATCCAGATCACCCCCAACCTGGCGCTGGCCGGTCCTGCCCGGAACCTGGTCGAATTTGCCCTCAATCACATCAATGTTGCCCAGGGCACCGGTTTCAAAGTCACCTCGAAAACCACACAGGCGTTGCCGAAGGGGCTGGATCAAAGCGCCGTCAGGCAACTGCTGCTGACCCTGGCGATACCGACGACCTACAGTGACAAGGTCAGCGATGCACTTTCGACCACATCAGCGGCGGGGCTTGCCCGTCAACAGATTTTCTGTCGTCAGGTGCCCTGGCAACTGCTGCAGCATGCTCACGCCCTCAAGCTGCAGCAGCGTTTGTCCGAGACTGCTTTCAGTTATATCCGCCAGGTGCTGGACATGCCCGACGCCGTCGCCCGCGCCACTGTGGCCGGCACATATGCCATTGTGTGTCCGTTGTCGCTGATCAAGACAGCCAAGGCCGCCGCGGTCGAAACAGGCGGGCTGTATGTGCTTGCGCCGGGGACGGGGCACAAAGGACCGCTGGTGCTCTATACGCCCTATGCCGAGCAGGGCTTTCACGAATTCGCCGACGAAAAGAGCCTGATAGCCGCCCTGAATGTCCCGGGTTTTCTGCAAAACCTGGTGCTTCGTCGCCTGCCGCACACCCAGCAAGCCACGTTCAGTAGCCTGTTCGCCGCCAGCCTCGGCCAGGCCAGCGAAATAACCCTCGATTACAGCCCGATCGGAGGCAACCTGCTGGAGCATCTGTTCCGGAGCAATCTCGACCTGTTGAAACAGATGCTGGGGTCGCAGAAAGACAGCGATGGGCAAGCCGACTGGGAAAACGCCAAAACCCTGTTCAGTGATGAAATCAAGCAGGTTTCGCAGATGCTGCCGGGCAAACTCGCCTATGGACGTTTTCTCTGGCAAGCCTACGACGACTTCAAGGACTCGGCCGAAGCCCTGCAGAACCATCATTGGAAAAAAGCACTGAAGTCCTTCATCGAAGGTGCGGAGCAGATGGTACAGATCGCACTTGTGCCTGAAATGTCGACCGAAGGCGCCATAGTTGGCGACGCTGGCGAGCAGATGGCTGGCACCGACACGCCCAAGGCCACGCCGACCCTGGGTCCGGACCTGGCCGGGATCGATTCCACCTCGCCGCAACGTACGGTTCTACAGCCTTTCGAGGTCACGGATGTCGCACTCAGGGACCTGACCTACAGTGCCACTCAAGGCATCTACCAAAAGCCATTTAACAACCGCCGCTATGCGTCGCTGGATGGAAAGGTATACCGGGTTGTCAAAAACGGCCCGGACTGGCAACTGGCCAAAGATGAAGAGCGTGGCCCGAAGCTGACCAGGAGCGGCTCGCGCCTGGTGCAGGTCACTCAGGGGCAGACTGTTCATTACGGGCAAGTCTTTGGAAGAGTCGTCGAGCGCAACAAATACTCACGCTTGCGCCGCACGATGCTTAACATCGAAGCGCACGGCATGGAAGAAATCGCTCGACGCTACCCGGAAAAAGCCCGGGTTCTGGGGCATGCCGTAGGGCTTGCCCGGGATTATGCGTTCAACTGCCTGCATAACCTGGCCATTCTGGACATCAACAGTGTTCCCGGAGGACGGGTGAACCGTTTTCTCATGGAATTGTTTGATGTCCCGCGCCTCACGACGCAGATCCTGTCCAGGATACAGGCGGCGATCGTACCGATCTGCAAAGCGTTGGTTGACCCGGCTGACGACCTGCTCAGCACCGATCGTTTCATCGTGGGCTCGACCCGATGGTTCCATGACGTGATCGCCTTTGTCCTCGACGGCGACCAGAAGAACAAAGTGCACTTCACCCAGCACTTTTTTGACCAGGATCTGGATGACTACATCCCTGTCGTGGCGCCGGGATTTGACATTGACGGCCATGCCCAGGCGGAAACCCTGATTCACGAACTGGCCCACCAGCTGAGCAATGCCTGGGACATCGCGACGGTAAGAGGTCGTGAACCCTTCTGCGACCTGATATCGACCATCACCCCCGACGGCGTGAAACTGCTCCAGGAGCTGCAGGACGAACGAAGAATGGCGCTGTCATTGGCCACCCCTCGGGCACAACTGTTTGCAGAGTGGTACCCGGAACGGATGGCCTGGGTCGACTTTGACAGAATCGCGGAAAAAGAAACGACGGCGGCAGAGATCCTCAAGCAAACGAACAGCTCCACCATCACCGAAGCGCGCAGTGCGTTCATGGATCAACAATCATCGGACGCCCGCGTCGGCGTCATCTTGCACAACGCCGACTCGATCGCCCTGCTCATCTGCGAAGTCGGCCGGACGCTGGAAGCTGTCACGGCTGACTGACCCGCAAAAAAAATGCGCAGGCTCGACACCTGCGCATTCTTCATTGCCCTGTCGGGTTCAGTCCTTCTGATCGCGCAAGACATTGCCCGACGCGCCGTCGATACGGAATTCGTACACCACGCCGTCGGCCTTGCGCCCTTCCCCTTTCCAGTAACCATTATTGTCAGCTTCGATCTCGTAGACCTCGACATACCCGGCCTTGGTTTTGACGATCTCGATGGCCTTCTCGATGGTGATCCATCCAGCGCCCGGGCGGTCGGCCAGCGCCACGCCGGCACTCAGAAGGCTGGCGGTTGTGACGAAAGCGGCCAAGGTTCTTTTGATCATTTTTTCACTCCATTTGTGGATAGTGTTCACGGGATGTCCTGGTTTTTGGGGCGTCCGAGCGAAAAAAAGTTCCACGTTTGATGGGTAAATGCCATGACGGTTGTTCTCGGCACCTTCTCCTCAAGGTTAGAATGCGGGAAATCAGGACGAGTCAATGACCCAGAACACCCTCTCGGAAGCCGAATACGATGCCATCACCGATGCCGCCGCGCATTGGTGCATGCGTCTGCACGCCGTCGACTGCACTGCTGAAGAGCGGCAGGCGTTCGATCAGTGGCGCGATGCGCACCCGCTTCACGCGTTCGAGTACGAGGCGATGCTGGAAATCTGGGAGGTGGCTGAACACTTGCCGCGCCCGGAACCAACGCCTGCTGCGGTTGTGCCGATTCGCCCGGCGGCCCGGTCATGGCGCCAGTACGCCGTAGCGGCCTCTGTCTGCGCACTGGCGTTGCCGTTGGCGGCCTGGACCAGCTGGAACCTCGGCTGGCTGCCCAACAGCTATCAGCATTTCGCGGCCACCGACAATGTCCGCCATGTCACCCTGGGTGACGGCAGCCAGGTCGAGCTGAACCTCAACACCGAACTGACCTACAGCAATTACAAGGACGAACGCCGCGTCACCCTGAAAAAAGGCGAGGCGTTCTTTGAAGTCAGCCACGACCTGAGCCACCCGTTCATTGTCAGGGCCGCCGAAGGCAGGATTCGCGTCACCGGCACCCGCTTCAACGTCTGGATGTATGAGGACCAGGTGAAGGTCAACCTGATCGAGGGCTCCGTGCTGGTCACCAGCAATTCCCGACTGGCCGGTGATGGTTTGCGTCTGGGCCCCTCGATGCAGGCACGCTACAAGCACGGCGACGACATGCCGCAAATCAGCCAGACCTACGCCAACGACAACACGCTGGCCTGGCGCAGCGGCAAACTGGTGCTCGACAACCTGTCGCTGAACGAAGCGTTGCCGCAGATCAACCGTTATCTGGACAAACCCTTGATGCTTGCCGACAACTCGACCGGCTCGATCCGGGTCGGCGGGATCTACAACATCAAGGAACTGAACAGCTTCGCCAGTTCCCTGCCCAAAGTCTTGCCGGTCTTCCTGACCCGCAACAAGGACGGCAACCCGGTCATCAATCCGATGCCGCAGCAACCGGTAAAAAACTGAAGGCCGTTCCCGTGAGGGAGCGGCCTTCTGCTTTTGCGCTTGTCGACGTGTTGAACAGCTGATTACTGCGCCGCGACTTTCCCTGCCTTTTCCAGATCATCGCGCACGGTCTGCACCTGATACTGCGGATCAGCCTTGATCTGCTGCTCGGTGAACGGCAACACACTCCACTGTTTCTTCGAGAAAGCCTCGGTCTGGTCGCGGGAATACTTCGACGCCGGATCGCTGGACAGCGAGAACGCCAGCAAACCCTGGGCATGCGGCCCCTTGTCGTCGAACGTCACGACTTGCAGGTAACTGGTGCCACTGACCACTTCCAGCTTGCCGTCTTCGCGCGGCACGCTCTGAATGGCGTTGTAGATGCCCAGCGTACCGGGGCCACCGTGAATCGGCGTCTGCTGGCCGCCACTGCTGACCACCTGCACATCACCCCAACGGGTTTTCTCGGTCAGGCCCATTTTGGCGGCAGTTTCGGCCGACGCCAGCATGGCCTCGCGCAGTGCTTTGGCCACTTCGGGCTTTTCAACGGCCAATCCGCGCGGAGTGTGCTGCGCATCTTTCGGATCGAACGCCACGCGCCAGGCCTGCGGCAATTCCTGCATCGCTTGCATGATGGACTGGAAATGCACCAGCCCGACGCCCGATTCCAGATTCGCCCGGCCGTCCCACGCTTTCAGACTGCTGCACACCGATTTCAGCGCCGCCTCAGGCTGCGAAGCACAGAACTTCAACAGATCCGGCACCACCTGAGTCGCCAGGAATACCTGATCGTCCATCACCATATGTTGCAGGTCCTGCACCGACACCGGGCCTTTTTTGCTCAGGGTCGCCAGGCGATCCAGGGCAAAGCGCGAGCGCAGGCCCAGCGGCTGGCCGTCCTGACTGATCAACGGCGAGAAACCGGTGAGCGGTTGCGCCGGGTTGGCCAGCCAGGCCGAGTCGTTTGAGTGCTGGACAAAGTCCTTGCGCAGCAGCTGCGGCAATTGATTGGAGGCGTAAATACCCTTTTGCGCGGCTTGCGGATCAATGTCCCAGGCGCAGGCGCTGTTGGAACCGTCGAGCACGATCATTTGCAGGCCGATGCGCGGATCGCTGCACTTGGCCAGTTTGTCGGCGCTGACGTTCGGCACCACCGACAGGTTCATGTACAGCGTCTGGCCCTTGTCATCCACGGCCAGGGTGTTGACCCACGGGATGCCCTGAATGGTGTGCACAGAATCCTGCAGATCCTTGAGATTGCCGGCGCGGTTCATGGCGTACCACTGAGTCAGCACCCTGTCGTTGTCGAGGTTGGCATCGCGCAGGCTATAGGCGAACTGATTGTCCCAGTCGAGCTTGCCGGGCCACTGCACGATCGGGCCGAACTGCGAACTGTAGACATCCCGCTGGACCGGCACGACCTGGCCATCCGCCTGTTTGACCTGCACCGTAACGGTCTGCTTGTTCATCGGCAACGACTGGCCGTCGAGCAGGTAACGGGTCGGATCCTTCGGATCGAGTTGCAGACGATACAGAGTGAAATGCTTGGACGAGTCGACGGTGTGGGTCCAGGCCAGGTGCTGGTTGAAGCCGATGTTGATCATCGGCAGACCCGGCAGCGCCGCGCCCATCACATCCAGTTTGCCCGGAATGGTCAGGTGCATCTGATAGAAGCGCATGCCACCGACCCACGGAAAATGCGGGTTGGCCAGCAGCATGCCGCGACCATTGAACGATCGCTCGCTGCCCACGGCCACGGCGTTGCTGCCACGATCCAGGGCGAAGCGTTGCTGGCGCGTGTCCGCCAGTTGGTAAGCCCGGGCATCGTTTTCAATCTGCGCAGTGGCCTGCGGTGGAGTAGCACCCGCCAGCGCTTCGGCGAACTGACCGACCCCGCCCTCGACCAGCAGACGACGGGTCAGCTTCACCAGGTCTTCGGCGGCGATATCGCGCACCCATTCACCCTGGCACTGTTGCGGCAGTCCCTGCTGGCGACGCTCGGCCAGGTAACGGTTGTAGCCGGCGGCGTAACCTTCCACCAGATCACGCACGTCGACCGGCTGCGCCTGCCAGAAGGCATTCACGGCCTGCGGCGTATTGAGCCACTGGAAGAACACATCGCTGACACGGTTCTCGCGCTCTTCGACTGTCAGTTGCTCCGGCCCGAAGTACCGCGACCGCTCGCCGTTGACCGTCACGATCTCGTTGGCCAGCAGGCACAAGTTGTCCTGCGCGTAGGCATAACCGATGCCGAATCCGAGACCGCGTTCGTTCTCCGCGCGAATGTGCGGTACGCCAAAGCCTGTGCGACGGATATCGGCGCCGGTCTGAACGGACGGGCTGAACGCCTGCGCCGACAGACTCAGCCCGAGAAACAGGCCGGCAAGGGTCAGTCCGGTGAATTGCCTGGAAATAGTCACGCTCGCTCCTGATCGAAATGCCGAAGGGCGAACCGCCCGCCACCGTGAACAGGTCGGGCCCGGCTCGCTCTGAAATCACCCACGCGTCACGCGCAATGAGCCTGTCCAGAAAACGAAGCCGCGGAAAAAAAATTTAGTCGGTCACACAGCCCTCTCGCACCGTAATCACGGGGAAAAGACAAAACGGCGACAAATTTTCTACATTTTTCGCTTCATGATTTGTCGAGCTGAAACGTCTTGTTTAGAGAGAGCACAAAAAACCTTTCCTGATCAGGCTCTGAAAGGAGTAATCGCATGTACAACCCACCCCTACCATCGGAAGGTAGCCAGACCTCACAAGGAGCGCCCATGGGTTCGCACGCCGACGTATTCGGGCAACGGGTCGAGCGTCACGGCAATGAGCGCATCCGTTTGCTGCTCAAAAGCTTTGGCCTGCGCACCAGCCTGATTCGCCTCAAAGTCATCGACACCCTGCTGGTCGCCGCCGAGGACGACCGTCGTCTGGGTGTACGCGGGGTGCATAGCCAGCTGCTGGATCTGGACATTCCGTTGTCCTTCCTCAGCGTGCGCGAAGTGCTCAAGCGCCTGTGTGCCGAAGGCGTGATCACGTTCAACGACGACAAGAGCTACAGCCTCCATCCCCAGGCTGCCGCGGTGCTCAACAGCGATTGAAGCACCCGGCAGACGCCGTCAGGGCTTGACCTTGCGGCGCATCACGCCGTTGATCACCACGACCACCACCGCCACACCGATGGCGATGTACTGGAACGTTTGTTCGCTGAGCTTGCCGGCGTTTTGCAGCCAGGACAGGCCGAGCATGATCAGCAGTACGGCGACGGCGATCAGAATCGAATATATCAAGCGTTGCTTATGGGTCATTACAGGTTCCTGAACCGTTGGAATGTATCGGATTTGTATCGGCGTTGATGCCATGCGCATACCGTTTGACGGGGATGCGCCGCGGTAAACGGGGTCTCATGTTACAGCCGATGAAGAGCTTTGGCTTCAAACGGCGTCAATCATGAGGATCCTTGAAATGCTGCGTCGAATCACCTGGCTGATTCCTGTCCTTGCACTGCTCACCCTGAGCGGCTGCATCATCTTTCCCCACGGCGGCTGGCATGGCGATCATCGCCACTATGGGCCTGGCCCGGGCTACTACTACCATCGCTAAGCCATCTCACGGAAAGGATGCCAGCGTCCGTCCGTTCAAATGCAACAACGGATTTTAGCGTCAGGAAAAATGCCCACAGGAATGTGGGCTTTTTTTATCGATCGTCGATCAATGCCGTAGGCTGTTTCGCCTATGCCAGCAGGAATGCCTCCCTCTGCAACATCATGCATAACGAAGTCACAGACCGTCACACCAACGACGTAGGAACAATGACTTCCCCTCCCTACCCTTTGCGCTCCCTCTCGACGATCGTGAAAGCGCATGCAAAGAACTCTCATCAACCTCCCGCCACTCCAGGCACTCGGCTTCTGTCTGGCCATCACGCTGTTCGAATGGCTGACCTACATGGCCAGCGACATGGTGATGCCGGCCATGCTGACCGTCACCCGGGATCTCGAAGCCGATGTCGCTCACATCCCCAACGCGTTCAATCTGTATCTGATCGGCGGCGTCTGCCTGCAATGGCTGATCGGGCCGCTGTCCGACCGGTTCGGCCGGCGCCCGCTGTTGCTGGCCGGATGTGCGCTGTTCGGCGTGACCTGCGCCGCGGCTGTCGCCACGCCCGGCATTGAAGTGTTCAACGCCCTGCGCCTGTTGCAAGGCATGGGCCTGGGGTTTGTCGTGGCGGTCAGTTACCCCGCGCTTCAGGAAGTCTTCTGCGAAGCCGATGCGGTGCGCCTGATGGCGCTACTGGGCAATGTCGCACTGCTGTCGCCCCTGCTCGGCCCGCTGCTCGGCAGTCTGCTGCTGGAATGGCTGAGCTGGCGCGAACTGTTCCTCGGCCTGGGCCTGATCGCGACACTGACCTGGATCGGACTGTATGCCTGCATGCCAGAAACGATCGGCGTTGTCCGCCACGACGGCGGTCAACAAGCGCCGATCCCCTTCTCCTTTCGCCAGATCAGAACCCGTTACCTGGCGCTGATGCGCAATCAACGGTTCGTCGGCATCTGCCTGGCACTGGGCCTGATGAGCCTGCCGCTGATTGCCTGGATCGGCCTCGCGCCGCTGCTGCTCGTCCAGTTGCTGGGACTGACCACCCGCGAATATGCGCTGTGGCAGATTCCGGTGTTCTCGGCGGTGATCGTCGGCAATCTGATCCTTGACCGACTGCTGGCCTCGCGGGATCTGCCGCAGTTGATTCGTCTGGCGCTCTGGCCGTTCTGCCTGGGTTTGCTGACCCTGATCGCCACCGCACTGACCAACCTGTCCCTTGCCGGCTTGATGACCGGCCTTGCGCTGTATGCCGTCGGGCTGGGCATGAGCAACGCCGCTCTTTACCGGCTGGCACTGTTTTCCAGCGATGACAGCAAAGGTCTGGTGTCTGCCGCGATCGGCATGATTTCGATTGCCGTGATGGGTGTCGGTGGTTCGTTGATCGCAGCGATCGGCGGCGGCGCCCGTCTTGAATCTTTCGCCATTTGGGCGGCGCTGGGCGGCCTGCTCAGCCTGCCCCTGCTGTACCGGTTTCTGCCACACGTCCCGGCAGACACCGCTTCTTCAACATAACGACAAGGACGCCTGATGAACCACTTCCCCTGCAGCGACGCACTCTGTGCGTTGACGCAACCCTATTGCCCGGATTCCGTGCCGGACGGGCTGTTTAACCAGGCCATGGCCGAAATCAGCCGGTTCCACTGCCAGCACACCCCCGGCTACGAACACTGGTTGAACGCCAATGGCCTGACCGTGGGCGACCTGGACCAGCTTGATGACTGGTCGCGGCTCCCGCCTGTGTTCGCCAGTTATTTCAAACGCCAGGCTCTGCTCAGTCCTACCGGAGCGGACGCGCTGGAACTCACGTCCTCCGGAACCAGCGGCGAAAAAAGCCGCATGTGTTACGACGAACGCAGTCTGGGGGCGGCCAAGAACATGGTCGAGCGGATCTTCCAGCACTACGACTGGAACACCCCGCACACCCCGTGCAACTACCTGCTGCTGAGCTATGAACCTGAAGGCTCCATCAGCCTGGGCACATCCTTTACCGATCAGTTTCTGTGCCGGTTCGCCCCGGTCAATCGCGTGGCCTACGCACTGCGCCGCACGGGCGGCGGTCATGAGTTCGACGGCTTTGGTGTGATTGCAGCCTTGCAGTCGTTCGCCGAAGAAGGCTTGCCGGTACGGATCTTCGGCTTCCCGGCCTTTCTCTGGCAGACCCTGCAACGCATGCAGGCCACCGGGGTGACTGACCTGCAACTGGCGCAAGGCTCGCTGACGCTGTTTGGCGGCGGCTGGAAGACCCAGGCGGCACATGAGATTCCCCGTCAGCAACTGTACGAGCGCATTCACCGCCAGCTGGGCATCGAGATGTCACGTTGCCGTGACGGCTACGGCGCGGTCGAGCATGCGGTGCCTTACCTGGAATGTGCTCACCATCATTTCCATGTACCGGTCTATTCGAAGGTTTTCGTGCGCCATCCCTCCGACTTTACGGTTCAGCCTTACGGCCGTCAGGGCTTGCTGAGTTTTGTCTCGCCTTACATCTCGTCGAGCCCGGCGCACGCAGTGGTCATGAGCGATCTCGCCACCCTGCATCCGGGCGCCAGCTGTGGCTGTGGTCTGTCCACCGACTGGTTCGAACTGCATGGCCGCGCCGCCACCACGGCTGGCCGAAGCTGCGCCATGGCCGCCTCTGAACTGCTGGGGAAACACTGATATGTACCTGATCAACGGACAGCTTCACGACAACTGCACCCTGGAACTCGCACTGGAACAGCTTTATCCGGATTTGCCGCAACGTTTGGCCAGGCCGCTCGACACAGCGACCGTGCTGGGCGCAGCAGCCACGTTTGCCAAACGTCTGGAGGATCCGGACACGGCATTGCCCATCGATCCCGAGCAACGCCAGTCACTCATCGAGTTCTGCCAACCCGCAGCCCTTCAGCGCAAGCTTGAGCGCGAACTCGGCGAGCAGCCGGGCAGTCTGCGCCGCCTCGACTATCGCCAGCCGCGCTTTGAACGCTGGAGCCCGCAGGGTCTGGTGGTTCACATCACCCCCGGCAATGCACCGCTACTGGCGTTCTGCGCGGTGATCGAAGGTCTGCTGGCCGGCAACGTCAACTGGTTGCGCCCCAGCAGCAGCGATCAGGGGGTAACGGCGAAATTGCTGCACGGATTGGCACAGTGCGATGCCACCGGCCAGATCGCCGGGCATGTTGCGGTCGTTCCGGCCAGCACCGCACAGATCGGTCAATTGTGCCAACGGGCCAACGGCGTTTCGGCGTGGGGCGGTGAGTCGGCGCTGCAAGCCATCCGCCAGCAACTGGCGCCCGGCTGTCGCTGGATCGACTGGGGCCATCGCATCAGTTTCCTCTACCTGACACCGGCAGCGGTCACGCCGCAAGCCCTGGACGCCGTGGCCGATGAAGTCTGCCGCCTCGATCAGCAGGCCTGCTCCAGCCCCCAATGGCTGCTGGTGGACAGTGACGATGAAAACACTTTGCGTTCAATCGGCGAGGGACTGGCCGAGGCGTTCGAGCGTCGGGCCCGACACTGGCCGGCCCTGTTGCCTTCGATTCAGGAGGCCTCGGAAATCACCACCCGAACGGCGATGGCGCGACTGTCCCAGAGTTTTGGCGGGGCCAGCGGCCAGGTCTGGCAGTCGCCGGACTGGCGCATTCTCTGGACCCACGATCAGGTACTCGGCCCCTCGCCGCTGTTTCGCAGCCTGTTGCTCAAACCGATGCCCCGCGCACGGATCACCGAGGCGCTGCTGCCCTGGCGAAACGTGCTGCAAAGCGCCGGGCTGATGTGTGCCGAACAGGAAATGGCCGAACTGGCTCAAACGCTGATCGCAGCAGGCGTCACGCGGGTCACCCCGGTACAAGCGATTCACGATGGCTACGAAGGCGAGCCCCACGATGGCGTGTATGCCTTGCAGCGTTTGAGCCGGCGCGTGTCGGTCAGCCTGCCGACTACCGTACTGGCGACCCGTGCCACGCTCGATCCGCTGCCGACGCCACCCTCGGTGGCCAATCTGCCGATCATGAGCAAGGACACCTTTGTCACCCTTGCGATCCATCCAGCGGCACGGTTGTATTTCCGCTCCGGCGGCAGCAGCGGTACCCCGGCGCTGGCCGGTTACAGCTACCGCGATTTCGATCGTCAGATGCGCGCCAGCGCCGACGGCTTGTTCGCGGCGGGACTCGACCCGAGCCGCGACCGGGTGATGAACCTGTTCTTCAGCGGCGGGCTGTATGGTGGTTTCTTCAGTTTCTCCAAGGTGCTGGAGCTGCTGGGTGCCACGCACCTGCCGATGGGCGCTCCAGCCGATGACGACTACCGCGAGATCGCGCAGATCATCATCGATCAGCGCGTCACCGTGCTGGTCGGCATGCCCAGCACCCTGCACCGCTTGTTTCTCAACGAGCAGGCACGGCTACGCGAATATGGCGGGATCGAAAAGGTCTTCCTCGGTGGCGAGCACCCCGGTGAACAAAGCCTCGCACTGATGCGCGACTGCGGCGTCAGGCTGATCCGCTCGGCCGTTTACGGCAGTGTCGACGCCGGGCCGCTCGGCCATGCCTGCCCCGCCACCAACGATGGCGTGTTCCATCTGATGAGCGATATCCAGCATCTGGAGATCGTCGAATTCGAGTCTGATCGACCGGTGATCGACGGTGAAACCGGGCGTCTGGTATTCACCTCCATCGAGCGCGAAGGGCAGGACGTTCAGCGCTACGACGTCGGCGACAGCGGTCGCTGGCTCCCCGGCGTGTGTGAATGCGGGCTGCCCACGCCGCGCTTCGAACTGCTGCAGCGTCACGGCAGATTGATGCGCATCGGCACGGACTTCATCTGCCTGTCGCAACTGGCAGAGCATCTGCAGACCGAATTCCAGTTGATCCTCGAACATGCCCCGGACGGCCTGGAGCGCATGCGCTTTCGCAGCCCACGACAACCCGATGATATTCAACGTCGCCTGCTGGACTATCCGACCCTGGCCACGCTCATCCAGACAGGCCTGCTGACCGTGGAAGTAGAGGTTTGCGGCAGCGAGCGGTTCACCCGCAACAGGCACAGCGGCAAGACGCCGCTGCTGATCGACAACCGGGGGATTGGCCCCTGCGCAAACGGGCAAGGAGCCGAACATGAATACACGATTTGAACTGCAAGAACTGGTCACGTTTGCGCGACAGCATTCCGGCTTTTATGCAAGCCACTTCGCCGACATTCCCCCGCATATCTCATCACTGGAACAACTGCCGGTGATCGACCCCGTGGAATACTGGAAAGGCAGTCATGACCTCGACCAGTGGCCTGTCCTGACGGCGCCACTGAATGACGCGCTGGTTTTCAAGACCGGAGGCACCACCAGCGCCGGCAGGTTTTCGCTGTTCCGGCGCGAAGAATGGCAGACGCTGGTGACGGACTTCGGTCGCAGTCTCGGCGCGCAGTTGAGCGCCGGGGACCGAATCGCCAACCTGTTCTTTGCGGGTGACCTGTATGCCAGTTTCATCTTTACCCACGATGCCCTTGCTCAGGTTGAAACCGAGATCGTCGAGTTTCCCTTTACCGGGCATATCGACTCCAACCTCCTCGCCGATGCGATCGGCCGGCACCGGATCAATGTGCTCGCGGGTATACCGGCCCATCTGCTGAGCTTTGCCGCGTGGCTCGAGCAGAATGACCGGTCCCTCGAGGGTGTCACCGCCCTGCTCTACGCCGGCGAAAGCCTGTTTGACGCACAGTTGCACCGGCTTGAGCGGGTGTTCCCCAATGCCCGCGTGGCCTCGATCGGCTACGCCAGCGTGGACGCCGGATTCATCGGTGCCAGCCATCGTGACTGCGCCCTTGGCGAACACCGGGCTCCGGAAGGCCACGGTGTGCTGGAAATTCTCGACGAGCAGACCGGTGAAGTGATCGAAGAGTGCGGCCGGATCGGACGCCTGGTCATGACCAACCTCACGCGCCGGTTGATGCCGTTGATCCGCTATCCGGTTGGCGACCGTGCGTGCTGGCGAGAGCTGCCCGGCACGTCCAGACGCAAGTTCGCGCTGATGGGCCGCTGCGCCGACAGCCTGCGGGTTCGGGTGGGCATTCTGACCCTGCTGCCGCAGACAATCGGCGAGACCGTGCGGCGCATCACTGGCAGCGACGATTGGCAACTGGTAATCGAGCAGGATGGCGCCATGGATATACTGAGCCTGCACTGGGCACCGGACGCCCTGACACCGGCAAACGCTGAGGCCGACTGCACGCTGCATAGCGCCTTGATCAAAGACTATCCGTTGATCGAGCAACTGAGCGCCGATCACCTGCTGACGCTGCGGATTCGCTGCTGCACGGTTCAGGAACTGGCACGCCATCCACGCTCCGGCAAACGGCAGCGCGTGCTTGATCGGCGCGTCTATAACGGCTCTGGCCAGGAGCGTTGCTGATGGAAGCGATCACCCTGCGAGGTTATCGCACCAGCGACGCCCCGGCTGTCAGTCGTCTGTTCAGAAAGATCTATGGCGACCATTACGCCCAGCCGCATGTTTACCTGCCTCGCATGATCAGCCAGAACCATGCCGACCGCCGCTGGCACTCGTTGGTAGCGGTGGCGAACGGTCAAGTGGCGGGCCACTCCGCGCTGATTCTCGACAAAGGATCATCCCTCGCCGAACTGGCCCTGAGCGTGGTGGATCCGCAAATCCGTGGGCAACAAGTCGCCACGCAACTGGGCCGGCATTTACTGATCCATGCGCAGGCCTTGGGTTATCAAGGGGTCACGATCAAGCAAATGACCCATCACCCCTACACCCAGAAAATGGCCGCCGGCCTTGGTTTTCACAACACTGGCGTGTTGCCCGATCACGCACCATCGCCCTTTGGCGGCGCGGTGACGGAATCACTCGTGTTGGGTTACGCCCCGGTCGATGGTTATCAGCGCCCGTTGCCGGCCTTGACCTGGCCAGATGAATGCCGTGAGTTCATGCAGCAGATGTGCGACGTGTTCGGAACGCGGTTGAACGCGTCGCCCTGGATCGGCGCACCGGCACAGCTCGAACAACGCTGGGGACGCTATGACGGGGTATTCAGCGAAATGGACGACAGCTTGCTCAGGCAATTGCAGCAATTGCCCGACCATTGGCTGATATCGATCAGGCTCAGGCTGGCGCAGGGTTTCGACAACGCCTGGCGCCAGTTATCGACGATGGGGTTCGTGTTCAGCGGACTGGCGCCCGATGACCGAGGCGCAGGATGGCTGGCGTTGTTTCATCGCGGGTTCCAGCCAAAATCCCTGACACTGCATTGCCCGCAAATGCAGCAATTGCATGACGATATGCAGCGGCAGATCGCCTCGCCCCCGAAACTCCACGCTTGCGGCAATCACCCATAAACAAAAGGGCCCACCCCGTTACCGGGGTGGGCCCTTTCTTTCATGCCTTGGCTTTTACGCCTTGATCGGTAGGCGGCTTGCGCTCCCCGCCCTGACCGTAAGTCTGCAGGTTCTGCAGTACATAAATGGCTTTCTTGTACTCGGGGATCAACGTATTGGCGTACTTGTTGCCCTTGAGATTGTTGTTCTGGATGGTATCCAGCTGCGTTGCGAAATACTCCAGCGCATTGAACTTGGCATCCGGATCCTTCTGTACGCCGAAGCGATCAAACTTGTCGCCGGCATTGAGCAGGGTCATGGACGTGATCTCGGAAATCAGTCCCCGGCCACGCAACATTGCACTCAGACTGCCCAGTTGCTTGGCCGAAACATTGGTAGGATCGAAACCCTTGATGTTCTTGTGCAGACCCTGCTTGTCCATCTCCGCCGTACTGATTGCGGTGGGGTCTTTGCCGACCAGGGCCAGCATCTGCTTGACCTTCACGCTTTGAGAAACCGGTTTGCTCGAGCTTCCTGTATCTCGAACCAGCAAACCCGCCTTGGGTTGCCAGGCACCGGTATATCCGATAGTCATGAGCAAGCTCCTTGCGAGGAAAACATGAAAAATTCCTTGTTGAGCCACTTTTGAGTTGCCCGGAGTATCGGCCGGCAAACTAATGGCACCAACTCCTTTCTGCACTTTTTTACAATTTTTGTACATTCACGATACAAACCGGCAACAGCCCCGGAAATACGGGACCAGAGCGTTCATGACAAGGTGATGAAAGTGGGTTTGTTGCTCTAATGTTCGGGACGGTTAGTTCTTGTGTATCGGGCCCGATACGTTCCTTTGGTCGGGATCACTTCTTTTAGGACGAAAGTACCTAAAGCTTCCCGAAGACCCGACGATACGTTAGGAAACCCGCGCTGTTTTTTCCCTGCCCACAATAAGAATCCCTGCTCAAGGACCGGTTTCCATGCCCGCATTCCGCACCATTCAGGCTCGCTACACGCTGTTTCTGGTTCTGTTCATTCTGTTGTTGTCGGTGCTGACGGTGGTTGGCATCAGCCAATTGGTCGCGCCCAAGCTGCGCCATACCGAAGAACAAGTGGTGCTCAACCGCATCGCTGAAGTGGCCGAGCAGATCCAGGGCGAATTGAACAAGGTCCAGGCGCAACAGCGCAGCATCACCCAGACCGTTCCGCTGCTCGACAGCGCGGCCATCGACACCGTGTTGCCGGGGCTGGTGGATCAATACGGCGAACTGAAAGTATTCGGTGGCGGCATCTGGCCGTTGCCCGGCCAGCGTGAGGCCGGACGCAACAAGTTCAGCACATTCTGGCACCGGGATGCCTCCGGCAAACTGGCGGTGAACACGTTCTGGAACAGCGACGCGGCCCCCAACTATTACGACCAGAGCTGGTACAAGGGCGGCATGCAGACCCCGCGCGGCCAGTGCGCCTGGGCCGCTGCCTATAAAGATGACGCCAGCGCCGAACCGCGCACCAACTGCGCGATGGCCATCCAGAAAAACGGCAGCGCCTGGGGCGTCTCGACCATCGACGTGACCCTGGGCTTCTTCAACGATCTGGTGGCGCGCAAGGAAAAAGACCTCAACGCCGAAATGCTGATCGTCGAAGCCGACGGCAAGATCATCAGCAACAGCTCGCGCATCAGCGGGCCGATCGTGCTGAAGAACATCAGCGAACTGGCCGGCGGCTCGACCTTCGCCAGTCAGGTCAAGGCCGGGCTGCAAAACCGCGAGCAGGCGCAGCGCGTCGAATTCGACAACAACGGTGAAGCCAGCACGTTCTTCATGCGTCCGATCGAAGGTACCCCGTGGTTCCTTGCCACCGCGCTGCCGACCAAAATGCTCACCGCCCAGCGTGACGACGTGCTCAGCAGCCTGAGCCTGTTGCAGATTCCGCTGGTGATCCTGCTGGTGCTGCTGCAGGTCTACGCGATCCGCCAACTGGTCTCGCGCATGAAAGCGCTGAAAGCCAATATCGATTCGCTGTCCAGCGGCGATGCCGACCTGACCCGACGTATCACCATCCGCGCTGAAGACGAACTCGGCGCCATCGGGCATTCGGTCAACACCTTCATCGCCTACCTGCAGAACATGATCGGTGAAGTCACCCAGGCCACCGGCGCCATGGCTTCGAGCCTCGATAACCTGCAGCGCACCTCGGCGCACACCAGCCAGATTCTGCTGCGCCATGCTTCGGAAACCGACCAGACCGTCACCGCCATCAACGAGATGAGTTCGACCGCTGAAAGCGTCGCCCAGAATGCCGCTGAAACAGCAGCCTTCACCCAGCGCGCCAACGAAAACGCCGACCGTTCGCGCGTGGTGGTTGGCGAAGCGTCAAGCAGCGTGGTGGCGTTGATCGACGAAGTGGCCAGCGCCACCCACAAGGTCGAAAGCATGCAGCAGGACGCCCAGCGCATCACCGAAATCCTCGGCGTGATCGGCGCCATTGCCGGCCAGACCAACCTGCTGGCGCTCAACGCCGCCATCGAAGCAGCGCGGGCCGGTGAGCAGGGCCGTGGTTTTGCGGTGGTGGCGGACGAAGTGCGTGCCCTCGCCGCCCGCACCCAGGCCAGCACCTCGGAAATCAACGAGATGTTGACCCGCCTGACCCAGGGCGTCAGCTCGTCGGTCAGCGCCATGGAAAACACCCAGGCCAGTTGCCAGTCGGCCGCCGATGCCACTGCGCGAGTCAACAGCGGCCTCGACGAGATGGCCGGTTCGGTCAGCCACATCAACAGCCTCAGCACCCAAATCGCCACCGCTGCCGAACAGCAAAGCGCGGTCACCGAAGAGATCAACCGCAGCATGGTGCAGATTCGCCACATGGTCGATGAACTGGTGCAAAGCGGTCAGGCCAGCGAACTCAACACCCGCCAGTTGCTGGAAGCCAACAGCCGGGTGAGCGCGATCATGGGGCGCTTCAAGGTTCGCTGACCGTTTTGTCATCTCGCGCTCAGTGGCCTGTCAGCTTTGATCTACGATCATGTTGGCAGGCCTGCCTCGTATCACTTGGAAACACTCCGTTGATGCCCGGCAGGAAAAACCGGTCAAAATGCCTTCCTTTTTTGACCGTTCCTCCTTCGAGCCGAGAGCCCTCCATGCGAAACCACCTGCGTCTGGCCGCCCTGAGCGCCCTGTTCATCTCCTCTCTGGCGCAAGCCGCCGACCTTATCCCGATCGAAGTCCACCGCGACGCAAACTGCGGCTGCTGCAAAAAGTGGATCAGCCACCTGGAAGCCAATGGCTTCAAGGTCGAAGACCACGTCGAATCCGACATGAGCAGCTTCAAGCAGCAACACGGCGTACCGCCACGTCTGGCGTCCTGCCACACCGCGATCATCAACGGCAAATTCGTCGAAGGCCACGTTCCGGCGGAACAGGTGCTGGCCCTGAGCAAGCGTGACGACCTGCTGGGCGTTGCCGCACCGGGCATGCCGATGGGCTCGCCGGGCATGGAAATGGACGGCATGAGCGATGCGTATCAAGTGATCGGCCTGAAGAAAGACGGTGCCGATGTGGTGGTGGCGGATTACCCGGCCCATTGATGACGGCGGGTTATCTCGGGCTGTTCCTGGCCGCATTCGGTGCGGCGACCCTGTTGCCGCTGCAATCGGAAGCCGTGCTGGTCGGGCTGCTGGTCAGCGATCGTTACTGGCTGTGGGGACTGCTGGCCGTGGCGACGCTGGGCAATGTCCTCGGTTCACTGGTGAACTGGTGGCTGGGGCGCGGGCTGGAACGGTTTCAGGGCCGGCGCTGGTTTCCGGTCAGCCCCAGGCATATGGAGCGCGCCCGCGTTCACTATCAGCGTTATGGTCACTGGTCGCTGCTGCTCAGCTGGTTGCCGGTCATTGGCGATCCGCTGACGCTGATCGCCGGGGTCATGCGCGAACCTCTTGGGCGCTTTCTGCTCATCGTCACTCTCGCCAAAGGCGCCCGCTACGGGGTGCTGGCGATGCTCACCCTTGGCTGGTTCGGTTGAACGATCGGGCCCGGGGATTGCCTGTGTTTAACGTCACCCTAATCCGGCCGTTCCAGCATCGGCCGATTTCTTGTGGAGTTGTCCTATGTCTGTGTCGCTGCCCCGCTGGCTGCCCGGCCTGTTGCTGACCGCCGCCCTGCCCCTGCTTGCTCACGCCGAAGGCCCGCAATACGGCCCGGAGCTGCAAGGTTTCGATTATCCCTACACCCTCAAGCACTTTGCCTTTCAGTCCCAGGGCAAGTCGCTGCAGATGGGTTACATGGATGTCGCCGCTCACGGCAAGGCCAACGGGCGCACCGTGGTGCTGATGCACGGCAAGAATTTTTGCGGCGCGACCTGGGACAGTTCGATCAAGGCCCTGAGCGAAGCCGGCTACCGGGTGGTCGCCCCGGATCAGATCGGTTTCTGCACCTCCAGCAAACCCGATCACTATCAGTACACCTTCCAGCAACTGGCGGCCAACACCCAGCAACTGCTCAAGACGCTGGGTATTCAGAAGGCCACCCTGCTCGGCCACTCCACCGGCGGCATGCTCGCCACCCGTTACGCGCTGCAATACCCGGATCAGGTCGAGCAACTGGCGCTGGTCAACCCGATCGGCCTGGAGGACTGGAAAGCCCTCGGCGTGCCGTATCGCAGCGTCGATCAGTGGTATCAGCGCGAACTTAAAGTCACCGCCCAAGGCATTCGCGACTATGAACGCACGACCTATTACGACGGCCGCTGGAAACCTGAATTCGACCGCTGGGTGGACATGCTCGCGGGCCTGAGCAACGGCCCGGGCAAGACTCAGGTCGCATGGAACTCCGCACTGATCTACGACATGATCTTCACCCAGCCGGTGTACTACGAGTTCAAGGACTTGAAGATGCCGACCCTGCTGCTGATCGGCACCTCAGACACCACCGCCATCGGCAAGGACATCGCGCCGCCGGAAGTGAAGGCGAAAATCGGTCACTACGACGTGCTGGGCAAGCAGGTCGCGAAACTGATTCCTCAGTCCACGCTGGTGGAATTCCCTGGCATGGGCCACGCGCCGCAGATGGAAGAGCCGGCAAAATTCCACGAGGCACTGCTGGGCTGGCTGGACAAAACCAATCCCGTTCGTTGAAGAGGTAACGCTGATGGCGGTGCAGATTGCGGTGATCGATGACTGGCAGGACGTCGCGCGGGACGTGGTCGACTGGTCGGTGCTCGACAGTCTCGGCGAAGTCACCTTCGTCCACGAGTACCCGGCGGACAACGCCGCGCTGGCCGAACGTCTGGGCCGGTTCGAGGTGATTTGCGTGATGCGCGAACGCACGCGCTTCGATGAAGACCTGCTCAAACGCCTGCCGAACCTTAAGCTGCTGGTCACCGGCGGCATGCGCAACGCCGCGCTGGACATGCCGGCCGCTGCTCGCCTCGGGATCAAGGTCTGCGGCACCGATAGCTACAAACACGCGGCGCCGGAACTGACCTGGGCGCTGATCATGGCCGCCACCCGCAATCTGGTGAACGAGGCCAACGCCCTGCGCGCCGGTCAATGGCAGCAAGGGCTGGGCGGCGACCTGCACGGCAAGACCCTCGGCATTCTCGGGCTCGGCAGCATCGGTCAGCGGGTGGCGCAGTTCGGTCAGGTGTTCGGCATGCGCGTCATCGCCTGGAGCGAAAACCTCACCGCCGAGCGCGCCGAACAGGCCGGCGTCACTTATGTCAGCAAGCAGCAGTTGTTCGAACAGGCTGACGTGCTGTCGGTGCACCTGGTGCTCAGCGACCGCAGCCGGGGCCTGGTGGATGCCCAGGCGCTGGACTGGATGAAGCCGTCCGCGCTGCTGGTCAACACCGCGCGCGGACCGATTGTCGACGAAACCGCGCTGATCAAAGCCTTGCAGAAACAGCGCCTCGGCGGTGCGGCCCTCGACGTGTTCGATCAGGAACCGCTGCCGGCCCTGCACCCGTTTCGCACCCTCGACAACGTGCTGGCCACGCCGCATGTCGGTTACGTCAGCCGCCGGAACTATGAGTTGTTCTTTTCGCAGATGATCGAAGACATTCAAGCCTGGTCAGCCGGGGAACCCGTCCGCCTGCTCAACTGAACCCCCTCGCCTTCGCGGGCAATCCCTGCCCGCGAAGCAGCACCCGCTGTTCGCCCGCCAACACAACTGTCCGCACCGCAACAGTGCGCCCGCACTTTCCCGGCGCCCGAAATCGTGACCGGCCAGTCACCATTTTGCATCATCGACCCCGCCAAACATGCACTTCGTCGGGGCGTACCCCCTCCCGAAGCCACGGATTTCGTGAGCCTGCAACAGATTGTCGAACAATTCATCCGATTGGCCTGGCCCGCTCTAGGATCTGGCCTAGACTGGTTTTCGCGGGGTAAAACTGACCGGTCACAAAGCGGAAATTTTGTCGAAACTTTTGCTGATCGCGACGTGTCATCTGATAGGCAGGGCCAAAGCGACTGGTTCAAGTCTTGCAATGGTCCCCTCACCCATTCTGCTTGCGCGTGTTGGGTAGCGTTTGCTCACCGATGCGTGGCGCGTTTGCGCCCGGCCACAGGATCCGGCCATGGACATCGCTTGTTCCAGACAAGAATCAGATCAACAAAACGGGAGATTCATATGATCAG
This sequence comes from Pseudomonas aphyarum, assembly GCF_028657055.1. Classification (NCBI taxonomy): domain Bacteria; kingdom Pseudomonadati; phylum Pseudomonadota; class Gammaproteobacteria; order Pseudomonadales; family Pseudomonadaceae; genus Pseudomonas; species Pseudomonas aphyarum. The sequence continues at coordinate 429,774 of NZ_JAMDGS010000010.1, forward strand.
TGCGGCATTGGATATTCAGGGAGAGCGTGCTCACCAGCCGGTCGGCGAGTCGAGCACCGTGAGCGTTCCCGGCAGCCGGTCGATCAACGTCCCGGGCACCAAGACGCTGACCCCGGTGGCCAGTCAGAACCCCAACAAGAAGAAAGTGTTGTTCGTGACCTCGGAAATCGCCGATCTGGTGAAGACCGGCGGTCTGGGAGACGTTTCTGCCGCCCTGCCCCGCGCCATGGCGCACCTGCATGACGTCCGGGTGTTGATCCCCGGTTACCCGCAAGTGATGAACAGCGAGAATCCGATCCACATCATCGGCGAACTGGGTGGCCACGCCGCGCTGCCGCCCTGCAAGATCGGGCGCATGGACATGCCCGACGGTCTGGTGATTTATGTGTTGATCTGCCCTGAACTCTACACCCGCGACGGCGGCCCGTACGGCGCCAACAACGGCCGCGACTGGCCGGACAACCACATCCGCTTCGCCCGACTGGGCCTGGCCGCTGCCGATATCGCCGCCAACCTCGCACAAATCCACTGGTGCCCGGATCTGGTGCACGCCCACGACTGGCCGGCCGGGCTGGCGCCCGCCTATATGCACTGGCGCGGGCAACGCACGCCGACCCTGTTCACCATTCACAACCTCGCTTATCAAGGCGTGACCAGCCTCGGCTCGTGCCCGGAACTCGGGATTCCCGCCCATGCCCTGCAACAGGAAGGCATGGAGTTCTACGGCAAGATGTCGTTCCTCAAGGCCGGCATGGCCTATTCGAGCCACATCACCACGGTCAGCGCCACTTACGCGCAGGAAATCACCACCCCGGATTTCGGCTGCGGCCTCGACGGTTTCCTTGCCGCCAAGACCCAGCAAGGTTTGCTCAGCGGCATCCCCAACGGCATCGATGAAAGCTGGGACGCGGCCACCGACCCGCATCTGTTCGCACCGTTTGCCATCGGTGACTGGGAAGGCAAAGCCGTCAACGCCGCCCATGTGCGCGAACTGTTCGGGCTGCAAGACTCCGAAGGCCCGCTGTTTGCCGTGGTCTCGCGTCTGGTCTATCAGAAAGGCCTGGACCTGACCGAAGCGGTGTCGGAATACATCGTGCAGAACGGTGGCCAGATCGCGATCATCGGCCGTGGCGAGCCGGAAGAAGAACAGGCCATGCGCGAACTGGCGCTGCGCTTCCCCGGCCAGATCGGCGTGCGCATCGGCTTCAATGAAACCGACGCCCGACGCATGTTCGCCGGCAGCGATTTCCTGCTGATGCCATCGCGTTATGAACCGTGCGGTCTGAGCCAGATGTACGCCCAGCGCTTCGGCTCGCTGCCGGTGGCGCGCAACACCGGCGGGCTGGCCGACACCATTGAAAACGGTGTCACCGGTTTCCTGTTCAACGAATCGACCGCGGACAGCTACCGCGAAGCCCTGAGCCGCGCGTTCAAGGTGTTTGCTTTCCCGGACCTGCTGCACGCCATGCGTTGCCGGGCGATGGCCGCACCTTTCAACTGGTGCAAGGCGGTCGAACCCTACGCCGAACTCTACGAACAACTGGTGGCCAAGGCGCTGGGTAAAACGCACCACAAATAACCAGGGAGGTTTTCAACGATGCCGTCACGGACACCTGAAAGCTGGCCACACGGCGCGATCATGCTGGATGCCGACCACACGCAATTCGCGTTGTGGGCGCCGGATGCGTTTTACGTCAGCGTCGAGCTGGACAACGGCCAGTCCCTTCCCATGTTGCCCCAAGGCGATGGCTGGTTTGTCATCAAGACCCGCTGCCCCGCCGGCAGCCGCTACCGTTTCAACATCGATGGCGAACTGGAGGTGCCCGACCCGGCCTCCAGGGCGCAGGACGGTGACCTCGACCGCCACAGCGTGGTGGTCGATCCGCACCTCTATTCCTGGCGCAACACGACCTGGCAAGGTCGGCCGTGGAATGAAGCGGTGATCTACGAATTGCATGTCGGTGCGCTCGGCGGGTTTGCCGAAGTCGAGCAGCATCTGGCGCGTCTGGCCGGGCTGGGCATCACCGCCATCGAGCTGATGCCGATCGCGCAGTTCCCCGGTGATCGCAACTGGGGCTACGACGGCGTGCTGCACTACGCGCCGCAGGCCAGTTACGGCACGCCGGAACAACTCAAACATTTGATCGACAGCGCCCACGGTTATGGCCTGGCGGTGATTCTCGACGTGGTCTACAACCACTTCGGCCCCGACGGCAATTACCTGCATCGCTACGCCAAGGGCTTTTTCCGCGAAGACAAACACACACCGTGGGGCGCAGCCATCGACTTTCGCCGTCGCGAAGTGCGGGACTTCTTCGTCGAAAACGCGCTGATGTGGCTGCTCGAATACCGTTTCGACGGACTGCGCCTGGATGCGGTGCACGCAATCGAAAGTCCCGACTTTCTGCCTGAACTGGCGCAACGCGTACGTAGCCAGATCGACCCGTCCCGCCATGTATGGCTGACCATCGAGAACGAGCTGAACCAGTCGAGCCTGCTGGAGGAAAACTACGACGCGCAGTGGAACGACGACGGCCACAACGCCCTGCACGTGTTGCTGACCGGCGAAACGGACGCCTACTACGCGGACTACGCGTTGCAACCCACTCGTCAATTGGCGCGCTGCCTGAGTCAGGGCTTCGTGTTTCAGGGTCATATCACCCGTCACGGCGAACCTCGGGGCGAGCCCAGCGAGCACTTACCGTCCACGGCCTTCGTATTGTTCCTGCAGAACCACGACCAGATCGGCAACCGCGCGTTTGGCGAGCGTTTGCACCAATTGGCCGACCCGCGTGCCGTCGAGGCCGCAACCGTTTTGCTGTTGCTGTCACCGATGATTCCGCTGATGTTCATGGGCGATGAATACGCCGCCGAGCAACCGTTTCTGTTTTTCACCAGCCACCATGACGAACTGGCGAAACTGGTGCGCGAAGGTCGGCGCAATGAATTCGCAGCTTTCAGCGCCTTCACCGATCCGCACAAGCGCGAGCAGATTCCCGACCCCAACGCCGAACAGACCTTCCATGCCTCGCAACCGCGATTGATCGGCAGCGGCACGCCGAAACAGCAGGCAACGTTGGCGCTGTACCGCCAACTGTTGCAGCTGCGCCATCAATACATCATTCCGAACCTGTCCGGCACCCAGGCCCTCGGGGCCACGTTGCTTGACCGTGGCGCCGTCAGTGCGCGCTGGCGCCTGGGCGATGGCAGTGAACTGCGAATCGACCTGAACCTCAGCGACAAGCCAGTGGTCAACCCTCCACAGGCCGATGCGGTGTGGCGCTTGCAACATCCGCCCGCCGCAGAATCCACGAACGAAGGCCTGTTACCACCGTATTGCGCGCTCGTCAGCCTCACGGCCGCAACCCCTTTGCCACCCCTGGATGGAGAGCGCCTATGAGCGATGCGCAACTGGAAATTCTCGCCAGCCGAGCCGGCCTTGCCGTCGACTGGATCGACGCCAACGGTCGCCCGCAAAAAGTCGCCCCGGCGGTGCTGCGCAATGTTCTGACCGGCCTCGGTCACCCGGCCGGAACGGCCCAGGAAATCGACGCCAGCCTGCTCGAACTGCAACAGGTGCAGGAAAACCGCCATCTGCCGCCGCTGCTCACCGCCGACGTCGGCGTGGGCCTGGATCTGGCCCGTTATTTCGAACCCGATACCCCTTGCGAGATTCACCTTGAAGACGGCTCGCACCTGAGCCTCAAGCTGGATGCCGAGGCCGTGCTGCCCGGCGAAATTCCGGTCGGCTACCAGCAAGTGCACATCGCCGATCAACAATTCACTCTGGCCGTGGCACCGGAACGCTGCTTCAGCGTGGGTGACGCGGTGGACAGCCCGATCCCTCGCGCGTGGGGCCTGAGCGTGCAGCTTTATGGCTTGCGCCGCCCCGGCGATGGCGGTTTTGGCGACACCCAGGCGTTGGAAGAGCTGGCCCGAGTGGCCGGCGAACGCGGCGCCGATGCCCTGGCGATCAGCCCGTTGCACGCGATGTTCAGCGCCGATACCGGGCGCTACAGCCCCTACTCGCCGTCCAGTCGGCTGTTTCTCAATGCGCTGTACGCCGCACCCGGCGCGATCCTCGGCGAGCGTGCCCTGCGCGATGCGATTGACGCGGCCGGCCTGACCGATCAGTTCGAGCAATTGGAAAACCTGAAACTGATCGACTGGCCGAAAGCCGCCGAAGCCAAACTGAAACTGCTGCAAGCCTTGTACGACGGCTTCATCAGCGGCGAACACCCATTGCATGCGGACTTCTCCAGCTTCCGTGATGCCGGCGCCGAAGCGCTGGAAAACCACTGCCGCTTCGAAGCCATTCAGGAAATGCGCGCCGCCCGTGGCGAAAACCTCGACTGGCGCCAATGGCCGGAACACTGGCACGACCCGCGCGGCGCCGCCCTCGGCGCGTTTGCCGAGGAATACGCCGAGCGCATCAGTTACTTCGCGTTCTGCCAATGGTTGATCCACCGCTGCCTGGAACGCGCCCAGACCGCCGCCCGCAGCGCCGGCATGGGCATCGGCCTGATCGCCGACCTGGCGGTAGGTGCCGACGGTGCCGGCAGTCAGGCCTGGAGTTTTCAGGACGAACTGCTGGCCTCACTGACCGTCGGCGCGCCACCGGACATTCTCAATCGCTCGGGTCAGGGCTGGGGCATTTCTGCGTTCTCGCCTGAAGGTCTGATGCGCAACGGCTTTCGCGCGTTCATTGACATGCTGCGCGCCAACTTCGCCCACGCTGGCGGGCTGCGCATCGACCACGTCATGGGCCTGCAACGGTTGTGGGTGATCCCCAACGGCGCGGTCCCGGCGGACGGCGCCTACCTGTATTACCCGGTCGATGACCTGTTGCGTCTGCTGACCCTCGAATCCCATCGCCATCAAGCGATCGTGCTCGGCGAAGACCTCGGCACCGTGCCCGACGGTCTGCGGGAAAAACTCATCGCCCGGGCCATGCTTGGGATGCGCGTGCTGTTGTTCGAGCAGGACAACACCCATTTCAAACCGATCCTCGACTGGCCAGACAATGCGCTGGCCACCACCAGCACCCACGATCTGCCGACCCTCAACGGCTGGTGGCATGGCCGCGACATCGACTGGAATGCGCGGCTCGGGCTGATCGACGCCAACGGCGAAATCGACTGGCGCCGTTACCGCGAACGCGAGCGTGAAGGCCTGCGCGGCGCCCTGAGTCAGGACCCGCAGAATTTTCGCGAGGAATCCCACGAGGCCGATCAGGTGGTGGACGCCGCTGTGCGTTTCCTTGGCCACACCCGCGCGCCGCTGGTGCTGTTGCCACTGGAAGATGCGCTGGGGCTCGACGAACAGGCCAACCTGCCCGGCACCATCGACACCCACCCGAACTGGGCGCGGCGCTTGCCGGGCACCAGCGAGGCGCTGCTCGATGGCGTGGATGCAGCAAGGCGCCTGGAATTGCTGGCTTGCGCGCGTCTTCAGGCAGCCGAGCGTGACCGATGAGTGCACTGCCTATCCAGACACTGCGCGCCACGGTTCGCCTGCAATTTCATCGCGGTTTTACCCTGGATCAAGCCGTGCCGTTGGTGCCGTACTTCGCCCGACTCGGTATCAGCCACATTTATGCCTCGCCGCTGCTCGCCGCCCGCGCAGGCTCGATGCATGGTTACGATGTGGTCGACCCGACCCGGGTCAATCCGGAACTCGGTGGCGAGCCGGCCTTGCGCCGTCTGGTCGCCAGCCTGCGCGAACACGGCATGGGGCTGATCCTCGACATCGTCTCCAATCACATGGCGGTCGGTGGCGGTGACAACCCGTGGTGGCTCGATCTGCTGGAATGGGGCCGTCTTAGCCCCTACGGCGAATTCTTCGACATTCAGTGGCACTCGCCCGACCCGTTGATGGAAGGTCAGTTGCTGCTGCCGTTTCTCGGCAGCGATTACGGCGTCGCGCTACAGGACGCGACCCTGCCGCTGGTGTTCAACGCCGAGAGCGGCACCTTCCACGTCGAGCATTACGAACATCACTTCCCGATCTGCCCCGGCGATTACGGCGAACTGCTCAAATCCGATGACGCCTCAAACGAAGCGCTCAAGGCCCTCGCCAACCGCTTCAGCGCGCTCAGTTATCAGACCGACGCCCGCTCGCTGGCCATCCCGCTCAAGGAAGAACTCCAGCAACTGGCCAGCGACCCGCAGATCCTCGAGGCTATCCAGCGCAACCTGACCCACTACGATTCGAAGACCGAAGACGGTTTTCAGCGCCTGCATCAGTTACTGGAACGGCAAAGCTATCGCCTGGCGAGCTGGCGCACGGCGGCGGATGACATCAACTGGCGGCGCTTCTTCGACATCAACGAACTCGGCGGTTTGCGGGTCGAGCGCCCGGCGGTGTTCGAGGCCACTCACGGCAAGATTTTCCAGTTGATCGGCGAAGGCCTGATCGACGGCCTGCGCATCGACCACATCGACGGCCTCGCCGACCCGCGCAGCTACTGCCGCAAATTGCGCCGCCGCCTCGACCACCTGGCACCGGGCCGACACTTGCCGATCTACGTCGAGAAGATTCTTGGCGATGGCGAAACCCTGCCCACCGACTGGTCCGTGGACGGCAGCACCGGTTATGAATTCATGAACCAGCTGTCGCTGCTGCAACACGATCCGGACGGCGAACATGTGCTCGGCGATTTGTGGAAACGCCGCACCGAACGCCCCGCCGCGTTCATCGAAGAAGCGCAACTGGCGCGCCAACAGATCCTCAACGGCTCGCTGGCCAGCGATTGCGAAAGCGTCGCCCAGGCCCTGCTGCAAGTGGCGCGCGATGACCTGATGACCCGCGACCTCACGCTCGGTTCGATCCGCCGGGTGTTGCAGGCGCTGATCGTGCACTTCCCGGTCTATCGCACCTACATCACCCCGATGGGCCGCTCGGCGCGGGACGAAGTGTTTTTCCAGCAGGCCATGGACGGGGCGCGGCAGGCATTAAGTGAAGCCGATTGGCCAGTGCTGGACTCCGTAGCTGGCTGGCTTGGCGGCCAGCCATGGCGGCGCAAACCCCGTGGCCGTTCGCGCAAAATCCTGAAGCATGCCTGCGTGCGTTTTCAGCAACTCACCTCGCCGGCCGCCGCCAAAGCGGTGGAAGACACCGCGCTGTATCGCTCGGCGGTGCTGCTGTCGCGCAATGACGTCGGCTACAACACCGAGCAGTTCAGCGCGCCGGTCAGCGACTTTCACGCGGTGAACCTGCAACGTCTGGCGAGCTTTCCCGACAACCTGCTGGCCACCGCCACCCACGACCACAAACGCGGCGAAGACACCCGCGCGCGGGTGGCCGTGCTCAGCGAACGCAGCCACTGGTACGCCGAACAGATCGAGTTGTGGCGCGCCCTCGCCCGCCCGCTGCGCCATGACGATCAACTGCCGTCGTCGGCGGACGAATTGATCCTCTATCAGGCGCTGCTCGGCAGCTGGCCGCTGGACCTGCGCGACGACGATCAGGCCGGTTTCGCCGACTACGCCAAACGTGTCTGGCAGTGGCAGCAGAAAGCCCTGCGCGAAGCCAAGCTGCAAAGCAGCTGGAGCGCGCCGAACGAGGCATACGAAAACGCCGCTCAAGCGTTCACCGAACAATTGCTGCTGGCCCCCGAAGGCGAACTGCTGCGCGGGGCGCTGGCCAAGACCGTCAACAGCATCGCTGCGGCCGGCGCCCTTAACGGTCTGGCGCAAACCTTGCTGCGCATGACCGTGCCGGGCGTGCCGGATCTGTATCAGGGCAACGAGTATTGGGATTTCAGTCTGGTCGATCCGGACAATCGCCGGCCGGTGGACTACGGCCTGCGCGAACAGACCCTGACGGCGACGCCCGCAGAGGAACTGTTGTCGGGTTGGCGGGACGGGCGAATCAAGCAGGCCTTGATCGCCCAGGTGCTGCAGTTGCGCACCGAACACAGCGAATTGTTCCGTCGCGGTTCGTACCAGGCCCTCGAGGTGCTGGGCAGCCAGGCGCACAACGTGCTCGCGTTTGCCCGCGAGCATGGGGGGCAACGGGTCATCGTGATCGTACCGATCCGTTGCGCAACACTGCTGGAAAACAGTGCCCTGCCAAGGGTCGATGCGCTGCGCTGGGGCGATACACGGGTGGTTTTACCGTTCGACGCCTCTGACGAAAATCTGAAGGGACTTTTTTCAAGCAGCGCAGTCACAAAAAACAGGGAGCTGCACGTCAGCGCCGCGCTGGGGGATTTCCCGGTCAATCTGCTTATCCAACACGTCTAGCAGCATGAGTTCAGTCCAGGAGCATTGCGATGAGTACCGACGATAAACGCATCCGCGAATTCGCCTATCAGATCTGGGAATCCGAAGGTAAACCCGAAGGCCAGGAATCGCGCCACTGGGAGATGGCGCGCAAACTGGCCGAGTCCGAAGCGCTGGCACCGAAAAAATCGCCCAAGGCTGCCGGCAGTAAAACCGCCGGCAAGACCGCCACCGGCAAAGCCGTCGATGGCCAGGCGCCCGCCGCCAAGCCCAAGGCCACGACGGCCAAGGCCAAACCAGCCAGTGCCGCCAAGGTCATTCCCCCGGGCGAAAAAGCCGCCGAGAAAAAGCCCCGCGCGCCGCGCAAGCCGCCAGCGGTCTGACGCGTCCCGAACCGTTGAACTGAACGACCGTGTGGCGGGTTAGCCCGCCACCGAGGGCGCACTCGTCCTCGAAAAATGACCACCCCCGATTTTTTGCAGGAGCACCTATGACCCGTCCAAAGAAAGCCGAGCCCGCCGCGCACGCCGAACCCTCGCGCATCCGTGAAGGCCTGCCCTTCCCGCTCGGCGCGACCTGGGATGGTCTGGGGGTGAACTTCGCGCTGTTTTCCGCCAACGCCACCCGAGTCGAACTGTGCATTTTCGACGATGCTGGCGAAGTCGAACTCGAACGCATCGAGCTGCCGGAATACACCGACGAGATCTACCACGGTTACCTGCCCGATGCGCATCCAGGGCTGATCTACGGCTACCGGGTTTACGGCCCGTACGACCCGGCCAACGGCCACCGCTTCAACCACAACAAATTGCTGATCGACCCGTACGCCAAACAACTGGTCGGCCAGTTGAAATGGTCCGAAGCGCTGTTCGGCTACACCATCGGCCACCCGGACGCCGACCTCAGCTTCGACGAGCGCGACAGCGCGCCCTTCGTCCCCAAGTGCAAAGTCATCGACCCGGCGCACACCTGGGGCCATGACCATCGCGTCAGCGTGCCGTGGGACAAGACCATCATTTACGAGACCCACGTGCGCGGCATCAGCATGCGCCACCCTTCGGTGCCGGAGAACGTGCGCGGGACGTTTGCCGGGCTGATGGTCGACGATGTGCTGGAACACATCCGCAAACTCGGCGTGTCGACCGTCGAGCTGTTGCCGATCCACGCCTTCGTCAATGACCAGCACCTGCTGCACAAAGGCATGACCAATTACTGGGGTTACAACAGCATCGCGTTCTTCGCCCCGGACCCGCGCTACCTGGCCAGCGGCAAGATTGCCGAGTTCAAGGAGATGGTCGCGCACCTGCACGACGCCAATCTCGAAGTAATTCTTGACGTGGTCTACAACCACACCGCCGAAGGCAACGAGCAAGGCCCGACCCTGTCGATGCGCGGGATCGACAACGCCTCGTACTACCGTTTGATGCCGGACGACAAGCGCTTCTACATCAACGATTCCGGCACCGGTAACACCCTCGATTTGAGCCATCCGTGCGTGCTGCAAATGGTCACCGACTCGTTGCGCTACTGGGCGAGCGAAATGCACGTCGACGGCTTCCGTTTCGATCTGGCGACCATCCTTGGCCGCTATCACGACGGTTTCGACGAACGCCACAGTTTCCTCGTCGCCTGCCGTCAGGACCCGGTACTGCGTCAGGTGAAAATGATCGCCGAGCCCTGGGATTGTGGTCCCGGCGGTTATCAGGTGGGCAACTTCCCGCCGGGCTGGGTCGAGTGGAACGACAAGTTCCGCGACACCGTGCGCGCGTTCTGGAAAGGCGACGACGGCCAGCTCGCCGACTTCGCCAGCCGCATGACCGCCTCCGGCGAAATGTTCAACCAGCGCGGCCGGCGGCCTTATTCGTCGGTGAATTTCGTCACCGCCCACGACGGTTTCACCCTCAACGATCTGGTGTCCTACAACGACAAGCACAACGAGGCCAACGACGAAAACAATCAGGACGGCAGCAACAACAACCTGTCCTGGAACCACGGCGTCGAAGGCCCCACCGACGATCCGGAAATCAATGCGCTGCGCCTCCGGCAGATGCGCAATTTCTTCGCCACCCTGCTCTTGTCCCAAGGCACGCCGATGCTGGTCGCCGGTGACGAATTCGCCCGCACTCAGGACGGCAACAACAACGCCTATTGCCAGGACAGCGAAATCGGCTGGGTCAACTGGGACCTGAGCGAGGACGGCAAGGCGCTGCTGAAATTCGTCAAACGCCTGATCAAATTGCGCCTGGCTTACCCGATCCTGCGGCGCGGGCGTTTTCTGGTCGGCGAATACAACGAGGACATCGGGGTCAAGGACGTCACCTGGCTCGCGCCGGACGCCACCGAGATGACCACCGAACACTGGCATGACGCGCACAACCGCTGCATGGGTATGTTGCTCGACGGTCGCGCACAGGAAACCGGGATTCGCCGCAAGGGCGCCGACGCCACGCTGCTGCTGGTGGTCAACGCCCATCACGACATCGTCAACTTCACCTTGCCGGAAGTGCCTGAAGGCAGTTTCTGGACCTGCATGATCGACACCAACCAGCCATCGATCCGCGGGCAGGAACGCTTCACGTTCGGCCACGAGTACTCGGTCACCGGCCGCTCGCTGCTGCTGTTCGAGCTGCAACGCGAAGAAGAGGACTGACATGGACTTGCCCGGCTATCTCTCACGGCACGCGCCGGATTACTGCGACACAGCTGCCCTCGGCACGTGTCTGAGGGAAATGGTCGAAGCCGGCCTCGACCGTCTGCCATTGCCCGGTAGTGGTCGTACGCTGGAGCGCTGGCAACGGCTGTCCGAGGTCGGCGGGCATGACCTGGGACTGTGCAAACTTTACGAAGGCCATACCGATGCGCTGGCGATCATCGAGCAACTCGGTGGCTCGCCGACGCCCGGCAGCACGTGGGGCATGTGGGCGGCCGAACCACCGCAGGCGCGGGTTCGGGTCAGCCGTTCGGGGCAACTGGTGCGCTTGAACGGGCGCAAGGCCTGGTGCTCCGGTGCGGCAGTGCTCAGTCACGCCCTGCTCACGGCGTGGGATGAAGATGATCGTCAGCAACTGGTGGCCGTGGCCCTCGATCAACCGGGCGTGACCGTGACCGATCAAGGCTGGCAAGCGGTCGGCATGGCCGCCACCGGCAGCGTCGAGGTGCTGTTCGATGATGTCGAGGCCCAGGCGATTGGCGACCCCGGCGACTACCTGCAACGTCCGGGTTTCTGGCACGGCGGGATCGGCATCGCCGCGTGCTGGTACGGCGCTGCGAGGGAGATCGGCGAACGCTTGCGCCAACAATGTGCGCGAGGTGAAGAACCCCACGCGCTGGCCAGTCTCGGCGCCGTCGACAGCGCCTTGCACGGCGCAGCTCAAGCGCTGCGCGTCAGTGCCCTGGACATCGACAGCCATCCCCACAGCAACGCCGAGTTGCTGGCCCGCCGCGTACGCGCCGTGGTCGAGGATGCCGCCGAGCAGGTGATCCGCGAGACCGGTCGGGCCCTCGGCGCCGGGCCGTTCTGCAAGGATCCTCACTTTGCCCGTCTGGCGGCCGACCTGCCGGTGTATCTGCGCCAGAGCCACGCCGAACGTGATCTGGCAGCACTGGGCCAACTGATCGCGCAGCAACCGCGCGCGAGCTGGGCCCTGTGAAACGCAATCCGATCGTCGGCGAAGGAACCTCCCTGCATGAATGGCAGGGCTCACGGCATCTGGCGGCGGTAGACAGCATCGACGTTCTCGATCTGGTGCCGCCAGGGTCGCGTGCCGTGATAATCGCGCCGCACCCGGACGATGAAGTGCTCGGTTGCGGCGGACTGCTGCAACGTCTCGCTGAGGCGGGACGTACCCTGCAACTGATCTCGGTCACCGATGGCAGCGCCAGTCATCCGGGTTCGGATCGCTGGCCGGTGGAGCGCCTGAGCGTGGTGCGCCCGCAGGAGTCCGCCGAGGCCCTGCGTCGCCTCGGCCTGCCCATGCACCAGTTGCAGTGGCTGCGCGGCGGCTTCCCCGACACCCAGGTCGCCGCGCGCGAATCGATGCTGTGCCAATACCTGACCCGCTACCTGCAACCCGACGACGTGATCTTCACCACCTGGCGCGAAGACGGCCACAGCGACCACGAAGCCGTCGGCCGCGCCAGCGTCGAGGCGGCGCGCCGCGTAGGCGCGATTTGCCACGAACTGCCGGTCTGGACCTGGCACTGGGCAACGCCCGAAGACGCCATCGTGCCGTGGGAGCGGGCGCGCAAAATCCTGCTCAGCCCGGCGCAGGTCGCGCGCAAGCGTCATGCGGCGCATGCGTTCGCCAGCCAGCTTGAGGGCGATCCCGACGCGGGCCTGGCTCCGGTGCTCAAACCCTATGTCATCGATCGACTGCTGCAACCGTTCGAGGTGATCTTCTTATGAGTGTCGAGGATCGCTACTTCGAAGGCCTGTTCGCCGGCAATAACGACCCGTGGGGATTTCGCCAGCGCTGGTACGAACAACGCAAACGTCTCGTAACCCTGGCGGCCCTGCCCCGGCCGCACTACCGGGCCATCTTCGAGCCCGGGTGCGCCAACGGTGAACTGAGTGCGGCGCTGGCCGAACGCTGCGACCGGCTGTTGTGCTGCGACACCAGCGCTGCCGCAGCCAATCTGGCACGTACCCGGCTGAGCCCGTTCGACCACACGGAGGTGCGTCATGGTCGCTTGCCGGGCGACTGGCCCGAGGAAAAATTCGATCTGATCGTCTTTAGCGAAATCGGCTACTACCTGGACCGGCAGGATCTGACAGAGGTCATCCGTCGCATCAGCGATTCATTGACCGCGGACGGACAATTACTGGCCTGTCACTGGCGCCCGCCCATCGAAGGTTGCCCGCTCAATGCGCGACAGGTTCACGACCTGATTCACGAACAGTTGCACCTGCCGCGACTGGTACTGCATCAGGAAGCGGATTTCCTGCTGGAAGTCTGGAGCCGCGAACCCCGCTCGGTGGCCGCGCTGGAGGGGTTGCGATGATTGGCATCCTGATTCCTGCGCACAACGAAGAAGAATGGCTTGATGACTGTCTGCACGCCGCCTTGCGGGCTGGCGGACATCCCATGCTGGCGGGTGAACCGGTGGAAATCCTGGTGGTGCTGGACAGTTGCACCGATCGTTCGGCGCACATCGTCAGCCAGTATCCGGTGCAAGCGTTGAGCATCGAAGCGCGCAATGTCGGCCAGGCGCGGGCCATCGGTGCGCAGCAATTGCTTGAACGCGGTGCGCGCTGGATTTCCTGCTCCGACGCCGACAGCCGCGTTGCCGAGGACTGGCTGGTGGCGCAACTGGGGCTGGGCACCGATGCCGTGTGCGGCACGGTGACCGTTGACCGGTGGCATGACGGGTTCGATGAAGCGGCGCAGATTCGCTATCACCGCGATTACCGGGCCTGCGAAGGCCACCGGCACATCCATGGCGCCAATCTGGGCGTCAGCGCGCAAGCCTACGTCCGCGCCGGCGGCTTCGAACCGTTGTCCTGCGATGAGGACGTGCAGCTGGTGCGTCAACTTGAGCGGTCAGGGGCCAGCATCGCCTGGAGTCATCGTCCGCAAGTCATCACCAGCGCCCGTCTGGACAGCCGCGCACGCGGCGGTTTTGGCGACTATCTGCGACAGTTGGCACAGACTGAATAAAAAAAAGCGGATCAGGTTGATCTGTGACGCGACGAACCGCCCGTCTTGAGCAATACTCTGCTGCGCAGCAATCCAGGGTTCGGAGCGCTGCCGGGCTATCCACCAGCCTTCACGGGTCGCACACACCTGGTATCACCAGCGTTTGGGCGACTGAGGGCGAGACATAACAAGGACGTATCACTCATGAAACCGTTATCCCTCAGCGAGAGCGGCCTGCCGGCGCAGATCTGGAACAGTGCACCGCAGCTCGACAACATCCCCGTCATCAACACTCACACTCTGGTGCCACCCGGTGCCCGTGCCGTGGTCATCGCCCCGCACCCCGGCGATGAAGTGGTCACTTGCGGTGGCCTGCTGCAACTGCTTTCCAGCCTCGGACATCCCTTGCAACTACTGTCGATCACCGATGGCAGCGCCAGTCATCCGGGCTCGCGTCAGTGGTCGGAGAAACGCCTGAGCGTGTTCCGCCCGCAGGAAAGCGTCGAGGCGCTGCGCCGTCTGGGCTTGCCGATGCACAGCCTGAAATGGGTACGCGGCGGTTTCACCGACAAAGCCCTGCTCGACCAGGAAACCCAACTGACCGACTTCATCGCCCGCTACCTGCGCCCCGGTGATGTGGTGTTCAGCACCTGGCGCGAAGACGGCACCGCCGATCATGAAGTGGTCGGCCGGGCCAGCGCCAAAGCGGCAAAACAAGTCGGCGCCACCTACCACGATGTGCCGGTCTGGGCCTGGCACTGGCCGGAACGGGATCAGGCGCAGATTCCGTGGCATCGCGCGCGCAAGCTGCGCCTCGACACCTGGACCGTCGCGCGCAAGAGCCACGCCACCCACGCCTACGCCAGTCAGCTCAATGGCGAACCGGCGATCGGTATCGCGCCGCTGCTGCCCAAGTCGATTCTGGAGCGCATGCGCCTGCCCTACGAGATCGTCTTCGTCGATTGACGATCCGTCGGGCGCGGGCAGCCACTCAAAGTGAACTGCCCGCGCCCGGATCAGTCGCATGAACAGGCAGTCATGATTCAGAGGAGTGAACGTGTCCAGCGATCCCAAGCGTCATGCCGTCGACGCACAGACCTCGACCCCGTCCGCCATCCATCGCCTGCGGGTGCTGACGGTCAATACGCACAAGGGTTTCACCGCGCTCAATCGACGTTTCATCCTTCCGGAGCTGCGTGAAGCGGTGCGCAGCACCTCGGCCGATCTGGTGTTTCTGCAGGAAGTGGTGGGCGAACACGAGCGGCATTCCAGCCGCTACAACGAATGGCCGCAGACCTCGCAGTACGAGTTCCTCGCCGACAGCATGTGGAGCGACTTTGCCTACGGCCGCAATGCGGTGTATCCCGATGGCCATCACGGCAACGCCCTGTTGTCGAAATACCCGATCCGCGAATACCGCAACCTCGACGTCTCGATCACCGGCCCGGAACGCCGCGGCCTGTTGCATTGCGTACTGGATGTACCGGGGCATGCCGAAGTGCATGCCATCTGCGTGCACCTGAGCCTGCTCGAAAGCCATCGGCAACTGCAGTTGCAGCTGCTCTGCCAGTTGCTCGAATCGCTGCCCGACGATGCGCCGGTGATCATCGCCGGCGACTTCAATGACTGGCAGTTGCAGGGCAACGTCGCCCTCGCCCGCCGCGACTACCTGCACGAAGCCTTCGAACGTCATCACGGCCGCCCGGCCAAGACCTACCCCGCACGGTTCCCGTTGCTGCGACTGGATCGGGTCTACCTGCGCAATGCCAGCAGCCACGACCCGCAGATCCTCGGCAACAAACCGTGGACGCATCTTTCGGATCATTTGCCGCTGGCGGTTGAAGTGCATTTGTAGCGCGATACTGACAGCTGTCGTTACCAGCGCAACGATGCGAAACCGGTCGCCAAGCCCGGTTTCGCAGACCGACTGTCGGTTGCGAAACGTCTCTGCCTCGCGGTTTTCGCAGCCATTGGCTCTACAAACAAGCACTTAGATAAATGCGCAAAAACAAAAACTTGCATCACCCGTTTTGACTCGACCGCTCATCGTCCAATTTCTTGACGCAAGGGCTCGGGTCTTCTTAGCTCTACCTTACTACCCCCGGAAATACTACTCGGGGCGAACCTCAGGTCACTCGTCAAAACGGGCGGCCACGGGCTCGCCTCGCTCCATTCGGTCGCCCCTCGTTCGGGGTAGGAGAGACGCCAAGGCGAGATACCGCGTGCGCTAGCAAGGTAGACCTCCATGAAAACTTCACTCACCTCACAAGAGATCAAAATCACCTTCTGCACTGTTTCAAGTTCTATCTTGCTGTGCTCGTCCATGGAGGCGCAGGCGGGTCCTGTGGCGGACGAGGCGACACCCTGGTATCGCCAGGACATTCCCGTCATGACTCTCCCCGCCACGGTCGTGACCCCGGGCCCGCAACGGCTGAGCCCACAGCGGGATCTGCGCGGGACAAACCTGATTACCGAAGACCTCGCCCCCTCGGCCTGGGATCAACTCTACGGACAGACGTCCCGCCAGGCGCAAACCGACGTCCTCAGCCCGGGTTTTGCCACGCCCGGCACCGGCGACTTCAAGGGCCCCGCCGTGCTGACCCTGAAAAGCAGCAGCGGCCACACCCAACAGGTTGGCCTGATCGGCGGGGTCAGTCAGATTCAGGGCAACAGCAACGGTCTGATCACCAGCCGCGCCCTCGCCGACCCGAACACCGACACCCTCAACCTGCAAGGCCAGAGCCTGGGCGCTTACTACAGCCTGATCGGCCCGCAGGGCTGGCACGTCGACCTGTCGGCCAGTGGCGGCCGGGTCAGCGGTTTCAGCCGTAACGAGCAAGGCGCACGCCTGGCCACCGAAGGCAGCGCGATGACGCTGTCGGTGGAAGGCGGATTCCCGATCGGTCTGGGTGAAAACTGGGTGGTTGAACCGCAGGCGCAATTGATCAACCAGCGCATTACCCTGGACACGCCCTATGCGGGCTCGGGCAATGCGTCTTCCAGCGACATTTCATCGTGGAGCGGCCGGGTCGGTGCACGCTTGAAAGGTAGCTACGATCTGAACGGCCTGCCGGTCGAACCCTACGTGCGCACAAACTTGTGGCACACGGTTTATACCGGCAACACGGTGACGCTGGATCAGGTGGACAAGATCAGCAGCAGCCGCAAGTCCTCGACGGTGGAAGTCGGACTGGGACTGGTGGCGAGAATGACGCCGGCGGTGAGCCTGTACGTCAGCGCCGATTACAGCAGCGATGTGGATGACAACGACCTGAACGGATTGATTGGCAGCCTCGGCATTCGGATGCGCTGGTAAGGACGAGCCTCAGATGATCGTTCCCACGCGGAGTGGACTGACCCCGACAAATTGGT